>PXRX01000038.1 GCA_003023195.1 Halobacteriales archaeon QS_8_69_26
TCGTCGAACATACGCGTACACGACAGGAAGTCCGTAATCGGCATCATCCGTCCGTGCAGCCACCTTCGTCACGCTGCTACTTCAACGTGCAAAGCTGAGAGATAATTGAAACCCCGGTGTGTCTCGTCTTGGTCGAGAAAGCCCAGGACCCTCTGCATTTCCGCCTCCGTCGTCCCTCTCGAGCCCATCCACGCCATCGCCAACCCGACCGAGACGCTAAATGGCGAGTAAACGAGGTTCTCTCCAGGTTTCCGGTCGATCAGCGCACGATGGAGGTTCAGAGCAAAGTCGGTGTTGTTCCTGACTAAGCTGTTGACTGTCTCTTCGGGGATGTCGGAATCCGTTCGTTCAATATTCGAACAGATAAGTCTCTCCCCACCTTTCGATCCGTTGTTCATTCTAGATTCGTTGTTCCTCAGGGTGCTGTACACATTCGTGACTAGGTGATGCCTCTCAGTCCGTTCGGATCTGCTTCCGAGCGGGTCCGAACGGAAACCAGCGGGCGGCAATGGAATGGTTGGGGATCGCATTACAATCATTTCACATTACAGTGAATTGAACTTGTTGGTTATGCAGGAGGGAGGACATCCTCGTATCCCCGTTAGTCCCATCTGGGACGGGGCCACATGAACATCTTCGAGGAGGATCTTACGCAACCAGTATCTGTTTAGCGGAGCGGACGGGGTGAAATCGTAGGGCTCAGGGAAGAGCAGGACGAACAGCCGCTAATCGTGCGTTCCAGGCTTGACTGATCGCCGGGTCCTTCGACCCCGGCGATCCGTTCTTCGGGTCGGACGATCCATCGCCAGCAGAATCTCGCTCTTCTCGCTGAAAACGCGTTTCTTCGCCAGCAAAACGCCGAGCTGAACGAACGAATCGAGGAGCTTGAAAATCGTCTCAAGCGGTACGAAAACGCCCACAGACCGTCCAGCAAACAGGGCGGTGCTGGACAACCGCCACAGAACGATAGTTCGGCCCAAGGCGATGCGAATGACGACGCTGGCGGCGACTCCGACGCCGCCAGCGACTCCTCACCCGGATGCAACCCCGGCCACGACGGAACCACCCAACCTCCACCCGACCCGGACCGGACCATCCGGGTCGGGGAGGCGTGCTGCCCCGATTGCGACCGCGTTCTCACCGATCCTGACGAGTACGTCTCCCGCATCATCGCCGATATTCCGCTCCCTGTCCCAATCGAAGTCACGAAATACGAGCTGGGAAAGCAGGAATGCGCCTGTGGCAACGAGGTCATCGCCGAACACCCAGGCTGTCCGGAGACCGGGCGGTTTGGGCCACATCTGCTGGCCCAAACCGCCCGTCGCCGCTATCACGGACGGCTTCCGCATCGGAAACAGGCCGAACTGTTCGACTGGCAGCTTGACCATCCGGTCTCACCGGGAACGATCTACAACATGACCGAGCGGGTCGCAGACCAGCTGCGACCCGCGTACGAAGAGGTCAAAGACAGCGTCCGGGAAAGCGACGTAGTCTACTGCGATGAAACCGGTTTTCCGGTCGACGGCGACCAGCACTGGGTCTGGACGTTCGTGACCGACGAGGATGTCTTCTACACGGTCGACGAGAGTCGCGGGAGCCAGGTCCTGGAGGCGGTCCTCGGCGACGAACTCGCCGAGGATGCCACCCTGAGTTGTGACGGGTGGTCGGCGTATCCGAGCTACCACGGGAAGCTCCAGCGTTGCTGGGCGCATCTGCTCCGGGAGGCGACGTACACTGCTGAGCGTCACGAAGAGGCGGAACCGATCTCGGAGGTATTGCACGATCTCCACGACGATCTGACCGCCTTCGACGAGGAGGACCCGCCTGCCTCCGCTCGCGAGCGAAGGCGGGCGCAGGCATCGCTGTGTCTGGAGGAGTTGGTGAGAGCGGACTACGAGGCCGAGGAAGTCACACAATTGGCCGAGAAGATCAGGAACGGGCTGGGCTGTTGGCTGACGTTCGTTACCGAACCAGAGGTGGACTCGACGAACAATCGCGCAGAGCGGGCCTGCGCGATCAGGTAGTGATGCGGAAAATCTTCGGCGGACTCCGGTCGGAAGCCGGAGTCCGCATTCACGAGACACTTTCGACGATGGTAGCGACGTGGGAACGCCGGGGACTTGACCCACCCGATCAGTTGACGTCAGTACTCGGGGGAGAACGGCCAGATTCACAGGCAGAGGTATCTACGACGGAGCTACGCTAAACAGGTACCGTACCGCGAAATGGAGCGTGACCACCGGACGGTCGTGCACATAGAGCGGTATGTATCGCCAGAGGGCGTCCACATTAATCAAGCTGAGTGCCTGTTTTCGCTCATTCAACCGTGGCTACGGAAGTTCCGCGGCCTGTTCAAGCAGGGCTTGGAACAGGCCGCTCACACCTTCGATATTGTTCGCTCACTTACTCTGGCTGGTGAATCCACCGAGTCAATCGTTGATTGTCTCGTTATCGGGTCTTTCCGCAGTTCTACATAAGAGCGTCCGGAATTTTACTTAAGGTTATTTTCTCCACATCGGAGTGAGAATTAAGTCGGATCGACGGCGAGACGGTTCTGCTCACTCGCTTCGCTTCTTCGCAGTGCGTCTCGCGTGGTTCAAATCCCGAGCGCATTGCTCCCTCACGGACTCACTCGTCGCTGTCGCTCCTCGTTCGTGTTGTTCGGGAGCAATGCGCCGGCCGGGATTTGAACCCGGGCCATGAGCTTGGAAGGCTCAGGTCCTACCACTAGACCACCGGCGCTCGCTCGCGCCGTGATTCGCGATCCCTGCGGGATCGCTCACTACCGGCGCGCCAACACGCTCCGGTCCGGTACCCGCGAGTAAGGGCCTTTCCCTTTCGCCCGAACTACGGCAATTCCCCCGCCGCCCCAAACACCGAAAACCCCCGGTGTCGAAGGGGGTGGCATGACTGACCTGGCGATCGACTGTGCGCGACTACTGGACGGAACCGGTGCCGGTCCCATCGAGGACGCCCGACTCCTGGTAGCGGACGGCCGGGTCGAGGACATCGGCGGGCAGGAGTCCCTCGACGTACCGGACGACGCCGAGCACGTGACCTATCCCGAGTCGACCGTGATCCCGGGACTGATCGACGCCCACCTGCACCTGATGGGGACGCGGTCGATGGACCCCTTCGACTGGATCCGGACCCCCCCGACCCAGGGCGCGGCGCGGGCGACGGCGGACCTGCGGGACCTCGTCTCTGCGGGGTTCACCGCGGTCCGGGACGTCGGATCGGCGACGGGGATCGGTCTCCGGGACGCCGTCGACGAGGAGGCAATCCCGGGGCCGCGGGTCTACACCAGCGGAAAGAGCATCTCCCAGACCGGCGGCCACGGCGACGCCCACTACCTGCCCCACCAGTGGGTGCGCGAGGAGGACGAACGGGGCATCTCGTCGCTGGCCGACGGCCCCACGGAGTGGCGGAAGGAGGCCCGCAAGCGCATCCGTGACGGCACGGACCTGGTCAAGATAATGACCACCGGCGGCGTCCTCTCGGAGAAGGACGCCCCCGACCAGAGCCAGATGACCGACGCCGAGATACGGGCGGTCGTGGAGGAGGCCCACCGCGTCGGCATCCCGGTCGCGAGTCACGCCCAGGGGAGCGAGGGCATCCTGAACGCCCTGGAGAACGGCGTCGACACCATCGAACACGGGTTCTGGCTGACCGACGAGGTCATCGAGGCGTTCCACGAGACGGGTGCCACGTTCGTCCCCACCCTGGCCATCATGCACCGGATCTGCGAGCACGGCGACGAGCACGGCGTCCCCGAGTACGGCCTGGAGAAGGCCCGCAACGCCCGCGAGGCGCACTTCGAATCCGTGCAGAAGGCCTACGAGGCGGACGTGCCCATCGCGCTCGGCACCGACTTCCTCGGTCCCGAACTGGTCCCCCACGGCGAGAACGTCCTCGAGGCCGAACTGTTCGTCGAGGAGGTCGGCATGAGCGAGAGCGAGGCCATCCAGGCCGGCACCCGGGTCGCGGCGCGTGCCCTCGGCGCCGAGGACCTGGGCACCCTCGAACCGGGCAACCACGCCGACGTGGCGGTCGTCGACGGCGACCCCCTCGACGACATCGGCGCCCTCCACGAGGTCCGGACCGTCTACAAGGGCGGATCCGAGGTCGGGGTCTGAGCCGGCGGTCCGAGGATCACTCCAGGACGACGGCCTCGTCCGCGGCGTTGGCGAGGGCGTCCGACCGCCCGTACTCGCCGGGTGCGATCGCTAGCGTTCGGAGGCCCCTCCTCCCGGCGGCCTCCAGGACCGGCTTGAAGTCGGTGTCCCGGGAGGCGACCGCAACCAGGTCGACGGTCCCCGAACAGACGGCCTCGGTGGCGTCGATGGCGAGACGGACGTCGACGTCCCCGCTCGTCACCACCACCTCGAACCCGCGGGCCTCGGCGGCCTGGACCAGTCCCCCCGGTGCGCGTTCGTCGAGGTAGAGGCGGGCGACCGTGACTCGCCCGCGATCCCTCGCGGTGTCACGGACCTCGTCCAGGTCCACGTCGAACTCGTCGCGGAGGACGTTGGGACCGTCGACGAACAGGACGACCCTCGGTTCGCCGCCACCGGCACCCTCGCCCGTCCCGTCTCCGGCGGGGTCCACACCGAGCACCTGGCGAACGATCCCCCGTAGGCCGACCATACACTCCGATCCGTCGGCGCATGGGTTATTCGTACCGATCCGTGGGACGCCGGAGGGAAACAGTCTCGTGCCTTTTACGGTAAGTTTACTGTAAAACAGATGCGGGGATCGTCGAACCGTACTCCGACGGGGGGATCCCAGCCGGGGTGGACCGAGAGGGAAGGCATAACTCCCCGGCGGGCCACCCGCAGGACATGAGTCTCCGCCAACCGCCCCTGCGCGACCGCCACGAGGCGGCCGGCGCCCAGTTCACCGACTTCGGCGGCTGGGAGATGCCGGTCGAGTTCGACTCCGTCCGGACCGAACACGAGGCAGTCCGGGAGTCGGCAGGCATCTTCGACGTCTCCCACATGGGGGAAATCGAGGTCTCGGGGCCCGGCGCCCCGGAGCTGATGGACCGGCTACTCACCGATAGCGTCGCCGACCTCGACCGCGGCCGGGCGACCTACTGTGCGATCACCGACGAGGACGGGGTGATGCTCGACGACACGGTCGTCTACCGGCGGCCCTCCGGCGAGTTCCTGTTCGTCCCCAACGCGGGCCACGACGCCGAGACCGACGAGCGCTGGGTCGACCACCGGGACCGGTGGGACCTGATGGCGACCGTCGAGAACCGCACCGAGGACTACGCGATGTTCGCCGTCCAGGGGCCCGACGCGGTCGAACTGGTGGCCGAGGCGGCCGACGCCCCCGACCTGGCGGAGCTCTCGCGGTTCGGCGCGACCGACGAGACGGTCGCGGGCGTCGAGTGCCAGGTCTCCCGGACCGGCTACACCGGCGAGGACGGCTTCGAACTGATCCTCCCCTGGGACGGGGCAGGGGCGGTCTGGGACGCCATCGACTGCCAGCCCTGCGGACTGGGCGCCCGGGACACCCTCCGACTGGAGGCAGGTCTCCTGCTCTCCGGCCAGGACTTCCACCCCGGGGACAACCCGCGCACACCTTACGAGGCGGACATCGGCTGGTCGGTTGACCTGGACCACGAGTTCGTCGGCCGGGACGCCCTCCGGGCCGTCGACGAGGCGGGCCCCGACGAACGGATCGTCGGCCTCCGACCCGAGGAACGGGGGATCCCCCGGTCCGGATACACGATCACAACCGAAGAGGGCGAGGAGATAGGCGAGGTGACCAGCGGGACCATGAGTCCCACGCTGGGTCACCCGATCGCGATGGGGTACGTCCCCGTCGAGTACGCCGAGGAGGGGACGGACGTGCGGGTCGTGATCCGGGGCGACCCGAAAAAGGCAACTGTCGTGGACAAGAGGTTCCTGGACGAATGAGCTTCGAGATCCCAGAGGACCGCCGCTACCTGGAAACCCACGAGTGGGCCCACCACGAGGACGGTACCGTCCGGGTCGGGATCACCGACTTCGCCCAGGACGAACTCGGCGACGTGGTGTTCGTCGAACTCCCGGAGGTGGGCGACGAGGTGACCGCCGACGAGGCGTTCGGCGTCATCGAGTCCATCAAGGCGGTATCGGACCTGTACGCACCTATATCGGGGACGGTCACGGGCCGCAACGAGGAACTGTTCGACCGACCCGAACTGGTCAACGAGGACCCGTTCGGCGACGGCTGGATGCTCGGACTGGACCCCGACGACCCCGACGACCTCGACGACCTGATGGACCCCGACGAGTACGGGGACCAGATAGAGTAACCGACCGTCAGGACGGACTCGGCGTCTGGACCGTCGAGATGTAGGCGGCCAGGTCCGTCGTGGTGACGATGCCGATGAGGCCGCCGTCGTCGTCGACCACCGGGAGGTGGTGGAATCCCCCCTCCAGCATCGTGTTCGCCGCTTCCTCGATGGGCGTCTGGGCCGTCGTCGTGACCAGGTCGGTCGACATGTAGGCCGAGACGGCCGTCCTGTCCTTCGGTTTGCGCTCGGCGACGATCCGGACGAAGTCCGTCCGCGTCAGGACTCCCTGTAGCCGACCCCCATCGTCGACGACCAGGACCGATCCGATGCCTTCCGAGAGCATCGTCTCGGCCGCCTCCTCGACGAGGGTGTCCGGCGTAACCGTTCGCGGGTCCGACGTCATTAGCTGCGCGACGAAGATGTCCTCCATGACTCCCAGTTCCGTGGGGTGGCCTATAGGCCTGTCGTGAACGAGTCGCGGCACCCCACGAGTTCCCGTGGGGCCGACGGCGCGAGGCTACTCGATCAGCTGGATCCGGTTGCCGTTCCTGGTGACGTGGAGGTCCCGGCCCATCTGGTAGCCCTGGTTCTCCGCCAGGTTGACGTAGCCGGAGTAGCCGGACATGTCCTGGTGGGCGGGGATGACGTTCCGGGGCTGGATGGCGTCCAGCATCTCGTAGTGGCCCTCCCGCGAGAGGTGGCCGGAGACGTGGACGTCGTCGTAGATGCGCGCACCCTGCATTCCGAGGAGCGTCTCGGACTGGTGGCGCTGGCCCTCGTTGGTCGGTTCCGGGATGACCCGCGCGGAGAAGACGACCTTGTCGCCGTTCTCCAGGTCGTAGGGGGTCTCGCCCCGGCCCATCCGGGTGAGCATCGCCCGGGGTTCGCCCTGGTGGCCGGTCACCACCGGCAGGTAGTTCTCCTTGCCGTCCTCCATGATCCGTTCGAAGGTCCGGTCGACCGAGTTGCGGTGACCGAACATCCCGAGGTCGTCGGGGAACTCGGTGGCGCCGATCCGTTCGGCGGTGCCGGAGTACTGCTCCATCGACCGCCCCAGCAGGACCGGCTGCCGGCCGATGTCCTTCGCGAACTCGACCAGCGAGGTCACCCGGGCGACGTGGCTGGCGAACGTGGTGGCGACGATGCCGCCGTCGTAGTCCTCCATGCTGTGGATGACGTCCTGCAGGTGACTGCGGGCGACAGACTCGCTCGGGGTCCGGCCCTTCTTGTTGGCGTTGGTGCAGTCCTCGATGTAACAGAGGACGCCGTCGCCCTCGCGACCGATCTCGCGGAACCGCTCCATGTCGAAGGGGTCGCCGAGCACCGGGTCGTGGTCGATGCGCTTGTCGAGGCCGTAGACCACCGCGCCCTCCGGCGTGTGGAGGACGGGGTTGATGGCGTCGATGATGGAGTGGGTGACGTTGACGAACTCCAGGTCACACCGCTCGCCGATCGACATGGCGTCCCCGGCCTCCATCTCGACGAGGTCGTTGTCGACGCTGAACTTGCTCTCGTCCTCGATTTCGCCCTTCACCAGTTCGAGCGTAAAGGGCGTGGCGACGATGGGCGCGTCGTAGCGGTGGGCCAACTTCGAGATGGCTCCGATGTGGTCGAGGTGGCCGTGGGTGGGCACGATGGCCTTCACGTCACCGCCGAGGTCGCTCATCACCCGGTCGTCGGGGATGGCGTCCATGTCTATCAGGTCGAGGCTGTGCATCCGCTCCGTCCGTATGTCGTCGTGGATCAGGACCTTCGAGAGGTTGAGGCCCATGTCGAAGACGACGACGTCGTCGCCGGCACGGACGGCGGTCATCTGTCGACCGACCTCCTCGTAGCCGCCGATCGTTGCGATTTCGATTTCCATAGGTGGGTCCGATCAGAGTAGTCCCGGGATCCCGTCGGGAGTACAACTACCGCAGGAGAGTAGGGCCCGGAACCGGGGCCGGGCGGTCTGTCGTCCGGCCGCCCGTCCGGTTCCACGCCCTCCTCTGGGACGACGCGTGTTTCGGTTGTCACGACTTCGTCGCCACGACGTAAATACCCAAGGAAACTCGACTGGGCGGCGGACGTTCGGTCGAACAGTCGGTACGGAACGGAACCGGGAGTGGAAAGCGCCCGTGGGTCGGCGACGGATCAGGCCGCGCGGTCGGTCTTCTCGAACTTCCGTCGGATCTCCTCGAAGTCATCGACCTCGTCTGCGATCTGGGCCTCGATTTCGCGGGCGCGGCGCTTGAGTTCGTGGTACTCCTCGCTGTCGTCGAGTTCGGTCGCCCGCTTCTCGACCTCCAGGAGCATGATCTTGGACTGGAGTTCGAGGTACTCGTTGAGCCGGCGGTCGCGTTCGCGCAACTCGAGTTGCTGTTCGATCACCTGCTCCAGGTCCCGCGAGGAGACGGGCTTGCAGAGGTAGTCGTTGAACGGCATCTCGCCGATGTCGAAGTCGGGGTCGACCGCCGATATCATGACGACCCGACACTCGTAACCGTTCTCCCGGATCCGGTCGAGGACGTCGTCGCCCGACATCTCGGGCATCCGCCTGTCCAGGAGGACGACGTCGGTGTTCTCGTCGATCGCTTCCAGGGCCTCGTCGCCGTTGTAGACCACGTTGACCTCGTACTCGGCCGGCAGTTGCGCCCCGTAGAGGTCCGCCAGTTGTTGCTCGTCGTCGACGATCAGCACCTCGGGATCGTCAGGGGTCGTAACCATTGGAGTATGATCCACCGGGATCTGTGTATAATCTTTCGATGGGGCTAGGCCGTCAACTGTTGAAGAGGCGATATTTTCGGGAGCCAACCCGGGACGGTTCCCCGGGCCGCCGGGAAGGTACCACCGTCACCGGAGCGGGTCGTCGAAGCCCGCGATCCGGCGGCAAATCGCGAGGTGGTTCCCCGGAACCGCTGGTGTGATAAGGGGCGGACCCGAGGTTCCGTCTGTCATGAACGGTGCCCATACCACCGGCGGGAGTACGGGTACAGACCGGTCGGGACCGGGAGGGCCGCGACGATGAGCGGCGGATCCCCGGGCGGTGGCGGCCGACGGGGGACCCCCGGCGAGTCGGGGACGCCGTTCGCCCCGCACACGGAGGCCGAGACCGCCGAGATGCTCGACGCGGTCGGCGCGGACTCGCTGGCGGAACTGTTCGACATCCCCGAGGCGGTCGAGTTCGACGGGGAGTTCGGCATCGAGCCACGGGACGAGCGAGCGATCCGGCGCGAGACGCGGTCGATGCTCGGTCGGAACGACGACCTGGTCGAACTGCTGGGCCGGGGACACTACGACCACTACGTCCCCTCGCTGGTCGACCACCTCTCCGACCGCTCGGAGTTCCTGACCGCCTACACCCAGTACCAACCGGAGATCCAGCAGGGGTTCCTCCAGGCCCTGTTCGAGTACCAGTCCCTGCTGGTCGAACTGACGGGGCTCGGCGTCGCGAACTGCTCGATGTACGACGCCGCGACGGCGCTTGGCGAGGCCGCGCTGCTGTCTTCCCGGGTGCGGCGCACGTCCGGATCGCGCGTGCTGGTCCCCGAATCGCTGTTCGAGCGGCGTCGGTCGGTGCTCTCGAACTACGTCCAGGGGTCCGACCTGACGGTCGAGTCCTACCCCTACGACGACGGGAACGTCGACCTGGACGCCCTCGCGGACCGGCTCGACGACGACGCGACGATGGTCTACGCCGAGTCCCCGACGGCCCTGGGCACCCTGGAGGAGGACCTGGCGGCGGTCGGTGACCTGGCGGGCGAGCACGGCGCGCTGTTCTGCCTGGGATCGGATCCGGTGGCGCTGTCGGTCCTGGCGGCCCCCGAGTCCGTCGGGGTCGACGTCGCGGTGGGCGACGCGAGCGTCCTGGGCCTGGGCCGGAGTTACGGGATGGGCCTGGGACTGTTCGCCACGCGCGAGGAGTTCGTCCGGCAGGTGCCCGGTCGCCTGGTCGGCGCCAGCACCGACGCCGACGGCCGGCGTGGCTACACACTGACCCTCCAGACCCGCGAACAGCACATCCGCCGGGAGCGGGCGACGAGCAACATCTGCACGAACCAGGCCTGGGTCGCCCTCCGGGCGGCGATGCACGCCTACTGGCTCGGACCGGATGGGCTGGTGGAGGAGGCCCGACGGTCCATCGACCGCGCGGAGCGCCTGGCCGGACGGGTCGACGACCTCAACGGGGTCCGCGCGCCGGTCCACGACCGCCGGCACTTCCGGGAGTTCGTGGCCCACGCCGACCAGCCGGCACCCGCGGTGGCCGGTGACCTCCGAAAGCGCGGCTACGCCGTCCACGTTCTCGGGGAGCACCGCATCGGAATCTGCGTGACCGGCGTCCCCGACAGGGCGCTCGACCGGTTCGTCGACGCCCTCCGGGAGGTAACGCGATGAGGTACGACCAGGCCCGCTGGCGACGCGACGAGGACACGTACGAACCCCTCCTCTCGGAGAAGGACGGGGGCGCGGTCGACCCATCCGAGGCGGTCGACCTGCCCGACGGGATGGCCCGCGAGGAGCTATCGCTCCCCGACGTCTCGGAACCGGAACTCGCCCGTCACTACACCCGCCTCTCCCAGCACAACTACGGCGTCGAGAGCGGCCCGTTCCCGCTGGGGTCGTGTACGATGAAGTACAACCCCAAGTTCATCGAGGACCTGGCCGCACTCCCCTCGGGCGCGGTCCACCCGGACCGGCCGGACGACACGCTCCAGGGCACCCTCGCGCTGTACGCCCGGTTGCAGGACTACCTGGCACGGATCGGCGGGATGGACGCGGTGACCCTCCAGCCCCCGGCCGGCGCGGCGGGGGAGTTCGTCGGGGTGCTCGTCGCCCGGGCGCACCACGAGGACCGCGGGGACCCCCGCTCGGAGGTCGTCGTACCCGACACGGCTCACGGTACGAACTTCGCCTCGGCCGCGATGGCGGGGTTCGACGTCGTCGAACTCCCGAGCGGCGACGACGGCCGGGTCGACCCCGAGGCCCTGGCGGCAGCCCTGGGCGAGGAGACGGCGGCCCTGATGCTCACCAACCCCAACACCCTGGGGCTGTTCGAACGTGAGATCGACGAGATCGCGGAGATGGTCCACGACGCGGGCGGCCTCCTCTACTACGACGGTGCGAACCTGAACGCACTGCTCGGACGCGCCCGCCCGGGGGACATGGGCTTCGACATCATGCACTACAACGTCCACAAGACGTTCGCGACCCCACACGGCGGTGGTGGCCCGGGTGCCGGACCGGTGGGAGTGACCGAGGAACTGGCCCCGTTCCTGCCCAGTCCACACGTCCGGGAGGTAGAGGACGACGGAGGAACGGCGGAAAGCGGATCCGGTGACGGAGGACGCTCCGACGACCCCCGCTACGAGCGCTACGAACCGGAGCAGTCCATCGGCCGCGTCCACGGCTTCGAGGGGAACTGGCTGGTCCTCGTGAAGGCCTTCGCGTACGTGGCCCGCCTGGGGGATCCGGGCCTTCGCGACGCGAGCGCCAAGGCGGTACTCAACGCAAACTACCTCGCCTCGCAGGTGGACTACGAGGTGCCCCACGGCCCGTTCCACCACGAGTTCGTCGCCTCGGCCGGCGACCAGGACGCCGCCGACGTCGCCAAGCGGATGCTCGACTACGGGGTCCACCCGCCGACGACGAAGTGGCCCGAAACCGTCGACGAGGCGCTGATGACCGAGCCCACCGAGGTGGAGAACCGCGACTCGCTGGACGCCCTGGCGGACGCGTTCGACGCCGTCCGGGGAGAGGACGACGCCACGTTGGCCGAGGCCCCCGAGCGGACGACCGCGCGTCGTATCGACCAGACCGCCGCGGCCCGTGACCTGCGCCTGTCCTGGCACGACCTGGACGGCGAGTGATCCCGTGGATCCCCGGGTTGGCGGGCGGGTAGCCCGCGGGCCAGCGAGGCGACCCGGCCCGCGAAGCTACTCCCGGCGATAACCGTTCGTTAACCGGACGCCGTGGAACTCAACTTGGCGTTTTCGGCCACGAAGCGGCCTCGCTATTGAGATCCCTGTAGATGAATTAGGAACTTTTATCTGCTATATCGGGAATTTCAATATGACTCGCTATGGTGAAGCGACGCACCTTCCTAAAGAGCGCAGGGGCGACCAGTATCGTGGGAATCAGCGGACTCGCAGGCTGTCTCGGAGACGGCAGCGGTGGCGACGACGAGACCACCACCGAAGACGGTGGCATGGAGACGACCGAAGAGGGCGGCATGGAGACGACAGAAGAAGGCGGTATGGAGACGACCGAGGAGAACACGAGTCCGGCGCTGACGTACGGCGGGGACGGCGCCGTGGACTTCGGTATCTCCCCGAGCGTCCCCCAGGAGGACCTCAACGTCCAGTACAGTCCGGTCGAGGAGCACATGCGGGGCTACCTCCACGAGAACCACGACGTCCCGGAGGACCTCTCGGTCAACAGCAACATCGGGAGCAACTACAGCGCCGTCATCCAGTCGCTGGGTCAGGGGACGACCGACGTCGCCGAGACCGGTCCGTTCGCCGGCGCGCTCGGCGTCAAGACCGACAACGCCGAAATCATCCTCCAGCGCCACGGGTACGGGACCTGGGAGTACAAGAGCATCATCGCGGTCCCGAACGACAGCGACATCGAGGAGGTCGCCGACCTGGAGGGCAAGACCATCGCGTTCTCGGACCAGCTGTCGACCAGTGGTGCGCTGTACCCGCTGTACAACATCTCCCAGGCCGGGATCGACATCGGTAACCTGCCCGAGGGCAACGGCTCGCAGGCCGACTTCGAGGCGCGCTTCGCCGGGGGGCACGTCGCGTCGTACACCCTCCTCGAACAGGGTCAGGTCGACGCCGCGGGCATGGGCGGATTCGTCCGGGACACGGGCGCCGGGCCAGCCCCCGAGCAGTTCCAGGACGTGGCGACCACGCTCGTCGAGTCGACCGGCCTCCCGCGCGCACCCATCGTCGTCTCGCCCGAGCTGAGTGACGAGGAGCAAAACGCCATCCAGCAGGCGTTCCTCGACGCGCCCGACGAGATCTACTGGGGTGCCGACGGCGAGGAGGGCACCGACGACGACCTGTGGTTCGACGACGTCCGCGAGGCCGACCAGAGCACCTACCAGTCCGTCATCGACGTCGCGAACGAACTCGGCGTCGGGACCGACATCTTCGAATCGTAAGGTCCTCTCGCGGTCACCACCAGTCGGCTCTCGGTCCGACCGTAGCGACGATCCGGGGGCCACACAACCCAGACCTACACTCACATGCCCACCGTCGAATTCGACAGCGTTTCCAAGGTGTACGGCGAGGATACGGTCGCGCTCGACGACATCGATATCACTATCGAGGAAGGTGAATTCGTCATCCTGCTCGGGCCCTCGGGGGCCGGGAAGTCGACGATGTTGCGGGTGCTGAACGGACTGACGCAGCCGACCACGGGCACCGTCGAGATCGGTGGTCAGCGAGTCGGGGACAACCGGAGCGAGGTCGGGATGGTGTTCCAGGAGCACTACCTGATCGAGAACATGAGTGCGTTCGCCAACGCCCTGAGCGGCGCGCTCTCGCGCAACGGCATATTCCGGAGTGCCCTGGGATTCCACGACAGGGAAGACAAGCTGAGGGCCCTGGAGGCCCTCGATACCGTCGGCCTGCTCAAGGAGGCCGACCAGCGTGCCGGGTCGATGAGCGGCGGCCAGAAACAGCGCGTCGGCATTGCCCGGGCGCTGGTCCAGGAACCGGAGTTGCTGCTTGCCGACGAACCGGTCGCCAGCCTCGACCCGAAAGCCGCGCGCGACGTGATGCGGTACCTCAAGGTCGCCGCCCAGGAACACGACCTGACGACGATCACCAGCCTCCACCAGGTGAACATCGCCCGCGAGTTCGGGGACCGGTTCCTCGGGCTCCGGGACGGCGAGGTCATCTTCGACGGGCGGACCGGCGACCTCACGATGGAGGTCATGGACGAGATTTACTACGGCGAGGACGCCGAGGCGGCCGACATCCTCGACGACGACGGGCCAGCGGCGGGAACCGGGACCGGCCCCGGCCCCGACTCTGACCTCGTCGAAGGGACTGCCCCCACGGGCGAAGGGGGTGAGGGGGCGTGAGTACTCCCGAAATCGAGGAGTACCTCGACTCCCTCGAACGCTCCCGGTACATCCGGATGGGGCTGTATCTGCTGCTCGTCGTTGCGATCGTACTGGTTACCTGGCGGGGACTGGACTTCATCGGCTTCAGGGCGGAGGTCGTCGCCAGGCGCTTCCCACAGTTCCTCGGGTTCTTCGGGAGCTTCTTCCCGCCAGACTTCTACGAGTTCACGGTCTACACGAAGAAAAACGACATCCACGGCCTGGATGCCCTCGCCGCGAGCCTCAGGAACGGCGGCGCACCCATCTTCAACACGCTCGCCTCGGACCGGCTCTCGCTGGTCAAGGCCAGCCTCGTGACCCTGCTACTGGGCTTCCTCGGGACCGTGCTGGGATTCCCGCTCGCCCTGTTCTTCGGCGTGCTCGGGTCCGAGCGCGTGATCCCCTTCCCGTTCAACTTCCTGTTCCGCGGGACGATGAGCGCCATCCGCGCCATCCCCGCGCTGGTGTGGATCTTCCTGTACATCCCGATCGGTCCGCCGAGCCAGGTCACGGCGGTGCTCGCCATCGCCACCGACTCCATCGGGAACCTCGGTCGCCTGTTCACCGACGAACTCGAAGAGATCGACGAGGGACCGATCGAGGCGATCCGGTCGACGGGCGCGTCCTCGACACAGACCGTCGGGTTCGGGATGTTGAGCCAGGTGTCGCGGTCCTACATCGCCTGGACGCTGTACATCCTGGAGATCAACACCCGGATCGCCATCTCGCTGGGCGTCGTCGGGGCCGGCGGTCTCGGCTACATGATCCGCAACAGCCAGGACCTGTTCTACTTCGAGCGGACGGCCGCGGGCATCGTCTGCGTGTTCGTGGTGGTCCTCTCCATCGAACTCGTCTCCTCGCGGATCCGGGCGCGGCTCAGGCCCAGCGAGCACGAGTCGAAGGGTATCGTCGAGGCCATCCGCGACCTGACCGACGTCCGCACGTGGCTCGGCGTCGGCCGGGACCCGAAGTCCTGACCACCCGCGGCCCCCGTACCTGCCGGCGTTCTCCCGTTCCGTTCCCTTCACAGGGCACAGTACTCGATCGAGCCGGACCACACACCCCCATCCCCCAGATGTGTCTCCACCCGGGAATCAGAATCTCACCCGGGATCGGCTCAGAGCGAGGGACCCGATCCGGCCGAGGATGTCCCTGGGAGTAGCGCGAGAAGCGGAATCCGACCGGTGGCGATCCCGTCTGTTCCGTCCGACGACACCCCCGGGAGCCACAGTCTGACCGTCGTCCCGTCGCCCCCGGAGTCTATCTCGAACTCGCCCCCGGAAGCCATCACCGACAGGTAGACGAACCAGAGTCCGAGCCCGTCGAGGTGGACCAGTTGGTCCTCGGAGGGGTCGGAGAACACCCGGGCGACGTACTCCGGGACCCCCGACCCGTCGTCGGACACCTCGACCCGGGTCATGCCGTCCGTGGTCGCCCGGGCGACGACAGTGACGCTCGGACTGTCGTCCCCGCCGTGGACCACGGCGTTGGTAAGCAGTTCCCCGAGTGCACGTGGGACCATGCGGTTGGCCTCGACCGGAGCCGTCTCCGGGAGGTCCGTCTCGACGGACACCTCGTCGTCGACGAGTTCGTGATCCGCCAGGATCTGTGGGATCCGCTCGGCGAGGTCCATCCTGACGGGGGCGTCACCGCCGGTCGAGATCCGGCGGATCTGGGCCGCTCGCTCGGTGTACCGGATGAGTTCGTCGCACTCCGAGAGGATCCGGTCGCACATCGACCGCTCGCCGTCCGAGTCGCCCCGGTCCTCCAGTTGCTCGGCGTACCCCTCGATGACGTTGAGGTCGTTGCGCAGGTTGTGCCGGAGCACCCGGTGGAGCACCGCCAGTTCCTCGCGCCGTCGCTCTAGGGCTGCGTTCGTCTCGGCTAGCTGGCGTCTACTGACGCCCGTGAGAACGTAGATGAGTCCACCCGTGACCAGAACCTCGACACCCCCCTTCACCGCCTGGATCCGGCTGAGGGTCGGTTCCGAGAGGTACTCGACGAAGACCACGTCGGAGACGAACAGCGCGAAGAACCCGAACGCCACGTAGATGAGGGCGACGCGGATCGGCGTGAGTTCCCACCTGCCCCAGACCGCGGACCGGTCGACGAACCGGGGCTGGAACCGAGTGTGGGTGTCGATCCCGACCATGGATCGTACATTCACCCGTGTAGGAATAAAGTCAGTGGCAGATTCTCCAGTTCCCGAGGGAGGGGATTCGGCGGTTCCTCCGGGGAGGCTGTTCCCATGGTGAATGGGGGGGTCGAACCGGGGTCCCCCGGAGGGACAGCGGGTCCGGCTGGGAGGAGAGCGACCCCTCAGGCGCGCCCGTTCAGCGGACAGATGAAGTAGTTCGGAGGGCCGAAGCCGGGCCGGCCGAGGGAGACGTCGACGTAGCCGGCGTCCAGTACCGCCTCTGCGGTGTCGAGCGGGGCGTCGGCGTTGAACGCCTCCACGTCGGTTACCTCGGCGCTGAAGTGCGTCCACTTCCCGCCGTTCCAGTCCCTGTCGCCCGGGGCGGACTCGGAGACGAACGGGGACGCCTGTGCACCGCTGGCGTCCGGGTTGGCCACGATCGGACCGTCGCCGTCGTGGAGGAAGTAAATCCTGTCCTCGGGATCGGGTCGGTCGTCGAGGACCGTCACGACGTTCGTCCGCCAGAGGGTTCCGTTGGCGTACACCCGGCCGAAATCCCTGGCGTTGTCGTTCCTCGCCGTAGCGTTCGTCGCGCCGACCGCCGATCCGAGCGCCAGGCCGCCCGGGAGGGCCGCCCACTGGCGGAGGACCCGGCGCCGAGTTCGTGAGTTGTCGTTGGTCATCGGTGGAGTGAATTTCCGGCCGGAGCTTGGCCGGAACACGTATTATCTATTTTCCAACTATTGTCCGGAGTTCCGCCAACCCCTGTCGGAATTCGGGGCAAAGAGGAACTAGAATGTCTCCCGGATCTCCACGAACTTCGACTCCCGGAGCTACTGGAACTTCGGGACCCGCGGGTCCGATGCCGCCTCGACGGCACCGGACCGAGTCACTTAATCCGCCGGCAAGCCCAGGGACGGGACGGATGCCCTCCAGGCGCGCAGTCCTCGGAACCGTTGCGGCGGTCGGCCTGACGGGTTGTTCCTCGCTGGTCGACTCGACGGGACCGGTCGACGCGGCCGCGACCGGCAAACGGCTGGACGGGACCGTGGAGGGCGAGTGGCGGACGGTGGCCCGGTGTGAACCGGTCGCGGGGCACGGCTTCGAGTACGAGGAGGCCCCGGTCGCGGTGCCCCTCGCCGTCCATCCGGGGCCGGCGGCCCGGGACGGTCCGGACCCGTCCCCCGACCTGCCCGACGACGGACCGCTGGTCGCCGACCGTCCGCTTCTGGAGGACCTGCGGGAGGCGTACGACGCAGTCCGGTTCGGGCTCTCGCTGACGGCCATCGACCGGGACCGGGTCCACGACCGGGACCCGGGAACGGAGACCACCTACTGGGTCGCGAGCGGATCGTTCGACCGCGTCCTCGTCGGCGACCGGGTCACGATCCGACCCAGCGAGGACGACCCCCACGGGATAGAGTCCATCGCGGACGTCACCTCGATACGGACCGACCGGGGATGATGGGCAGGGGTGGGAGGATCGTTCTCGACGGGGGTCACCCGTCGCGGTGACTAGTCGATCCGCACCTCTTCGTCGAGGTTCTCGCGCTCGGAACCGTCGCCGCGCTGTATCGCCGCGGCCCCGACGAGGACGCCGAAGGCTGCCGCAACCCCGCCGAGCCAGAGGGCCATGTACGGTCCGGGGGTGCGGTCCTGGTGAAGCGTCCCCTGTCCGGGGTCGCCGGCGCGGTAGTAGACGGTGACGTCCTGCCCGGCGTAGTACTCGGCGGTCACCTCCCGCGCCCACTCCTCGTCGCCGCCCTCTCGCTCGTCAGGCGGGGGGTACACGTCGCGGGAGACGTAGGTGGTTCCGTCCACCTCGTACTCGTAGGTGACGTTCGGGTAGACGGTGCCGTCCGACCGGTCGAGGCCGACCGAGGCGACCGTCCCCTCGGCCTCGCGCACGTCCGAGAGACCCCGCTCCTCGGCCGCGAGCAACCACCCGCCGCCGGCCACGGAGACGAGGCCGCCGACCAGCAGGACGGTCGCCACGACCCCGAGCCGTCTGTCCATACCGCTCCTACCCGGACCACGCAGATAAGCGGCCGGATCCCCGACGACGCCGCCGGTTCGACCAGTGGAAACCGGTCGCGTCGTTCCGGCGGAGGTGGTTCGGTCCCACCGGACCGCGGTACCGCACGGCCCGGCCCCCGGCGCGAAGGAGAGGAATTATTCCGGAGCCAACGGTACTTCCGCCGTACATGTCCCCGCTGTGGGTATCGTGGACGGGTATCGGCCCCGCCTTTCCCGGTTTCGTCCGTCCAGTGTTGCAGGTGAACCTCGTCAGACTGGTATTTCCGGCCCTGCTCTCGCTAGTGGGTGCCGGGTTGTTCTACATCGGTGGGGGAAAGGTACTGACGGCGAAGCGTGCTGCCAGCCGGTTCGAACCGGTCGAGGCGACGGTCCTCTCCTCGCGCCTCGACGAGGGCCCGGATCGTGCGTCGAGGGCGTTCGCCCCGGAAGTCACCTACAAGTACACGTACGAGGGGGAGGAGTACACGAGTTCGACGGTCCACCCCGGTGGGACCTGGCGGACCGGCAACCGCGACCGCATGCAAGCCATCGTCGAGGAGTACAAGACCGAGGTCGGCAGCGAGGTTACCGCCTACGTCGACCCCGAGGATCCCGCGGCCTCCTACCTCCGGGAGGGCCGCCTCCGGCACGCGTACATCTCGCTGGGGTTCGGCGTGGTCCTCCTCGCGGTCGGTCTCGCGCTGGCAGGAGTCGTGATCACGTTCTGACCCCTGGTTAGTGGCCAGTCCCAGGTACCGACCCGGGCGAGAAGCGCCGAGACGGCCAGGAAGGGCACGCCGACGAGACGGACCCGCCGGGTCGCCCGGTCCCGGGGTTCGAAGTCCACCGCCAGGACGTGGTCGTACCCCCACTCCGCGACCGCGAGCAATTTCCCGGGAACCAGCAGGTGGACGGCGCCGGCGACGGATCCGACGACCGGTAGGGTCCGGAGGATCGTCCGTGCGGAAACCATCGGTCGGGCGTCGGGACCGGGACGGAATGGGTCTTTCCCCGGCTCGCGGGGCCGGTGACGGGTGGGAGACGACCACGTTACAGTAAAGTTACTGTAAATGTCCGGGGACCGTGGTCGGGGGATCCGCCCGACGGAGGACGGCGACGTCGTGGTCGGTCGAACGAACGAGAACTGAGAGTCCCTACCGGGTGGACCGTTGCAGGCGACCGATCCCGGGGAGAGAGACGTACTGGACACGGGAACGTTCCGGGAGGCGGCTTCCAAGTCACACCGACTGTTGCCTGGATAGCCACGTTACTGTCCAGCCGACCACTACGACACCGAACTCGTGGTCGTCGAGCGGAAGTGCATGCACGACGGCGCCGACGTCTGCGAGTTCGTCATTCGGGAGGTCGGGTGATCGGTCCGAATCCGGTACGGAGCAGGATCCGGCCCCGGTCAGACCCCGTCACCGCGACACCCACGCTTTAGTCCGGGGGCGGCCATGAGGGGGTATGACCGCGCCTCCCTCCCCCGGGTCGCCGGGCGACGGCGACGAACCGTCCGGCCCAGACCTGGAGATATTCCGGCACGCCCTGGAGTCGAGTGTCGAGGAGATGGGCGTCACCCTCCAGCGGACGGCCTACTCGACGAACATCAAGATCCGTCGGGACCACACCTGCGCGCTGTTCGACGCCGACCTGCGCCACGTGGCCCAGCACGACGTCGCCCCACAGCACATCGGCTCGCTGGTGTCGGTGATTCCCCGGAACGTCGAGCCGCTGCTGGACGAACTGGAACCGGGTGACGGCTTCCTGATCAACGACCCGTACCGCGGGGCGGTCCACCTCCCGGACGTGATGCTCGTCTCGCCGGTGTTCGACGACGAGGACGCCGACGACCCGGAACTGATCGGGGTCGCGGCCAACTCCGCCCACCACGTCGACGTCGGCGGGTCGACGGCCGGCGGGATCCCCATCTCGACGGACCTCTACCAGGAGGGGCTGGTCTTCCCGATGGTCCGGGCCGCCGAGGACTGGGCGTACGACGACCGGATCATGTCCCTGGTCACCCGCAACGTCCGCGACAGCGAGAAGCGCATGGGGGACTACCGCGCGCAACTCGGGGCCAACCGGATCGGTGTCCGGCGGCTCCGGTCGCTCCGTGAGGAGTACGGTCCGGAGGGGCTGGACCGGCACCTCGACGCGCTGCTGGACTACACCGAGCGCCGGGTCCGGGCGGCCATCGCGGACCTCCCGGACGGTACCTACGGCGCGAGCGACGAGATGGACGGCGACGGGGTGACCGGCGACCCCGTTCCGATCGCGCTCTCGATTACGGTCGACGGCGACGAGATGACCCTGGACTTCTCTGGGACGGCGAGCACCAACGAGGGGCCGCTGAACTGCACGCCGGCGATGGCCTTCGCGGGCGTGATGAGCGTCGTGATGGGGTTCGTCGGAAGCGACCTCCCGAAGAACGACGGGTTCTACCGGCCCTTCGAGGTCGTGACCCCGGAGGACACGATGGTCAATCCCCGGGAGGGTGCCCCGGTCGCCGGGGGATGGGAGGTCGCGATGCGGGCCGGCGAACTGGTCGCGAAGGCGATGGCCGACGCCGTCCCCGAGGAGACCATCGCCGCCACCAAGGGCATCATCTGCAACGTCGCATACGGCGGCCGCGACCCGAGGGACGGCGAGGAGTACGTCTTCTACGAGACGGTCGCGGGCGGGTACGGTGCCCGCGCCGAACGTGACGGGATGGACGCCGTCCAGACCCACTTCCAGAACACCGCCAACAGCCCAATCGAGGAACTCGAAACCGAGATCCCCCTCCGCGTCCGACGCTACGAACTGATAGCGGACTCGGCGGGGGCGGGCCGGACCCGCGGGGGACTCGGCGTGCGCCGGGACGTGGAGTTCTACGACCACGAGGCCACCTTCTCGCTGCTCTCGGACCGCGCCGAGAGCGATCCGTGGGGGCTGTTCGGCGGTCGTCCGGGCAGGCGCGCGCGGTACGTCGTCAACCCCGACACCGACCCACGCCCGGTGAACTCGAAGTCGACGACGACGCTCGACCCCGGGGACGTGACCTCCGTCCAGACGCCCGGCGGCGGCGGGTACGGGGACCCACACGAACGCGATCCGGAGGCGGTCGCCAGGGACGTCAGGAACGGGGTGGTGTCCGTCGAGGCCGCCAGAGGGGAGTACGGCGTCGTCTGTGACGCCGAGGGGACCGTCGACCGGGCGGCGACCGAAGCCCTCCGCGGGTCGGCCGAGACGGAGGGGGACGGCCCCGCCGGCGAGAGCGAAGGTGACGGGACCGATCCGGAGGGTGGTGATCCGGCGTGACCGTTCGCATCGGCGTCGACACCGGCGGCACGTTCACGGACGTCATCGTCTACGACCCGGCGGCGGGCGAGACGCGGGTCGTCAAGACGCCCTCGACGCCGCCGGAGTTCGAGCGAGGGGTCCTCACGGGGATCGACGAGGCCCTGGCGAAGGCGGACGAGGACCCCGGCGCGGTCGAGTTCCTGAGCCACGGGACGACCGTCGGGACCAACGCGGTCCTGGAGGGGGAACTCCCGCCGGTCGGCCTGGTCACGAACGAGGGACTGCGGGACGTCCTGGCGATCGGCGACCAGACCCGGCCGGCGCTGTACGACCTCCAGGCCGAGAAGCCCGACCCGCCGGTCGAGCGACGCCTCCGGTACGGCGTCCCGGGCAGGATCGGATCCGACGGCGAGGTGGTCGACGAACTGGACGAGGAGGCGGTCCGCTCGGTCGCCCGCGAACTGGCCGGGGAGGACCCGGAGGTAGTCGTCGTCTCGACGCTGTTCTCCTTCCTGAATCCCGACCACGAGGAGCGGATCGGCACGTTACTCGAAGCCGAGGGTCTGGACCCGGTGCTGTCCTCGGCCGTCCACCCCGAGATCCGGGAGTACGACCGGACGGTGACCACGGCGCTCAACGCGGCGGTTCGCTCGACGGTCAGGAGCTACCTCGACGACCTCTCGGCCGGGGTCGAGGAACGGGGGATCGAAGTCCCGGTCAACGTCATGCACTCCGGCGGGGGACTGTTCTCGACGGCGGAGGCCAGCAGGATGGCCATCCGGACGGTCCTGTCGGGGCCGGCCGCGGGCGCCGTCGCGACCCGGGAGGCGGCCACGGCCGAGGGGTACGCCGACGCCGTCGGGATGGACATGGGCGGGACCAGTGCCGACGTCAGCCTGGTCCGGGACGGCGAACTCGCCCGCACCACGGAGGGCGAGGTGAACGACCTCCCGCTGAAGACGCCGATGATAGACGTGACGACGGTCGGGGCGGGCGGCGGGAGCGTGGCGTGGCTGGACGCCGGCGGGGCGCTCCGGGTGGGGCCCGAGAGCTCCGGCGCCGACCCGGGACCGGTCTGCTACGGCCGGGGCGGCGACCGGCCGACGCTCACCGACGCGAACCTCCTGCTCGGGCGGATCAACCCTGAGTACTTCCTCGACGGCGAGATGTCCCTGGCGGTCGAGGAGACCCGGACCGTCTTCGAGCGAGACCTGGCCGGGCCTCTCGGCCGGTCCGTCGAGGAGGCCGCGCTCGCGACCGTCAGGGTCGCCAACGCGAGTCTTGCCCGGGAGATCCGGCGAGCGACCGTCGAGCGAGGGCTGGACCCGTCGGGGTTCGCGCTGGTCGCCTTCGGCGGGGCCGGACCGCTCCAGGCGGCCGCCGTCGCCGCGGAGACGGGGATGGAGAAAGCGTTGATCCCCCCGAGCCCGGGAGTGTTCTCGGCGCGGGGACTGCTGGTGGCGGACGTCCGCGTCGACGAGGCCCGGTCCTACCGCGGACCGCTGGCGGCCGACCGGCTGGCCGAGGCGTTCGCGGGCCTGGAGAGCACCCTGCGCGAGCGCACCCGCGACCAGGGGTTCGACACCGGGGACGTGGCGATCGAACGGGCCATCGACCTCCGCTACGAGGGCCAGTCCTACGAGTTGACCGTCGACGTGGACGACCCGCTGGACGGGGCGACCGTCGACCGCGCGCGCGACCGGTTCCACCGCGCCCACGAGCGCCGGTACGGTCACGCGAACTACGGGGAACCCGTCGAACCAGTCACCCTGCGTGCGACCGCGCGCGTGACGACCCCCGAACTGCGGGTGGAGGCGGGGACCGGCGACCGGGACCCCGAACGGGGCACCCGCGAGGTGTACTTCGAGGGGGGGTTCCGGACCGCCCGAATCTACCGACGTACGGCACTCTCTCCGGGTTCGACAGTCGAGGGGCCCGCGGTGCTGGAGGAGGCCGGGTCGACGACGCTCGTCCCCCCGGACGCCACCGCGAGCGTTTCGGGACGTGGTGGGATCCTGGTCGATCCGGCGGCCCGCGATCCGCTCTGAGCATGGGTTTCCATGCTCGTACCGTCGATGTGGGATCAATCGGCAATCATATTAATATGAGTCCGGGCCCGAACTTCGGAGGATGACCGTCGACCACTCCGACGGCGGGTCGGACGACGCCGCGTTCGCGCGTACCTTACGGGACCTCCGGGACGAGGGTGCAAGCATCCTCGTCGTCGGGGCCGTTCCGGGCGAAGTCCACGACAGGACCTGCCTCTCGTTCCTCGGCGAAGGGATCGACGACCACCGGCGCGCGTTCGCGCTCGCCGGCAGACCCGACGAGACCGTCGACAGACGGCTCCCGTCCGACGCGAACCGCGACCCCGATCACCTCCAGGTGGTCTCCGGGGAGTGCTCGGTGCGGAGTGCCGCCGCCGGGTCGGAGGCAGGCACCGACGACGCCGGGCCGGGGGGCCCGGACGGGCCGGAGTCGCCCGCGGTCGACCCGGACCCCGGCTACGCGACCGTCCCGAACGACCCCGACGGGATCCGCGAGGGACTCGGCGACGCGCTCTCGGAACTGGCCGACGCCAGTGAGGGCCCCGAACCCGGCGAGATCCGCGTCTGCGTCGACTCGGTGGGCCAGTTGTTCGACCTCCACGAACCCGGCGAGGTCGTCACGTTCTGCTACGCCGTGGCCGCCCTCGTCGAGGACGTCAAGGGGATCGGTCACTTCCACCTCCCGGCCGACCCCGACGACGGCCGCGTCGCGGCCCTGGAACCGGTGTTCGACCTGGTCGTCGAACTCCGCCTCCGGGACGGTGCCCAGCAACGCTGGCGCACGCGCGACGGTACCACCACCGACTGGCTCCCGGTCGGCGTCGGGGTCTGAACCCGGGAGCGCGATCCCCCGGCAGTCAGGGGCCACGATCCGACACCGGTCCGAAACGGGCGCGAAATAACGTCGCCATCGGCGGAAACGGACGGCATGAACGACGATACCGACGTCTGGGAGTTCGACTACGATCACTCACTCTTCGGCCGTCGGGGAAACCTCAAGGCGGGAGTACGGGTGACCGGGTCGTGTCCGGCCCTCTTCGGGGTCGGCATGTACATTCTGGACTGACTCTCGCTGCTAGAAGGGGGGTCGTTCGTCGCCGTCGGCGTTCTCCTCCTCGCGACCCCCTTCGTATTCCGGAAGCTCCGGACGGCAGTGTGGTCCTTCCGGCGAGGGGACGGCGAGTGAGCGGCGTCGTATCCGGCACCGTTCGGTGCCCGACCGGCATACCGTCTGCGTCGGCACCAGATCCCGGAACCGTTCTACACCGTCTCCCGACCCGCGCCGCCGCCGCGGATCCCAACGACTATTTCGCCCACCCCTGAACCGACACCCGATGGACGAAGCGTTCGACCTCCTCGAGTTAGTGGTCGACGTGGGGTACGGGGGCGCGCTCAAGTGGATCCTGCGGCTGATCGGGGTGATACTCGTCCTCGCCGGGATCGTGGCCTTTCTGGTGGCCGACGTCGGAGTGGCGATTCCCGTCGCCCTGATCGCACTCGGGATGGTGCTGATCGTGATACCCTGGGTAATCCTTCTGCTAATCGAGGCCGTCTGATCGAACCGGCACGCAGAGGCCGGGTCACCCGCGGGAACAGTCGTCGTTCGTCGCCGTCACGGCGGTCGAGGGGACCTCGAACTCGCCCGGGACCAACCAGCGGTCCTCCGACGGTCCCCGCCAGCGGACCTCCGCGGTCGATCCGGGGGGTGCCCGCAGGGTGTAGGTGTCACAGGTCGTGAACGGCGGGCCGATCGTGTGGTTCTCCGTCCGCCCGTCCGGGCGGGTCACGACGACCACCAGGCGATCCGTGTTCTCAGCGAGGTAGTGGTCCCCGCCAGCGTGGACGACCGTCAGTTCGTTCCGCCAGGGGTCGTACTCGTACTCGAACACCGCAGACGGGGTGTGGTCCCAGTCCCCGTGTCCAGTGAGGGCGTCGTACCCGCCGAGGGCGAGCCACGAACCGGCCCCGGCAAGGGCCACGTACAGGAGGAGGACCAGGACGGTCCCGACCGGCCAGCCGTCGCCGGATCCCCCTCTCTCTGTTTCGTCGCCGGATCCGCCCGCCGATTCCGGTCCCGAACGCATTTCGATCAGTACCAGTCCGGCTCCGGGCGGCGGTCGTAGGCCTCTATCTCGCGGATCCGGTCGGTCCGTTCGAGGGCGTCGTCGGCCTCGGAGAGGACCGCCACCTCCTCGTAGAAGCCCAGTTGCTTGAGCAGGTCGACGCCAATTGGGGTGACCGCCCAATAGGTGTTCGGGAGGTCGTTACGGCCCCCATCGACCTTCATCCGCTCGACCACCCCCTCCTCGTCCAGTTGCCGGAGGTGGTAGTCGATGGTCCGCTCCGCGACGTCGGTGTTCCGGTAGTCCAGTTCCTCGACCGACAGCGCGCCGGTGTCGTGGGCGAGGACCTGTTGGAGCAGGCGGAGCCGCGTCTCGTCGAGGACGGCCCGCAGGCGGTCGATCCGGTCCGCGTCCGGTCGCTCGCGGTCGAACGGCTCCGGGCCCTCGCCCCGGCGGACGTCCGCGGATTCCTTGCTCATCCCGTTTCCAGGTAGTGTCCCCGGCCCCGTAACTGTTTTGGCGAATCCTGAATCAGGAATCGTGGGGGATACGCCGTGGCGCTGGGATCCATTTATACGATGGACTCCCGATCGTCCAACCGTTTTTGTGTACCGGGGTGCTGGATACCCCCGATGACGTCGCCGTTCGCCTCCGACGTGATCGCTGACATGCGCGAGATACGTGAGGAGGGGCTCTCCAGGGATCAGTTCACGGAGATAAGCAGGGTCGTCGCCCGGGACTGCCGTCGGTTCGGGGACGCCGACCGCCTCTACTTCGTCGTCGGGAACTACGACGAGGGGCGCGGCCAGCGTGACCGCGTGGCGGCCACGCGGGACCGGATATCCGGGTTCCGGTCCGACACCGAGGCGTTCCTGCTGGAGGAGGTCGACCCGGACGACGAGGCCTGGGAGAACTGGTACGTGAAGTTCCGGGTGTTCCTCCGGCGGGCGACCTGGGTCGTCGGCGTCTTCGAGGACAACGACGGAGGCCACGAACTGGAGGCGGGCGAGGTGGACACCGGCGACCTCTACGTGCTCAAGCGAGACTACTACACACGGGAAGGGGACCCGGACGTCGAGACGGAGCACGACCGCTTCGACGGAATGCTCGCCAAGTACTTCGCGTTCCTCGAAAACCGCGACCGACTCTACCGGTGGACGACCGCGGACGTGGAGAATGTCGACGGCCTCGAAACCGCTACGGACCGGTTGCTGAACGATACCGTCCTCGACGGCGACTGATCCTCGAAGACGGGGGCGGACGAAGGTGTTCGGGGATGGAGGAAGGGGAACGGACCGGCAAGGGATCCACATGGTCGACGTTCCGTCCCCCTTTTCGAGTAGCGACGAGGATCCCTTCGACGAGTACGTCGATCCCACGGAGTTCCGTCTGGGTGAACATCGTCGCTAGCTGGTAGAGCGCGCCGAACACGCTCGTCAGCACCGCACCGAAGACCGCGAGGGTCGCGTGGGCACCGATCCACTCTCGTCCGGGAAATTTCCCAGGCGGGGAGAACGGACCGGGAAAGGTCGACGGCAAGGACCAGTCCGAGGACGGTGAGGAAGACGAACCAGCCGAGCGCGACCGCGAAGTGCGCCTCCGTTACGTCGAACTCGTCCACGGCCGCGGCCGTCCGCCCGAAGTTGTAGGCGAAGGTCCAGAATCCCGCGAGGACGGTCGCGCCAAAGGGAGCCACCAACCAGGGTTCACCCAGGAGGAACCCGCCGGAGAACCCGGCCAGTCCGACCGTGACGAGCCACAGCTGTGCCACCGCGAGCCGTCGGGACTGGAGGGTGACTCCCGACCAGACCGGGACGAACTGGGTCATCGCACCCATGATCGTCACGCAGACCCACCCCGCGAGCAGGAGGTGAACGTGGGAAACCCGCGCCAGGGCGGGTGCGATCCCCGCGACCCGGGCGGTCCCGACGGCCGCACCCGTCAGCAGGAACCCGATCCCGACCAGGAAGTGCCGGAGGGGGACCGTCATGGGTGGCTGCTTCTCCGTCTCGAGGTTCCCCGGAACTGCACCCATGTTGCGTCGTTCGGTCCCTGGGCAGATGTCGGTATCCGCGAACCAGTTCGGCAGTATCCGGGGGGTTCACACCGACTCACCGTCGCGGGAGCGCGTAGAAGGAGTACCGGGAAGTAACGGCTCGATTTCGACTGGTAGTACACCCGTAACTTTCCAGGGTCCTCCCGAACGATCCATCGATGCGATCGCCGCTGACAGTCCGAAGATGTGGGTTCCTCGGGGTCCTCGCCGGGGTCGCGTTCGTCCCGTACGCGTTGACGAAGGGGTCGCTGGCGACGACCGTGAAAGAGAGAGGATGGTCCACGCCGGTCACCACGGCCGCCGACACGGCCCTGACGATACACCTGTTCGAGACGGTATTCGTAGTCCTGCTGTTGGTCGGGTTGCTTTGTTACGCGACGGACCGGCGCAGGTCGATCGGACGGATGGGGAACCTCGGGCTGGGGATGGCGGCCGTCGGGTTCCTCCTCGCTATCGTGACGCACTACGGGGAACACGTCCTCGACGGACCGGCCGTCACCGGACTCCCCGGCGAAGGTGACGTCTTCACCTACGGCTATCTCGTGTCCTGGGTGGTGGTCGAATCGGGCCAGTCGCTTCTCGGCGTCGACGTGGTGCGAACGGACGGACGTTCGATCCCCGGCGCCGTCGCTCTGGCAGGGACGCTCCCGGTCGTACTGGTGGTCGGGTTCGCAGCAATCGCCACCGGGGCGTACACGCTCGCCGGAGTCCACCGGCTCACCCAGGGGGTACTCCACGTGGTCATCGGGCTGGCAGTCGTCGGGACAGGGCGAGGGACCGGGCTCGGACAGGTCCAGTCCGATCACAACTAGCCGGCCGTCTCCCCACGGTCGTGGTCCTCGAAGACCCGTCCGGCACGAACGATCCTCGAAGCGCTGGTCCAGTGTCCGACCCGTATCGGGTGCCGAACCGGTCGTCCAGTACCACGACCACTCCGGAAGCGGTGGGACCGTCGGTGCGACCTATCCGGAAGACCCATCCACCGGGCGACGGTTCGACTCCAGAACCGTGCGATGTCGCGCTACCGGCATCAATATAGCAGCATGCGGTTTACGCGACGTCCCTCGAACGGTCGGTCGGCCCCTCGAACAGCGAGTACATCGTCGCCTCGTAGGTCTCGCGGACCCGATCCCCCCAGTTGTGGGTGTAGGTGTCGATGACGTCGTCGGCGACGTCGCCACGGAGGTACTTGACGATGCCCCGGTCGCCGGTGCGGTCCCGCAGGTGGGTGGTGAAGAAGTGCCGGAAGTAGTGGGGCGTGACGTTCTCCTCCGCCGATCCCCCCGACCGGTACCACCCTGCGGCCCGGGCGTGTTTCTCGACGCGACCCCGGACCATCGCGGGCGTCAGGCGCTCCCCCCAGCTATCGCCGGTCGAGACGAACAGGGCGTTCGAGACGGCGTCGGGACGGATCGCGAGCCAGCGGACCAGCGTCGCCCGGAGTTCGTCGTCCACCGGGACCACGGTCGATCGCTCGCGCTTGTTCGCGGCCGTCCGTTCCTCGTCTTCGACCCTGTCCCCACGGGCGATGTTCCCGTCGACGTACAGCGAGTCCGGGCGGCCGTCGATGGCCGGCCGGGGATCGGGGAGCGTCGTCCGGACCGGGTGGTCGACCGAGAGGTCGCGCAGGTCGAGGTTGCACAGTTCCCCCACCCTGATCCCAGTCTTGAGGAAGGTCACGACCAGGGCACGGTCGAGGGGGTGTCCGATCCCGGCGACGAAGGCCCGCATCCCGGGAAGGGTGACCTCCCTGCGGGTCGGGTCGGTGTCGATGGACTCGTCCATCTCCTCGCGGACCAGGCCCATCGGGTTGGCGTCGAAGGCTCCGACCTGGACCATGTAGGCGTAGAACCGGTGGAGGTAGGAGGCGTAGGTGGCGACCGTGGAGGGTGCCAGGTCGCCCCGCAGGTCGTGGACCCAGGCCATGCACTCGCGCTGTCCCGCCTCCGCAGGGGTCATCGCCTCCGACGGCGAGCGTTCGGGATCCGCCAGGAACGCCTCGAACCGCCGCAACACCCGTTCGTAGGCGTCGATAGTTCGGTCGGACTTCCCGTGGTACTCCATGTCCCGGAGGAAGTAGGCGACCGGATCCTCCTCGGGGTCGTCCCGTGGTTCGACCCGGGTCGCCGAGTCCTCACTCGCCATCGTCGAGCGTGTACCCCCCGGCCCGCGGATCGAACTTCACCCGACCCGACTCGTCCAGGTCGTCCAGAGCCTCGTACACCCGGTCCTCCATGTCCCGGGTGACCGCGGCGACCAGTTCGTCCGGGTCGACCGGGTCTCCCGAGCGCAGAACGTCGAGGATCCGGTCTTCAAGGGCCTGACCCCCGGTAGTTGTGTCCGCAGGACCCGAAGATCCGGCTTCGTCGTTTTCCGCCCCGGGAGTGGACGGTACCGGGAAGTCGGCCCGTCCTGCCTGGACCATCGTCCGGACGAACTCGCTCAGGGTCACGTCCATCCGGTCGGCGTGGTCCTCCCACTCCGCCTTCTGGGCCGCCGGCACGTAGGTGCGCACGGCCGTCCGTTCCTGTCCGTCGGTGGACATACGGGCCGATCGACCGCCCACCACATCAAACTTTCCCGGAATACTCGATCAAGACCTTGATCCGGTATTATGGCCTTACTCTATGAACCAAAATTCAGTAATTCGAGTTATATAGATCCTACTACCACCAAATAAATCACAGAATTCTCGATCGAATTTGTCGGGGTGTGAACCACGGATATTCGACCAGCTCGTGATCGCTGAAGAGGAACGACGTCCGTGTTTCACTGACCACCTCCTCTCCGGAGCGTTGCTACTGTAATCTTACTGTAAGAGGCGAGCCCGACTGGCCCCGAGACTTACGAGAGTGGGCTACGACTCACGGGTGATGCCGGACCTTCCAGCGGACCGCGTCAGAGCGATCGAATCCCTGGTGACCGACTGGCTCCAGGAGGAGGACGTTCCGGGAGCGAGCGTCGTCGTCTTCGACGCGGACGGCGAGCGATACGCCGAGGGGTTCGGGGCCAGGAACCTGGAGACCAACGATCCCGCGACGCCGGACACGCTCTACGGAATGGGCTCTATCACCAAGTCGGTGACTGGCCTGGTCGTCGTGGGGATGGCCGAGGCGGGGGAGCTCTCGCTGTCGGACCCCGTCGACGACTACGTCGACCACTACGAGGATGCCCCGGGCGATCCGATAACCATCGCGGAACTGCTCTCGCACACCTCCGGGATGCCCGCAACAGGGACGGGAATTCTCGACCAGGCCCTGCGGGGCACGCCGGCCGGCGTCTCCGACGAGGACGACAGGAAACGCTACGTCCGGGACGCGACGGAGCTCCGGGCGACCGACCGCGAGCGGTTCATGTACTACAACACCGGGTACGACATCCTGGGGCGGGTCATCGAAGCCGTCGACGGCCGGGACTACGCGGAGTACGTCCGCGAGGAGGTGTTCGAACCGCTCGGGATGGAGCGGTCCACGTTCCACGAGGCGGAGTTCGAGGGCGAAGAGGACGCGATGACCGGCTACGAGCCCGGGGAGGGGCCACCGGAGCCGGCACCGTTCCCCTTCGAGGAGCTGATCCACCCCTCGGGCGGACTAGTCTCGTCGGTCCGGGAGCTGTCGCGGTTCGTCCGGGCGGCGATGAACGACGGGAGCCTGGACGGATCCCGCGTCGTCCCGTCGGGAACGGTGGAGCGATGCCTCCGCGAGCGGGCAGTCCGCCGGACCTGCCTCGACGGCCGGGACCAGGGGTACGGCTACGGGTGGATGCGCCAGGAGATGGCCGACGACCTCGAGGTGGGCCATGGCGGCTCCATCGTCGTCTCGACGGCCGGTGCCAGCTACCTCCAGGACGCCGGCCTGGGGGTCGTGGTCGCCTGCAACACCACCGCCGACCCGCACCCGATGGAACTCGGGAGGGCAGTCCTGGCGGTCGCGGCCGGCCACCCGCCGACCGAGGAACCGACCTACGCCATGAAACGCAGGTGCGAGGCGGTGACGGGGACCTACGAGTCCTACCGCGGGGAACTCACTGCGACGGTGGAGCGAGACGGCGGCGGACTGAGCGTGACGATGGAGGGCTCGTTCGGCGAGGAGGAACTGACGGCCTTCCCCGCCTCGCTCTCGCCCGACGACCACGAGTTCTACACAGTCTTCGGTGACGGGGCGCGTGCCCTCCTGGAGTTCGACCTCGACGGAGATCATGCGGACCTCTTCTACACGCGGGCCCGGCTACGGCGGGTGGAGTGAACGGGCGCTGCTCACGGGTTCCCGACGCTCCCCCTGTAGCGGCGGTGTGGGCGCCTCTGGAAACCACCCACTTCCCCGCCCATTTCGGGAACGTACAATTCGTTTGTAGTTTCGGACTGGCGTGTCGGAAACGGATAAACCGTATGTCACTATATTAAATGCGGCACTTCGTACGTCCGAGTAACCGACCGATATACCCACCAGTACCGGCGCTACAGGGTCCGAAGAGGGGGATCCTCCGGGCGACTCGTCGTGACGGACCACCGATGGAAGAGTAACGGTCCCTCACCGAGTACGAGGCCCGTAGTTCCGTGACCGGCGGAGCGGTACCGGGGTCGGGGGGTTCGAACCCATGCATGCCACCATCGCACGCGCGGCCGACGGCCGTACGGAGGTGACCGTCACGGACAACCGACTGCGCGAACACCGGATCGCGCTGTCGGCCGACAGGACCGTCGAATCCCACGCCTGCGAGGACGTGTCGAGCGATCCCGGCAAGCGGACGGCACTGGAGGGTGCGAGTCTCGTCCAGGCCCGGCGATACGCCCGGTACCACGTCACCCGCCAGCGTGGGGTCGACGCCCTCCACTGGGACGAGGACCCGAGGACGGCGGCCACTACTCTCGTCGCAGTCCAGGGGACCACGACGGACCTCCTCCACGAATTGTTCGACGACTACTACCGGGAAGTCACGGGCCGCGACCCCTGGGAGGCCGATCGGTCCGACGACAACCCGGAGTCCGACCAGTCCGGCGACCGCGACGAGTCCGAACGGGGGCCGGTGCTCCACCTGCGCGACGTCGCCCTCGACGCGGGGCCCGTCGAGTCCTGGGACCTCGTGTGATCTGTCGGTGACGCAGCCGAGGACCTCGTTGGCGACGACGACCCCGGTCGGACCACCGGGGAACTCCTGGAGTGGCTGGAGGGTGCCGCCCGGCGGGGACCGGTCCAGTTCCCGGAGTCCGCGACGGTCAGTGCGGTCACGGAGGTAAACACCGTCCACGACCCGGAGGTCGGCGACCCGCGGATCCCTCCCGAAGAGCGAACCCTGATCGGCCCGGTCGGGGACGACGACCCCCCGGGTGAGGACGAGCGGTCCGTCGGGATTCCCGACGCGAGGGTCCGGTCGCCACCCCTCCCCGTCCAGTCACCGGCGGCGTTCAGGTCGTACCTCTCGCTGAACCTCCTCTGCCAGGTCAGGGACTGTTACGTTGCCATGGGCCTGGACCCGCCCGACCCGTACACGCTCTTCGGACCGGGGAAGCTACTGTTCACGGACCGGTATCCGATCGGGCCGGAACTGGAGTTCCTGCGAGTGGTCGCGACGTGCGGGGGTTCAGGGCCGTGGATCCGGCAGTGCCCGCAGGTCACGCGGCGGGAGGAGGTAGTTGCCCCGCCGCTTGACGAAGGTGTACTCCAGGGTACCGTTGTTGACCCGGGTTCGGATAGCGGGTGCGTCGGTCAGGTCGGACCCGTTCATCGCCCGCTTGGTCGCCACGAAGTCCTCGATGGACCGCTGGACCGACAGGAAGTGGACGCCGGCCTCGTCGCCGTCGGTCGAGTCGAAGTCCCGCCGGAGGATGATCGGTGACCCGTCCTCGCGTGCCCGGGCGGCCTTCTGGGCGTGGCCGACGCGGCCGCGTTCCCTGGCGTCGTCCTCGATGCGGTCGGTGCAGTCATCGTCGATTCCACTGTCGGTGCCGAGGTTGTCGCCCACACCCTCGACCCGGCCCTCCTCCGCGTGGGCGGGGCAGAACATCTCTGCCACCCGGTCCTGGCGGTCCTGTTCGCCGTACCAGTCCTCCAGGCGCAGTCGGATCCGCGAGAGGTGCTGGGTGGTGCCGCCGGCGAACGGGCCCTCCCCGATGGTCACGCGGTCCTCGCTGGCCTGGTTCTTCTCGAAGGCGGACTTGAACCCCATGTAGAGAGGTGCCTCGTCGGGTACGGGGTCGCCGTCGGGGACACCCTTCACGTCCTGGTTGTCCGCCGGGAGCCCCGCGCCGACGAACCCGGTCCGGCGCTCGCGCCGGTCGAACACGTCGGTCAGGGCCGCCCCCACTTCGACGCCGTTGGCCGTCGAGCGCTCGCCCCGCATCGCCTCCTCGGCGGCCATCAGGGCGGAGCCGTGGTCGCTCGCGAGGTGGAGGACGGCGTCGGGGTCGTCCAGTTCGGGGTCCTCGAAGTCCGACAGCGGTTCGGGGGCCGGGAGGTCGACCGACCCGGGGAGGTCGGCGTCGAACCGGTCGAAGTAGAAGCGCGAGTACCCCAGTGTGAACAGCAGTCCCTCGTTGCTCCGCTCGTAGGCGCGTTCGAGCCCCCGGAGCGCCCGTTCGACCGTCTCGCGGTCCGACTCCGTCGGCGGCCCGCCCCCAGGCAGGTCCAGCAACCAGACTGCGTGGTGGCGCGGGGCGACGGGGTTACCGTGGTCGTCCGTCGAGAGGAAGTCGTCCCAGGCGTGCTGGCGGTCCGGTAGGGTAGAGAGGTCGTCGCGGCCCCCTGGAATATCGACGGACTCCCGGTCCAGGCAGGCGGCGAGAGCGGCACCGCCGCCGATGGCGACGGCTGCCTTCACGAACTCGCGGCGCGGAACGGTGCTGTCCCCCGTCATCGTGCGGGGTTACGGCCGTGCGTCGAAAGGGCTTCTGGTCCGCGCCTCGAACTGCCGGTTCCGCTGAGAGGAGAACGGGAAGCCCAGAACGGCAGGCGTCGATCACCGGGTCCAGAGGCCGATCACTCGGTACCGAACATCTCGCCGAGCTGGGAGCGCCACTCCTGTATCTCCCGGACCTCCGTCTCGACCTCGTCGACGTCCTCGTTGACCGTGGTGAGGTCCGCACCGAAGGCCTCCACTTCCGTCTCGACGGCACTCAGGTCCTCCTCGATGGCCGCGACGTCTTCACCGGTCTCGGTGACCGTCGTCTCCAGTTCGGACACCTGTTCGGCGGTCGATGCCAGGTCCGCCTCGACCTCCGAGAGGTCCTCCCCGTGACGCTCGCGGATCGACTCGACCTCCTCCGCGAGTTCCTCGTGGTCACCGCGCAGGGCCTCGACGTCCTCCCGGACCGACGACACCGCCTCGGTCCGATCGGCCAGTTCCTCGCCGAGTTCCTCGACGTCGTCCTCCAGGTTGCCGATCCGTTCCCGGACGGTCGACAGGCCCCCCTCGACGTTGTTGACCCGGTCGTGGAACCCCTCGATGTCGTCCTCGGCCTCGTCGAGGTCGGCCCCGACGGCCTCTACCTCCGCCTCGACGGCCGCGGCGTCGTCGGCGACGGACTCGAGGCGGTTCTCCACCGAGGCGACGGTCCCCTCCAGTTCGTCGACGGTGGCACGGACGGCCCCGACGTCGTCGGTCGTGTCCGCCGAGAGGTCACGGAGGGTCTCGATGTCGTCGCGCATGGCCGTTACCTGCCGGTTGAACTTCTCGATAATCTCCCTGGCGGTCCCCTCCTCGGAGAGGAACTCCTCCAGGGCCTCGGTGTAGGCGGTCAGGTTCTCGACGCGTGTCTGGAGGTGGTCGATCCGCGCCCTCGTCTGGGAGGGGACGCCGACGTCGAGTTCCTCGCGGAGGAGTTCGAGGTCGTCGTCGTCCACCTCGTCGTTCCGGATCTCCTCGGCCAGTCGCGCGGCGAGTCCCCCTTCGTACCCGGTCCGATCGTCCGTCCCGGCGCTCTCGATTTCCTCGTCCGTCCCGGTACCGTCGGCCCCCTCGCTGTCGACCGTTTCATCGCGTCCCGTATCCCGAACGGACTCCTGGTCGGCACTCCCGGCCGGTCCGGTCGGTTCCCCGGGTGACGTCCCCCCGTCGGCGTCCGGTTCCGATACGTCGAGTTCGATGGACGGTGGATCCCCGCCAGCGGGGTCGTTCACGGAGTGGCCCTCGGGTTCCCCCGGTCCGTCGGGCGCATCGTCGGCGGGGTCCGCGTCCACCGTGGCCGGTTCGGCGACTTCTCCGGATCCGACGGGTTCGTCCGGGCGCGCGTCGTCGATCCCTGCCGGAGCGTCCGTGGCGGCGTCCGGTGCCGAACCGCTCGCGCCGACCTCGACCGCGTCCTGGCTGTCGGCCCCGTCGTCGGCCCTCCGGCCGGCCGCGACTCCGGGATCGGTCCCGGCCAGTTCGGGTCGGTTCCCCCCGGTTCCGGCCTCCGCACGCACCGCGTCACTGGCCTCTCGGGACCCGTTCGACGCGGGATCCCCCTCGTCGGAACCGTCGGCGTCTCCGGCGTTGCCCCCGTCACCCTCTTCGCTCCCACCAGCGATACTGGTGGTGACTCGCTCGATATTGGGCGTGTTCATGAACGCGTCTATCCGGTCCGTGTCGTCGATGCGGACCCCGTAGAGCGTGGTGACCTCCTCCCCCGGCGCGAGGACCCGTTCGAACTCGACGTAGTGTTGCTCGTGACCCGTCCAGTTCTCGCTCTCGTGGTCCGGGTGGAAGCCGACGACGTCCATCGGGAACTGCTCCGGCACGTCGTCCGTCACCCTGACCCGAACCGGTTCGTCCCGACGTGACCCGATCGAGAACCTGATCGTCGGCACCGGGAACTCGTCGGCGGTGTACTCCTTCGCCACGGTGACCCCCTCCTCGACCACCGTCAGTTGCTCTTCCAAGTCGACCTCGCTGCTCATGTTTTTCGCTTTCTCGAAGCACTACCATAAAACGAACGGCATACGTGCGTGGGAATCAAGCGATCAATAGGTGCGGAATTTCGCCGCCCCTGCGTCGGCGAGGAGGGATCCTGCCACGAAGGATCCGTACTCCGACTGCGGGCCGCAATAGCCACCTATTGTAGCTATTTCGGACTCGGGATAGGTGGCTATTGTGAACTTCCGGGAGCCTCAAACGGCCAGTCCCGCGGCGAACAGTGCGGCGAAGGCCGCGGTGAGCCTCCCGGTCCGTTCGAGGGCCGGGTTGAGCGCCTCCCCGTCGGTCCGGGTGAGTACCGTCCGGCTGACGAGGGCGGCGTAGGGCAGGGTCACCAGCGGCGCCAGCACCGTCGGCGAGAACCCACGGACGACGAACCAGACGGGGACGACGTACGCCAGCGCGAGAAGTCCGACGTACTCCGCGCGACTGGCGCGGTAGCCGAGCCTGACCGCGAGGGTGCGCTTGCCGGCCTCCCGGTCCGATTCCAGGTCCCGAACGTTGTTCACGACGAGGATGGCAGTGATCAGTCCCGCCATCGGGAGGCTCGCGACCACTGCCTCGACGGTGACCGACCCGGCGGGGAGCGCGGTCGGGAACCCGGAGACGGCCGAGACTGCCTGCACGTGGTAGGTTCCGGTCACGGCGACCAGGCCGAAGAAGACGAACACGAAGAGGTCCCCGAGGCCGTAGTAGCCGAACGGGTAGGGACCGCCGGTGTAGAGTATCCCGGCGGCGATGCTCGCGAGGCCCACGACCAGGATCGGAACCCCACCGACGACCACCAGGTACGTTCCCACCAGAACCGCCAGGCCGAAGGCGACGGCCGTGGCGAGTTTGACGCGTTCTGGGGCGATGATCCCACCGGCAGTGACCCGAGTGAACCCCTCGCGGTCGGCGGTGTCGGCACCCTTGACCGCGTCGTAGTAGTCGTTCGCGAAGTTCGTCCCGACCTGGATGAGCGCCGCCCCCACCAGCGCCGCAAGCGCCGGCAGGGGAGCGAAGACGCCGTCCGTGACCGCCAGTCCGGTCCCCACCAGTACCGGGGAGGCCGCCGCAGGCAGGGTCTGGGGACGGGCGGCCATGATCCAGGCCCGCGTCCGGGAAATATCGGCGGTCTCGCTCATTCGTCTCCGGGTCGGGCCGGAGCGCCAATAGGGTCTGCGGTTCCGGTGCGATCCCGGTCCGTCGCGTGCTCGCGGAGCGATCCGGGTCGAACGATTGCGGTCCTCTCCGGGCCGACCAGCGGCGGGTCGCCCGCGAACGGACGCGCTTATGCGGGGGCCGCGCCAACGCAGGTGTATGTTCGAGGGGCGTCCCGACCGGAGCGCCGAGGTGGTCTTCGTCGGCCGGTCGAACGTCGGCAAGTCGACCCTGCTCCGGGAGATAACCGGCCACGACTTCGAGACGGGGTCCAGGCCCGGCGTCACCCAGAAGCCGACCTTCTACGACTGGGAACCGGAGGACTTCCTCGTGACCGACCTCCCCGGGTTCGGCTTCATGGCCGGCGTCCCCGAGGACCGCCGGGAACGGATCAAGACGGGAGTCGTCCGGTACGTCGAGGACCACGCCGACGAGATACTGGTGGCGGTCCACGTCGTCGACGCCAAGGCCGTCGTCGACATCATCGACCGCCACTCCGGCCCGGACGAGGTGCCACACGACGTCGAACTGTTCCACTTCCTCCGGGACCTGTCGATTCCGACGGTGGTGGCCGCGAACAAGATGGACAAGGTCGAGGACCGGGACGAACGCCTCGACGACCTCTGTGACCGCCTCGGCCTCTATCCCCCCTGGCAGCAGTGGCGCGACACCATCGCACCCATCAGCGCCAAGCGAGGGTCGATCGAACCGCTCCTCGAGGCCATCCGCGAACACCTCCACGACCGGAAGCGCGACGACCTGCTGAAGTTCTTCTGAACCCCCGGTGGTGGAAATCCGGCGAACACGGATCAGCAACCGCTGTGCGATCGTTCGAGGGGCGGCTCGGAAAGACGGGTCGTCACAAGGGGCTCGGTGGGGGTAACCCTCGTCACTGCCGCCCGTCGGCGGTAGGCGTCGCCCCCCTTTCTATCCGTCGTCCCGGGCCGGCAGTGACCGGTGCCGCGGCGACGCTACTCGTCGTTCCAGGCCGCCAGTTCCCGGTGCTCCGCTGCCACCCGCTCTACCTCTCCTGTCGAGAGGATCCCACGCTCGGTCACCACGCCGGCGAGCAGGTCCGGCGGCGTCGCGTCGAACAGCGGGTCGTAGACGGAGACGGCGGCGTCGCCCCCGTAGATCCCACCGCTCGCGTCGGCCTCCATCCGGACCGGCCCCGTCGCGACCTTGTCGCTGGCGGCGGCGGCGTAGACGTCGACCCCCTCGTGGGCGGCCGCCGCCGCGGCGGTCCTGGTGCCGGTCTTGTTGACGACCCCACCGTCCGGCCGGACCGCGTCCGCACCCACGAGCACCAGGTCCACGTCGCGGCGGGCGAGGACGTCGCCCACCGCGGCGTCGGTGTGCAGGGTGACGTCCGCCGACGCCGGGAGGTCCTCCGCAACGGACACCCCTTCGCGGGCCGGCCGGGACTCCGCCACGTAGACGGCACGTGGATCCCCCTGCCGGAGCGCCGAGAGGACGGTGCCCGACCGGGAGAGGGTGAGCACCGTGCGGCCCGCGACAAGGTCCGCGGCCTCGGCCGCGGCGCCCTCGTCCGCCGTTATCGCCCGTTCGATCCCGTCGATCGCGGTGGCTTCGACGGCCGCCGGAGTCCGCGGGTCGGCGGTCCCCATCGCCCGGTCGACGCGGTTGCCCAGCACCGCCATTCCCGGCCGTGCCTTGCGGAGTCGCCGTGCAAGGTCGGCGAGTTCCGCCCACCCGTCCGGATCGGCGGCGTCCGCGCCGGCCCCGGAGTCGTCGCCCGATCCCGCGGCCAGCAGTCCGGCCCGGTCGCGCAGGACCTCCAGGGCTCGCACCGAGATGTAGGCCGCGCCGTGGTCGTCGTCGGCCGCGACGCTCCGGACGGACGGGGCGACTCGCTCGTAGGCCCGCCGGAGTCCCGGCACCGCGTCCCGGCGGAGTATCGCCGTGGCCGGGACCCACTCTATCGCGGCGTGTTCCTCGCAGTCGGTGAGGTCCCGCGTCGGGACGTCGAACAGGTACGGGTGCACCCGCCGCTCGTGGCCGGCCTCGGGGTCGGTCGCGTCCACCGGTCGGCCGGATCGCGCCATCTCGGCACCCGCCGCGATTCCGGTCTCTTCCTCGATCTCCCGGCGTGCGGCCGCCTCGGGGGACTCGTCGTCCTCGACGTACCCCGAGACGCCGGCCCACCGGCCCGGGTACGTGGGCGCGGCCGCCGCCCGTCGGGTCAGCAGTACCTCGCCCCGGTTCCGGAGGAAGCAGGTGACGACCTCGGTTGCCATGCCCGCGGATCGGGCACGGACCCGTGAATCGCTTTCGGGCCCGGTGGGTGATCCAGGGCAGTCAGGATCCGGAGGTCCGGCGGGATCAGGACGCCGGAGCGTCGTCCGCCCTCGACCCGTCAGGCCGGGGTTTCTCTCCGTCTCCCCGGCCGTCCTCGACGGCGTCGCCGTGGCCGTCCCCGGCGGCATCGCCCGGGGTGTCCTCGACGGCCTCACCCAGGCCGTCCTCGCCGGTGCCACCGGCGTCGTCCCGGGACTCCCCGTTCACTCCGGACTCGCGGATCGGCGGTCCGGATCCCTCCGACTGCTTGGCCTCCCCCTCGTCCGAGTCGTCGGTGGCCAGGAGCCTGTCGGCCAGTCGCCCGATCCGCTCGTAGGTGAGGTTGACGTACAGGCCGGCAACGAACGCGAGGCCGGCCATGAGCCGTTGCGGGGGGACGCCCCCGAGGAACTGCGTGGCGAGCACGTAGACCCCGGCCGCCAGCGGAATGGCGGCTGGCACCCGGAGGTTGGCCTGGAGCACCTTCATCGCCGACCGGTCGAACTCCCGGATCAGCGTCGTGAACACGTAGCCGAAGGCCCCCAGCAGGCCGTAGGCGTAGACGTACCAGGGGACGACGACCCGGAGCGGGACCGCTTCGGGGTCCACCAGCGTCAGCACGTCGTCCAGCAACGCCGTGGTACCGACGGCAACGACGGCCATCAGCAGGAGGTCCAGAGTGACGATCGCGATACCCAGGTTGCTCCCGTGCCAGGATGCCCCCCGGACTCCCCCGGGTCGTCGCCCGCGTCCGGGTCGTCCGGATCCTCCGGATCCGCTCCCGGGTCCGGGTCGTTTCCGGCGTTTCGCTCCGGCCCCCCGGACGGTTCCCCGTTCCCCGTCCCGCGTTCGTCCCCACTCATGCCCCGACCATCGACGGGGAGGCCCATCACTGTTGTGCCGTGACAGATCGCCGGTCGAAAATGTCGGGTCGAATCGCCGTAGCCGACGGGGCGGTCAATCGCCCTCGAACGCGAGGACGGTCCCGTCGCTCCCGGCCGCGTAGACTCGACCGTCGACGACCGTGGGGCGACCCATCGGCCGCGACGTCCCGTACCGCCAGCGTTCACTGCCGTCCGGGGCGAACGACGCGGCGATCCAGCCGTCGCCCGACCCGTACGCCAGGACGCCACCCGAGTGCGGGAGGACCGCCGACCCGTCCGGTACCGACGCCCGCCAGCGTTCGCTCCCGTCGTACGGTTCCAGGGCGTAGACCGTCCCCTGCCGGTCGGCGACGTAGACGGCGTCCCCGACGACCGGCCCCGACCAGATCTCGCCGTCGGCCGCGAACGCCCACAGTTCCGTTCCCCCGTCGTCGAGTGCGGTCACCGTTCCGCCCTCTCCGGCGACGACGATCGGTTTGTCGTCGTTCGCCCCGTCGACATCCTGGGGGACGTTCGCCACGCCGGCCGGCCGGAAACTCCCGTCCGCCACCGCCCGCTCGTAGCGCCACTCCTCGGATCCGTCGGTGATCGACCGGGCCACCATCGCTGTCCCCTCCTCGGTCCGGTCCCGGAGGAAGCACCGACCACCGAACGCGGCCACGTCCGTCGTCGGGTTCCCGAGTGGCCTGCCGCGGACGGTCCAGCGTTCCGTCCCGTCGGTCGGGACGTACGACGCCAGCCCGGAGACTCCCACGCGGTAGAGGAGCCGTCCACCTGCCACGGTTCCGCCGCTTGTGTCCCCGGCCTCCCGTTCCCAGCGTACGTCGCCATCCGGTCCCAGCGAGAACAGGCGCTGGCCGTCGAACTCCAGGTTGTCGTCGGCGCTCCCGACGTAGAGGGTGCCACCGTCCGCGGCGACCACGTCGAGGAACTCGGTCCTCGGCTCGGTGGTCCACAGTTCGGTTCCCCCGGGGTCGTAAGCCCTGACCTGCTGGTCGATCCCACGGTGTCCCGTCGAGTACCCGGTCACTGCGTGGACACGCCCGTCGTGGACGACGGGGGGGCGAGCGACCGCCGCTCCCGTGTCCTCGCGCCAGGCCAGGTCCCCGTTCGCGGTCCCGAGTGCGACGAGTGTACCGCCACCGCTCCCGTCCGTCGGCGTCGGGACCGTCGCGTCGCCGGCACCGAGGTAGACCCGGTCCCGTTCCGGGTCGACTGCCGGTCCGTGCTGGACTTCGTCCGGGACGTTCACCGCCCACGCGAGCGCCGGATCCTCGGCGGGCAGTCGCTCGATGTCGGTCACCGTCGTGGAGGGTTCGGTCGTGGTGGGCCGTTCGGTACCCGGGGGCGAGGTCGTCGACCGGTCCGCCCCCGTGGACGGCGTCGGGGTCCCGCCGGTCGGTGATCCGGCCGTCCCGGAACCGTCCGGTCCCGTCGAACAGCCGGCGAGGGCACCCGCGAGGAGGGCGAGGTACGTGCGACGGCGGGGCATGGCCGGGCGTTCAGTCTCCACCGGTATATGTTTCCTGTTCGGAACGATGGCTCCGGAGGAAACGGAAGCGGCCCGCTGGACCCAACACTTAGGACGCCGCCGATCGGACCGATAGGTATGCCCGAGAGCACCTGGGGGGACTGGCTTCCCCGTGCCGTCGCCGACGCCGACCCCGAGGGCGTGGCGCTGTGGTACCTCGGCTGCAACGGCCTGGTGTGCAAGTCCGGGGACACCACGCTCTACGTGGACCCCTACCTGGGGACCGGCGACCCGCCCCGCACCGTCCGGATGATCCCAGTCCCGTTCGACCCCGAGGACATCCGGGAGGCCGACGCCGTCCTGGCGACCCACGAACACGTCGACCACGTCCACGGGCCGAGCCAGGCCCCCATCCTCGCGAACACCGGCGCTCCGTACCTCGCGCCGGAGGCAGGCCTCTCGGTGGTGGACGAGGAGAACTGGACAGACCGCTGGGACGTGTCCGACGAGAGCCTCCAGGAAGTCGCCCCGGGCGACCGTATCGAGGTCGGCGCGTTCACCGTCCACGTCGAACCCGCCAACGACCCCGACGCCGAGCAACCGGTGAGCTACGTCTTCGAGGCCGAGGGCCACACCTTCGTCCACGGCGGCGACGCCCGTCCCGGCGAACCCTTCGAGCGGATCGGCCGCGAGTACGACCTCGACCTCGGGGTCCTCGCGTTCGGCTCCGACGGGATGATCCCCGACAAGGAGACGGGCGAACCGACGTACACCAAGTGGTACAGCGACGAGAACGAGGTCGTCGAGGCCGCCCGGCAACTCGAACTCGACAGGCTGGTCCCGACCCACTGGGACATGTGGCGCGGCCTGACCGCCGACCCCACCGCCCTGATCCCCCACGCCCGGGGCCACGAGTATCCCCGCCGGGTCGACGTGGTCGAGATCGGTGATCGGATAGAACTCTAGGGCGCGACCCGCCTTTCAGTCGTCCCCCGGTGTGTACGCCCCGCCACGGCGTTCGATGGTGTAGATGTCGAGCACCTTCGCCTCGCGGTCGCACTCGGCACCGAGGCGGAACTGGCCGATCCGGAGCTTCGAGTGCGGGGCGCCGGTCAGGGGCTCGAGGTAGTCGTCCGGTTCCCGCCACTGGTCGGCCACGATCTCGTCTAGTTTGTCGGTTATCCGCTGCTGTGCGTGGTCGTCGAGGTCGTCGTAGGTCCGTTTCGCGGGGCTCCGGAACTGCCAGGTCCAGTCCTCACTCATCGCCGAGTACGTCCTCGCGGGAGAACGTCTCGCTCTCGCCGGTCCGTCGGGCGTGTTCGACGGCAGCGATCTCCTTCCAGCTCTCGCGAGTGAGGTCGGGATGCCGGACGGCGTCGCGTAGCGCCTCGCGAACGAACTCGCTCCTGCTGTTGTAGCCGAGTTCCCGCCAGGTGGCGTCGATGTCGTCGAGGAACGTCTCGGTCAGACGGACGTTGATGCTCGTCGTCTCCGGTTCGCCCCCGCCGTTCGTATCCGTTTCCGACATACGTACGCATTACACCTACCGACGGAAGAAGGTTGTCCCCCCACCTTTTTACTTCGTCGGGTGGCCTCACAGCGCAAATCGAAGATTTGCTGGCTCCCACTCGCTTGCACTCGCGGGAACTCCGTTCGGCCACCGCTCCTCGCAAAAAGCTGGATCAAAAACACCCGCTCGCTCCCTTCGGTCGCTCGCGGTGGCGACTCTCCACGACCCCCGGTCCCGCGCCGACCCCGACTAGTCCCCGCCGACGGCCTCCTCGACGATCTCGATCTCCTCGTCGGTCAGCCCGTAGAGTTCGTACACTATCTCGTCGATCAGTTCGTCGGTACGCTCGATCTTCTCGTCGAGTTCGGCGGCCCGCGCCTTCGCCTCGCGGTACCGCCGGAGGCCGTCGGCCACGTCGTCGGGGTCGGGGAGGGTCAGGGCTTCGAGGCGATCCACGGGCGAGTTCGTCTTGGTGGCGTTGTCCCGGAACCCCGCGAACCCGCCGGCCTCCTCGACGGCGACGGGGACGAACGCCTCGACCAGGTCGGCCGCCAGTTCGGTCAGGTCGGCCAGTTCGATCGCGGGCATGGGGTCGGTCTCGGTGTAGCCCCACTGGTCGGTCTCGTGGGCGTCTTGATCGTCAGGTTTGTACCGCGCAGTCGCGCGGATCGTGACCCGGGTCGGTCCCTCCCGGTCGACGCTGACCGTCCCGATCCGGAGGCCCTCGTGATCGGCGGCGGTGTCGGTGAGCATGGAGTCTCCGACCCCCGGGGGGGGGGGGTAGCGTCCGATCTCGGCGAGGGTCTGCCCCTCGGAGTAGGGTTCGATGTAGTCGAGGAGCGAGAGGTTGATATTATTGCGCTCCTTATTTAGGGGGATGATCCTCGAAGTTAGTTCACCAATAACGTCGTGGATTACCTCGTCAGGCACATTTTTTATACGATCTAAGACATTTTCCTCCATATCGCGGGTGAATGAACCATTCTGCCCATAGTATGGTTCTAGAGCTGATTTTTTATGATCCTCGTCAGAGTGATCGGTGTCAAACTCGATCTCTCTGATAGGGAATTGGCGAACGTCCTCCGGATAGACACCAGAGTATGAACCCTGCAATGTACCTGTGGCATGAAACTGCCCGAAATAATAGTTATTCAGTCGAGAGTTGACTATACCAGCAACGTATCGAAGATCGTACTCACTCACATTATCCTTAGGTTCATAGTTCATCGAGGAACTTTTCGTTTTGATCACCGGTGACCACTGAACAGCGTGTAGGATATTGTGATTAGTGTAATACCCCTCGTCATCGAAACAGCTTTTAATACTGTCATCTGATCCGCTGATCCCGGAAACCATTATTTTTTCTGACTCAAACAGTTCCGGGAACTTGGATCGATGGAAGTGTTCTTGTTTTGACTCGTAGTCGATATATTCTCCACTCCAAATTATTTCATGCCTATCAATATCACTACCAGAGATGTATTTTTTCTTCCCATCGCCGGGTTGGTCGTCAATCACATCGCATTTGTCAAATTCGACAGGACTATCCTCAGCACTGTGAGCCACTACACCAGGATTGACAAAACAGAGATGACCCAAATTGAAACTTTGAGCGAGGATCTTTTCTCGAAGATTCAGATCTTCTTTAGTTAGGTCGATACGGAATGAATTGTTATTATATTCGAGAAATTCAGTCTGGTCAATGGAAAACCCATGAGTGAATTTAACCCCGTCGTATCTGATGATTTCACAGGAGTTCTTAGAGGGATCCGTTGAGACAATATAAACAAGATATTGTCGATCAACTTCCTCAAAGACACGGGTTTCTCCGAAGTCAACCAACTGATTTATATGACATTCAGAGGTCAAGAACTCCCTCAAGTCTCTTCCGTATTTTTCAGTTGCGAGAGCATTAGGAGTGATAAATGAATGGCGGCCTTGGTTTCTGGTGAGCAATAGGGCGCGGAAAACAAAAGGCACGTACAGATCCCAGTGGCCGGTAGTGACCTCATCATATAGCGACTCTAAGGCGTCGGTCAATAGTTCGTCTTCTTCCTGGATCTTCCAGTTTGAAACCCATGGTGGATTCCCGATGACAGCATCAAATCCAGGATCATCTCTCGATTCGCCCCCTTCCCGGTAGAAAACCTCCGGAAATTCTAATTTCCAATGGAAAAACTCTCGGGTCCTACCTAATTCTTTAGCTGTTTTGAACCAGTCCTCGTCTTCCAGGTCGGCCCACTCGTCGCCGTCCTCCAGGGCGCGGGCCATGCGCTCGTAGGCCCCCGAGGGCACGGCGAGATCGAAGTTCTCGGCGGTGTGGACGTTGGCTATCGCTACCAGTCGCCGCCGGAGGTCGTCGCGTTCGATCTCGGCGTACTTGCGTTTCATTGCGGCGATGTCCTCGATGCCCTCGTTTTCGATCGCCAGGAACTCCGCGTAGATCTCCATCAGGCGCTCGATGGTCCCCTCGCGGGTCGCGCCGAACTCGGTGAGGGAGTACTGGCCCTCGGCGTCGGGGGCGTCGCTTTCGAGGTCCTCGATGGCTTCCAGATCCGATCCCACCAGGGAGTTGCCCTGCTTGAAGTGGTGGTCGAGGAAGGCCAGGGGCCGGTCGGCCGCCAGGGTCTCCAGCCACATCGAGAGTTTGGCGAGTTCGACGGCCATCCCGTTTACGTCTACGCCGTAGATGCACTCCTTGGCTATCTCCCGGCGAACGTGCTGTTCGTCGAAGGCCACGCCGAGTTCGGTTTCGACCTCCCGGACCTCCTCCATGACCCGTTCGGCGAGGTAGCCGGTCGCCCGCGTCAGGAAGTGCCCCGACCCCATCGCCGGGTCCAGGATCGTCAGGTCCCGCACTCGCTGGAGGAAGGGACCGAGGTACTCCTGGGTGCCCCGCTCGAACCCCTGGTCCACCAGGTCCTCGCGGATCCCCTCGACCAGCGGTCCGACCGTCTCCTCGACGATGTAGGTCACCACGTAGTCGGGCGTGTAGTACGCGCCCGTGGCCTTGCGCTCGCCCTCGTCGTTGACGACGTAGAGGCCGCCCTGGGGGACCGTCTCGACCGCCTCCGCGACCGTGACTTCAGTGGCCGGCTTCCAGACCTGCCCGCCGTCCTCTGCGACGGCGGCGTAGTCCTCGGGGGCGATCCTGAACTGGTGTTCGAGCAGTCCCTCGTAGACGCTCCCGAGGTGGCGGGTGTCGAGGTCTGCGTAGTCAGCCAGGACGTACCGGCCGTCGCCGTTCTCGGTCGTCGAGAGGCGGTAGACCACCTCCGCGAGGTGGCGGTTGCTCACCTCGTTCTCAGCGAGGAAGGCATGGTCCTCGCGGTCGAACAGGCCGCCGTTGTACGGCGGGATACCCAGGGTTTCTTCGCCCTCGTCGATCAAATGGAAGAGGTCGTCCAGGCGGCTCCACATCGTCGTCGAGTACTCGCTGTACTCGGCGTCGAACCCCTCGTCTACCTCACCGATCTCGTCGTGGACGTCCAGCCGAAGCTGGTCGAGGCTGAAGTTCTCCTCGTACTCCGCGACCGCGTCCTGGCCTTCGGGGTGGATTAGCCCCCGCGCCTCCGCGTAGAGGACGAACATCAGGCGATAGAGCAACACCAGCGACTGCTCCTTGAGTTCGTCCAGCGCGTCCTCGTCGTCGGGGTCAATATCGAGGTCGTTGGTCTCGACGAACCCTCGGCCCAGCACCCGTAGCGCGGTAAAGACGTTATCCTGCAGGTCCTCTCCCAGTTCCTGGGCCGCGGTTTCGCTCTCGGACCACACCGAGTCAAGGAAGGTGGTGCCCGCAGACTCCCGGAACGCCTCCGGCCGGAAGAAGACGTAGAAGTACTTGAACGCCTCCAGATCACCTTGTTCGAGCAGTTCCGGGAGGTCCACCTCGTAGTAGATCTCGGTACCGTAGTCCCTGGTGCCATAGAGCCGCCACTTCCGGCCGTTGGTGAGGATCCCCCACTGGAGGCTCTCGGGGGTCCGCTCCAGGTAGTGTTTGATCTGGTGAGAGGCGTCGCGGTAGGCGCGGTCCTCGCTGAACCGCTCGGTGAAGTCGGCGTCCCATTGCTTGGCCTCGACGATGCCGATCCCGCGCTCAAAGAGTTCCGTCTCGTCCTCCGAGTTGATGTAAACGTCGGCCGCCTCGCGGCGTGCGGGAGTGTCCTCGAACAGGAGGATGTCGACGAACCCGCCACCGTCGGGGAGCGACATCTCGGCGCTGGTACCGAATCCGAGGCGGTCCAGCACCTCGTCGATCCAGTTGTCAAGGAGATCGTCTTCGTTGTACCCCGTGACGAGGCCTCCTTCGAACTCCCACAGCTCCGTCAGTTCGGCCATCACTTCGCTGGCGTCCCCGTCACAATCCCACTCGTCGCGGTCCTCTAGCCGGTCGTCCAGGTAGTGTCCCGAGAAGAGATTCGAGTTGACGTACGGACCCTCGGAGAGCGTCGCCTGACTCATGCGCAATACCCGACCTGGCAACGGGAGCACACAAATATGTGGCGGGCGAGGGGGAATTCGACGGGGTCGGCACCCCAGCGAAGCCCTGACGGCAAACAGAGACAACGACATCGGATCCGCTACATGGGGAACGGTCGGATGTGTCCATCATTACAGTAAAATTACTGTAAATTCGCGGCCGCGGCCCATTTCCGGTCAAACGGGTATATGTCATCATCCTTACCATCAGTGACACACAATTTTATTCCAGTTCCCACGATAGGGGGTGGCATGGCGGACGATAACCCAATGGGTTCGCGGCGGCAGTTCCTCGCGGCGGGCGTCGGCACCGTGTTCCTGACCAGTGGCTGTCTCGGCGACGGCGGTGGCGATGGGTGACGAGGGCGGTGATGGCGGAGGCGGCGGTGACGACGGCAACGGCGGGACGACGGCGACCACCACCACCGAGACGGCGGCCCGGACCACTACCGAAACGGCGACCACCACCGACCCCCCGACCGAAACCCCCACCGAGACGACCGAGGAGGGCGCGGCGGAGGCGACCGGCGAGGTCACTGCCGACGAGATCGACGAGATCGAGATCCTCGACTGGACCTCGCGGATCTACAGCGACGAGAGCGTATTCCAGGTCGAGGTGACGGTCAGGAACGCGGGGGACAAGGACATCAGGATGACCCCGGGTCGGTACCGGGTCGAAGTCACCATGTACGACGAGGGCGGGACGCAACTGGCCGACACCTACGGTGCGGTGCTGGAGGACACCGACCTCCCGGCGGGCGAGAGCATGTGGGTCAAGGCCAACGCGGAACTGGACGACCCCTCGGCCGTAACGCGGTACGAGATCCGACTGGTCTGTGGCGAGATGCGGAGCCTCTCGGAATACTGCGAGTGAGTGGGGCCCGGTCCTACGGCCCGCCCCGTCCCCGGTCGATCCTCACTCGTTCTGGTCCTGGATGTCGCCATCGGCGTTGTCCTCGAAGGTGTTGCCCGAGGCCTCCAGCGTGGTGCCGGACTCGGCGATGATCCCGAAGGTCGAACTCGACCGGAGCGTGCAGTTCGTCACCGATGCCCGCGACGAGTCGTCGAGGTAGACGTTCGCGTAGCCGTTGGAACCGCCGTTCGCTATCTCGGCCTCGTCGATGCTGTTGTTCCGGTTGTTCGACCGGAACCTGATCCCCTGCCAGTAGCCGGGAGTGGCGGACTCCCCCTCGATGACGACCGGGTCCTCGTCGGTGCCCTCGGTGGCGAACGACCCCTCGGACTTGACGGTGATCCGTCCGCCCTCACCGAACACGATGTGCGCGCCGGCGTCGACGGTGACCGCCGCGATGATCCTGTGGTTCTGGCCGGTGAACCGGTAGGACCCGTCGATCCCGGGCGATGGATCCGGTGACCAGCGTCCTTTTCACGGCCGGGGTCGGACGGGGGGTATGGAACTGTTCGCGGTCCCCGGGATCCCCGAGGTCCGGGAGGGCGACGACCTGGCGGCGATGGTCGCCGACCGGGTCGAGTTGCGCCCCTCGGACGTCGTGGTCGTCGCGAGCACCGTCGTCTCGAAGGCCGAGGGCCGGGCCGCCGACCTCGCGGACTTCCCCGCTGGCGATCGCGCCCAGGACATCGCCGAACGGCTGGAGGAAATAACGGACGACGAGAAGGATCCGCGGTTCGCCCAGGCCGTACTGGAGGAGTCGACGGAGTTGCTGATGGAGGCCCCCTTCCTGCTCACCGTCACGCGGTTCGGCCACGTCACCGTCAACGCCGGCATCGACCGCTCGAACGTGCCCGACGCCGACCTGCTCCTGTTGCCCCGGGATCCGGGCGAGAGCGCCCGACGGATCCGGGAGGGCCTGCCCGTCGACGCACCGGTCGTGGTCAGCGACACCTGCGGGCGGCCCTTCCGCCACGGACAGCGCGGGGTCGCGGTGGGGTGGGACGGGATGCCCGCCAGCCGCGACTGGCGGGGCGAACGCGACCGGGACGGGCACGAACTGGCGGTGACCGTCGAGAGCGTCGTCGACGAACTCGCGGCGGCGGCCAACCTCCTCCACGGCGAGGGCGACGACGGCACGCCCGTCGTGGTCGTCCGGGACTTCGAGTTCGGCGACCACGCCGGTAGCGACAACCTGTTCCGGGACCCCGAGGGCGACTTCGTCCGACAGGCGCTCCGGGGGTGGACCTTCGACGGATGACCGGGCGGCCAGCGGTTGACTCGATAGCGCCAGGGATCGAACTGACTCCAGAACACCCGGTCGGGGAGGTGGTCCCCCTCGCGGAACGGGCCGAGCGGGCGGGGTTCCGGTCGGCCCTGGTGAGCTGTCACTACTTCAACCGGGATCCCTACGTCGTCGCCGACAGCGTCGGCCGTGCGACCGAAATGCTGGTGGGACCGGCGGCCGCCAACCCCTACGACGCCCACCCGGTCGCCCTGGCGTCGCGGGTCGCGACCCTGCAGGAGACAACCGGCGGGCGTGCGGTGTTCGGGCTCGCCCCCGGCGACCGCTCGACGCTAGCGGCGCTGGGCGTCGAACAGGAGCGACCCCTCAGGCGGGTGCTGGAGACGACCCGTGTGGCCCGACGGCTCTGGCGCGGGGAGGCCGTCGACCACGACGGGACCTTCGCGGCGGCGGACGCCGAGTTGCGGTTCTCGGTCGACCCCGCGCCCGTCTACGTCGGTGCCCAGGGACCGCACATGCTGCGGATGGCCGCCAAGCACGCCGACGGCGTCCTGGTCAACGCGTCCCACCCCCGGGACCTCGCGTGGGCGAGCGACCGGATAGACGAGGGGCTGGCCGAACGGCCGGGGGACGAGTCGGGGTTCGAGTCGCTGGCCTACGCGAGCGTCAGCCTCGCCCAGGACGGTGAAGAGGCACGGGAGGCCGCCCGGCCACCGGTGGCGTTCATCGCCGGCGGCGCGGCCGACCCGGTGCTGGACCGCCACGGCATCGACCGGGACGCGGCCGAACGGGTCTCTGAACTGGTCGAACGGGGCGATTTGCGCGAGGCCTTCGCGGCGGTCACGCCGTCGATGCTGGACGCGTTCGCCGTCGCCGGCGACCCGGAGACCGTAACCCAGCGGCTCCGGGAACTCCACGAGCACGTCGACGGGGTCGTGTTCGGCGCACCGCTGGGTCCGGACCCCGACGAGGCTGTCAGCCTCGCGGGCTCTGTTCTTTCGCGGCTCTGACGACCATACTGAGGACGCCGCCGACCGAGAGGCCGCCGAATATCGCCACCGCGACTCCGATCAGCAGGCCCCCCAGGGCCAGCATCAGGATCGAAAGGGGGTCCGCGAGCGGTCCCTCGAGGACCACCTCCCACAGTTCGGCGACGTCCGGCACGAACTCTACCTGGGCCATGACCGCCGGTTGGAGTCCCTGGGGGTTAAATGTGGGTGAACGCGGGCCGGAGTGGGGGGAACCGAACGGGGAGGAACGGGCGGCGACCCGGGGATCCGTTTCCCGGACCGGCGCGGAACCGACTGTCCCCTTCCCGTACCGCCAGGGCTAATTCACAGGCGTCCGAAGGGCCGTCCGTGCCACGGGACACCTCGCTCGACGATTTCCTCGACGACGGGGACGAGGAGGACGACGCCCCGGCGGGCGAGGGGGGCTCGACGGACCCCTCTGAAGGGGGAGAAGCGAACGGGAGGGATCCCCCGGACGGAGACACGGAGGACGCGGTCGAAGGGAAACCCCAGGAGTCACCGGGGCCTGCCGGCGACGACGGGACGGAGGTGCCGGAGAACGATCCCACCGACGGTCCGGGCGATGGGAAGTCGGTGTCGACGGACGGCCCACCGGTCGATCCTTCGACGGTCGATCCGGCGAGCCCCACCTACGGGTGGACCCCCGGTGAGGGGGAGTGTGTTGAGTGCGGCGCGACGGTCACCCGGCTGTGGCGGGGCGGGGACGGGGACGACCCCGGGGAGGGAGGGTCCGGATCCGGACGAATGGTCTGTCCGGACTGCAAGGACTGGTGATCGGCGGAGCCGTCCGCCGGATGGTCGTCCGATCACCGGTGGGCTCTCGCAAACCTTATGTGTCAGGTCTCCCTTCCGCCCGATGCAATGGCGAAAGGCGTCGTAGACTTTTTTAAGGAGAGCGGCGGTTACGGCTTCATCGAAACCGACGAGGCGGACGAGGACGTTTTCTTCCACATGGAGGACGTCGGCGGCCCGGACCTCGAAGAGGGACAGGAAGTGGAGTTCGAGATAGAACAGGCCGAGAAGGGCCCCCGGGCGAAGAACCTGGAGCGGCTCTGAGACGGACCGCACTGCGGTCCCGTGGCGTCGGGACACCGCGGTCCCGTAGCACTGCGGTCCCGTGGCGTCGGGACCACCGCGGTCCCGTAGCACTTCGGTGGATCCGGCGCTCCCTCACGGCATCCGTCCGTCCGGTAGCGGCCGCTCCGTCGGGGTGGACCACCACGACCGACGCGGGTCCGCCACGGTCGGCAAGTATTCCCCACGAACGCCCCGGACCCGACGCGGCCGGCCCGGACGACCGGTCATCCGGGGCCGATCCCGGACCAATCACCCGACGTCGACCCTGGACCAGTCGGCCGACGTCGACCCCGGGTCGTCCCCCCGGCACGGATCCGATCAAACAGCAACGTTACAAACCCCGGGTCCGTATACGCGCCGACCGCGGCGCACGGGTTGCAGTGACAGGGGAATTCCGGAGGGAGGCACCGTAGCCAGTTCGCGTCCCCGCGCACGGCCCGCCACCTCCGCCCCGAACAGGTCCCCGGTGGCCGTCCTCGCGACGGCGACCGGGTGGTGACCCGTCGGACGCCGCCGCCAAACCATGACGGACGCCAACACACCGGAAGCCGAACAGGCCGCCCCGATGAGTCGAGCCGATGCGATGCCAGACGCCCTCCCAATCGAAGAGGCCGCCGGCCTCACCCGGGACGTCGCCGAGAACGTCGAGCGAGTGATCGTCGGACACGACGAGGAAGTAGAACACGTCCTGGTGGCGTTGCTCGCGAGGGGGCACGTCCTCCTGGAGGACGTTCCCGGCGTCGGGAAGACGATGCTCGCACGGGCCATCGCCGAGTCCATCGAGGGGACGTTCCGCAGGGTCCAGTTCACGCCGGACCTGTTGCCCTCCGACGTGACGGGGGTCAACGTGTTCAACCAGAAGACGAGGGAGTTCGAGTTCCGCCCCGGCCCCGTCTTCGCGAACGTCGTCCTGGGGGACGAGATAAACCGGGCGCCGCCGAAGACCCAGTCCGCGCTCCTGGAGGCCATGGAGGAAGAACAGGTGACCGTCGACGGCACCACGCACGACGTCCCGAAACCGTTCACGGTCATCGCGACCCAGAACTCCGTCGAGCCCTCCCGGACCTACGAGCTACCCATCGCCGAACTCGACCGGTTCATGAAGCGGATCAGCCTCGGGTACCCCGACGCCGACGAGGAGTCCGAGATACTCGACCGGGTGGTCGGGGTCCACCCCATCGAGGACCTGGCGGCAGTGGTCGACACCGAGCGGTTCCAGCGGGCCATCGCGACGACCGCGGCGGTGACCGTCGAGGAGGCCGTCCGGGACTACGGGACCCGGCTCGCGCGCTACACGCGCGAGAACGCCACGCTGGGTGTCAGTCCGCGGGGGACGATCGCACTGATGCGGGCCTCCCAGGCCCGGGCGATGCTGGAGGGCCGGGACTACGTCCTCCCCGACGACGTCCAGACCGAGGCACCCACCGTGTTGAGCCACCGGATCCGCCTGTCCGCCAGCGACGAGCGCGCACGGAGCACCAGGGGGACGGCCGGGAGCGGCGGCCGCGAGGTCGTCCAGGAAGCACTCGAACGCGTCCCGGTGGAGTGAGCCGCTGATGTCCCCGTCGCTCACCCGCCGCGGCTGGGGAGCGCTGGCGGTCGTCGCCGGTTCGATAGTCATCGCCGTCCTGTTCGGAGCCGGAGGCTGTGGGGTCTCCGGACAGGCGTGCTCGCTGAACGCCGTGGTGATCCCACTGACCCTCGGCGTCGTCGCCGCCGGCATCGCAGCCTACCGATCGAACGGTCCGGACCCCGAGCGTCGCCCCCCGGACGACGGCTTCGTCGGCGAGGGCCGGACGGTCCGCCTGACGTTCGAGGCCAACGCACCGGTCACTGGCAGCGTCCACGACGCGGTGCCCGACGGCGTGACGGCGGTCGGCAACCGCCTGGAGACGACCATCGGGGCCCGCCCGATCGACTACGAGGTCACCTACGACGAGCGGGGGGTCCACCGGTTCGGGCCCGTCTCGGTGACGGTCCGGGACGTTCTCGGCCTGGCCGAGCGGTCCTTCGAGTTCCCGCTGGTCGACGAGGCCATCGCGTACCCGCGCGTGTACGAACTCGCCGGCGCGACCCGGACGGAACTGGCGATGCTCGCCGGGTCCGCGCCGGAGCGCGAGCGCGAGGAGTTCGACCGCCTGCGCAAGTACCAGCAGGGCGACTCCCTCAGGGACGTCCACTGGAAGACCAGCGCGAAGCAACCGGACGACGACCTCGTCGTCAAGGAGTTCGTTGCCGAGGAGGAGATCGGCGACGTCGTCATCGCAGCCTCCGCGGTCGACGGCGCCGCCGACGCGATGGCCGAGGCCGCCGCCTCCGTCGCCATCCACCTGACCAAGGTCGGCGTCGAGGTGGGCGTGGTCGCCCCGGACGGAACGGTGCCACCGGAGGCAGGGCTGGAACACCGCACCCGCATGCTCGAACTCCTCGCCCGGACCGGTCCCGGCGAGCCGCCCGCGGACGACCGGCAGGTCGCCGACGTTTCCGTCGATGCCACGGAAGACGGGGTCGACGTGTCGGTCGGCCGCCTGGAGACGACGTTCGCCAGCCTCGCAGGCCTCGACCCCGACAGGAGCCTCGCCGAACGAGGCAAGGGTCGTGACGCGCGGGCCGCGGTCGCCCGCGACGAGGTGGAGGGGAGCGGACGCGCCGACAGAGACGCCCGATCCGCGAGAGGTGTCGGCCCGTGAGCACCGGATCCGGCCGGACCGATCGGACGGTGACGGTCGAACCGTCCGAGACTCTCTCGGACCTCTCCGAGTTCCGCCTGGCCGCCCTCGTCGGGACAGTCGCGCTCACCCTGTCGTACGTCGGCGTCCTGGCGAACGTGACCGGCGTGGTCGGCGGGACGAGCGCCCTGGTGTTGCTCGTGGTCGTCTCCGCCGCCGGCGGCCTGTTCGCGGCACGGGTGGTCGGAGAGCGCCTGGCCGCAGTGGTCGGGGTCGTCCTCATGGCCGGGGGACTCGCGACCTACCTGGCCGCCTCTCCGATCGGCCTTGTGGCACTGGTAACCCAGACGAAGGACATCGTCGCGGACACCGTCGCGTTGATGACCGGACTGTCGGTCCTGCGCATGGTCGAGGCCGGCCTCTGGGCGCTCGGGTTCGCCCCCGGGCCGGTGTTCCTGTCGTGGTACCTCGTCGCCCGCCGTCGCTACCTGGCCGGGTCGCTGGTCGGCGGCGCGGCACTCCTGTTCCTCGTCCTCACGGGCGACGCTACCCCGATGGGGACCCTGGCCGGCGTGCTGGGTGGCATCGCCGCGGTCGGCTTCGGCGAACTCGACCGCCGCGAGGGCACCCTGCTCCAGGCCGACGTGCTCGTGGTGCTCGTGGCCCTCATCACCGTCACGAGCCTCACCCTGTCGCTGGTGCCTGGCGGGGCAGCCGACCCCCTCCAGTTGAACGAGGGCGGCGGGGCCGCGCCGTCGACCGTCGAGGCCAGTCTCCTCAACAACCCCGACCGGTCGCCCATCGTCGGGTCCATCAGCCTCTCCCCGGAGGTGCGGTTCACCGTCACCGCCGACGAGGAACGCTACTGGCGGGTGGGCGTCTACGACCGGTTCACCGGCGGGTCCTGGATACGAACCGGTCGGACGACCGACTACGGGGGACGCCTCTCCAGTCCGCCCGGACCCAGACGGACGGTCGTCCAGACCTACGAGGTCGAGGGCCGGACCGCCGCCATGCCCGCCGCCGGCGAACCCGTGGAGGTGATCGGTGACGCCGCGACGGTCACGAAGGTGACCGACCAGCGCAACCTCAAGCCCTCCTCGACGTTCATCCAGGGCGACCGCTACCGTGTGCGCTCGGAGGTCCCCGACGCGACACCCGACGAACTCCGGAACGCCGGCGACGACTACCCGTCGGACGTCCGCGATCGGTACCTCCAGTTGCCCGAGTCCACCACCGACCGGTTCCGGGACGCGGCGGCGAGCGTGACCGCTGACGCCGACAACCCCTACGACGCGGCCGTCCAAGTAGAGGAGTTCCTGGAGGCGAACAAGACCTACTCGCTCGACGTGGAGCGACCCCGCGGGAACATCGCCGACGCGTTCCTCTTCGAGATGGACGAGGGGTACTGCACCTACTTCGCCACCACGATGGTGGCGATGCTCCGGGCCGAGGGCATCCCCGCCCGGATGGCCGTGGGCTACACCCCCGGCCAGCAAGTCGACGACGACACCTACGTCGTCCGGGGCCTGAACGCCCACGCCTGGGTCGAGGTGTACTTCCCGGACTACGGCTGGGTGAAGTTCGACCCGACGCCCTCGGCACCCCGGCGTAACACCGAGGTGGAGGCCATCCAGGAGGCCCGCGAGGGCGGGGGCGGCGGCGTCGACACCGACGAGAGCACCGACGCCACGTTGACGACAGTCGCCACCACGTCGGGGACGAACGGCACGACTGGCAACGGGACCGCCGCACAGGTCACCCAGACCATCCCCGGCTTCGGACCCGAGGAGAACCCCGGCGGCGACCCGAACGACACCCTCGGGAACCGGACGGTCGCCACCCCGACCGATCCCGGCGGCGGGCCGTCCTCCGGCCTCCCGCCGTTACCGTCGCCCGAACAGACCGCAATCGGCGCGGTCGTGCTCCTCGGTGCGGCCGCCGGTGCCCACCGGACCGGCCTGGACGACCGGACCTACCGGATCGTCCGCATGCACTGGCAGGGCGACCGGGGGGAACCGGTCGAGGACGTCAGGCGCGCCTACGAGCGCCTCGAGTTACTGCTGGCGCGCGAGCACAGACCCCGGCGACCGGGCGAGACCCCCAGGGAGTACGTCGACACCCTCTCGGCGTTCGGGATCGATCCGGCGGTCCGGGAGGTCGCCGAGATCCACGAGCAGGCACGGTACGCCGGGCGCGCGGACCGCGAGGACGCCGACGAGGCGATCCGCCTGGTCGACCGTCTCGTCCGCGAGCGCACGCCCGTGATCGGATCCGTCTACAGGCGGCTGAACTGACGGGGGCGACGCTCCCTCACCCGGAACGACCCGATCCCGGCACGGTCCGGGACGGACCCGATCCCGCGGTCACTCTGCCTCGCGCACGCTCTCGACCCGCATCATCGGGTAGCCGTCCTCCATCGCCATCGCCGTGACCACCTCGACGCCCTCTCGTTCGACGACGACCTCCACCTCCGCGAACCGGCCGGTGAACTCGGTGTAGCCGTGGTCGGCCGCCGCGGCCGCGAGTTCCTCCTCGCGGATCGAGACGGTCACCGACCGGCAGCGTGGCTGGTTCTCGATGGACTCCTCGATGGCGGCCGCGAGGCTGGCGGCGCTGTCGGGCGCGACCGGGGTCCCGGCGAACTGGTGGTACAGCGATCCGAACTTGATCCCCGCCTCGAAGCAGGCCGCCTCGGTCCCAGTCGGCTCCCGCGAACGATCGGTCATCGGCGACCCTGGGACCGCGAGGGACAAGTCGGTTCGGGTGTTCCCGGGGAATCGCCCTGCCGTGACTGTGGAGCCCGCTCCCGGTTCAGCGCACGACCGTCACCGGGACCGGCGACCGGCGGAACACCGTCGCCGCGATGTCCCCGACGAACAGGCGGTCCGCCAGCGACCCGCCGTGGCTCCCGACCACGACGGTGTCGTAGTCGTCGGCCCGGTTCAGGATCGCCCGTGCGGGCTGACCGAGCCGGAACTCCGTCGTCACCTCGCGGTCGTGGTCGGCGGCGAGTTCCCTGGCGCGGTCGAACACCACGGCGGCACGCTCCTGGGCCGCCTCCTCGAGGTCGTCGGCCAGCGCGAGGCCGGTCGCGGCCCCCCACATCGGGGACGGTTCGCCGACGACGTGCAGGACCGTGATTTCGGCCTCCGGGAAGTTCTCCAGGGCGTGCTCCAGTGCCCGACCCGCCATCTCCGAGTCGTCCAGGGGGACGAGGACTCGCGATATCGTGCCCCGTCTACGGCCAGGGTGAGCATGAGGATCCGGGCGGCCGGCGGAGGCAACGGTCGGTAGGAGGGTCCGGGTTACAGTAAACGTACTGTAAATCGATCGGTGGCCGGAAACGGCATTCGGACAGTGTGCCGGAGCGGTTCCCGGGGGTCGGCGTACCGTACTGTACGGACCCCTGCTCCGAACAGTGTCCGAGGAAACCGCTCGTATTATTTTTCGTCTGCGCGCGCGAGAGTACAGCCAGTGTTCCCGGATCCCGTCGAGACGCCGTCGCTCGTCCTCCACCGGCTCTCGCCGGCGAACGTCGATCCCGTCGACCTGTACGAACTGCTGGGCGAGGGACCGAGAGTTCCAGGGGCGTGTTCGAGTTCGTCCCCCAGGAGCCGTTCGGGACGGTGAAGGAGGCCCGCGACCTCCTGGCGGCGGCCGGGACCGAGTGGGACGACGGCGAGGGCGCGAAGTACGGGGTCCACACCGGCGAAGGGTTCAATGTGACCGCGGCCGCACTACCGGTCGATGACGAGGGAGCTACGGACCCCGGACCGACGCGAGTGCCACCGGTGTGGCCGACTGGAAGTCTGGGAGGACGGGAGCTGGCGGGTCCACGAGGACGAGGGACGTGCCGGTAACCGCTTCTGTATCCACGAGTGGGACATCAACGGGTCGTTCCCCCCGTTCGAGGACTGAACTGTCCCGATCCGGGGAACAACGTTATTACCTGGCAGGGTGGATCGGCACACGAACCGATGTCCGGGAACCTGCCGGAGGAGTTGATGGACGTCGACACCGAGGACCTCTTCGGTGACGACGAGGGCGAGGAGGACGTAGAACCCGAGGAAACCGAACAGGTAATCGTCTTCGAATTCGGCGGAGCCCCCTACGCCGCCCCCGTCCTCGCGGTCTCCCAGGTCGTCGAGCCGTCCTCGATGACGCGGATCCCGCGAACGTCAAGGGCGATCGACGGGGTCGTCGACCTCCGGGGCGATATCGTCGCGGTGATCAACCCCTGGGTCCACCTCGACATCCCCGGCGACCCCGGCGCGTGGGCGGACCAGTACCTCGCGGTGTTCACCGAGACGGAGGACGAGCAACCGCTGGGGATCCGGATCGACGACGTGATCGGGGTCGAGACCTACCCCGTCAGCCAGGTCGTCCGTGACGTGGGCCCCGAGGACGAGGGGCCTCACACCGCGAACCCCCTCGTCGAGGGAGTGATCCGCCGGGAGGAGGACGGCGAGGTGACCGAGCGCGTCCCGCTGCTGGACACGACCGCCGTCGTTGCCGCCTCCGGCCAGCACCCGCGGGCAGGGTCGGGCGCCCGTCCGGGTGGGTGAACGGGGCGGTCTCCTCCGACCGACCGCTGCAGTCACCCGATCGATCCCGGACCGCGTTGCCCGTGGCGTAGTTGCCGGGGATCGTCGAACGGACCGGTACCCTACCGAGAGTAATGTCATCCTATCAAACGGATAGCCAGAATTTATATCTGCGGTAGGTACTATCCTATACCCATGCCTAAGGAAGTGCTCATCGTGGACGACTCTCATTTTATGCGGAACCTCCTGGGTCAGATCCTCGAGGAGGACTACAGAGTCGTCGCCGAGGCGTCGAACGGAGCGGAGGCGGTCAAACTCTACAAGGAACACCAGCCGGACATCGTCATGATGGACATCGTGATGCCGAAGTGTAACGGCATCAAGGCGACGGCGGCCATCAAGAAACTCGACCCCGACTCGCGGGTCATCATGTGTACCAGCGTGGGCCAGCGCGAGAAGATGAAACTCGCGGTCAAGGCCGGGGCCGACGGCTACGTGACGAAGCCCTTCGAGGAGCCCAGCGTTCGGAAGGCCATCCAGGACATCGCGGCGGCCTGACGACGGGGACCCGATGACCGGCGTCCTCGTCGTCGACGAGTTGCAGGGACGGCGGACGGCGGTCCGGAACGCGCTCGCGGAACGTGGCTACGACGTACGCACGGCCAGCGACCGCCACGACGGTCTGGACCGGGTGCGCCGGTCGTCCCCGGCCGTCGTCGTGGTCGGCGTGGACGGCACCGACGCCGCGGGTCGGGTCCGCCGGGTCATCTCGGCCGGCCGGACGCCGGTCGTCGCGGTCGTCGACGGTTCGGCCGCGGAGGTGGACTCGCTGGCCGACTGCGGCGGCGTGGCCGTCGTCGGCGACGACGGATCGACGGGGGCCGACCTGGGGGACCGCGTCGCCGAGGCCGTCGCGGCCGTCGAGGGCACCCCGACGTCCGAACTTGCCACCACGATGGCGACGGTCGCGGCCCAGTCGGTCGAACGGACTGTAGACGGAGACGGGGAGACGGAGGCGTGGACCGACCCGGACCTGCCCCCGCGGGCCGAGGCCGACGCGACCCTCCGGACGGACGGCGCGGCGACGGCGGACCGGAGCGGGTGGCCCGCCGGCGACCGTTCGACCGTCGACGTCGACGTTCCGGCGTTCGACCCGCCGGCGGGCGAGTTCACACCGACCGTGGTCGTGGGCGCGTCCGCCGGCGGCCCGAACGTCGTCGAGACGGTGCTGGCGGGACTGCCGCGGTCGCTCGACGCGCGGGTCCTCGTCGTCCAGCACATGCCCGAGTCGTTCACCGGTCGGCTGGCGGAACACCTCGACGCCGTCAGCGAGTACGACGTCAGCGAGGCGACCGACGGTGGCCTGGTCGGGGCCGGCGAGGCCGTGGTCGCGAAGGGCGACCGCCACCTGGCGGTGGCCCGACGGTCCGGCGGCCGCCTCAGAGTGCGGCTCACCGACGGGAAACCGGTCCACGGCGTGAAACCGGCCGTGGACGTGACCATGGAGTCGGCGGCCGGGACGGCCACGGACCCTCTCGTCGCCGTCGTCCTGACGGGGATGGGGCGGGACGGGGCCGCCGGCGTCGAGGCCGTGAGCGAGGCCGGGGGCCTGGCGTTCGCCCAGGACCGGGACTCCAGCCCCGTCTTCGGGATGCCGGAGCAGGCGATAGCGACGGGGGCCGTCGACCGGGTGACTCCGCCGGAGGAACTCCCGCGATCGATCTGTGAAGAGCTACGCGACTGGGGGACCGACGAGGAGACAACCCCCGAAAACGGGGAAAGACCAATGTCGGATGAGCCACGGGAAGGGAACAAGGAACGATGACGGGCGGCCGACGGGGCGGGGACCCCGAACCACACGAGAAACGGCAGGAGGACTTCGAACCGTCCGAGCAACGCGACGGGGAGACCGAGCCATGACGGAGTACATCAACGAGTTCGTTCAGGAGAGCGAGGAGTCGATAACCCAGTTGAACAACGCCCTCCTCGACCTGGAGCGGAACCCGGACGACGGCGCGGCGATGGACCAGGTGTTCCGGACGGCACACACGCTGAAGGGGAACACCAGCGCGATGGGGTTCGACCGGGCCAGCGACCTCGCGCACGTCGTCGAGGACCTCCTCGACGCCATCCGCGCAGGGTCGCTGGAGGTGACCCCGGAACTGATGGACGAGGTCTTCGAGGGCGTCGATCTTCTGGACCGGATGATAGACGAGGTCGACCGCCACGGCGAACCGCGAACCGATCCGTCCGACCGGATCCGGGCGCTGCGCTCGCACATCCAGGAGACCACGGGACTGACGAAGCCGTCCGCGGACGAGATGGACGTGATGCTGGAGGACGCGGACGCCATCGCGCGTCGACACCGCCCCTACCACGTCCGCCTGTCGCTGGACGGTGGCCCGGACGCCGTGGACACGGTCGTCGACGCCATCGACGACGCGTTCGACCTCATGGCGACCGACCCCGCACTCGACGTCCTCGACGACCGCGACCCCGAGACGCTGGACGTGGCCTTCGGCAGTGCCGTCGACGAGGCGTCGATAGCGGCCGCCCTCGACCCCGTCGAGGCCGTCCAGAACGCCATCATCACGGAGGTTCCGGAGGAGGCGGTGGACCGCGCCGTTTCCGAGGAACCGGAGGACGAGCCGGAAGAGGGACCGGAGGAGACGGAACCCGCGGTCGACCCGGACGAGATGGAGGTCGACGAACTGCTCGACGAGTTCGACGAGTACGACGACCTCGACGAGGCGGTCGAACAGGTCGAGGACGTCTCCGGCCTGGAGGACCTCGGCGAGGCCGGCGCCTTCGACGACATCGTCGAAGACGACGTCACCCCGGCTCACGAGGAGGCGGGGGACGTATCGGCCGAGACCGGATCGGCGGGAGAGGCCGACGCCACGACCGACGCGGACACTGCGACGGAGACTGACGCCGAACCGGCCGGTGACGAGGCGGTCGACGACCCGATGGAGACGTTCTCCGAACTCCAGGACGAGGTCGACCAGGTGGGGATCGACCGGATGGAGGAGGAACTGGAGGGTGTCTCCTTCGGCGAGTACGACGCCGACGACGAGGTCGGCTTCGACGAGTTGGTCGGCGACGAACTGGCGGAGGGAGAGGCGCCCACCGCCGGAGCGGAGGTCGAGGCCACCGAGGCTCCCGGATCAGAGACCGAACCGGTCGGGTCCGACACTGGCGATGTCGAACCCGCCGAGACCGACTCGCCCGAAGCGGAACCCGAACCGGCCGAAGCCGAAACCGGTCCCGCCGACGCGGAGCCAGAACCCGCCGACGCGGAGCCAGAACCCGCCGACGCGCAGACGTCGGGATCGACCGCCGAGGCGGCCGACGCCGAGGAGGGGTGGGCCGCCAGTCGGGTCGCACCGCCCGACGACCGTGCGATCGAGGCCGCAGTCGACGTCGCCGACCCCCCGGTCGCGGCCGACCGGCGGTCGTTCCTCGTCCGGGTCGGCGTGCGGGACGACGGCGAGGGTGGCGACGCCCTCGGCGTCTTGGAGGCCCTCCGGGACGCCTTCGACCTCCTCGGGACGCGCCCGTCCGAGGACGACGTTGCGGCCGGTGACCACGGCGACTACGTGGACGCGGTGTTCGGGAGCGACCTCGGGGAAGGAGAGATCCGGTCCGCGCTGGACTCGATCGGCGAGGTGGCCGACGCCGCCCTCGTCGAGGTAACCGACCGGATGCCCGAACCGGCCGAACCGGAACCGTCCGGAACGACCGACACCTCGGTGTCGGTCCCCGACGACGCCGACCCCGACGCCGTGGAGGAGGTCGACGAGGAGGTACTGGCCGCGGAGGGCGAAATAGAGGACGCCCACTCGGAGTTCAAGCAGATGCAGGCCGCCTACGACGAGGTCGGCCTCGACGAGATAGAGTCCGAACTGGAGGGCGTCTCCTTCGGCTGGCCGAAGCCGATCAGTCGGCCGAGGTGGAAGAGGAGGCCGACGAACCGGCGGAGGCGGCGACGTCCGAGGACGAGGCCGAACCCGCCGTCACCCCGCCGAGCGAGGAGGCCCTGGACGAGGCCGTCGAGGCGGCCGACCCCCCGAGCGATCCCGACCACTCCGTGTACGCCGTCCGCCTCGGGGTCGTCGAGAGCGACCGGCACAACAACGGCGTCCGCGTGGTCGAGGCCCTCCGGGACGCCTTCGACCTCCTCGGGACCCGTCCGCCGGAACAGGAGATAGCGGACGGCGAGTTCGACCGGACGATCGACGCGGTGTTCGGGAGTCACGTCGGGGAAGCCGAGATCCGGTCGGCGCTGGACCCCGTCGACGAGGTCGCCGGTGCGGCGGTCGTCGACGTGAGCGACCGGGCCCCGGAACCGACCGCGCCGACCCCGGACGACGGAACGTCCGTGGGGGAGTTCGACCTCCCGGACGATGCGGACGTCGACGCTGTGGAGGAGGTCGACGAGGAGGTACTGGCCGCGGAGGGGGAGATAGAGGACGCCCACTCGGAGTTCAAGCAGATGCAGGCCGCCTACGACGAGGTCGGCCTCGACGAGATAGAGTCCGAACTGGAGGGCGTCTCCTTCGGCGAACCCGAAATCGAGGAACCCGCAGCGTCCGGGGCGGAGGGACCCGCAGCGACGGAGGCGGAGGAACCCGTAGCGACGGAGGCGGAGGAACCCGCAGTGTCGGACGTAGAAGAACCCGCAGATCCGGAGCCAACCGAAACCGCGGAACCGGCCGACACCGCCGAGGCCGGTGGAGTCGAGGCCAGCGACGACGACTTCGGCGTCGACGAGACGGAGTTCGGTGACGTGGACGTCAGGGACGGGGAGTTCGCGGAGGTCGAGTCGGACGCCGGTGACCTCAGCGAGGTCGAAGCCGGGGAGTTCGGCGAGGACGAGGGGTTCGGCGACCCCGACGGCGTCGAGTTCGACGAGGCCGAGGAGTTCGACGACACCGACGTCGACGCGGAGTTGGGCGGGGACCTGGCCGACGCCGACGCTGGGTTCGACGCGGCCGACGAACCGGACGACGTCGCCGTCGACGACGTGGAGGTCGGCGAGTTCGACGTCGGCGACGAGGCGACCGGGGCGGACACGGCGGACGAGGACTTCGGCGAGGTGGACGTCGGTGAAACCGACTTCGGCGACGTCGAGGTCGGAGACTCGGGCGTCCCCGAGGACGCCGAGGCGGACGTCGACACCATCCGCGGCATCGGCCCGGCCTACGCCGACCGACTGGCCGACGCGGACGTAGACACGGTGGGTGACCTGGTCGAATCGGACCCCGGGACGCTTGCGACGGCGACCGGAATCTCCGAGACGCGGGTCGAGGAGTGGATCGAACGCGCACCGGTCGACCCCGGGGACATGGCGTCGCCCGCCGACGTCGAACCGGCCGACGAGGAGGCCGCGGCCGAGGGCTTCGGCGGGACCGACGCCGTCGAACCCGAGACCGAACCCGAACCCGCGGTCGAACCCGAGCACCAGGTCGACGAGATACAGTCGATCAGGGTGGACGTGACCCAGGTCGACGACCTCCTCAACATGGTCGAGGGGCTGGTGACCACGCGTGCCCGCCTCCGCCGGGCGATCCAGGAGGGGGCACCGATGGAGCAACTCGAGGAGGAACTGGAGGAACTCGACGTCATCTCCTCGGAGATGCAGGACACCGTCATGGAGATGCGCCTCGTCCCGGTCCGGGCGGTCACCCAGCGCCTGCCACGCGTCGTGCGGGACATCGCCAGGGACCGCGGCAAGCAGGTCCGCTTCGAGACCGAGGGCGAGAACGTCGAGGTCGACCGTTCGATCCTCGACCGGATCGGCGACCCCCTGGTCCACATGGTGCGCAACGCCGTGGACCACGGGATCGAATCCCCCGAGGAGCGCGAGGCCGCGGGGAAAGAGCCCGAGGGCACCGTCACCCTGCGCGCACGCAGGGACCGCGACCGGATCACCATCGAGGTGGAGGACGACGGCCGGGGGCTGGACCCGGACGAACTCCGGCAAAACGCCGTCGAGGAGGGCGTCCTCGTCGAGGAGGCGGCGGAGGCACTGGACGACGACGACGCCTACGACCTCATCTTCGAGTCCGGCTTCTCGACCAGCGAGGAGGTCACGGAGGTCTCCGGCCGGGGCGTCGGGATGGACGTCGTCGCGAGCGTCGTCGACGAACTCGACGGCGAGGTGGAGGTCGAGAGCACGCCCGGCGAGGGGACCACGGTCAGACTGGTCCTGCCGGTTACCCTGGCCATCTCCGAGATGCTGTTCCTCGAATCGGGGGACGAGGAGTACGGCCTCCCCGTCCAGGTCGTCGACGAAATCGGCGCGATGGGGATGGCCGAGACAGTCGAGGCCGAGGGGGGCGGGCGGGCCATCCGGACCCCCGACGGCCAGGAGCGGGAACTGATCCAGCTCCACGACGCCCTGGACGTGCCCGACCCCGCCGCCACCGACGGCGGCGGCATGCTCGTGACCGTCGAGGACGACGTGCGCTCCTGTGCGATCCACTGCGACAACGTCCGCGGCCAGCAGGAGGTCGTGGTCAAGCCGTTCGAGGGACTCCTCGCGAACATCCCCGGCCTCGGTGGGGCGACGATCCTCGGCGAGGGCGCGGTCGTCAACATCCTCGACGTGGAAACCCTGTAAGCGGGCCCGGACGCCGACCGCCTCCGGTCGGCACCGGGATCAGCCGATCGGTTCCTCGGGTCGCGGTCTGGCGTAGGTGTCCCGCATCGCGTCGGCCAGGACGCCGCCCTTCCGGAGAACGATGTAGACGATGACGAACGGTTCGTCCGCGGGGCGAACCACGAACACCTCCCTGTCGGGGCCGTGTTCGTCCCCGTCCTCGGCCGCGGGCACGTCAGCATCGTCGTCGGATCCGCCGTCCTCCCGTTCTCCGGTCGGGGATCCGTCACCCTCCACGCCCGCCCCGTCGTCGCCGGGCGTGGGAACCCGGATTGATCCGTCCGGCGCGAGGCCGGGAACGTCCGGCCCCGCGTCGTCAGTGTCGTCGTGAGCCTCGTTGACCCTGGCGATCAGTGGTTCCAGCGGTCGCCTTGCCGACCGGAACTCCTCGAAGAGGTCGCCTGCGCCGGGCCCGTCCGCGAACACGTAGAGCACGCCGTTGGGATCCCCGTCGGTCGACCTGGTCACGCGGGAGTTCATCGCCTCCCCCGCGGTCCGCGCCTCCGCCCAGGCCTTGGCCGCGGCCTGGAAGACGGTGCTCGCGCCGTCGACGAACTCCAGGAGGGTCCGCTTGCGGACGGTCAGGTCCCGGACCGTCGGCCGCCGGTCGTCCCACTCCAGGGTGGCCTCGACGAGGTAGCCGGGGCGCAGGGCCGCAACCGCCGGATCCGCCTCCCCGTGGCCCTCCATGGGCACTGCGACGGGTTCGAACGGGTCCCGGGGAACCCCCGCCCCGGATCCGGGCTCGTCGTCCGGGCCCGTCCTCGTACGGGTCTCACCGGGGTCGTCGCCCGCCGGAGAACCGCCGTCACCTGCCCCGGGGTCGTCGACCCGGACGAACAGCCACCCCTCGCCGCGTGGGTCCCCGAAGACGCGAAACAGGTCGGACGTGGTCGGTCGCACGCCACGCGGTTGGCAGTGGAGGGTCAAAAGAGGCCCCATCCGCCACGGGACCGCGGGATCCCCGTCCAACCCGACGACGATCCATCGAACGGCCCCGTCGCACCCTCGCTCGACCACGGTATGTGAAGGCATGACAAAGTGAAGGTAAATTTATGTATCTCCCCTCTCATGGTGTAGACGCGACGCTCCGCCTCTACGGCGGAGAGGTGAGATCGATGACGACCCAACTCCGCAATTCCCGTCCGCTCGCAGTGCGGGGCCACGCCATGACCGCGCGTGGCTTCGCCAAGGGGCCGAGCGGGCGGTATCGCGGGGTCGGGTCGGCGTCGACTCGCTGCCGCGATCGGCCCGCCGCCTCGTCCGAGTGAAGCCACTCTCTCCGGACGGCGGCGATCCCCTCTTCCGAACCCGATACCGCGGGGGAGGGATCCGGGTCGGTCGCGTCGACCCTTCTGCTGTCGTCCGGTGGGAGTCACACTCACTCGAGCACGGGGTGTACCGGCCGCCGATACGGCGTGCTCCCGTGGGGTAGCAGGACACCGCCATCCCGCGGCCCGTTCGAGGCCGAGAGGCGCGTTCGAATCGCGCCGGGAGCATGAATGTCCGTGCAACTGGAGGAGGTCGGCGTCACGGCCGACCTCACGCTACTGGTAACGCGCGACGACCAGGGTACGCTCGAAGGCGGCGCCCTCGACCGCGTCACGGCGGTCGACGCCGTCACCGACGTCGAGCACGTCGACGTCACGGGCGTGCGCCCCCGACTCAACGACCTGGCGGTGGAGGCGGCGGTCGACCTGACGGTCGCCGTCGACCCCACCGCCCGCGACGCCGAGTCGGCCGCCGTCGAGGCCCTCGAGGAGGGCTTCGGCGTGACGGTCGAGGCGCTCGCGGTTAGCGCCAACGCATGAGCGACGGATCGTATCCGGCCTCGCTGACGCGCGGGTGGGCGCGACCGGTCCGGTCGCGTCGCCCGTCACCCCCTCGACTTTCCGTGGTCCAGACGGCCAGGACACCCGGCTGTAACCCGGGAGGCGCAGGTTCGATCCCTGCCGGAAAGCATCCGCACGTGACGTCGGCAAACGATGGGGACGGGGACGAGTCCCGTCCGACCCGGATCAGGCGTACACCTCGTCGAGGAATTCCCCGAGAACCTCGTTGACGGCCTCGGGGCGTTCGAGGTTCGAGGGGTGACCTGCACCCGGGATGGTCTCCATCCGGCCCTCGGGTAACCGCTCGACGGTCCGCCGGGCGCGTTCCGGGGGGATCGACTGATCCTCCTCGCCGTGGACGGCCAGGGCTGGTACGTCGACGTCCTCGAGTTCGTCCAGGACGCCCGGTTCGGTCCGCCAGGACTCGATTTCGGCGGCCACCGCGTCCCCGGGGTAGGTCCCCCAGCGGTTCGTCCACCGCTGCACGAGGTCGGACTGCTCCTCGTGTGCCCGGTCGGAGAACATGAGGTCGGCGGACATCCCGGCCACCTCCCCAGGGACCCTGTCGGCCCCGCTGACCCCTTCGGCCAGGCCGCCGTACTCCTCCCGTTCCTCCTCGGTGTAGGCCTCGGCCATGGAGTCGACCAGCACCAGGCCGTCCAGGCGTTCGGGGTACTCCAGGGCGAACCGCGCCGCCATGAATCCGCCCATCGACATCCCTGCCAGGACGCAGGAGTCGATGTCCAGGGCGTCGAGCACGGCCCGGCAGTCCTCGACGAGGTCGGAGAGGTCGTAGGGACCGCTCCACCGGTCGGTCCTGGCCCGGGAGTCGTAGGCGACCACCCGGTAGTCGTCAGAGAGCCCCTCGGACTGGGGAGCGAACATCGTCCGGTCCATGAGAGTGCCGTGACTGCAGACCAGTGCCGGCCCGTCGCCACGGTCGTCGACCAGCGTATCCGTCCGGTATCGGTACATCGCCTGGGCAGGATCCTCGGCCATGGATCCGCCTGGGACCGGCGTGACCAAAACTGTACCCCCAAACGGGGGGTGTCGCTCGCAGGTCGTCTCCCACGACTACCGTGATGTACCGGTTCGACTCTGCCCTGGAATCGCCAGCGACGGGCGCACAAATACGTGCCCATCCCGTCTTCGGGCCCAAAATATTTGATCCGACGTTACTCCGGAGCAATCATTTTCGTGTCATCACGGCAAAACACAATCGAATTCCACCATATCACAATAAGGGAGAAGAGTAAAACTTATCGCCCAGTGATCTGAACCTGGCGACGTGACATGATCGAGTCGATCGGGTTCATAGCGGGTGTGTACCTCCTCCTGTTCCTGTCGGTGACGACGATTTGCCGGGTGGAGTACGAGATGCCGACCGTACTGGCGTTCGTCCTCGGATTCGTGCCGGTGTTGCTGGGGGCGACGATGGGCTTCGTCGGGTCGATGGTGGGGGTCGGATTCGCACCGATGTCGGGCGTCATCGGCGCGGCGATGTTCGTGGGGGCGCTGGCGCTGGCGGTCGTCTGACTGCGTGCCGTACCAACGTTGGCTCGGCGGATTCCCGGCGGTGGGATCCGCCTTCTCGACCGACCGACGCAACTACCAGTAGCGTCCCGCACTCCCGATGTGCGCGACGTGACCGGATCCCGCCCGCAGTTTCCGTCGAACGTCGAACACCCGGCGGCTACTCCGGAGCGAGCGCCGCCAGGGTCCGGTCTATCTCCTCGAACGACGCCCCCCGGGGGAAGCTCACGGCGAGGGAGTCGAGACCGTCGACTTCCTCGAATTTCCGGAGTTCCTCGCGGGCCCGTTCCGGGGTGCCCGAGGCACCCATCTCGTCCAGCAGTTCGTCCGGGAGGGCCTCCATGGCCCCGTCCCTGTCCCCGGACGCGTACTTCGCGGCTATCTCGTTGGCTTCCTCCTCGAACCCCTGCCGGGAGAGCGACTCGCGGTAGTACGTGCCCATCGCGCCGACGTAGAACACGAGGTGTTCGCGGGCCAGGCGGCGGGCCCGGTCGCCGTCGTCCAGGGCGCAGGTCCCGAGCGAGAGGGTGGCCGTCAGGTCGTCGACGTCCCGGTCGCCCAGGTCGGCCCCGCGCCGGAAGTCGTCCATTCGCTCGCGGAGACCGTCCGGCGTGAACAGGGTGGCGTGCCAGCCGTCGGCGAAGCGGCCACAGAGTTCGACCGCCTTCGGCCCCATGCCCGCGGCGTCGACCGCCGGCGGTTCCTCGGGCGGGTCACACCGGAGTCGAAAGCCCGAGAGGTTGAAGTACTCGCCCTCGTAGTCGACCTCCTCGCCGGACACGACCTGCCGGATCACGTCGATGGATTCGCGGGTGCGGCGCAGGGGGTTGCCGAAGTCCGCCCCGTGCCACCCCTCGACCACGATCGGTCCCGAGGGGCCGATGCCCAGGCGCATCCGACCGTCGGACACCTCCTGGAGCGTCACCGCGGTCTGTCCCAGGAGCGCCGGCGACCGCGAGTAGACGTTGACGATGCTCGTCCCCAGCCCCATCTCCGACGTCTCCTCTGCGACCCGGGTGAGTATGGGGACGACGTTGCGCCCCCAGGTCTCGGGGATCCAGGCGCGCTCGTAGCCCAGTTCCTCGGCGCGAACAGCGATGTCGACGAACTCCTGAACGCTGTCCAGGGAGGCCACCGGGAGGTGGACGGTCCGTTTCGGGCTCATAGTTCCGGTTCCTCCATGATGTCCGGAACCCCGCGGGGGGAGACGGTCTCGCCGGTGACGAACGACGCCGCCCGCGAGGCGAGGAACTGCGTGACGTCGGCTATCTCCTCGCTCAGACCGATCCGGCGGTCCACCTCGTCCCGGTCGACGTCGTCGGCACTGATCCCCATCTGCGAGGCGAGACCGGGCGTGGCGACGAACCCGGGTGCGACGCAGTTGACCCGGACGCCGTCGCCGGCCCACTCGAAGGCCATTGTGGACGTGAGGTTGATCACCGCGGCCTTCGCGGCGGCGTAGTGGCTCATGTACGGGGCCCCCTGCTGGCCGGCGACGCTGGAGAAGTTGACGACGGAGCCGCCGCCCTCCTTGAGGTGGGGGGCGGCCACCTGGCAGCAGTGGTAGGTGCCGGTCAGGTTGATCTCGACCACCGTCGACCAGCCGTTGGGCGAGAGGTCGTCGAACCCGACCATGAACGATGCGCCGGCGTTGTTGACCAGGACGTCGAGGCCGCCGAACTCCTCGACCGTCGCCTCGACCAGCGACTCGACGTCCTCCCGGTCGGTCACGTCACACTCCAGAGGGTTGGCCGAACCCGGCCGGTCGCTGTCGTTGATACCGTCCGCGACCGGTCCGACGTTGTCCATGTCCCGCGAACAGACGACTACGTTCAATCCGTCGTCCGCGAACCGCTCAGCGATCACCTTCCCGATGCCCTGGCTCGCTCCGGTGACGATGGCCACGTCGCCGTCGACGCCGAACTGTTCGGTACTCACGGTCTCACCCCGTGCAGTCGCATCATGGGCGATGCGACGGGCGGCCGGGCGATAAAGCCCCCGACCGAGGATCCTTGCCCGCCGGTCGTCGCCCTCGGTTCCGAACCGGACCGGTTATTGCGGAGTCCACCCGACCACCGGGCATGGACCGGACGGCTCGCTACGGGGTCGCTACGGTGGTCGCCGCCGTCGTCACGGGAGGCGTCGCGCTGGCTCACCCCTCGCCACCGCTCCTGGCGGGTATCCTCGTGACCTACGGCGTTGGTACGGCCGTCGCGCTCCGGTACCCGCCACTGATCTGGGGTGATCCCGACCGGGAGTGGGACAAGCGGGCCGTCGGCACCCTCAGCGGGGTCCTGACGTTCGGGTCGTTCTCGATGGCCGGCGGAGTCGCCGGCGACCCCCACTACGGTGCCGGGATCTTCGCCCTCGGACTGGGTGGATTCGGGGCCGCCGTCGGGGTCTGGCTCGCGGATACGTCGGACCTCGGGGGGTGAGGGGGCCGGAGTCGCGTCCGCAACCGGGGAGGGCGACACCCCCGTCGAGAGATTTTACGGTAAGCTTACTGTAAATCTGGATCGGGCTCCGCTATACCCGGAGCCGTTCTCCAGCACCAACCGGGCGATCCTGGGGGTCGATTATCCGGTGACCCGTTCGACCAGGTCCGGAAGTAGTTCGGTCACGTCGGCCCGGAAGACGTGGTCGGCGCGTCCGTCGTGGGGGGTGGAATCGAGGTTGACGACCGCCAGGGTTCCGTCGCGGGCGGCGATCCGTGGGAGCGAGGCGGCCGGTTCGACGGTCAGCGAGGAGCCGACCGCGAGGAAGACGTCTGCGTCCTCGGCCAGTCCGCGAGCCTCGGCCATCGCCCCGTCGGGCATCGACTCGCCGAACAGGACCACGTCGGGCTTGTAGACGCCGCCACACTCCCCGCAGGTCGGCGGGAGTTCCCCGTCCCGTGCCCGTTCGAAGACTGGATCCGCCTGGACCCGTCGCCCACACCCCTGGCAGGCCACACGGGCGGCGGATCCGTGGAGTTCCACGACCCGGTCGGAGCCGGCCCCGGCGTGGAGGCCGTCGGTGTTCTGGGTGACGACTGCGTCGAGGACGCCCGCCGACTCCAGGTCGGCCAGCGCCCGGTGGGCGGCGTTGGGCGCGAGGCCGTCGGGGCGCATGACCGACCGGAGTTCGATCCGGTCGGCCCAGAACCCCGCCGGATCGGACCCGAAGCGCCCGTACCGGAAGTCCGCGGGATCGAACTCCCCGCCCCAGATACCGTCACCGGACGAAGTCCGGTTGCCAGACGAGCTACGCTCGTCGCTGTCGTCGCCGCGGAACGTGGGTACCCCCGATGCGGCGCTCACCCCGGCCCCCGTCAGTGCCGCCGCCGTGTCCGCGTCCCGGAGTTCCCCCGCGAGGGCGTCCAGGCCGGCGGCGTCACCGTCGGGTTCGTCCCGCCCGCCCTCGTCCACGCTCAGATCCCCAGGGCGGCGGTGATGGGAACGTCGGCCAGGACCGCGCCGACGAGGTAGCCCCCGAGCACCCCGGCGTTCAGGGGCGGGAGGCCGGCGTGAACGCCTTCGAACTTGTTGGCGATCAACAGCAGGGCACCGAGGCCGACGACGCCGCCGACCAGGGCCCCGATCGCGGGGAGGTTGGCGTTCAGCGCCTCGACCACGACCGGCGCGTCGAGGAAGTGTCCGGCGCTGACCGCCAGCATGCCGGGGATGATCGCGTCGCCGAGGCCGAGGAACGTTACCGGGAGGTTCCCCTCGCCGGAGTCCCCGGCCCCGGTGTAGCGGTCCTGATCCTCCGTATCACCCGGGTCGTCGGGTCCCGCCAGGTCGTCGTCTCCCGCTGTTTCGCCGGTGGCGTCGGCGTTCGCGTCCACCTCCTCCTCGTCCTTCGGCCCGATCCCCAGGTCGTCGAGTTCGACCAGCGAGAACTCCAGGGTGTAGGGGACGACGTACATCATCGGGGCCTTCAGCTCCCCCAGGCCGCCCGCGAGTTCCTGCATGTGCCCGGAGACGTAGACGCTGTAGGCGTCGTAGCCCGCCCAGGCGACGAGCAGGATCACGATGGGGAGTGGCGCGAAACTCAACCCCATCATCGGGATTATCACCGCCCCGCCGACCACGGCGGCGACGTCCACGACGTACCACTCGGGGTAGACCCACAGGACGACGACCGTCACCCCCGCGGCCGCGAGCGCGAGCGGACTGGTCGGGACACCGGCCACGTGGGTGCCGTAGCCCATGACGACGAACAGGTCGCCGACCAGCATCCCGAAGACCCCCAGCATGTACAGTCGGATCAACTGCATCCCGTAGCCCAGCCGCTGGGCGGCGATGGTGATGGCCGTGAACGCGACGATGATGACCGCGAAGTAGCCCACGTTGGCCACCGACTCCGGGTCCTCGAAGGCGACGATACCCGCCGCCTCTATCTCGTTCGTCAGCGCCAGCCCACCCAGGACCGTCGCCAGGTAGAGCACTCCCAGTCCCAGCGGCGGGAGCACCCGCGAGAGGTCCCACCCGTCGGCCGCGGTCGCGTCCTCGGTCTCGGCCGTCGCCGACACCGGCCAGGCCGCCGGCCCGGTGCTCACCGTCGATCCCCCCAGTTCGATCGTGACGCGTGCATGGTCGGTACCAGAGAGGGTGGCGGGAAAACTCCCGCGGTCCTAACCAAGTGGCATTATATTAGAAAAATATGGCTTCTGAGAGACCTGGTGCTACTATAACTATTGAGTCGGAAAGTGATAAGACATCAGTCCGACAACATTTGGCGCCATCCAGACAAACTGTCGTTCACCTCACCCCGGAAGGTGTCAAGGTAGATCTAGCTTGGGTATGAATTAATATTCGGACACGGTTCGAAACGCACCGGTCATAATCTAACTTTTATATGTTATTGGACTATTCTGATTGCGATATAATATCTAATTATCTACATAATCAATCTAATAGTTAAAACTCATGAAATTGAGACCCAGAAATCGACATTATTGGCCCGTATTGTGATAGTTAGTAAATATTGACTGTTATAGATCCATTCATGTTCAACATTTAGGTCATTTGTTTCGACAAATATGGTCGCTTCACTATTCAGGGCCTCTACTTTACGATACTGTTTCTCTGCCCTTGAGGAAAGCTCCAGATCCGCACTGAAGGTGGATCTATCTCCTTCTGGTTCGATCGTTATATTCGCCTCAACAGGCGTTCCTTGGAAGTTCCTGACATGCAAATCGTCCGTCTCTTTTGTTACCGGAGGAGGTGTAGATGTACTCGTTGGGGTGGAGGTCGTTGTGGGTGTGCTGGTCGATGTATATGTGCGAGAAGCCTCTGTAGTGTTTGGTTGTGTCTGGTTCTGTGATCGAGAGGTAGTGGCTGGAGAACTATCTTGTCTCTCTTGGCCTTTAGATAAACAGCCCGGTATAAGTACTACACCTGGTAATATCTTTGAAATATATTCTCTGCGCTTCATGTATCTCACTGGGGCCGAGATATTTAAATGCTTTGTGTCGATATGACCACGGTATATCAAGGTTTGTTAAATTTCACTTATTTTCTCCGATGGCCATATAGCATCGGTTGTCGGTTCATGATCACCGGTGCCCTCAGATGCTGAACGGGTGGACACCAAACAATGGAAAATGGAAAACCGCTGGTCAATTATTACGGTATAGAGTGGTATAAAAAGGGGAATATCTGTGAGGGACTGATTCCGGCGGCAATCCACCGGGTGCGTTCTAGAATTCAAAATCTGATCCTAATCCCGGACCGAGAGGCAAAAACGCCCACTTGGTCTACACAGTGTGAATCTCTGGGTGGTCGTAAGACACACTTCGTTGGGGTCGTCCAGAGTTCACTCCCCGAAGCGGGGCAGGTTCGCCAGTTCCCCGGTCGGGGGATCCTGCAGGAACTCGCGGGCGATAGACCGGAGGTGGACCTCGTCGGGGCCGTCGAAGATCCGGAACTGGCGGACGTTCTCGTAGAAGTCCGCCAGGGGGAGGTCCTTGGAGATGCCCGCGCCGCCACACACCTGGACGGCGGTGTCGACCGACTCCTGGACGACGTTGGCGGTGAAGTACTTCGAGGCCGCGACCTCGATCCGGGCCTCGTTGCCGGCGGCTATCTCGCGTGCGGCGTGGCGGACCATGGTGCGGGCCGCGTGGAGGTCGGTGTGCCGGCGCGCGAGTTCGAACCGGAGCGACTGCTTGTCGGACAGGCGGTCCCCGAAGGCCTCGCGTTCGCTGGCGTAGGCGAAGGCGATGTCGAGGGCGCGTTCGGCCAGGCCCGCGAAGCGCATGCAGTGGGTCAGGCGGGCCGGCCCGAGACGCTGCTGGGCGATCACGAACCCGGCGTTCTCCGCGCCGATGAGGTTCTCCGCGGGGACCCGGACGCCGTCGAGTTTCAGTTCGGCGTGGCCCAGTCCCATCCCGCCCCCGCCGAGGTGTGGGATGTCCCGAACCACCTCCAGGCCGTCGGCGTCCCGGGGAACCAGGATGATCGACGTGCCCGAGTAGGGGTGCTCGTCCATGTCGGTGCGGGCCATCACGAGGTACACCGAGGCCGACCCGCCGTTGGTGGCCCACCACTTGTGGCCGTCGATGACCCACTCGTCGCCGTCCTTCTCGGCGGTGGTCTTGAGCATCTTCGGGTCCGATCCACCGCCTGCGGGTGGTTCTGTCATGGCGAAGGCGGAACTGATCTCGCCCTCGACCAGCGGCGGGAGCCACCGCTCCTTCTGGTCCTCGGTCCCGACCATCTCCAGGGTGTGGATGTTGCCCTCGTCCGGGGCGTCGACCCGGAGTGCGGGCGGGCCGAGGAGGCTCCGGCCCGCCGCCTCGAACACCGGGAGCGCCGACCGCAGGTCCAGGCCCAGGCCGCCGTACTCCTCGTCGACCTGGGGGGCGTAGATGCCCCGCTCCTTCGCCTCCTCCCGCAGGGCCGCCAGTTCCTCCGGCGTCGGCGCCCGGTCGCCGAGCAGTTCCCGCTCCTTCGGGATCACCACCTCGTCGACGAACTCCCTGGTCCGGGCCGCAAGTCCGGTGCCCCGCTCGGGGTCGTCGTAGTCCATGGACCCGGTTCGTCGGCCGGGACCAAAAGGGTTGATCCGAACGGATCGGTCGGAACTCGGACCGAGACTCCAGCGGTGGATCCGGACCGCCGATCGGGGCCCGGTGTGCGGCCCGAACGTGTCCGTCCGTGCGAAGAGGTTTTATCGGAGGGGTCGAACGGGGAACCACGGCGCGCCGCAGGCACCGGTTCTCCGAGGCACCGCTCGGCGTCAAGACCCTGGCCTTCCTCGTCGGCCTCGACGGCGTCGTCGCCATCATCACGGGGATGGGGATCGGTATCGACGGGTGGGCGTTCTTCCGGACGACCGAGGTGGGTGTCCGCGACGCGCCCCCTGTCGACCGGGTGGTCCGCGACGACGGTACCGTCGTCACCGGGGACCCCGGCGAGGAACTCGAACGGATCTACCGATCCATCGACGTCCTCGACCGTGACCCCCCGCCCTCCCGGAAAATGGCGCGGGCGGCGGCCGCCCTCCTCGCCCCCGAGGAGGCGCTGGTGGCGGAGGAAAACGTAAAGCGCTGGACCCGGCGGTTCCCAGACCGGTCGCTGGCGCCGCCGGAGGTCCGTCGCACGGACGAGGGCCTGGTGCTGACGTTCTGGACCAGGACGACAGGACGAGGGGTCTACGCGACGGAGTGGCGAGTGACCGCGACGGGGGACTACGACGTTCGGTGGGAACGGATCACGGACTGACGGGGCCGAACGTCCCCGGTGGTCCCGCGACTGTCGACCGGCGGACGCGGAGACAGTGGCGGGGACGCGGCGACCGGGACCGTGGCGAGGACGGAACGGCTGACCGCGGACCGGAGCGCGACAGGGCGGTGGCTATTCGTACCCCGAAACCGTTCCCCGACACATGGCCGACGACGCCTCCGAGGAGTACTTCGACCGGCTCGTCGACGAGTCCGCACTCCGGGCGTACCTGGCGGACGAACTCGGTCGCGCCGAGGAGTTCTCCGTCGAGCGCCACGCCGCGGGCCACTCGAACGAGACGCTGTTTCTCACCTGGGGCGACCGGGACCTCGTCCTGCGGCGACCGCCGCCGGGAGAGACGGCCGACACCGCCCACGACGTGCTCCGGGAGTACCGTGTGATCGACGCCCTCCAGGACACCGAGGTGCCGGTCCCGCCCACGGTGCTGGCCTGCGACGACGAGTCGGTGCTCGGTGCGGACTTCTACGTCATGGAGCGGACCGGGGGGGACGTGATCCGCGACGAGGAACCCGACCGGTTCGCCACCCCCGAACAGCGCCGGGGGATCGGCCACGAACTCGTCGACACGCTGGCGGCGGTCCACGACCTGGACCACGAGGCAATGGGGCTGGGCGAGTTCGGCTACCCCGAGGGGTTCGCGGAGCGCCAGGTCCGCCGGTGGTCCGAGCAGTTGACCTGGGCCTTCCAGACCACCGTCGAACGCCGGGAGGTGCCGGCGCTGTACGAGGTGATGGAGTGGCTGGGGGACAACGCCCCCGAGGACCACCCGCACACCCTCGTCCACGGCGACTTCAAACTCGACAACGTCATGTTCGCGCCCGGGACGCCCCCGGAACTGGTGGCCGTCTTCGACTGGGAGATGTCCACGCTGGGTGACCCCCGGACCGACCTGGGGTGGATGCTGTCCTACTGGCGGGACCCGAAGGACGAGGACGCCGTCCTCCCCGACCTCACGCCGACGCTCACGGCCCGGGAGGGGTACCCGACCCGCCGGGAACTCGTCGACCGCTGGGAGGAGCGGACCGGCCTGGCGTACGAACACGACCGCTTCTACCGGACGCTCGCGGTCTACAAGCTTGCGGGACTGGGGGAGATGTTCCTGGCCCGCTACGTGCAGGGCAACGCCGACGACCCGCTCTACCCGAAGATGGAGTGGGCCGTCCCCCAACTGGCCGAGCGAGCACAGCGGATCATAGAGGGCGAGGAACCGCTCTGATTCCTCCGGGGACAGAGGCCGCTGGCTCACGGTCGAAACCCGGGGGATCGAAGCCGACGGCTCGGGGTGATCCTTGAGGGATGTCGGTCCGCTACTCTCCGGCCGACCCGTGTAGCTGGTGGTAGAGAACGCCCATCGCCGACCGGCCGTCCCGCAGGTCCCCGTCCGCGACTGCGGTCCGCAGCTCCCCGAGGGTGGTCGTCGTCGGTCGGATCGCCTCGTCGTCGTCGAGTTCCTGTTCGGCATCCGGCGTGCACCCGTAGGCGACGAAGTAGTGGAACACGGAGTCCAGCAGGCCGTTGGCGGGTTCGACCGACACCAGGTGTTCCACTCGGTCGGCCACGTGACCGGTCTCCTCGCGGAGTTCCCGGCGCGCGGCCGTCGCCAGGTCGTCGTCGCCCGGTTCCATACTGCCCGCCGGCAGGCCGCGGTTGATCCGGCCCACCGGCTGGCGCCACTCCTCGACGAGCACCACATCCGTGTCGGGGCCGACCCCCTGACTCGCCTCCTCGTCCCCTGTGTCCGTCGGTGGCCGGAGCGGCAGGATAACGACCGACTCGGACTCCGTCACGTGGTCGAACTCGGTTACGGTGCCGTCCGGCAGCCGGACGTCCTGGTTGACGACGTCGAACGCCTCGCACGTGTAGGCCACCCGCCGGTCGACAGTCTCCCACGCCAGGGGATCGTCACGGTCAGTCATGGTCCGCTGTTCCCGGCGGCCGGCCAAAAGCCCCCCGAGTCCGGGCGACGGCCGGTTCCCGACCGTTGGGGATCGGTCGAAAGTCGAACCTGCCTCGATCCCGGGGCGTGCCGGCGTTTTTCAGCCGTGGAATCCGGTCACGGTGATATATAAGGTGGGCCGTGCAACCCGGATCCATGGTAATCCGTTCGGGCAACTACGTCGAGGAGCGCCTCGGCGTCAGTGGTGGACGGTCCTACACGCGCTCGCTCTCTATCCGCGAGATCGGACGCCAGACGGGGGACGCCGTCGTCGGTGCCCGCGGGGTCGTCCGGTCACGGCGGAGCGACGTCCCGACCCACACGCGGTACGACTTCAACCAGCACGCCCAGCAGGACGCCGACACGCTCCTGGGGGAGGCCGGACTGGAACCCGACTCGGAACAGGAGTTCTACCGCCTGGACGACGAGGACGTCTACTTCGTCCGATTCAACGAGGACGTCGAGATCCCCGAGGGAACGGTCGGGTACGTCACGCCGCGGGAGAACCTGCTTCGCTGTGGCGTCCAGATGCACGCCACCGCCGTCCTCCCGGGCGACGACGACCCGGAGGCCCTGCTGACACTGAAGGACCAGTTCGTCCTCGTCGAGGAGAACGCCCTGATAGCCGAACTCACGGTCGTCGAGGCCGCCGAGGACTGAGACCCGCCGATCGCAGAGGGTGAGATCCGACGGGAGCACCTGGAGGGGCGCTCAGAAGTGCTGGTCTAGCTGGCTCTGGGTTTCCTCCAGGCCGGCCGAGTTGTCCACCAGCTTGTAGTCCAGCGAGAGGGGGTCGAACGTGTCCCGGTACAGGAGGTGGACCTCGAAGTCTGCGTCGCTGGCGTCGTCGGTCCGGTTTCGGATCCGGCGCTCGACCACGTCGGTGGCGCACTCGACCTTCACCACCTCGAAGTCGGCGCCGAGCGACTGCGCCAGCGACCGGGCCCGCTCGCGGAAGGTGGTCTGGTGGAAGGTCCCGTCGAGGACGACGTTCTCGCCGCTCCGGAGGCCCTCCTCGGCCCTGTCGAGCATCTCCGTGTAGACCATCGTCGTCTCCTCGTCGGTGTACTCCGGGTCGTCGAAGATGGACTTGCGCACCACGTCGGTCCTGATCAGTCGGCCGTTCACCCTGTCGGCGACGTTCTCGGCCACCGTCGTCTTCCCGACGCCGGGCAGTCCGCAGACGACGACCAGCATCATCGATTCCCGTCAGCGTTCCGTCCGTCGGTTTCGGGGCTATCCCGTGGGCCCGGCGCGGGGGACTGGGCCCTCGCTCGCGCCGGTCTCCCCCCCGAGGGCGGGGGGCCGGACGCACATACGCCGTTCATCCTGGTCGGTCCACTCCACACAGGGGTCCCACATCAATATGTGGAAACGCGATCGAAAGTAGAGCGGGCGGTACCGACACGGCGCCGGCTGGCTCTCCGTGACTCCGGGTCGCTTTTGTCAGCGGGATCCCAACGCCGGCCCGTGAAACGAGCACTCGCAGCCGCGGGGGGCGTCCTGGCCGCCGCGCTGGGCGCGTGGTCCGCCTGGGGACTGTACACCACCCGCACCGTGGAGCGTGTTCCCTACGAGACCGAAAGACGGGTCGACGGGGTGGAGGTCAGGCGCTACCCCCGGACGGTCCTGGTCGAGACGACCGCGCCGGACGAGCGCACCGCGTTCCGGCGCCTGTTCCGGTACATCGACGGCGAGAACGACGGCGGGGAGTCGATAGCGATGACGGCGCCCGTCGAGTCCGGCGACAGACGCCCGGGCGAATCGATCGAGACGACCGCGCCGGTTCGCACCGACGAGTCCGCCGACGGGACGAGGATGGCCTTCTACCTGCCCGCGGAGTACGGGCCGGGCGACGCGCCGGTGCCGACGGATCCGTCGGTCCGCCTGATCGTCGAACCCCCGCGGACGGTGGCAGTCTACGGCTTCTCGTGGTTCGCGACCGACGGACGGGTCCGACGCGCCCGCGAGCGACTCCTCTCGACCCTGACAGCGGAGGGGATCGATCCCGCGGGATCCCCCTCACTACTCCGGTACGACGACCCCCGGACCCCGCCGTTCCTCCGGACCAACGAGGTGGCCGTCGAGGTGGAGGCCTGAACTCAGGGATCGACCGGGCAGCCCTCGACGCGGCCGCTCTCCAGTCCGGCGGCGACCCAGTGGGTCGAGAGCAGGGTCACGACGAGTGCGAGGACCAGGAACTCCAGGCCCTCGAACGGTAGTCCAGCGAGGCCGGCGGTGACGCCCGTCAGCGAGAGGACGCTCGCACCGACCGCCACCCCACACGAGGCACATCCTGCGCCGAGGGTCCCGAGAGCGACCCCGACGAGGCTCCCGGATCCCTCGCGGACGGTCGTCCGGTCGTGCCGGAGGTGGTAGCCAAGGAGGGAGACGTTCGTCCCCACCGCACCGGCGGTCAGGTACAGTAGCGCCGCCCGGAGAGGGTCGTCCCCCGGCGCGAGCGATGGAAAGACGGCGATGAGCGCTCTCGCCCGGCCGAGCGGCGACAGTCCGCCACCGAGGACAACGTTTCGCACGTACACCGGGCGGTCGAACGAGACGAAGACGGTGACGGCACTGACCCCGGCGAGGACGGCCAGGGCGGCCCACCGCGGTTTCGCGAGTACCTCACGGACCCTCCCGGCGGTCCGCAGGACGTCGCCGCGACCGGTCGGGATCGGTAGTTCAGCCATTGCTCTCGACGGCGCTCCTGTAGGCCTCGAAGTCGTCGTTGCCGAGCGTGGTCACGAACTCCCCCTCGTCGAAAACGAAGACGGTGGGAACGCCGTCGATGCCGGCGCGCTCCGCGGCCTCGACGTCGGCGTCGATCCGTGACGCGTGGGGCCGGTCGCGAACCGCCGCGACGACCGGTTCCGGGGCGAGGTCCGTACCGTCGAGGAACCCTGCCGTCCGTTCGGCGACGTTCCCCACCGAGAGGTCGTCCTGGTGCCGGAAGTAGGCGGCTTCGAGGTGCCGGTAGGCGTCGGGATCGCGGTCCCAGGCCGCCAGGAGACCGTTGATCGCCGGACGGGACCAGTCCTCGACGAAGTAGTAGGACCGGTTGTAGACCGTGGCCCGGCCCTCGGCGACCCACTCCGACTCGATGCGGTCCATCGCCCCGGTGCTCAGTTTGGCACAGTAGGGACAGCTCGGGTCGTCGAACGCGACGAGGGTGACGGGCGTCTCCCCGTGTCCCGGCCCCAGTCGTGGCCTCCCCTGGAGGTTCGCCGCCACCGGGTTCTCCGACAGGGGTCGCTGCCCGGCCTCGTCGAGTCCACCCAGACAGCCCACAGCCCCGAGGACGGTGCCAGCGGCGGCCACCCGCAGGAATCGCCGGCGTCCCAGGCCCATCCTCGGTCCGGGCGCTGGCGTGTCGTCCGCGTCCCGCGCGTCGGGATCGTTCGGGGTAGCGACTTCCTCGGCCAAGTCCGGATCGCTCCGGGTAGCTCCACGCTCGACCACGTCCGGATCGCTCGGATCGGTCATCCGTGCCGACCGTCGAACTGCGGGCAGTTAATGTTAACTATATGATAATTTGTCGGGGGCGTTGCAGAAACGCAGTTATATACGATTGCTTTCACGAACCGGGTCAGGGCCTGGGATCGTCCCGCACTTCGACGACGGAGACGTCCCGGTCGACGACGAACGTCCGGGTCTCCCCGTCCAGCGTTATCGGTATCGAGACACGGAGCGGATCCTCGCTCTCGACGGACGCGAGGTCGAGTTCCACCCAGTCGAGTTCCCAGTTCGGACGCTCGAAGACGTCGATCCCGTGTTCGTAGTGGAAGGCCACGACGGCGGGTTCCGTGACGACGGCGATTTCGGCCAGGGTGTGCCACCAGTGTCCGCAGCGCCGGCACGTCGCCACCCGGACCGCCGGCGAGAGGGTCCCCGAGAACCAGTCGGGCGACCCGGGATCCCCGGGGCGGTAGAGGCCGACGTCGAGTCGGCCGTCGCAGTTCGGGCACAGCCCCAGTTTCGCAGAGACCCCCAGGCGCCGGAGCCACCGCCCGGTCGCGGCCGGAACGGCGGGAATCGACCAGTCCTCCAGCACGGAGGGCGGAACTGCGGGCTCCGTGAGGATCCACTCGCAGTCGACACACCGGATCCGGACCGTGTCGCCGTCGAACTCCGCGACGAGGTCCGCGTCACAGATCGTACACGACCCGTCGACCGCCGTCGGTTCGGCGGCCATCTCCTTCGTGAGCGTCCCCGAGCGGACCGCCCCGACCACGCGCCGGCCGGCCGGCGCGATCCGGTAGCCCTCGTCGCTCCGTCGGACGAAGCGGTCGGTGAGCTCCTGGAGGTGGTAGTTGAACCTGCCGGGGTCGTCGGCACCGACCCGGTCTCTGAGGTCCCCGAACTGGACGCGGTCGTCGGCGTCGTCGAGTTCCGCCAGGATCCGGAGCCGCGTCTCGTGGCCCAGGAGTTCGAACGCCCGCTCCGGCGAAATCCGCTCGACGACGTCGTCGCCGTCCGCGTCGTCGAACATGAACTACCCCTTGGCGAGGCCGGGGAATAAAACGTTGCACTCGGCGGTGATCCGGAGAGTCGGGGCTCGCGAGTGGGGTTGCGGGAGGTAGTGGGCCGGCGCGAATTTGAATCGCGCGAGGCTCGCTTCGCTCGCCTCGCTGGCTCGAATTCGGCCGACGTGCCGTCGGCCGCACCGCGACTCCTCGCTTCGCTCGTCGTCGATGGATGCGGGACGAATAGTGGGCCGGCGCGAATTTGAATCGCGGTTACGGCCACCCGAAGGCCGAAGGATACCAAGCTACCCTACCGGCCCGCACAGCGATCCGAGGGTGTGGGCGGTGAAAAGATTTCCGAAACGATCACCGGCCGGTCGCGGGACCGCGAGCACCCCGGTCGCCGTCTGTTCCGGGCCGGCACCGTCAGAACGACCGGTAGCAGTCGGTGTCCAGCCAGTGGTGGGCGACCGTGATGGCGTGGTCTGCGTGGAGGGCTCGCGGTCCCAGGCGAACCCGGCGGTCAGCCACGTCATCCAGAAGGGCGGCCTCGTCGCCGGTGAAGTCGCGGTGGTCCGAGAGGACGAACACCGGGTCGGCGGGCGGGGCCACGTCGCTCACCGGCTCCCCGTCCTCGTGGAGCTGGACCACCGGTCCGTCGGCCTCCCGGGAGAGGTCACCGACCAGCGAGTCGAACCCTCGGCGCGTGATCGTCACCCCCGGCGAGGACTCGACGCCCATTGCACCGACCGCGCCCTCACGCTCCTCCAGGGCACCGCGGACCAGCGCCGCCGTCGAACGTTCGTCCGGGTTGAGCCGCCGGAGGTCGGACCCCTCGAAGGTGACCGTGAACTCGTCGCCGAGGACGAGGTGGACCCGGACCGACTCGCGGAGGTCGTGCGAGAGGAAGAAGGCGGAGTTGACGCACCGACAGAGGACGTCCAGGCGACCCGCACCGCCGGCCAGGTCCGACAGCGAGAACTCGGGCGTGGTCGGTGCCTCGTGACCGACGAGGACGAACTGTCGCATGGTCGACCCCTCGTGTGGCCCGGCCTTGTGTCTCCCGGTCTCCGGATCGACGACCGGGGGCGAAGCTCCATCAGCCGCCGGGGATCCCCCAGTTCTCCGCCGTCAGCCACCCAGGATCCCGGAGTCCTCGACGTACTCGCGGACGTACTCGTGCATCCAGTCCTCGACGCCGGTCACGAACCGGTAGTCATCGTGCTGGTCGTCCAGGTCGATCTCGAAGTCCTCGTCCGCGGGGCGGCAGTGGTAGACGACGTTGACGGTGTGCCGGGAGTCCAGCCCGTCCACCGAGGCGGTATCCCAGAAGTGCCCGTAGGCGCCCAGTTGTCCCAGGAGTCCGACCGCGATCCCCAGTTCCTCGCGGGCGACCCGTCGGGCGGCGTCGGGGAGTCGTTCCCCCCTGTAGAGGCGGCCGCCGGGCCAGAACCACTCCCCCTCGGCGGGTTCGTTCGTCCGGCGGGCCAGGAGGACCCCGCCGTCGTGTTCGAGGACGACCTCCACGCAGGCCTGCGGGAGTACCGCCAGACACTCGGCGAACCTCTCTTCCGGGATGTGCTCGTCCGTGACGTCCATGTCGACCTCTGTTGCCGGGGAGGTATGGTTTCCCCGGTCGGCGGCGAAACCGACTTCCACGGTCGGTGAGCACGCCCCGGCGGATGGAGGGGCTCGGCGCGGTGGGGCCATGGGCAACTACCGGTTCTTCCCGGCCTCCTCGAAGCTCCTGATGGTCGGACTGATGTGGATCGGGCGACTGGAAATCGTCCCGGTCCTCGTCTTCCTCACCCGGGCGTTCTGGGACTCGTGATCCCCCGCACCACACCGTTACAGTAACTTTACTGTAAACCTCTGCGTCCCCCCTCGCCGCAGCCCGATCCCCCGGGCAAGAGTCCGTCACCTCCGAGTCCCCACCCGGATCCTCACCGGACGACCGCCGGATCGCCCCCACCTGGAGCGTCCACACGCCACCGCTCGTCACTCCCCCACCCGTAGAAGGCCGCGAGGTTCCGGAGGGATGTCGACCCGCAGTGTTCGCCTGGGGCGTGGTCGTAGCCCTCGATCCGCGCCATTAGGCGACGGAACCCGCGAGACGAGCAAAAGGCTTCCGTCCGTGTGGCGGTGCCGTCCCCGTCGACCGGTGCCCGTTCCCCCCGACGACCCGGTGGCGGCCCCACCGATCCGGTTATGCCCGGTCCCCCCGAATCCCGGACAGTGATAGTCGTCGCGACGGCGGACTTCGAGGTCTACCACGAGGTGGTGACCGAACTCCGGGACCGGGGAGCGACCTTCATGACGGTCGAACCGGGCGACCCGCTTCCCGAGGAAACGGGGGTCCTGGTCGTCGGGCCCGACGACCACCCGGATCCCCACGAGAGCGTGACGGTCGTGCGGGCCGATCCGGGGTCGCCGCAGGCGGCCGTCGAGGCGGCGCTGGCGGCCCTCCGGGGCGGCGAGGGGCGCACCGTCGTCGGCGTCGACCCCGGAACCCGGCCCGGGATCGCCGTCCTGTCGGGCGAGACGGTCGTCGCGGCCCACCAGGTACCGCTGACGGACGCGCCCGGTGTCGTCCGCGACGCCGTCGCCGGCGCGCCCGACCCCGTGGTCCGGGTGGGGGACGGGGCCCGCATCCAGGGGGCACGGATCGTCGAGGCCCTCGACGACGTGCGGGTCGAACTGGTCGACGAGACGGGAACGACGCCCCACCTCGGCGCGGGCGTCAGGGGCGTCGGGGACGTGCTGGCGGCGGTGAACATCGCCCGCCGCGAGGGCGACCCCGTCGACGAACGGGCGGTCGACCCCACCGCCGGCGAACTCCAGGCGATCAAGACCCGGTCCAGGGAACGGTCGGAGACCAACCGCGAGATAGACGAGTCCCTGGCCCGCCGGGTGGCCGCCGGGGAACTCACGGTCGACGAGGCCCTGGCCGAACACGCCGGGGGAGGTGGCGAGGGAGGCGAACCCACAGACGGTCCGGACGAGGACGGATTTAGCGGCCGTGGGCAGGGGGACGGGTCAGGAGACAGTCGGGATGGGGACGGAACCACTGACGGACCCGACGACGCCGGGGCGTCCCGGTGAGTGGTCCGACACGTCCCGGAATCCAGGGTGACCGGGATCGGACAGGGCTTATCACGCTCGGAGCACAAGGGCGGGCCATGGCATCAGGCGACGACCGGCGCGGGGACGACGCCAGTCCCGGCGGGGCCGCCGACGGGGACGGCACGGGCGACGACGAGGGCTCCGGGGATCCCAGGAGCAGGGCGAACACGCCCGACGTGGAGACCGAGGAGGCTAGCTGGCGGTTCGAGCTAGACGACGTGGACGAGGACGGGATCGTACGGACCGAGATCGAACCCGAGGAACTCGACCCCGAGAACGTCGCGTTCGTCATCCTGGGCGTCATCGCGATGGTCCTGGTTTTCTTCCGTCTCTCGATGCTGGTCGGCTGAGGCGTTCGGACCGGACTGGTGTACTGCAGTCGCCGGGATCTGGCTGGCGCACCGCCGGGGCCAGGGTCGGGCTGGCGCACCGCCGGTACAGAGACGTCCCCGCGGCCGTCCGGGTACCCTCGTCGCCTCGCTGGAAAAGCTTAATCCGGGGCGGGTACCTAGCCGGAATATGGCGCCGATCGTCCCGGAAAACGTGCTGCCGCAGCTCCTGGTACTCGCGGGTATCACGCTGGTTATCCTCGAGGCCCTGGCGCCCGGCGCCCACTTCATCGTTCTGGGGGTGGCGTTGCTGCTGGCGGGGCTGATCGGCCTCGTGTTCCCGCCGCTGGGCGGCCCGCTCGCCCTGGCGGCACTGGTCCTGGGCCTGGGTGCGGTGACCTTCTACGTCTATCGCGAGTTCGACTTCTACGGGGGGAAGGGCCAGGCCCAGACCTCCGACTCCGACTCGCTGAAGGGCACGACCGGTCGCGTCACCGAGCGCGTGACCGCCACCGACGGCGAGGTAAAACTGGAGGACGGCGGGTTCAACCCCTACTACCAGGCCCGGGCGATCGACGGCGAGATCCCGGAGGGTGAGGAGGTCATCGTCGTCGACCCCGGCGGGGGCAACGTGCTGACGGTCGAGTCGATGTCGTCGCTCTCGACGGACAACATCGACCGCGAACTCGAACGTGCCGCAAAGCGGGCCGCGGACCGAGACCGGGAACGGGAGAAGGAGACGGAAACCGGGTGACTCGCCCGCCGGATCCGCCGGTCCACCCCGACAGTTATCCGCCCCGGTGAAGCCCGACCTCCCCGTTCACTGTTGCCGGACTGCAGTGGATAGTGGCACCGGTGACGACAGTGTCGGATGTCAGGACGGCGTGGGTAGTTATGAGGAATCCTTATCCCTGTGCCCCCAATAGGTCGGCACATGCTCGGACTCACGAGCGCGATACTGCAACTGGGTGGAGCAGGGTTCGTGACGATCCTCGGGGTACTGTTGTTGCTCGTCGTGGTCGTGGCGATCCTCAAGGCCGTCGTGATCGTCGACGCCTACGAGAAGAAGGCACTGACCGTCCTGGGTGAGTACCGGAAACTCCTGGAGCCGGGACTGAACCTCGTCCCGCCGTTCGTCTCCCGGACGTACACGTTCGACATGCGTACACAGACGCTGGACGTGCCGCGCCAGGAGGCGATCACCCGTGACAACTCACCGGTGACCGCCGACGCCGTCGTCTACATCAAGGTGATGGACGCCAAGAAGGCGTTCCTCGAGGTGGACGACTACAAGAAGGCAGTCTCGAACCTCGCCCAGACCACCCTGCGTGCGGTGCTGGGCGACATGGAGCTCGACGACACGCTCAACAAGCGCCAGGAGATCAACGCGAAGATCCGCAAGGAGCTCGACGAACCCACCGACGAGTGGGGGATCCGGGTCGAGAGCGTCGAGGTCCGCGAGGTCAACCCCTCGAAGGACGTCCAGCAGGCCATGGAGCAACAGACCAGCGCCGAGCGCCGGCGCCGGGCCATGATCCTGGAGGCGCAGGGTGAGCGCCGCAGCGCCGTCGAGAAGGCCGAGGGCGAGAAGCAGTCCAACATCATCCGGGCCCAGGGTGAGAAGCAGAGCCAGATCCTCGAGGCCCAGGGTGACGCCATCTCGACGGTCCTGCGCGCGAAGTCCGCCGAGTCGATGGGCGAGCGTGCGGTCATCGACAAGGGGATGGAGACCCTGGAGGCCATCGGCCAGGGCGAGTCGACTACCTTCGTCCTGCCCCAGGAGCTCTCGTCGATGCTTGGCCGGTACGGCAAGCACCTGACCGGCTCGGACGTCAAGGTCGACGGCGAGATGCTCGACAGCCTCGACTTCGACGACGAGACCCGCGAGATGCTCGGCCTGGACGACATCGAGGACATCCTCGGTCAGATCGACGAGGAGGCCGAGATGGACGTCGAGGCCATGGAGGAGGAGGCCCAGGCCATCAAGGAGGGCGAGACGGCCGCCAACATCCGCTCGGCCGAGGAGGTCATCGAGGAGGCCGACGAGGAGATGCCGCCCGAGGCCCTGGAGGACCCGGCCACGGAGACCGAGAACTGACAGCGGCGAGCGGGAGCGCCCCGCCGCGGGGCTCCCCGCCGACCGGCCCCGGACGAAAAGCAAGCACTGATAATCCCCCACGAAAAACGAGACGCAAACCCAATGCCAGAGGATAACGGGGTGGACGAGGACAAGCGGGCCACCCTCCGGCGGTTCGCCGCGCTCGGAGCCGCCAGTCCGATCGCGTCGCTGACCGGCGGTGCCGAGGCCCAGGAGGGCGACAGCGAGGCCCGGGGGGCCATCGCGGGGTACCTCGCCGCCACGCCGGGAGCACACTTCTCGAAGGTGCGCGACGACCTCCAGTTGGGGACCGGCGAAACCCAGTACCACCTCCGGAAGCTCGACGAGGAGGGTGCCGTCGAGAGCCGGAAGGACGGCGACTACAAGCGGTTCTACCCGGCCGGCGAGTTCTCCGAGTTCGACCAGGTGGCGCTCGGGTACCTCCGCCGGGAGACGCCGCGTGGGATGCTGGTCGGCCTGCTCCGGGACCCGGACGTGACCGCCGGCGACCTGGCCGACCGACTGGGCGTCTCGCGACCGACCGTCTCCTCGTACGCGGGCGAACTGGAGGCCGCCGGCCTCCTCTCCCGGGAGGACGGCTACGCCGTCCGCAACCCGGAGACGGTGCTGACCCTGGTGGTCAGGTACGCCGACTCCTTCGACGCCGACGCCGCCGACCTGGCGAACCAGGCCGACGGCCTGATCCGGTTCGACCCCTGAAACGTCGCCTCTGTGGATCCGTTCTCGGAACGTCGTTCACCCGACCTCGACTGGCCGGACGGAGGACCGGCCGGTCGCCGCCGGACTTCCCGGCAGGGTCGATCGGCCCCCGTCTGGAAGTGTGAACCATTACAGCAAATTTACTGTACGCCACCTGCTCCGGGGTACCCGATCGGCCGACCGGGCCGATACGGCCGACGGTAAGGGAATTCAGGGGCGAAACGAGGAGTGCGTCGTCCAGCGACGAGCGAGGTGGACCTCGAACCACACCCCCTGGCTGCCGTCCGGTCGAAGGGAGGGATTCAAGACCCACGGGAGCCTACGCGCAGGCGTGAGCAGACGCCGGGCAACGGGAGTGAAGGATCGGCGAGGCTAGCAGCGACCCCGCCACCGAGGCGTGGCGGGGAACGGCCGGGAAATCGACCGGGGGAGCCGTAGCCAAGAGTCTCGAACCGGGGGCCACGCTCACCGGGCGCAACGAGCGACCCGATCCCGAAGGGTGGAGGTGCCGCGGATGAGACGCGACGACGGCGTCGACAACGGGCCGGCAGTGATCGCCAAGCGCGTCGACCACGGCGACGCCGACCTGGAAGAGATACGGAACCTCGCGGCGGCGGCCGGCTACGAGGTCGTCGGCGAACTCACCCAGACCCGTACCGAGGACCCGGCCTACCACATTGGCGAGGGGAAGGCCGAGGAACTGGCGACCCTGGTGGTCGAGACGGGCGCGGAGACGGTCGTCTTCGACAACCGCCTCGGCCCCTACCAGACCTACAACCTCGGGAACCGGCTCCCTGAGAGCGTCGAGGTGCTCGACCGGTTCACGCTGATCCTGGAAATTTTCGGCCAGCGCGCCAGCACCCGGAAGGCACAGCTACAGGTCGAACTCGCGGAACTGCGCTACGAACTCCCGCGGGCGGAGGCCAAGACCAGCCTCGCCAAGCGCGAGGAACACCCCGGGTTCATGGGGCTGGGGGAGTACGACGAGAGCCGCGAGGCCGACATCAAGGAACGGATCTCTCGGATCCGCGACGAACTGGAGACCATCGAGCGGACCGACCAGGAGCGCCGGAAGCGCCGGCGCGACTCGGGGTTCGACCTGGTGGCGCTGGCGGGCTACACCAACGCCGGCAAGTCCACACTCCTGCGGCAACTTGCCGACGACCTGGACGTCGACGAGAACGAGCAGCGACACCCGGACCTGGCGACGACCGCGGAGTCCGAGGACCGACTGTTCACGACGCTGGGGACGACGACCCGCCGGATGGAGACCGACCGGCGGGACGTCCTCGTGACGGACACCGTCGGGTTCATCAGCGACCTCCCCCACTGGCTCGTCGAGTCGTTCAAGTCCACGCTTGACGCCGTCTACCACGCCGACCTCGTCCTCCTCGTGGTGGACGTGACCGACCCCGTCGAGGAGATCCGCGAGAAGGTCGTCACCAGCCACGACACCCTCTACGAGCGTAACGAGGCGCCCATCGTGACCGTCCTCAACAAGATCGATCTCGTGGACGACGAGGAACTCCGACACAAACAGGAGGCGCTGTCGGCGCTGGCCCCGGACCCCATCGCCGTCAGTGCCACCGAGGGAACCAACCTCGACCGACTCCGGGAGCGGATCGACCGGGAACTCCCGGAACTGGAGGAGGAACGTCTGGTGCTCCCGCAGGGTGGCGACGCGATGAGCCTCGTCTCCTGGGTTCACGAGAACGCCCACGTCGAGGACGTCACCTACACCGACGAGGAGGTCATCATCGAGTTCGAGGCGTCGCCCGCCGTCGTAGAGCAGTCCAGGTCCAGGGCGGGCGACCTGGTTGCCGCGGACGGGTGAGCGATCCCCGCGGGGACCGCCTCCCCCGGCGGGTCAGACTACCAGTCGGATCCCGACGAAGAGGCCGACGGCGACGCAGGCGACGCCGGCGACCCTGACGGCCCACCGCCAGGTGTCCGGGATGGTGGCGTCGTCGCCGTACTCGCCCCTCCGGTTGCCCGGCACCCGGCCGACGGTGTGGACCCGGACGACCGCCTCGGGGTAAGCGATCAGCACCAGTCCCAGCGCGACCCCGAGGACGGCGGCGAGCGTCTCCCTGAGCGGCACGGGCGCCATCGGGGATCAGCGACGCAGGCGCTCGATGCGCTTCTCCGTCGGCGGGTGGGTCGAGAAGAGCTTCGCGAGGCCGCGCTCCTGGCCGAAGATGCACAGCGCGTTCACGTTCTCGTCGACCCGCGAGTCGCTCGATTGCTCGTTCCCGTGACTGATCTTCTCCAGGGCCCGAGCGAGGGGGTCGCCCCCGCCGATGGCGTCTGCGGCGTCGGAGTCGGCGACGTACTCCCGGTACCGGGAGATGGCCAGCACGAATATCATCACGAGCATCTGGGTTATCTGGCCGACCACGATGGCGAGGAAGAAGTCGGCGATGTCGTTGTCGCCGGTCAGCAGGACGGCCCACTGGGCGAGGATGGCGACGATGGAGGCGACCCCCTGGCCGAGCACCATCATCACCACGTCGCGGTTCGCGATGTGGGCGAGTTCGTGTGCGAGGACGCCCTCGAGTTCGTCCCGGTCCAGGAGGCGGATCAGTTCCTCGGAGACGACGACGGTTCCCGCACCCTTCCGGCCGACCGCGAAGGCGTTGGGGACGCCCATCCGGGCGACCATCAGCCGGGGTTTCTCGATGCCCATCTCGTTCGAGAGGTGTTCGGCACGGTCGTGGATCCAGCCGTACTGGTCCTTCGGCATGTCCTCCGCGCGGACGCTCCTGAGGGCCATCCACTTGCCGAGTTTGTACTGGACGCCGACGAACGCGACGCTGCCGACCAGCACCAGCCACAGCGGTGCGCCGAAGACGCCCATCGCGACGACGGCCGCGACGGCGTAGAACGCGAACAGGATCGACCCGGCGATGGCCATCCGGGCCGTCAGACCGACGTGTTTCATACGGTAGTTGCTAGGGGTCGGAGCGGTAAGTCCCTTCCGGACCGGGATCGCCGGAAGGCGTTCGGGTAACGGTGGCTTACGGCCACCGTTCCGGTCGTGGACGGGGGGACGGGTCGCGGGTGTCGGAGGATGTCGACGGGTCAGTCGTCGGGCGGCGAGAGGGTTCGCTGGAACTCGTCGAACCGTTCGTCCTCGTCGATGTCGAGGTCGTACTCGATGCGGCGCTCCTCCTGGCGGTTGACGTTGGCGTCCTCCAGGGGCGCGGCGACGGACTCCCACCCGGGCTTGATCCGGACCGACTCGGCGGGGGTGCCCACCGCGATGTGGTGTGCCGGGACGTCGTTGCGGACGATGGAGCGGGATCCGACCATCGCGTTCTCGCCGACGCGGGCGCCGGCGTGGACCACCGAGTCGTAGGTGAGCCTGACGTTGTCGCTAATCTCGGTCCGGTAGTTCGTCACCTTCGTCTGGTCGACGATGTCGTGGCTGTGGGTGTAGACGTGGACGCCGTCGCTGATGGAAACCTGGTTGCCGATGGTGAGTTCACCCCTGTCGTCGAGGTGGACGTGGTCGTGGACGACCGTGTTGTCGCCGACCGAGATGTTGTGGCCGTAGGTCATCGTGATTCCCTTGAAGAACCGGCAGTCGTCGCCACACTCGTCGAAGAGGTGCCCGGCGAGCATCCGCCGGAACTCCAGGCCGAACGCGACGTTGTCGGCCATCGGGGTGTTGTCGAACTGGCGCCAGAGCCACTGGAGGGGCTTGGACTCGGCGAAGGCGTCGTCGTCCTTTTCGGCGTAGTACTCGCTCTCCAGGGTGGCGTTGCGTGGGTTGTAGTTCTGGACCCGGGCGCGTTCGATGTTCGAGACCGTCCCCCCGCTCTTATACGTCTCGTAGGTCTTGCGGTCGCCGTTGAGGTCGACGAGGACGTCCTCGACCACCTCGTAGTTGTCCTCGCTCCCCGAGAGTCTGTCGTCGACGTCCTCGACGAACCCCCGGAGGCCCCGTTCCGCCGTGCGGGGCAGGTCCACGAACGTCTTGGTCATACCCCCCGTTCGATTTCGCCCTTCATATGGTTTCCGTCAGGGGCGGCGAGTGTGGCGATTCGTCACTTCCTATTGTCACGATGTCACTACCGTAAGTACCTTGTAACCATATTCCTAAATTTCGAATAGATTGTCCCGGAAAACGAATGGATTGGGGGTGGCCGAGAGCCTGCCAGTGGGTGTCGATCCCGGTGACGTGGTCGGGACAATGGTAGCGGACGCTCAGGGACCGGTCCTCGTCGTGAACGGGGACAGGTCCGTGGTCTGTGCCAACCAGGCCGTCGATCCCGTGTTCGGGTACCGGCCCGAGGAACTGCTCGGCGAACCCCTGTCGACGGTGGTGCCGACGCGACCAACGGACCGGGACCGGGCGACGATGGACCGGTTCCTGGCGACGGGCGAGGGGTCGATTCCACCTGGGGGCCTGGTGGTGTCCGGGAAGCGAGCGGACGGCGACCGCGTCTCCCTGTCGGCCCACCTCGTGGAGTACGAGGTCACCCGCGAACGACTCGTCGGCCTGATACTCCGCGACGTGACGGGTCGCGAGGAACGTCGCCGCGATCTCGAACGGGAGAACGAGCGACTCCAGCGGTTCGCGAGGGGCCTGAGCCACGACCTGCGGGAACCACTGAACGCCGCGCGGGCCCAGGTGGCCTTCGCCCGGGAATCCGGTAGGGACGAGCACCTGGACGAACTGGCGTCCATCCACGAGCGGATGGCCGAAATCGTCGACGACGCCCTGGCCCTGACCAAGGGGATGGACAGTTGCGAAGTCGAACCGGTCGACATCGAGGGCGTCGCCGAGTCCGTCTGGCGGGCGGTCGCCAGCGACGACGCGGAACTGGTCGTCGAGGGGAAGCCGACGGTCGACGGCCACCCCGGGTACGTCAGGACCATCGTCGACAACCTTGTCGGGAACGCGGTCCGTCACGCCGGACCGGACGTCGTGGTCTCCCTCGGCGTCCTGGAAGAGGGGAAAGGGTTCTGGATAGAGGACGACGGCCCGGGGATCCCCCCCGAGCACCGAGAGGCCGTCTTCGACAGGAGCTTCTCCACCGACGACGCGGGGACCGGGCTGGGACTGTCGATCGTCCGCGAACTCGCCGACGTACACGGGTGGGAGGTGGCGGCGACCGAGGGCCGCGACGGCGGGGCCCGGTTCGAGGTACGGGGACCCGCGGTCGAGTAGCCAAGTCTAGTCGTCGTCGGGGACCGCGGCACGGTCGCCGGCTCCCTCTACCGCGACGTCCATCGTCGCTGCGCTCTGGAGTTCGATCCGGACCCGGCTCCCGCGCCGTCCGGGGTCCTCGAAGGACAGTTCGCCGCCGAGCCGCGCGACACACCAGTTGGTCGCCCAGAGGCCGAGACCGCTCCCGTGTTCGAGCGGGGTCTCCTCGCCCTCCGCGATCACCGCCCGCTCGTGGTCGGGGATCCCGGGGCCGTTGTCGGCGACGGTGATCCGGAGGCGGTCCCCCACGGTCTCGACGTCCACCTCGACCCACGGGTCGTCGGCGTCGTTGTGTTCGGCGGCGTTCTCGACGAGGTTCTCGAGGGCGTAGGAGAGCAGGGTCCTGTCGGTCCTGACGGTCAGTCCCTCCGGGACGGACGAACTGACGTTCACACCCGGGTACCTGTCGCGGACGTCGTCGGCTATCACCTCGACGGTGTAGTCCAGGTCCACCTCCGTGGCCATGTGTTCGCGTTCCTGGATCACCCGCTCTATCTCGCGGGCCTTCTCGCCGAGCTGGACCATCTCGTCGGCGACGGTTCCGAGTCCGTCGGCGAGGCCCTCCGGCGGGAGTTCGCCCCTGTCCACGTAGTCGGCGGTTCCCTTCACGATGGACATCTTGTTGCGGAGGTTGTGCCGGAGGACGCGGTTGAGCACCTCGATGCGCTGTTCGCGGATGGTCCGGTCGGTCACGTCGTGCATCGTGACGACGTTGCCCATCGGCGTCCCGCGCTGGTCGGTCAGGGTGGAGACGCCGGCGTCGAACTCGCGGTTGCCGTCGACGGTGTTGAGGCGAACGCAGTCGACCGCCGCGGCCTCGCCGACACCGACGCCGACCACCTCCGAGAAGGGGCGACCGACGAGGTCGGACTTCTCGACCCCCAGCTCCTCCGTCGCGGGGCGGTTCGCCTCGACGATCGTCCCCCCGTCGTCGGTGACGAACACGAGGTCGTCGATCTCCTCCAGTAGCGCCGCACGGCCCAGGTTTCCGGGGGCCGGCGTCCGATCGAGGACGTCGTACCGGGCCAGTGCGGTCCACAGGCAGGCCGCAGTGACCAGGAAGCCAACCCCGAGCGTACCGCCGAGGACCGTGATGCCCGCGCGGTCGCCCGGGAGCCGGATCCCCAACCCGGCCCAGTAGGACACCACCGGGACGACGCCCGCGGCGGTCACGAGCGACCCCTGGACGGTCCGCAGATGATCGTACACGAGGGCCGTCCGCAGGACCGCTATCACTCCGGCGAAGTGGATGACGTTCCAGTAGACGAGGCCAAAGACCCACATCAAGCCTACGAACGACTGGAAAACCCACCACTCCCCGAACCCCATCCCGGGGACGACCGACGGCACCGATATCACCCCCACGAACACCACCATCGGGAGAAAGGCCACGGCGAACAACTTCCGGTTCACCCCCAGTCGCTTGCCCTGACCGGTGTACCACAGCGCGAACCCGACCCACGGAACGGTCGTCGCGATGAGGACCACCAGTAGCGCGAGGAGCCACAGGCCGGACGCCTCGTTCCCCTCGGCGGCGGGCCGGACTCCCCACGCGAAACCACAGACCACCAGTGCGAACGCACCCGTCCCCGGCGTCCCCACGAACGCCGCGAACGACCGGGCGCCGGTCCCGTCGGCCTCCCGCAGGGTGTAGGCCGCCAGACCGACCAGTGCCACCCCCGCGACCCCGAGCACCCCCAGGACCAGAGCGAACGACGACGGGTGTCCAGGCACGACCGCCCATTCCGACCGGACAGCCATAAGGTCCCCGGCCAGCGGTGGGGATCGCACGACACCGCGCGACGAAGTACCGGCTTCCCCCGAAAACGGGGACGGCGTGAAGACAGTCTTAAATACCAGTACCCCTAACCCGAAGTTAAGGTGTCGGCGCCGAACCGCGGTGCTGAAACGGCGCGACGCCGGACAACACACACGATGCAGAACTCACAACAGCAGGCGTACGACCGCGGGATCACCATCTTCTCGCCGGACGGCCGCCTCTACCAGGTAGAGTACGCGCGGGAAGCCGTCAAGCGCGGGACGCCGAGCGTCGGCGTCCGGACGCAGGACGGCGTGGTTCTCGCGGCGGCGAAGCGCACGCGCTCGCCCCTCGTCGAGGGGGACAGCGTCGAGAAGATACACAAGGTCGACGACCACGTCGGGATCGCGTCGGCGGGCCACGTCGCCGACGCCCGGTCGCTCATCGACTTCGCGCGGCGGCGTGCACAGATAGAGTCGCTGCGCTACGGGCAACCGATCGGCGTCGAGACGCTGACGAAGGCCATCACCGACCACGTCCAGGAGTACACCCAGACCGGCGGCGCCAGGCCGTTCGGCGTCTCCCTCCTGGTCGGTGGCGTCGAGGACGGCCAGCCCCGCCTCTACGAGACCGACCCCTCGGGGACGCCCTACGAGTGGAAGGCCGTCGCCGTCGGCGGCGACCGCGAGGAGATCCAGCGGTTCCTGGAGGAACACTACCGGGAGGACGCCGACCTCGACGCCGGGATCGACCTCGCCATCGAGGCCCTGGCGTCGGTCGACGACGACTTCGACACCACGCAGGTGTCCGTCGCGACGGTCGACGTCGAGACCGGGTCGCTCCGGATGCTGGACGACGACGAACTGGCGACGATCACCGACGAACTCGACCTGGAGGACGAGGAGTGATGGAAGAGTTCACCAGCGGCCAGTTCGGTCGGCACGGCACGGCGGGAACCCCGCTCCGTCGTGACCCCTACGAGGGGGGACTCGACCCCGAACTCGGGACCCCGGACTGGAACGGCGAGACGCCCGAGGAGGGTACCGTCGCCGGCACCGGGACCACAACCGTCGGCCTCGCCACCGAGGACGGCGTGGCCATCGCCACGGACACCCGGGCCTCCCTGGCCGGGCGGTTCGTCGCCAACAAGAACGTCCGGAAGGTGGAGCAGATCCACCCGACGGCGGCAATGACGCTGGTCGGGTCCGTCGGGGGCGCCCAGTCGTTCATCCGGTCGCTCCGGGCGGAGGCCGACCTCTACGAGGCCCGCAGGGGCGAGGACATTTCCATCGAGGGGCTCGCGACCCTGGCGGGCAACTTCGCCCGCGGCGGCCCGTACTTCGCCATCAGCCCTATCCTGGGCGGCGTCGACGACTCGGGGAGCCACGTCTTCTCCATCGACCCGGCCGGCGGCGTCATGTCGGACGACTACGTCGCCTCCGGGTCCGGCCTGCAACTGGCCTACGGCGTCCTCGAGGGCGCGTACGACCCCGGCCTCTCGATGGAGGGGGCAGAGGCCGCCGCCGTCGAGGCAGTCGAGGCGGCCAGCGAACGCGACACGGCCTCCGGCGACGGCGTCACCGTCGCACGGGTGAGCTCCGACGGCGTCGGGATCGAACGGCTCGACGACGCCGACGTGAGCGCCTGAGCGACCATTCCGCCGCACCGACGACGTGAGCGTCTGAGCGACCGGGTCGCCGCACCGATGCGGTGAGCGCCTGAGCGACCGGGTCGCCGCACCGACGACGTGAGCGTCTGAGCGACTGGGTCGCCGAACCGTCGACGCTACTCTCCCGCCGTCCCGAACGGCGTGCCGGATCCGCTTACGGTAATTTTACAGTAAATCGCTCTTGCCGGTCGACAGCCCGTCGTCCGGCAAGCGGGACGCTTATTTGCTGTGGGACTGCCCTATCGGGTATGGTAGACGGGTTCGCCAGGTCGGTCGGCCGGGCGGCGGCCGGGGTGAAGACCGCGGCGCGGACGGTCCTCCCGGTCGACTCCAACCCGGTGCCGGGCGAGTGGCGGCACGTGACGAAGGTCGATCCGGAGGACGAGAAGCGCCTGCCCCTGCTGTACCCCCTGTACCTCCGGCACACCGACGCCGTCTCGGTGGGGGGATCGAGCGACGTCACCCCCCGGAACACGGAGGAGACGTTCGACCTCCTGCGGTTCGTCCCGACGCCGGCGTTCCACGAGCCCTCGGCCCCGGAGCACGTGACCGAGGAGACGCGGGACGCCGCGTCGTTCGTCGCCATCCCGGAGGTCGTCAACGGCGACGTCGAGGCGATGGTCGGCGAACTCGGCCGGGCGATCGAACACGTCCGCGACGACCTCGCGCCGGCGAGGGTCGACGACCGCCTCCCGTGGGTGCCCCGGCGGGTCCGTGACGCCGTCGGGGAGTTCGCGGCCTCCTGGCTGGTCGAGACGGCCAACTTCGAGGCCTACGTCATCCAGAACCCCGACAGCGCCGCCGCGAGGGAGAGCGGCGTCGCCCCCGAGGACGTCCTCTCGCCACAGGAGGCCGCGCGCCGGGCGATGGCCGCCGAGCGACGCCTGGGAAGCGAGGTTCTCTACGTGGAGTACTCTGGGACCTACGGTGGCGAGGAGGGGCGGGCCGTCCTCTCGGCGGTCGACGACGCAGTCGACTGGTCGCGCGTCTGGTACGGCGGCGGGATCGACGACCGGGAGGCCGCGCTCTCGATGCTGTCGGCCGGCGCCGACGCCGTCGTCGTCGGCGACGCCTTCCACGAGGTGGCCGAGGAGGAGGCCGACCTCTGTGAGCGTGCCCTGGCCGACTTGCCGCTCGAAGCGGACAGGGGGACGATCGACGAGTGGCTGACGGACGAGGTGACACTCGACGAGACGGACGCGGCGTCGTTCCTCTCGACCGTCCCCTCCGTCCCGGACCCGACTGCCCGGGCCAGGGAGTACCTGGCTGCGGCGGTCCGGACCAGGCTCCGGATCGCGGCCCTCGCACGGGACCTGGGGCCGGACGCCTCGGCCTCGCAGGTGTGCCGGCGCCTCGCGAGGGAGGGACCGCCCGGCGAACGTGCGCTCACGGTACTGGACGACCACGGACGGGCCTACGCGACGGCGGTGGGCCTGGCCGCGCTCGGGGCAGAGGTCGGGGTCGACGCGGGGTCGCTCCCCGTCGAGCACGTCGCCCCCTGCGCCGAACCGGACGCGACGCCCCGGCCCGGGTGACTCCACCAGCGTAAACCGTAGTGGTCAGTCGATCAGCCCGGCGGTCGAGAGCGTCTCGGCCAGGTCCGCGGCGAACGCGAGGTGGCCCGCGGGGTCCAGCCCCCGGCCCATCGCGTCCACGGCGAGGTAGTCGGCGCCGAACTCCTCCCACGCGGAGACGGCGTCGATCCACTGTCCCGGCTCCCCCTCCGGGTCGACCTTGACCCGGGCGTGGATCCCGACGTCGTCGGGGTCCCGGTCGCGCTTCTCGCAGAACTCCCACAGGCGTTCGAACCGCTCCTCGTGGTCCGAGGGCGACCCGGATGGGGGGAGCCACCCGTCGCCCTTCCGTGCGATCCGGTCGAGGACGGGGTCGGCCGCGCCGCCGAGCCAGAGCGGGATCGGTTGCTGTACGGGGAGTGGGTTGATCCCGGCGCCGTCCAGGTCGTGGAACTCGCCGTCGAAGGTGACCGCGCGCTCGGTCCACAGTTCCCGGAGGAGGTCGACCTGTTCCTCGATGCGGCGCCCGCGGGTCGAGAAGTCCGCGCCCATGGCCTCGAACTCGGGTTCGTTCCACCCGACGCCCGCGCCGAGGCGGAACCGCCCGTCCGAGAGCAGGTCGACCTGGGCGGCCTGTTTCGCCACGAGCGGAGTCTCCCGCTGGGGGAGGACGAGGACGCCCGTGACGAACTCCAGGTCCTCGGTGACGGGGGCCAGGTGCGAGAACAGCGTCAGCGGTTCGTGGAAGGGGTCCCGGTAGTCGTAGCTTCCCTCCCAGTCTGCCCGGGGGACGACCCCGAGGACGTGGTCGTAGGCCAGCACGTGGTCCAGTCCCTGTCCCTCGGCCGTCGTCGCGTACCCCCGGATCAGTTCCGGGTCCGTTCCGATCTCCAGTTGCGGGAACACCAGCCCGACGTCCATGGTCCTGGGTGGGCAGCCCCGTCCTTGTACCTTCGCACCCCGGAACCCGACGCCGGGTCCGGACCCTGGTGACGGCGAATCCCTTTCCGGGACCCTCGAACTGGGCGGATCCCCCGGGTCGCCCGCGGCGACGAAACCCCCGGATCGTCGGCGTTCGACACTCTTAGTTTCCCGACGGCCCAAGCTCCGGGTATGGCGGCACGTGGCTTCGCCTACCGTCGGATCGAGCCGTACCTCGGGGTCGCTCGGGCGAACTTCCTGGCGCTCCCCGTCGCACTGGTTGCCGTCGGGGCGGCCGTGGCGGTCAGGTCCGGGACGTTCGACCCGTTCCGGACGGGGGTGGCGCTCGCGGGACTGATCAGCCTCCACGTCGCGGTCAACGCTCTCAACGAGTACAGCGACTACCTGCGGGGGATCGACGAGGAGACGGACCCGACGCCGTTCAGCGGCGGGTCGGGGACGCTCCCGGAGGGCGAACTCGAACCCCGGTCGGCGCTGTACCTCGGGATCTTGGCGAGCCTCGTCGGCGCGACGGTCGGCGCGTACTTCCTCGTCGTGGTCGGGACCCCGATGCTCCCGCTGGTGGTCGCCGGCGCGGTCTGCGTCGTCGGGTACACCGACCTGCTGACCCGGATCGGGGTGGGCGAGGTGGCTGCCGGCCTCGGCCTGGGGACGCTCCCGGTGGTCGGGGTGGCGATGGTCCAGGACGGCACCGTCGGGACGCTGGGGTACGCCGCCTCCGTCCCCGCCTTTTTCCTCACGTTCGACCTCCTGTTGCTCAACGAGTTCCCCGACGAGGAGCCGGACCGGCGGGGCGGCCGGACGAACCTGCTCCACCTCCTCGGGCGCTCCCGGGCCGCGCTCCTCTACGTCGTCGCGGGGCTGGCCGTCCCGGCGGCCATCGTCGGGTCCGTGGCAGTTGGCCTCCTGCCGCCCCTGGCGCTGGTCGGCTGTCTCCCCTCGATTTTCCTCGCTCGCCCGGTCAGGTGGGCGATCGAACACCCCGAAGGTGACCTCCCCGTCCAGGCGCTCCGGGACAACGTCATCTGGGTCCTGTTCACGAACTTCCTCCTCGCGGTCGGCCTGGCGACGCCGACGGCCGCGTTCGCCGCCTACTCGGAGATGAGCCTCAACGAGGGCACCTTCCTCGTCGGGCGGGCACTGTTCGGCCTCGTCCTCTTCTTCATGGCGTTCAACAACCTGGCCGACCTCGGGAACGTCAGCGACCGCATCGGGGAGGCGGGCGTCCCCTACCCCACAGTGGCGACCGTGGCCGCGAGCGTCCCCCTGCTGTTCTCGGCCGCTGCCATCACCCTGGGGGTCTACCCCGTCGTCGGCGCCGCGTACCTGGTCGTGTTCATGGCGGTCACCACTGTCACGGTGCACAACTTCCTGGGCATCGACGACACCGAGGAGCAGGAGAACGAGATATTCCACTTCCTGAAGAACCTGCTCATCCTCGCGGCCGCCCTCGTCTTCCTCTCGCTGGCCCTCGGGAGCGAGGCCTGGCCCTACGGACTGGGGATCACCCTGTTCTGATCCGGGCACCGGCGGTACCGGCCGGATCCCCCGCCGGTGTCAGTCCTCCTCGGTGACGCTCGGGTGTTGCTCCGGTTCGTCGGGGTGGCGACGCTCGAAGTGTTCGCGCATCGTCTCCAGCGACTCCTCCTCCCGCCGCCGTCGCTCCTCCTCGCCGATCTCCTCACAGCCTGGGGGCAGGTCACGGCCCCGGCCCGTGAAGTACCGGTCCGGGGCGACCCAGTCGTGGTAGAACGGGCGGTCGTCGTCCTCCAGGATCGATACCGCCACCTCGGCACCGTGCCCGGCCGCCACGACGGCCTGGTGGGGTTTCTCCGCGATCCGTCCGGCGGCGTAGAGGCCGTCGACGCCGGTCCGGCCCCCCTCGTCCACGTCGACGAACTCCTTGCCACGCGAGACGATCCCGACGCCGTCGATCGGGTCGAGGTAGTCCACGGTGTTCTTCGAGGCAGCGACGACGTACTCGGTTCGCGTGCTGTCGCCGGCGGCCGTCTCGACGACGAACCCCCCGTCCTCGGTTTCGACCCGGGTCACCTCGGCCTCGTACCGCTCACACCCCGCCCGGTCCGCCCCTTCGGCCATCATGTCCAGCAGGAGCCGGGGGTTGACACCCGCCGGGAACCCCGGGAAGTTCTCGATGTGCGCGTTCCGCCTGAGGATCGGGCTGCCGGCGTTGCAGATCGCGGTGTCGAGGCCGTGCCGGGCGGTGAAGGTCCCCGCCGACCGACCGGCGACCCCACCCCCGACGATCACGACGTCGTACGGACTGCTGTCGAACATAGCCGGTCTCCGCATCGGTCCCCGCAGGCAACAATCTTCGGAACGGGCCGGCGTGACGAGCCGGGGTTCCGGACCGGCTGGCAGTCCCGCCTTCACCGGGTGAGGCCGGGATCCCTCGCTCCGGACCCACTCCCGTCAGAAGCGAACCGGCGATCCCGACCGTTTTTGGTGACCCGCCACCTGGATCCGTGCGATGGGCTGGCTCCGGGAGAACCTCCACTGGGTGTTGCTGACCGCCTTCCTCCTCACGACGACGGCCATCGTGGGACTCGGGATCGTGGGCGTGCTGTCGGTACTGGCCGCCATCGCGTCCGGCGGACCCATCTTCGCGGTGGCCTTCGAGGCGATGATACCCTACGTCCTCCCCCTCCTGTTGCTCGGGACACTGGACGTCATCTTCCTCGTCGCGGCCTTCTGGGTCGGGATCCGCCGCTTTTTCGCCATGCTCGTCTCGCTGATCCCCGACGTCCAGATACGATCGGAGCGGCGCGCGGCCTGGGCCAGGCACGTGGAACACCAGACGCCCGGACTCCAGCGCCTGGGCCTGTCGAAGTGGTTCGAACCGACCGTCGAGCAGCGCCGCCAGAAGCTCAAGGAACGCTACGTGAACGGAGAGATCGGCGTCTTCGAGTTCGAACACCGGATGGCCGACCTGGTCGACGAGGACGACCGTGTCGCCAGTGGCGGGGACCGCGGCCGCGAGGCCGGCAGCGCGGACCGCGGGAAGGGCCACCGGGAGCGCAGACACCACGAAGACCAGGACCGGGACGAGCGACGCCGGGGAGAAGAGAGCGGAGGCGGAGACGTCCACCGCGACCCGCCATCGGTGGGGACGCGCGAGTCGGCCGGGGGTGGGGAATCGGCCGAATCCGTGGACGACGGGAGTGACGACGACGACGAGGACCTCGACGACTTCGAACTCGAAGTGCGGTGATCCCGGAGAACCGCCGCCGGACTCGACGTACACTACCGGGGATCCACTCCCCGACCCGGCGGGTAGCCGGGATCAGTCGAGGTCCAGCGTGACGAACTCGACGGCGTCCGTCTCCTCGAACCAGTCGTACCCCTCCGGGAAGGTAGGGGCTGCGACCGCCATGCGGACGCCGTCGAGGCCGTTCTCGTGGACGTCGACGTCGCGTGCGAACCCGGTCCGGAGCCGGATCACCCGCCCGAAGGCCCGGTCGAGGGCGGACTGGTCGGTCGGGTCGGGGGCGATAACGACCACCATGAACGCCGTCCGGCTCTCGTGTTCGAGGAGGACGTCGATCCGACCGTCGACCGAGGGGACGACGGCGTCCGTGTCGTAGTACTGCCACCCGTCGCCGGCGAGCGTGGGGTTCCTGGCGAGTCGCTGGACCAGTTCGTCGCGCTTGCTCTCGTGGCTCTCCCGGACCAGGTCCGTCTCGGAGGGACGCCAGTCGCCGCCCGACTCCAGGGTCGCGAGGTAGTCCTCCGGGGTGACCGGCATCCCCGTCCGCTCGTAGACGCTGGGGAACACCCCTTCCAGGTTCCAGCGAACGATGTCCCCGTCGTAGACCAGCAACACTACCTCCGGGAACTCGACGCGCTCGGCGCCGTCGGTGACCGACGTGCGCTCGAACTCGGGGGCCAGTTCGAACTCGCTGTCGCGCTCCCAGTACCGGCACTCGTCGTGGAGCGGGCTGTGTTCGTCCTCGTCCGGCCTGTCCTGCGGCGGGTGGTAGACCGCGCTTCGCTGGTGTCGCCAGCAGACGTCACCCCGGTCGGTCCGGTGGACGTCGATCACCCCCTCGTCTTCCAGGGCCTCCATCCGCCCGGCGAGGCGTTCGGCCCGGCGCAGGACGTCCGACCGGACGTCGTCGTACCGCATCGCGTCGATCGACGACAGTTTCAGCGCCGGACGTCCCTCTGACTCGCTCACCCTGTGAGGCACCCGTCGGAGGGTTCTCCGGGTGTCCACTTTACTGTTACCGCCGATCGATCCGGGGATCCACCCGAGGGATCGGGGACGGAGGCGGAACCGAACGGAGGATGGGTACTCGGGACCGCTCAGGGACGCTCGCGGGCGATCCGTTCGATGGCCCCCGCCAGGACGTCGACACCGATGGGGAGGGAGTCCTCGTCGACGTCGAAGGTCGCGGTGTGGTGGCCGCCGGGGTGGTCGGTGCCGACCCCGACGTACGTGGCGTACCCGCCGTTCTCCTGGACCTCGTGCATCAGGAAGGTGGCGTCCTCGCTGCCGCCCAGTTCGTCGCGTTCCTTGACGGACTCGACGCCCTCGACCCCCTCCGCGACGGCGGCGACGGGGGCGACGAGTTCGTCGTCGCTCTCTGCACTCGGGGCCTCGGCCCCCACCTCGATTGACACCTCGCAGTCGTGCATCTCGGCCGCCGACCGGAGCACCGTCCGGGAGCGCTCGTCCATGTACTCCATGAGTTCGGTGGTCTCGCCGCGAACCTCCATCTCCAGTTCGGCGTACTCGGGGACGATGTTCGAGGCCGTTCCGCCCTCGATCCGTCCGGCGTTGACCCGGGTGTCGCCGTCCTCGTGGCGTGCGATGCCGTAGAGGTTCTGGACCGCTGTCGCGAGCGCCTGGACCGCGTTGCGGCCCTGGTTCGGGCGGCCGCCGGCGTGGGCTGCCTCGCCGTGGAACTCGGCCTCCAGGTGCGAGACGGCCAGGAAGCCGCCGACCCCCGCGATGACCTCTCCCGTCGGGTGGTCCAGGCCGAGGTGGACCGCGAGCAGGTAGTCCACGTCGTCGAGGTGGCCGCTCTTCGCGACGGCCTTGCCCCCGCCGATGCGCTCCTCCGCTGGCTGGAAGAACACCTTCAGCGTGCCCTCGAAGTCCGAGTTCTCGACCGCCTCGACGACGCCGATGCCGATGGTCGCGTGGCCGTCGTGGCCGCAGGCGTGCATCGCGCCCTCGTTCTCCGAGCGAAAGCCCTCCCGGACGGGCAGGTGGTCCTCGGACTCGCTCTCCTCGCGCCGGAGAGCGTCGATGTCGACCCGGAGGCCGACAGTCGGCCCCTCGCCCTTCCGGAGGACGGCCACCGCACCGGTGTGGCCGCCGGCCATCTTCTCCAGGAGGTCCTCTCGGGCCCCCGCCTCTCGGGCCCGCTCTCGCCAGCGCTCCAGTTCCGCCTCCTCGGGGACGCCCATCCTGAGGTCCCCGGCGAGAGCGTCGGGACCAACGTGGAGTTCGTTGACCCCGATCCGTTCCAGTTCCTCGACGATCCGTGCGGTGGTGTAGAACTCCCGCCAGGCGGGTTCGGGGTGGCGGTGGAGGTCCCGTCGGATCTCGACCAGTCGGTCGCGCTCGGTGGCCTGTGACATGGTCCTACTGGCGGGCCCGACCACCAAAAGGACACCAGTTCCCGGCAGGAGCGACGCGAGGAGCCGGATCCCGCGGTTGGGTGTGGCCTGCGGTTGGGTGTGGCCTGCGGTTGGGTGTGGGCCACGGTTGGGTGTGGGCCACGGTTGGGTGTGGCCCGCGGTTGGCTGTGGCCCGCGGTTGGCTGTGGCCCGCCCTCGGGTCGAGGAGACGGTCCTACCCGCCGACACCGGGGCGACGCTCGACTTCCACCTCGACGTGGACCGACGTGGGGAAGTCCCGCGTCGCGACGCTCCGGGCCAGCGACTCGTGGCCCACGATCTCCATCTCCCGGCGGTAGACGGTGTACTGCCAGTGGTCGAACTCGGCGGCCTCCGGGTCGTCCCCACGGGGCGGGGACTGCTTGTACTGGGGCACCGCGATGTTCCGCGGGGGGTGGGTGTGGGGACCCTTCAACCGCGCTCCCTTGCGCTGGGCGCTCTGCCGGATCTCGTCGACGATCCTGTCGAGCGCCGGCCTGTCGCCGCTGGAGAGTCGCAGTCGCGTCACGAAGGTCATTGCCTGTCCGCTCGGGGGTCGCCCGGTAAAAATACACCGCGTTCGCTCGACGACTCGGAGCGACCAGTAGTTCCTGGAACGGTGCGGTCCGGAGTATCACCGAGTCGGTCGCGTGTTGGAGGACTGACGGATCCCGGAGGCGGCGGGACCGTGACGGATCCGGGGTCCGATACGCTCTTAACCAATGATCGCTTACATTACCGCAATGACGGTCGAAGCTACGAGCGCTGGCGCGGTTCTCTACCGGGACACCCGGGGCCGGCGCGAGTATCTCCTCCTCAAGAGCCGCCCCGGGGACTGGGAGTTCCCCAAAGGCGGCGTCGAGGGGAGCGAGGAACTCCAGCAAACTGCTATTCGGGAAGTAAAGGAGGAGGCCGGTATCGAGGACTTCCGGCTGATCGACGGGTTCAGGCGTGACTACGACTACGTCTTCGAGGCCAACGGGAAGACCATCCACAAGACGGTCCACCTGTTCATCGCCAAGTCCTTCGAGGCGTCCGCCGAACTGTCACACGAACACCGCGACCACCAGTGGCGCGACTACGAACAGGCGATAAACACGATAACGCAGGACGGCCCGCGGGAGATACTGGAGGATGCCCACGACTTCCTGGAGGAGAAAGAGGTCTGACTCGACGGACCGGATGGAGGAGGGTCCGACCCTCGGCGGGTGACGACGGAACCGCGGTGGTCGGGGAGCCGTGGCCTCACCGCCCGCTGGCCCCGTTGTACGCGTCGTAGACGGCCCCGCCGTGGATGACGAGGTGGATCACACCGACCACGAGTAGCCACAGCAGGAATCCGAACAGTCCCCCAAGGAAGAAGAACAGGAGGAGTGCGGCCACGAAGTCTATGCCCAGTGCGAGGAGGAAGACCCCGAAGGGGACCGCTCCCCGTTTGTACTCGCCGTTGTACGCCTGCCCGGCACCGGGGATCACCAACGATAGCCCGCCCGCGACCATCGGGTTCGTCTCGTCGTCGCCCCCCCGTGGCTCCTCCCGTACCACCGCCCCGCCGCTGGTACTCTCTGTGGCCCCGGTTCCCGTCTGGCGGGCGGCACTCTCGGTGCCCCCGGTTCCCGTCTGGCGGGCGCCACACTCGGGGCAGAGGTCGTCGTTCCCGGAGAGCGTGGCCCCGCAATCGTGACAGTACACCTCGCCCTCCTCGGCCACGTCGTCGATGCCGAGGATCTCGCGTTCGAGTTCGTCCTCCGAGACCCGGTCGTCCTCGCCCGTCGGGTCGGCGTCGGGTTGGTCCTCCCGGGAGACGGTGACCTCCTCCTCGCCCCGCGCGGTCCCGCCGCCCGACGTCGCCTCGTCCACGGAGGTCACGTCCGGACCACCCCTCGACCCGGTGCGGGCGTCCCCGTCGGACCCCGGCGTTCCTCGGGGATCGGGATCCGCCTCCGGGTGGGGGTCGGGATCCGCCTCCGGATGTTGATCAGCGTCGGCCTCCGGATGCACGTCGGGGTCCCCGGACGATGCTCCCGCCCCGGTTGCCCCGGGAGACTCCGGTCCCCGTCCCGCGTCGGACGCCTCGCGCGTTGCCGGGTCCGCGTCCGGTCGGTCCCCCGCGTCCGAGTCGGCGACCGCCTCGGCACCGCCACCGTGACTGTCCCCGGGGGAGCCCGGGTCGGGATCCGCGGTGCCCGGTCCTCGCTGACCCGGTCCGTCGTCCGTTCCCGGCGATTCGGGGCCGGCGGCGTCTATCCACTCCCGGATCGTCGACTCCGGGAAGTCGGTGCGCCCGGCGAGGTCGGCCGGATCCGCGGCCACGAGTTCGTCGACCGTCGCCACTCCGGCGACGGCCAGTTGTACGCTCGCGTCCTCGTCGATGCCCGGGACGGAGCCGACCGGTTCGACCTCCCCCTGGTCGGAGCCGGAGGAACCCCCGCCTTCGTCAGCGCCGTCGCGTGGTGTATCGTGTTCGTCGGTCATGGTCTCGCGGACTTCGCCCGCGTGTCGTTCCGGCTTTCTCGCATCAGGTATTTAAATTTACGACGGACGTGTCGCCGCCCCGACGCGCGTCAGACGCGTCGGCGCCGTCCGGGATCCACGTCGGCGGTAGCGGCGCGCGGATCCGAACCGATATGGCAGGTCGTCCCGTGGCATCACCCCGTGCCCGGGTCCGAGTTCCGGTTCGAATTGCGGGTCTGCCGGTGGGCCGAGCGCAACTGGCCGCCGCCGGATCCCGGGTCCTGCCAAGTCGAGGACGGGGGCACCAGTGACGGTGCCGGCGGGGCCGGAGGGAGTGGTACCGACTCCGGGCCGCCAGTCGTCGTCGGCCGCCAGCTGGGCACCCAGTACCGCCGGTGGGACACCGTCGTCGTCGAGTGCGATCCGGAAGGACTCCGGGAGCGGGCCCGCTTCGGTGCGGACGCCCTGGACTCGGACCTCCTGCACGTCGTGCGGGACGCCCCGGCGGAGTGGACCTGGTACCGCGAGGCGCTCCCCGAACCGGACTACCCCTGGCGGTACGTCCGGGAGGCAGTCCACCGCGCCGCCGACCGCAGGGTGCTGGAGACACGGCGGGACGGCAACCGGATAGAGATCCGGCGTCGCTGGCCCTATCCCGACTGGGTCCGGCGGGTCGTCGCGGTCGAGAACAAGCCCGACCTGGACGCCAGCGCCGCACGGAGCCTGCGGCCCCAGCTAGAGCACGACGTGGCGATGGGGCTGGCCGACGAGGCCTGGGTCGCCACGGAGTCGGTCGGGGGCGTCGAACCGGTGTTGCTGGAGAACCTGCCGGTCGAGGCGGGCATCCTCGCCGTCGACCCCGCCGAGGGGGACCCCGAGGTGAGCGTCGAGTGGTACCCGGGGTCCCTGGCCGTCGGGGACCCGGGAACCCGGATCCTCGACCGGCCGGCCGGCGGCGACCACGACCGCTCGGCGGCCAGGTTCGAGTACGTCGACCCCGCGGAAAAGGCGGAGAAGCGACTCGCCATCGCGGAGCGAGCCTACGGGCGCGGCTGGCGTTCCTACGCCGACTCGATGCGGCCGGACTGTCGGCACTTCCGGCTTCGACCGGAGGGGACGGCCCTGTTGCCCTGGTGCGCCGCGAAGGCCCGTGGCCAGACCGCCGCCGAGTGCAGCGGATCCTGCCCGGAGTTCGAGCCAGAACCGCCGGCCTGGCGGAGCAGGGGACCGCCCATCCAGGGAGGACCGGGGCGGCTCCAGCGGCGGATCCTCCGGCGGCGCCGGCGGCGTCGACGCCCCGGTCTCTCGGAGGAGTGATCCGGTGAGAGTACGGAAGAGGAGCCCGCCGTCAGGAGCCGTCCGTCTCGGTAACGTCGAGGTCCGAGTGCTCGACGGTCCGCCGGTAGGTGGGCACCGTCCGCTGGACCACCTCGACGACGTCCTTCCGGCGCAGCGCCTGGAGGGCCTCCCGAACGTCGTCCGTCGAGGGGTCCATCCCGTACTCCTCCCGGATGGCGTGGAGCACGGAGACCACGCTCTCGGATCGCTCGCCGGGACCCGCCAGCACGGCGAAGGCCCGGGCCTGTATTGGGGGGACGCTGATGGCGTCCGGCGTCCCGTCGCCGCCGTTCGTCACGCCCGGTTCGACGTCGACCAGTTCGGCGGCCTCGTCGGTCGCCCGGATGAGGCTGTTGTCGTCCCGGTAGTAGTACTCGCCCAGGACGTCCTCCAGGTAGCCGTGGACCTCGCTGCCGCTGTCCATTCCCCACCGCTTCCCGAGTTCGGAGTTCTTGGTCGGCTGTAGCTCGACGACATCCGCCAGTCGCTCGCGAGCCTCGTCCGACAGCGCCTCGGACATCCGGCCGTACCTCGGCGGGGCGGACAAATGTCCCTTCCGGTTCCCGCCGATACGATCCGGCTCCGTGTCACGAACGGTACCCGGTTGGCGTCCGGATCGTAGGGACCCGGGCGGGTCCCCTCGTCCCCACTTGTGGCCTGGAGCGACCAGGGCCGACGGAAACTGTACCGCCGAAACGGGTCGCTTAAGTTTTCCCCGCGACTGCTTCCCCAAACATGGAGTTCTGCGACGAGTGCGGGTCGATGATGCGCTCCGAGGACGGCACGTGGGTCTGCCAGTCCTGCGGGAACGAGCAGATACGCGACGAGTCGGCGAACTACGTCGTCACGGAGGACCAGGAGGAGAGCGAGATCGTCGACGTCAGCGACGCCGAGGACCAGGGACTGCCCTCCACCGAGACGCGCTGTCCCGAGTGTGGCAACAACCGCGCCTACTGGTACATGCAGCAGATCCGTGCCGCCGACGAGTCCGAGACGCGCTTTTTCGTCTGTACCGAGTGCGAGCACAAGTGGCGCGAGGACGACCACTGATCGTCGGTCGAGCTACGTTCGGTACTCGTCGGTGACCTCTATTAGGCGCACCTCTCCCTCGGGGACGCGATAGGCGGTGACGACCCCCCGGTCGGCGTCCGGGGAGTTCGTGGTCTTGTCGACGGCGTACCCCACGTACGTGCAGTCGTCGCGGGTGAACTCGACGACCGAGTACCCCCAGTTGTGGCCGTCGAAGAACTCGACGTGCGGGTTCATCGCCGGGATCAGCCACGATAGCAACGGTTCGGTGATCCGCCGTCGCCACCCCTGGACGAGGTGGAGCGCCTCGGCGACGTTGAGCGAGGTGACCGCCGGGGTCATGAACTCGACGCCGAAGCGCTCGCCCTGGGCGACGCCCTCGCCGCCAGTTACCCGCCCGGGGTAGGAGGTCTGGTTGTAGGCGGCGACGTAACTGTGCATGTCGCCGGTGAGCGTGACGAAGTTGTCGACGTCCGCGGCGGCGATGGCTTCCGTGATGGCCATCCGTTCGCGGGTGTAGCCGTCCCACCCGCCCTGGACCGGGTAGACCGAGATCGGTCCGGATCCCAGGCGGAGCGGGACGGTCAGCACCTCGTCGGCCCACACCGTCCACGTCGCCTCGGACCCGGTGACGGTGTCGACCAGCCACTCGCGCTGTTGCTCCCCGAGCATTGTCCGCCCCGGCGGTTCCCGGTGTGGGCCGACGTTGTCGGGCGTTGGGATCGCCTCCCGGGGCGGGTCCCGGAACAGTCGCTCGTCGGTCATCGCCAGCGTCACCAGGTCGCCGAACTCGAAGGATCGCCAGAGCTGGAACCGGTCCTGGAGCGACTCCCCGCCGGGGTCGTAGTCGACGCGGGCGGGCATGAACTCCCACCAGGCGTGCATCGCGTCGGCGACGAGTTGAGTCATGAACTCCGGGTCGTCGCCGCGGGGGTGGTCGCCCGCCGGGGCGTCCGTCCCGGCGTCCCAGTACAGGTCGTTGACCATCTCGTGGTCGTCCCACCCGGCAATGAGAGTGTGCGACTCCAGGGCCTCCTGCAGGAACCGGTCGCTCCGGTAGGTCCGGTAGAGGTAGCGGTAGTCCTCGAGGTCCCGGACCCGGTCCGCGCCGCTGGGGAGGGTCTTCTCGCGGCCGGGGTAGTCGTACGACCCGAGTCCCTTGAAGTCGCCCGAGTCGGACTCGTAGATGAAGTCCCCCACGTGGACGAGGAAGTCCACGTCCTCCTCTGCGACGTAGTGGAATGACGGGTAGTAGCCGTTGAGGTAGTTCTGGCAGGCCAGCACGGCGAAGCGGACCGACTCCGGCGAGTCGTCGGGGGCCGGCAACGTCCGGCACCGCCCGACCCTGGAGGGGACGCCCCGGTACACGAACCGGTAGTGGTACTCCTCGTCCGGGTCGAGGTGGCCGTCGAGGTCCACCTTCGCGGTGTAGTCGTGCGCGCGGATCCGCTCGGTGTCGGTGACACTACCCCGGTAGACGACGTCGTCCAGGTCCGCGTCGCGGGCCACCTCCAGGCCCAGTGGCTCCCCGGGCGCGAACGCGCCGGGATCGATCCGGGTCCACAGGATAACCCCCTGGGGAGTCGGCCCGCCGCTCGCCACCGACTGGGGGAACGTTTCGTCCGGGTCCGCCGACGAGTCGACCGCGAACGCTTCCCCGGCCTCGATCGGATCGCTCGCCACCGCGATGTCGTGGGAGTCGAGGACCGAGAGCAGTTCGGCGTGGTCGTCGTCGTCCCGGAGCGGTTCGTCCAGTCCGTCCAGGTCGACCCCCTCGCTCACGGCTGACCCTCCATCGACTCCACTCCGATCCGCTCCGTCATAACTCCCCCGCCCGTCACGCGTTCCGTTCCCCGGCCAAACGTTCCGTTCCCCGGCTAAACGTTTCGTTCCCCGGCCAAACGTTCCGTCCCCCGGCCCACACGTTCCGTCCCCCGGCCTACACGTTCCGTCCCCCGGCTAAACGTTTCGTCCCGTGATCAGGTAGCCGGTGTGACCGACGCCCGCGGTCGACGGGCGGGATCCACGGTCGTCGAAGTCCATCTCGCGCTGGATCGTCTCCCTGGTCCCGACCGCCGAGAGACCGGCCTCCCGTGCGGATCGCTCCACGTCGCGGGCCTGCTCGACGAACGGGCAGTAGGCCGCGAGGTAGCCGCCGTCGACCAGCAGGTCCGGGGCCCGTCCCGCCACGGTCGGAGCGTCGGCGGTGTCGAGCGTGCAGACGTCGAACCCGCCGTCCGGTCCGTCGGCGCGGTCCGCGACGAGGTCGTCGAGCGCCCCGGTCAGGTCCCCCTCGCGGACCTCGACCCGGTCGGCGACGCCGGCGGTCCCCATGTTCTCGCGGGCGACCGCGGCGAACTCCGGGTCGCGCTCGTAGGTGGTCACGTCGGCGCCGATCCGACCGAGGTAGGCCGCGAGTACCCCGGTGCCGGTGCCGGCGTCGAGGACCCGGTCGCCGGACTCGAGCCCGCACAGTCCGACCACGAGGCCGACGTCCCGGGGCATCATCGGCGCGCCGGTCCGCTCGAGGTGGTTGAACAGGTCGGGACCGCGGAGTCGGCGGACCTCGAAGGGCTCGCCGAGGTGTGTCTCCAGGCGGTCGCCGTGTGCGACGTCCCCTGGGACCTCCAGGACCCCCAGGTCCGTCTCCAGGCGGTCGCCAGGGGCGCGGAGGTACTCGCGATCCCCGTGGACGAACAGGAACCGGGTCACTCCAGCCGGTCGACGGCGGCCGCCAGGTCGCCGTCCGTCTCCTCGAGGGCCTCGCGGGCCGCTTCGGGGGACGCACCGGTGCGCTGGGACACGATTTCGACGTCGGCCTCCGGGATCTCGTCGTCCGCGGACTCGGCCTCGTCGCCGTCGTCGCTAGCGCCGTCGGCACCACCCTCCACGAGTTCGGGTTCGCCGAGCACCTGGTAGGTCTCCTGGCCGCGGGCGTCCATCTTCGTGACCGAGGGGGCGTCGAACACCAGGTCGCCCTCGTCCGTGCGGATCACGACCTCCGAGGCCTCCAGTTCCTCGACGTCGATCCCCATCTGTTCCATCATCTGCTTCATTTTGCGGGGGTTCATCCCGCCGCCTCCGAACATATCCTGTATCTCAGTGCGTGAGGGCAAAAGACTGACGAACCGTCCGGAGCGGGCGTTAGCCCCCGCTACCGGGAAGAGAGATGATCGTCCGGGGTGGGAGTGAGAGATAGTCCTCCGGGGCGAGAGTGGGAGATGATCGTCTGGGGCCGGAGCGGCTTACCCCGGGTTGCCGTGGCGGACCTTCACCGCCATTCCGCTGTCGAAGTCGGCCATCCAGTCGGCGGGGAGTTCGGCTCGCCCGACCCCCAGCAGTTCGTCCCGGTCGTCGACGACCAGGACGTCGTCGCCCGGCCTGACGGCGGGGTCGACGTCGCGGACGAACTTCGCGAAGGCGTTGCGCCCGTCCCGGACGAACTCGCGGCTCTCCTCCCCGACGGCGACGCGCGCCCGTGGCGGATCGAAGGCCGCCAGGAGGCGACGGCCCCCCTCGACCCCCAGGGAGAACCGGCCGTCGGTCCCGTAGGAGACGACGCGCACCGCCGGGTCGTCGGCACGCACGACCTGCCGCGGACGGCCCGAGTTGCTCCGGCGGATCCGGTGGTCCTCGTCGGGCGGGAACAGCGCCGTCCCCGCGCCAGCGCCGAACTGGTAGTCCGCGACCGTCCGCAACCCCGCCAGGTCGTCGACCCCGGCGTCCCTTCGAGCCATGGCCGGCGTTTGCCCCCTACCGGCGAAAACCCTTCGGGTCGGCCCGACGTGGCCCGGGACCGATCTTACTGTAAATTTACTGTAACAGTGGATCCAGGGTCGCCAGTGCCGAGCGTCCCGGCTCTCACCCGTCGGGCCGCCGGGTGCTGGTGCCCGGCCCCTTTCGGTCGGCGTCAGGCGTCGTCGGGCGTGTCGAAGTCGTGGAAGTGCTCGCCCTTCTCCTTCGAGAGGACGTTCAGGGCCGCGGCCGCGCCGTCGCCGGCGGAGATGACCGCCTGCCACTCCTCGGCCCGGACCATCGCGCCCGTGGCGTAGGCGTCCTCCACGCTCGTCTCCATGGTCACGTCGACGTCGACGGTGTCGTCGTCCGCGAAGTCACAGCCCAGGTCGTCGGCCAGGTCCCGGTCGGACCCCGTCGCCAGGACGAGGTAGTCGGAGTGGTAGGTGTCCTCGTCCGTCTCGACGTGGAACTCCCCGTCGTGGGTCCCGACGCCGACCACCTCCTCGCCCTGTCGTCGCTCGACCCCGAACTCGTCCACCTGGTCCCGGGCGTCCCGGAGGAACTCCGTCCCGTCGACGCTCTCGATGCCGAGGTAGTTGAACAGGTGGGCCATGTGCAACCAGGTGTCGTCCGTGTCGAACACCGTCGTGTCCAGGCCGTTCTTCGCCGTGAACAGGGCCGCGCTCAGGCCGGCGGGACCGCCGCCGACCACGATCACGTCAGCGTCTGTCATACATCAGGTCCCTGTCGCGGCCGCCCCGTAAATGGTGGGCCTCCCGGCAACGAGCGACGCGGGATCGGGAGGGACCGCGGAGCCGGGTGACAGCTGGCGGGATCGGTACACTGCGTCGGGATCGCTCACTCCAGAAGCGTACGGGTCATGTGGTGGCGGTAGCGGAACATCGGCTCCATCCCGACGACGGCCATCGGGGACACCGACTCCCCGAGCCACCCCCCGGGAAGCCGGTACTCGATGCGGTCCAGCACCACCGTCGCGGGGTCGTCCCCCTCGTCGTCGACGAAGAAGCTGTGGGTGTGTTCCCAGTAGTCGAACGGCCCGTCCTCCATCACGTCCCGGAAGTACGCCCGTTGCTCCTCCTCGACGCGCTCCGTGATCCGCGAAGTCCAGCGGACCCGCGGGACAACACCGAATGGACTGGCCGAGATGCGCACCCTCGATCCGGGTTCGAGAACCTCGGGGTCCGGTTCGCCGTCGGGTCCTCTCGCCGACGCCACCCGGAGGTTAACCCACAGCGGCGTCAGCAGTTCCAGCCCCTCGATCCCGGAGTAGAACTCCCACACCTCCGGGAACGGGGCCTTGACCCGCGTCGCTCGCCTGAACGTCGACGTCGCCATACCGGAGGATGGAGGTCCTGGGGGAAAATCCCCGGGGTTCCGGGCGATCGGACGCGGGGGCCCCGGCGGGAGTGAAACCGCTACCGGGGACGGTCACAGGTCAGCACTCGTCCGGGGCGGCACGGGGGTCGTTGACGAACTCCCACGCCGGACAGTCCGGTGCCGAAAACCGACAATAGCCTCCCGGCTCCGGATCCCGGCCCACTTTCAATTACTTGTATGTGGGGCGTTATCACGATACGGATCGCCGGAAGGCACGGGGCGATACATAAACACTTATATAGAACCGCTAACGAACTCGATCAACGAGGATCAACAATGGCAGAGAACCAGCAGCGACGGATGGGCGGACAGCCCATGTTCATCCTGAGCGAGGACAGTCAGCGGACGCGAGGGAAGGACGCACAGCAGTCGAACATCACGGCCGGCAAGGCCGTGGCCGAGTCGGTACGCACCACGCTCGGCCCGCGGGGCATGGACAAGATGCTCGTCGCGGACGGTGAGGTCGTCATCACGAACGACGGTGCCACCATCCTCGACGAGATGGAGATCGAACACCCCGCCGCGGACATGATCGTCGAGGTCGCCGAGACACAGGAGGACGAGGTCGGCGACGGCACGACGACCGCGTCCGTCCTGGCCGGTCGGCTACTCGCCCAGGCCGAGGACCTCCTGGACCAGGACGTCCACCCGACGACGATCGTCGAGGGGTACCACGAGGCCGCCCGGATCGCCCGCGAGGCCGTCGACGACGTGGCACTGGACGTCGACGTCGACGACGACCTGCTCCGGCAGGTCGCCGAGTCCTCGATGACCGGCAAGGGGACCGGCGGGATCACCGCCGCCGACCTGGCCGAGACGGTCGTCGGGGCAATCCGGCGCGTCGAGACCGACGGCGACGTCGACCGCGACGCCGTCCACGTCACGACCCAGGTCGGCGCCTCCTCCTCGGCGACTGAGCTCGTCGAGGGCTTCGTCTTCGACGAGTACCCGGCCAACACCCAGATGCCCCGGAGCGTCGAGGACGCCACCATCGCCGTCATCGACCTCGAACTGGGCGTCCGCACCGGCGAGATCGACGCCGAGTACCAGCTCGAGACCGTCGACCAGCTCAACGCCGCCATGGACTCCGAGGAGCAGGAACTCCGGGAACTGGTCGACTCGCTGGTCGCCGCCGGCGTCGACGTCGTCTTCTCCACGGAGGACATCGACAACCGCGTCGCCTCGATGCTCGCCGGCGAGGGCATCATCGGCTACGAGGACATCGACGACGACGACGCGAAGGCCATCGCCTCGGCCACCGGCGCGTCCCGCGTCGGCACCCTGGAGGACTTCGGCGAGGACGACCTCGGCGCGGCCGAGGGCGTCCGGACCGACACCTACGGTGACGACGACGTGACCTTCGTCGAGGGCGGCGCGGCCGCCGAGTCCGTCACCGTGTTCGTCCGCGGCGGCACCGCACACGTCGTCGACGAACTGGAGCGCGCCCTCGCGGACGCCCTGGACGTCACCACGACCGCCATCGAGACCGGGCAGGTCGTCGGCGGTGCCGGCGCCGCGGAGATCGCCATCGCGGACCACGTTCGCTCGGAGGCCGACGGCATCGAGGGCCGCAAGCAGCTCGCGGTCAAGGCCTTCGCCGACGCCGTCGACGTGATCCCCCGGACGCTCGCCGAGAACGCCGGCTGGGACCCCATCGACGCGCTGGTCGACCTGCGGGCCGCCCACGAGGAGTCGGGCCGCGCGGGCCTCGTCGCCCACGACGGCGAGAGCGAGGTCGCCGACCCCATCGAGTACGGCGTCGTCGACCCCGCCGCCGTCAAGAAGGAGGCCGTCGGCTCGGCCACCGAGGCCGCGACGATGATCGTCCGCATCGACGACGTGATCGCCGCCAGCTAAGCGGCCGGTAACAACTCACGACTTTTATTTTGCGAAGGAGTAGTCGCGGGACCCCCCGTGTCGCTACCGGTGCGATCGTGAACCGATCCCAGTAACGGGAACAGCGGGATCGGTCCCACGGGGTGAGCGCGCGAAGTCAGGCACGTGAGGGCAAGGTCCGGCGACGCGCCCCCGCCGCACCGCCGAGGGCCCCGCCGACCGCGCCGGCGGAGCAGGCGGCCGCCGGGACGAGGACGCCGACCGTGAAGACGAACCCTGTCCCGTCGAGCGGGGTCCCGAACTCGTAGGCCACTCGCCACAGGTGTATCAGCGTCGCTCCGCCGGCGACGAGGGTCCCGTGGCGCGCGCCGTCGAGTGCGGATGGACGGGTCATCCCGGCGAGGGACGCCACGGCGGCGACGGCGAGTGCCAGGCCGAGGTTCACGGTCACTCCGGGAAGCGGCCCCGACAGGACGACCAGGACCTCGAACCCGGCGAGGCCCGTCCCCCCGAGTGCGACCACCGACCAGTCGGTCCCGTCGTGGTCTAGCGTCCACCCGAGGGAGAGTCCCGCGGCGAGGACGACGCCGACACCGAAACAGACCGCGCCGGCCTCGGCCAGCAACGCGTCGTTTGGCCACAGTCCCCCGGGACGTTCGGCGTCGAACCAGAGGCCAGCACCGATCAGCCACGACAGGACCGCCACTCTCGCCGTCCACTGCCTCCAGTCCCGGCCGTCACCGGACACCCACGCCAGTCGGGCGACGACGATGAGAAAGACCGTCCCACCGATGACGAACGTCAGGAACAGATCGGCGGCCAGCGACGTGGAGGCCGCCTCGACGTCGAGCAGCATCGTCGTCCTTTCGTAGCTCCAGCGGATTGAAAAAAGTTGCCCGGCCCGGTCGAAAACCGTCGTCCGGACGCTACCAGCGCAACTCGACGGCGTCGCCCGACTCCAGGCCGAACGCCTCGTCCCCTCGCCCGCGGTTGACGTCGAGTTCGACGTTGCCGTGGGACCCGACCGTCGCCAGGCGCTCGCCCGGTTCGACGCGGGCGAAGGTCTCGACGACGGGGATCCGGTCCCCGTCCGTCGATCCCCCGGCGACCCGGACCGCGTCGACGCCGTCGAGGGCCTCGCCGGGGACGTTCGTGATGACGTTGCCGAAGCCGTCGACGACGAGGACCTCGCCCCGGGCACCGTCCTCGCGGAGTTCGGGGTCGGGAAGCCGCAGGTCGGCGTAGTCCTCGACCGGGGTGAGCCGTTCCATCTCGTCCATCCCCCCGAGGCCGACCTCGTGGATCCGCCCCGCTGCGGGGGCGAACACGTCCCGGCCGTGGAAGGTGGAGGAGGCGGCGTCGGCGTCGCCGATCCGGAAGGCGTCGACCCGGTCGGCGGGGTCGCCCCCCGCTTCGCCGGACTCGTAGGCGTGTTGCCGGGCGATGGCCCGCGCGACGGGCGCGAGGACGCCGTTGTCCGGCCCCACGAGTGCGTGCCGGCCCGCCCGGAGTGCGAGGGCGTTCCGGTCGGTCCCCACGCCCGGATCGATCACGGCGAGGTGAACGGCCGGCGGGAACCACGGCAGCACCTCGGTCAGCCAGAAGGCGGCCGCGCGCACGTCCTGGCGGGGCAGGTCGTGGGCGACGTCGACCAGTTGGGCGTCGGTCTCCCGCAGGGCGACGGCCTTCATCGCCGCGGGGTACGGGCTCCCGAAGTCCGAGGCGAGGGTGATCATTGCTGGGCGAACCTAGTGTCCCCGGCCCCTTCCGTCCGTCGGTGTCGGCATCGGAGCGGTCGTCGATCCGTCGGTGTCGACATCGGAGCGGTCGTCGATCCGTCGGTGTCGGCATTGGAGCGGTCGTCGATCCGTCAGCGCCGGTGTCGCCGTCGCTCCTCCAGGATCGGTCGAGTCACGTCGACGCCCGGACCAGTGTCGACCGTGTTTACACCAGCCCCAGTGACCGGGCGTAGCCGGCGGCGGCCGCGGGCATCGACGCCGCGAGGCCGACCAGCACCCACCGGTGGTCGTCCAGCCAGACCCCCTCCCCGATGGACTGGACGACCACCGGGTCGACAGCCAGCGCCCACTGGAGGGTAAGCGCGAGGACCACGACGCCCAGGACGAGCGTCGTGCCGGCGATCGTTCCGGGGCCGGTTCGCTCCCCCACGCCGGCGAGGAACGCCACCAGCAGGAACACAGTGAGGACCGCGATCCCCAGCGGTCCGACCAGGCCGTACCCGTAGTAGGTCGACAGTCCCGACGCCTCGGGGGCGGACAGCACGAAGTAGGGGGCGAGGACCCCGAGGACGAGCGACGCCGCACCGACCGCACCGGCCAGGGGCGGGATCCGGTCGTCCATGTCTCGCCCTCGGGACGGGGTCCGAATAAGGTCGGCGTTCCGCGTCCAGGAACGGGCTCCGAACGAGGTCGGCGTTTCGTCCCGAGAGACGGTGTTCGGGACGGGATCGCGGTTCCCGGTCGGGTCCTCCGCTGGACGGATCCGGACCGACGGAATCGGTGCCGCCTCTCGGTCCTCGCCGACCAAATCGTTGCCGTCCCCGGGTTCGGACCGACCGGGTCGACGCCCGCTGGCCTCTCGGAACGTTTTTGTCCACCGGGCCGGGACCGTTTACATGGCGAACGACGTTCCCGAGCGAGAGCCCTACACCGAGAAGCTACGGGTACCCGAGGCGCTCACCTTCGACGACGTGCTCCTGCGCCCCAGCGAGAGCACCGTCGAACCCGACGAGGCGGACGTCTCCTCGCGGGTGACGACTGGCGTGGAACTGCCCGTCCCGGTCCTCTCGGCGGCGATGGACACCGTCACCGAGAGCGAACTCGCGGCCGCGATGGCCCGCAACGGGGGCATGGGGGTCCTCCACCGGAACATGGACGTTCCCGAGATGGTCGAACAGGTGGAACGAGTCAAGCGGGCCGACGAACTGATCATCAGGGACGTCGTCACCGCGTCGCCGGACCAGACCGTCGAGGACGTCGACGAGATGATGGCCGAGGAGGGCGTCAACGGGGCGCCGGTCGTCGACGACGATGGGCGAGTGCTGGGCATTATCTCGGGCACGGACATCCGCCCGTACCTGGAGGTCGGGGACCGCGACGAGGTGCGCGAGGCGATGACCGAGGAGGTCATCACGGCCGACGAGGGCGTCACCCCCCGCGAGGCCCTGGAACTGATGTACGAGCACAAGATAGAGCGGGTCCCCATCGTCGACGCGGACGGGGTGCTAACGGGCCTGGTGACCATGGGGGGTATCCTCCAGCGCCGCGAACACGAGAACGCCGCACGGGACGCCGACGGGCGTCTCCGGGTCGGGGTCGCCGTCGGGCCGTTCGAGACCGACCGGGCCGCGGCCGCCGACGAGGCCGGGGCGGACGTCCTGTTCATCGACTGCGCCCACGCCCACAACCGCAACGTGGTCGAGTCGGCGCGCGACATCCGGGCGAGCGTCGACGCCGACGTCGTCGTCGGCAACGTCGGGACCCGCGAGGCCGCCGAGGAACTGGTGGGCTTCGCCGACGGCATCAAGGTGGGGATCGGTCCCGGGTCCATCTGTACCACGCGGGTCGTGACCGGGGCGGGCATGCCCCAGGTCAGCGCGGTGGCCGAGGTGGCGGACGTCGCGAGCCGTCACGACGTGCCCGTCATCGCGGACGGGGGGATCCGGTACTCGGGGGACGCCGCGAAGGCCATCGCCGCGGGCGCCGACGCGGTGATGCTCGGGTCGTACTTCGCGGGGACCGACGAGGCCCCGGGCCGGGTCGTCACGATGAACGGCAAGAAGTACAAGCAGTACCGCGGGATGGGGTCGGTCGGGGCGATGATGCAGGGCGACGACGAGAACCGCTACCTCAAGGAGACGCCCGAGGACGAGGAGGAGTACGTCCCGGAGGGCGTCGAGGCCGCGACCCCGTACAAGGGGAGCCTCGCGTCGGAACTCACGCAACTGGTCGGCGGCGTCCAGTCGGGCATGGGCTACGTGGGCGCCGAGAGCATCGAGGAGTTCAAGCGCGAGGCGGAGTTCGTCCGGGTCTCCTCGGCGGGCCAGCGAGAGGGCCACCCCCACGACGTCGTCATCACCGACGAGGCGCCGAACTACCGGCCGAACGACGACTGAACCGAACGCTCCGGTCCGACGAGCGAGGGGGATCCGTCCTCAGCGAAGGTGGTCGAGGGCGACCGAAACGTCCGACTCGACGTACGCGTCGGAGTCGCCTGGGTCGGCGATCCGGACCCGGCCGTCCCCGCGTCGATCGCCCTCCGTCTTGGTGTCGTTGGGGTCGTCGTCGGCGGGTTCCGAGAGGGGTCTGTCTCGTGGGGCGAGACCGTTCAGGGGGTCGGGGTCGGCCGCGAGGCGACCCGGTCGGTTCCCCCGATCGGTCTCGCCGTCGCCGTGGTCGTCGGGGTCGCCGAACCGGGCGGGGTCCTCCAGGGCCGTCGAGGACCGTCGCATCGCCGACTGGCGGGTCAGCGACCCCGGCGTGGCCGGGGGTCGGCGGGTCAGTTCGCCGGAGTTCTCGTCGGGGACGTCTCGGCCGCCGGACCACCGGCGCCGTCCCAGTTTGCCGGGGAGGTGTCGACGGATGCGGGCGACCGCCTTCCTGGCTGCCGAGCGGAGACTCCGGAGGGCGGTGACGACGCTCATCGGCGGGGACCTCCAGTGGCGGGGCAGGGTACTGGCGACCCCCCGGGACGGTCGCCACCGTTCGTGACGCGGGACTCGGGGGCGGCCGGACCGGCGGGCGGGGTCGTCTCGCGGTCCGGGCCGTCGGGGGCGTGCGGCCCCGACGACGTCCACCCCCCTGGAGGAGCGATCAGAGTCGGGGAACGCATGGGTACGTTCAGGGTCCGAGAGAAAATAAATGGGCGGATCGGTCAGGTGCCTAACACCTGTATGACGCGGGTTCACGGCGGCGCGTGAGCCCCCACGATCGGCGGTTCGAGAACACGTAAGGGGGCCGTCAGTCGCCGTCGAGGTGGCGACGGACCCGCTCGGCCGCGGCCGCCCGTAGTTCCCCCCGGTCGGGCGTCCGGTCGCCGCCGGCGATCCGTGCGTGGTCCTCCCGGAGGACAGTCGCGACGGTCCGGTCGACGACTGCCGGGACAGAAACCGTGTCGCCGCGGGCCTCGACGTCCTCGACGGCCCGACGGATCCGGTCCTCGGTGACGGTTCGATCGACGACAGCGTCGGCGTCGCCTTCGATGGGCTCCGGGGGTTCGATCCCTGACAGCGCCGGGTTGGGGATGGCGGTACGGTTCCCGGTCTTGTCCCGGACGACGACCCCCAGTGGTGGGCCGTCGTACCACTCCGATCCGGGAAACTCGTAGCGGTCGGGGTCGAAGTCGACCGCCCGGACCTCCTTCTGGAACGCGTCGACCGCCCGGAGGTCCAGTCGCCGGTAGACCCGTTCGACCGCGTCGGGCGGCAGGAACTCCCCCCTGTCCCCGTCCCACACGTCGAACCCCAGGAAGGGAGGCACCCGATCGAAGTCGTATTCGACCCGTCGGAGGTGGAGGCTCCCCCCGAAGAACACCACCGACGAAGGATCCCCGACGGCCGCGCGGAGAGCCTCCCGGTCGAGGCGCTTCCGGACGTGGCTCGCGGCCGCGCGGTACGCCGGCGGGACCCCGTCGTCGAAGGTCCGGTCTCGGTCGCCGAACCGGATCCGGCCGTCAGGTCGGAGGCGGAACCGGAGCGGACCGGCGTCGAGTTCCTCCTGGATCCACAGGTGCCCGCCGGAGAGCAGCGAGTCGGGAGCATCGTCGATCGGTGGCACCGGGGGGAACGATCGCATCCCCTGCCGGTAGTCGTCCCCGTGACAAGACCGTTGCCATGACGGGCGGGCGGTCGGGGACGTGCCGAACCCTGGTCATCTCGACGGCCGTCGTCAACACGGTCGCTAGCGACGGTACCCGGGGCCGTCCCACCCCGACAGACCGTTAAACCCGCCGCCCGACAGGCCCGACATGGAGATCGGAACCGGCCTGTTCACCTGCCAGCGCCGCCCGGACGACGACCGGTCCTACGCGGAGATTTACGACGACATGCTCCGACTGGGCCGGGCCATCGACGACGCGGGGCTGGCGAGCGCCTGGGTGTCCGAACACCACTTCCAGGAGGACGGGTACCTCTCGGCGACGATGCCGTCGCTGGGTGCGCTCGCCGCCGAGACCTCGGGGATCGAGATCGGCACCTGCATCGCGCTGGCCCCGCTGTACGACCCCGTGCGCCTGGCCGAGGACGCCGCGACGGTGGACCTGCTCTCGGACGGACGGCTCACCCTGGGCCTCGCGATAGGGTCGAACCCCCGGGAGTTCGACGCGTTCGGGGTCCCGCGGGACGAACGGGTCGAGCGGATGGTCGACACCGTGCGCGTCCTCCGGGAGGCCTGGTCGGACGGGCCGGTCGAGTACGACGCCGAGTTCCACGCCGTCGGCCCCGACCAGGAGGTGTCGGTCACGCCCAAACCCGAGGGCGAGATCCCCGTGATGTTCGGGGGCGGGGCGAAGCCGGCGGTCCGGCGGGCGGCCCGGGAGGCCGACGCCTGGTGTGCCCCCTCCTCGCTGTCGGTCGGGGGCGTGAAGCTCCGCCACGACGACATCCACGAGGTGCGCGAGGAAGAAGGGCTCGACGGCGAGTTCACCACCTACGTCATCCAGCACGGGTTCGTCGGGGAGTCCCGCGAGGACGCCTGGGAGACCATGCGGGACGGCTACCTCTGGCTCCAGCGCCGGTACCAGGAGATATTCGGGGGGGAGCCCGTCGATGAACTCTCCGAGGAGGAGCGCGAGGAACTCAGAGAGCAGGCCATCTTCGGCACCCCCGAACAGGTGATCGAGGGGCTCGAACCCTACGAGGAGGCCCTGGGCGAGAACACCCACTTCGTCTTCCGGACCTACCACCCGGGGACCCCGACCGACGAGATGGTCGAGTGCATCGAGCGCCTCGGCGACGAGGTCGTGCCACACTTCGCGTGACCGCCCGCGAGCGCCCACCGGACGTCGAGTGATCGCCCCCGAGCGCCCACCGGATCGAGTGATCGGCCCCGAGCGCAGACGCGTATTGTCGACCGCCGACGGGGACCCCGGGTCGGCGCCGCCCGCCCGGCCCCCGGTAAGAGGGGACCGGTTCCCACACCGGGGCTTCCCCACCAATCACATGACGACCGAGGCCCTGGGCCCCATCAGGGCTTCCCCATCCACATGACGACAGGGGACCAATACGAAGACACCGACCCCGGAACCCGGGACCGAAGCGGAACCGATGGATCGAACCAAGGGAGCGAGGATCCCACCGCCGAAACTTCGGGGGACTCGCCCGTGAGCGTGACCCTCGACGTCCTGGTCGTCGGTGCGGGGATCCAGGGGCTGGCGGTCCTCCACGAACTCCGGGACGGAGGCTACTCGGTGGGACTGGTTGCCAGGGGACCGCTGGGAGAGGGTCAGACCCTCCACATGCACGGGATCCTGAACAGCGCCTACCCCGCCCCGAGGCGGGAACTCCGACGGGCGCTGGAGGAGGGATGGATCCCATTCACCCGGGACCACGGTGTGGACCTCTACGGCCAGGACGCGTTCTACTACGTCGCTCCCGACGAGGTAGTCGACCGCAAGACGCGGATCTGGACCTCCCGCGGGCCGGCCGCCGCCTGACGGTCGAGTTCGACACCCTCGTTCCCGGTGCCTGGGTGAACGGCCAGCGTGTTCTCGACCGGGTCGCGAAGCGAGCCGGGCCGGGCGGCGGGGACGAACCGATCCCCGGCGGCGGGGTCGGGGTCGAGGTCGGGCGCAACATCGAGGACGCGGCGGACGTCGAGTGGCGCGACTGGCCGTCGTTCCTGGAAGAGTTCGACGGTCAACACCTGGACTGAACTCCACTGACCCGACCCCGGACCGACCTCCACTGACCCGCACCCCCGGACCGATCTCCACGATCGAATAGCCCGGGTCGGGCCAGTAATGCGTTCTTACTCGTAATTTCGTGCTTCTTTCGGACCACCGGAACCCCTATTAGTCTCTGGCCCCCTTTTCTACGCGATGACTGCAGAGCGGCACGCGGACGCGTCCGGTCGGGACGGCCAGCAGGGCCGGACCCGGGGCGACGCCGCGACGTACTCCACCCCGGGGCCGTTACCGATCGACGACGTTGACCCGGGATCGAACTTCCTGTGTACCGGCCCCACGATGACCGGCAAGTCCCGCGCGCTCTCACGGATCCTGGGCGACGGCGTCGAGCGTGGCGAGGGAGCCATCCTCGTCACCACCGAGTCGGACGCCCGGGCGGCGCTCGCGACCGACGGGAGGCTCAGAGAGGCCGCGGGGATGGGCGAGGGCGCCCCTGTCGGCGTCGTCGACTGCATCACCGAGTCCTCGGGGGCGGGACGGGACGGCGACGACGTGGTCGCGTACGTCTCGTCGCCGGCGGACCTGACGGGCGTCGGCGTGGAGTTCAACCGGCACCTCGAACGGTTGCACCACCAGGGGGTGTCCCGGTACCGGGTGCTCGTCGACTCGCTGACGCCGTTCTTCGTCTACCGCGACGCCGAGCAAGTGTTCAAGTTCCTCCAGGTGCTGACCGGCCGGATCGCCAGCCTTGGCGGTCTCGGGTTCGTCGTCGGCCACTCCGACGCCGGGATGGACGAGGAGGCGGAACGGCTGAAGGGCCTGTTCGACGGTGTGATCGAGTTCCGTGAGCAGGAGGGCAAAGTCGGGACCCGCGCGATCGGACCCTACGCGACGGCCGAGGGGTGGGTCCCGTACGAGGAGGAACCCACTTCCGGCGAGGGATCGACCCCGGGCGAATCGACGGCGAACACAGACGGTCGGCAGACTACTGCGAGGGACGGCGCGTCTCCCAGCGAGACTCCCCTGGCTTCCGGGATCGACTCCCTGTCGAGTGCCATCGACGCAGTGGCGGACGCGGGGCGAACCCTGACGCTCTGTAACTTCGACGGCGACCGGGACACGCTGTCGGACCTCCGGGCGTACTTCGAGCGACTCAACGTCACCGTCACGGAGGCCTCGCTGTCGAGCGAGACGCCACGGAACGTGGCGCTGCTCCACCAGGGAGACCAGCACCTCGCCTCGGCTACCGTCGAGGACCTGGCGAGCACCATCGCCGTCGAGGGGGTCGGCGAGGAGCACCTGGAGGGCGCGACCGAGACGGAACTGATGGTGCTGGCACGCCAGGAGGCGTTCGCTACCCGGAAGTCCTGGCGGCGACACCTCGTCCGGACCAGTCGACTGATCGAGGCGATGGCCTGGAACGCCGGGACCGGCACCGTCCACGCCGGGTTCCAGGATCTCTCCCGCCTCACCTCGGACCCGGACACGAAGCGGATCTACGACAGGATCGCCGAGGGTGGCGTCGAGGTCCACCTCTACGGCCGCCCCGACGCCGAGGTCGACCGCGACCGGTTCGTCGTCCACGACGACGCGGTCGACGAAATCGAGCGGTCCTGGTTCGTCGTGTTCACCGACGGTGAGGAACCCTCGACTGCCGGCGCGCTGGTCGCCGAGGAACGCCAGCGCGGGACCTACAGCGGCTTCTGGACCTACCGCACGGGGACCGCGGTGGCGGTCCGGGACTACCTCGAAGCGACCTACGGCCAGGCGACGGTCTAGCGCCGATCTTCGGTGGGGTTTTTGTCGGGCGGGAGTGTCGGTCCGACATGGGCTTTCACACGTACCCGATAGAGCGGGCCGAGGCGCTCCGGGACCCCGAGCGGTACCGCTACTGCTCGCGCGAGGAGTTGCTCGCGGCCATCTCGCCGGACCCGGCCGCGACGGTCGCGGACCTGGGCAGCGGTACGGGCTTCTATACCGACGACGTGGCTCCCGCCGTCGGGACGGTGTACGCCGTCGACGTTCAGGAGGCGATGCACGACCTGTACCGCGACCACGGCGTCCCGGAGACCGTGGACCTCGTGACCGCCGAGGTGGGGGACCTGCCCTTCGACGACGGCGAACTAGACCGCGCGTTCTCGACGATGACCTACCACGAGTTCGCCGGCGACGGCGCTCTGGACGAACTCTCGCGTGTCCTCAGGGACGGCGGCGTCCTGGTCACCGTCGACTGGACGAGCGAGGGATCAGGCGAGGAGGGGCCGCCGACCGAACAGCGTTACTCCCTGACCGACGCCATGGGGCACCACCGCGACGCGGGCTTCGAGGTCGTGGAGGCCGAGGACCGCCCCGAGACGTTCAAACTCGTGGCGCGGAAGCGACGTTAGGGGACGGTCGGCCCCCAGTCGGCGACCTGAATCGATCCCCCGCTCCCCTGGAAGGGATTCCGCACCACCTCGATCGTCTCGTTCGCCGCCTCGGGTTCGACGAGGGTGCCCACCATCACCCGTGCCACGTCCCGGCGGGGAACGATCCCCCACAGTCCGGTGCCGGCCGGTGCCCCCAGGAGCGGACCGACCCCGAACAGGTCCGTCAACGCGCCGGGCCTGAGGACAGTGTGCCGAAGGCCCGACGCCCGGAGCGCCTCCTCCGCCGTCGCCTTCGCCCGGAGCGTCGGGCCGACCGTCAGCCGAAACAGGTGCGCCATCCACGACCCGCGGTCCCCGCCGGTCCCGAGGGCCGACTGCATCACGAACGCCCAGGGATCGCCGGCCGCCGCGGCGGCAACCAGGTTCCGGTTGCCCTCGCCGTCGACGAGGGGTCCTGGGTCCGTCCAGGGCATCCGGTGGCGGGCCAGGCGGGTCGGCGAGGTGCCGACACAGGAGAGAACGGCGTCACAGCCCTCGACGGCCCGCACCGCAGTCGCCGGGTCCAGCAGGTCCCCGACCACGACGCCGTCTGCACCCCGGCGGTGGAGTCGCTCGACCGCCGACTCCGAACGGGTGACACACCGGACCTCGTAGCCCACCGCGAGGAGGGCGTCCAGTGCGCGCTTGCCGGTCCCGCCGGTCGCGCCCGCGAGCAGTACCGTGCCGATACCGTCCGTCGTCATCCGTACTTGATCACCTCCCTGGATCAGAAGTCCGGGAGGTCCTCGGGCGGTTCGTAGTCGGCCTCCCAGTCGATGTACTCCGCCTTGAGAATCTCACAGACCAGTTGTCCGAACTCCGTGAGTCCGGCGTTGATGGCGGAGACGGTCTCCCACGAGTCGACGTCGGGGTGGTAGTCGCGCTCCCGCCAGTCCTCGGGGATCCCGGGGGCGTGGTAGCCCACCCTGTCCGCGAAGTCGTCCCAGAAGAAGTCGAAGTCGGCGAACAGGCCCAGTTCCGTGGCGATGCGGAACTGCTCGGCGGTGACGTCGGTCCCGGCGGCCCACTCCCGGAAGGCCGCCCCCCAGGCGCCGGCGGCGAGGAACTCCTCGATTTCCCCGCGGCGGTAGTCCGCGTCGGCCGCCACGGTGGCGTCCTCGTACTCGTTCGGGTCCCGGGCCGCCAGTGTCGGCGGGTCCGGCGGGTCGACGTCGAGGCTCATCGGTACCCGGGACTTGTGTCGCCCAGCCGATAAGGGTTCGCACGCGGGCGGCGTGGACGCGGATCCCCGCCGGACTACTCCTCGCACTCGCGGAGGATCCCCGAGTAGATGCGGCGGTCGTCGAGGTCGATGGTGGTGTAGGAGGCCCGGACGGGGACGAGGTGGCCGTCGGCGTGACGGACACGGCCCGAGACGGAGCGCCAGTCGTCAGTCGGCTCGGCGTGGAACTCGGGACCCCCGTCGGTGGCGGGCACCTCCTCGACGAGGTCCGACACCGGCCGACCCACGAGTTCCTCCGGCGCGCGACCGACCACCCGCTCCATGCTCTCGTTGGCGTAGACCACGGTCCCGTCCCCGTCGACGGTGAATACCGGGTCGTCGGCCGCGTCGGCGACCTGCCGGAATCCCGCCCGTACCCGCTCTACTTCGCGGTGTGCGCGCCGACGGTCGACCGCCTTCTCTATCCTGTTGGCGAGCAACTCGTAGGTCTCGGTGCCCCCCTTCTGGATGTAGTCGGTCACCCCGGCGGAGATGGCACTGCTCGCGACCCCCTCGGATCCCCGGCCCGTGAACAGGACGAACGGGAGGTCCGGGTACTCCTCGCGGACCCGTTCGAGGAGCGCCACGCCGTCCATCCGTGGCATCTGGTAGTCGCTGACCACGCAGTCGACCCGCTCCTCCCGGACCCGGTCGGGGACCGCCGTCGGGTCCGTCTCCGTGGCCACCGTCATCCCTCCCCGCTCTCGCTCCAGGTAGTTGGCGACGAGCGTCACCAGTCCCGGGTCGTCGTCGACGTGCAGGACCCGGATGTCCCTGGACATGGACCAGTCCTCGTAACCTGAATTAAAAAGCGTGCCGGCAAAATTCAGAGCATTGTCAAATGTTATCAACTGTCGTGTGTTGCACTCACACGTCCCCCGAGCGCTTAGGGCCAGGGGACCGGAACCGTCCCGTATGACCGCCGATCCGAACGACGAGTTCGTGGTGCCCCCGGCGCTGGAACGGGGCGACAGGGTGGCCGTTGTCGCGCCGGCGTCGAACCTCTACGAGGAGTTCCCGTACGTCCACGAACTCGGACTGGAACGGCTCCGGGAGGTGTTCGACCTCGAACCGGTCGAGTATCCCACCGCCCGGACGGGGAGCGACTGGCTCTACGACAACCCCGAGGCGAGGGCCGAGGACGTGATGGACGCCTTCCGAGACCCCGACATCGGTGGCGTCGTCGCGACCATCGGCGGCAACGACCAGGTGCGGATCGTAGCGCACCTCGACCCCGAGGTGTTGCGGGAGAACCCGACCCGGTTCTACGGGTGGAGCGACAACACCGCCCTGGCGCTGTACCTCTGGAACCTCGGGATCGTCTCGTTCTACGGCGGGTCCCTGCTGACCGAGTACGCGATGCACGGGGAGATGTTCCCCTACACCGTCGAGTACCTCGAACGGGCACTGTTCTCGGACTCGCTCGGCGAGGTCCGTCCCGCCGAGCGGTTCACCGACGAACCGAACCGGTGGGCCGAGGGCCCCGAGGTACTGGAGACGCCCCGCGAGACCGAACCCAACCCGGGGTGGCGCTTCGAGGGGTCGGACCGGGCCGTCGAGGGGCGGGTCTGGGGCGGGTGCTGGGGAATCGTCGACGAGTGGTTCCTCCTCGACAGGTACGTCCCCGACCGCGACAGACTGGCGGGGACGGTACTGGCCATCGAGACCAGCGAGGGACGGCCCGATCCGGGCCATATCGCCGGACAGCTCCGGGCACTTGGCGAACGGGGGGTCCTGGAGGCGTTCGACGGCGTCCTCGTCGGGCGGGCGGTCACTCGCTCGTACAAGGAGAACCCGCCAGCGGAGGAGCGCCGGGAGTACCGGGAGCGACAGCGCGAGGTTTTCGTCGAGGCGTTCGCCGAGTACAACCCGGACGCACCCGTAGTCCTGGACCTCGACTTCGGGCACACCTACCCCACCGTCCCGGTACCGATCGGCGGCCGGGTTCGGATCGACCCCGGCGAGGAACGGGTCGTGTTCCGGTGAGTCGAGGGGCGGGGATCCGGCTTCGAGAGTCGATCCATCCCCGGTTTCGTGGACTCCCGCAGTCTCCCGGCCGTCTTGTCTATCTTCCGACCTTCCCCAAGGACATATTATACCGCGGCCCACAATATGGGGTATGACGGACGACCCAGACGGACCGGACCGGGCCTCCGAGATCGCGGTCGAGACTCCGACGGACCGCGAACGCGGCGCCCTCCGCCGCGTCAGGTGGGTAAGCAACCTGATGGACGAGGCCTTCCGGATCCCCGGCACGAAACGACACTTCGGCCTGGACCCCGTGATCAGCGTGTTGCCGATCGGCGGTGACGCCGTCGCGGCCGCCATCTCGGCGTACGTGCTCGTCGAGGCAGTGTTGCTCGGCGTCCCCAAGCGGGTCCTCGCCACGATGGCCCTGAACATCGCCATCGACGTCCTCGGGGGACTGCTCCCCGTCGTCGGGACCGTCTTCGACCTCTTCTGGAAGGCCAACGAGCGCAACGTCGCCCTCCTCGAACGCCACATCGGGGCGCGGTGACGGGCGGGGGGATCCTTCCCAGCGGACCCGCTCGACCGGACCGATCCCTTTTCCAGCGGCCGGGCTTCCCTGCCGACATGGAGGAGGCCACGCTCGTCGGACCGGGGTGGACTGCCGGATCCGGCGTGGCTGTCCGTGGACGGGCGTTCGACGGACGGGACCGCGAGGCCGACCTGAGGTCGGTCTTCGAGGGCCTCGGATCCCTCCGGGAGGTCGCCGAGACCGCCGACCGCCTGGGTGGCTTCTTCGCCGCGGTCGTCGACGTCGGGGACGCGGTGGTCCTCGCCTGCGACCACGCGGGGAGTATTCCGCTGTACTTCACGAGCGAGGATCCGCTCCGGGTCGGGGACTGCGTCTCCGGGTTCCCGGGACTCGCCACGGAAGAGTTCGACCCGGTCGCCGCGAGCGAGTTCGCGCTGACGCGGTACGTGACCCGCGGGGAGACGCTCCTGCCGGCGGTGCGGTCGGTCCGGGCGGGCGAGGCGGTGCGGGTTCCGCGGGAGGATCCGGCCGGGTTCGAGCGGCGGCGCTACGCCAGGTACCGCCCGACGAATAGGAGTGACGGCGACCGCGAGGACCTGCTGGACCGGATGGGAGACGTGCTCGGACGGGTCTTCGACCGCGCCGAATCGCTCGCCGGCGGCCGACCGGTCGCGGTCCCGCTGAGCGGCGGGGTGGACTCCAGGCTCGTCGCGACGATGCTCGTCGAGCGCGGGGTCGAGGTGGTCGCGTTCAGCTTCGGCGTCCACGGCCACGCCGACGTGGAGGTGGCGCGAGACGTGGCCGACGCCCTGGGGATCCGGTTCGAGGCCGTCGAGTACTCGACCGACCGCTGGCACGACTGGTACCACTCGGCGGACAGGCGTGCCTACTCGTCGTTCGCGTTCGACTACGACTCGCTGCCCTTCCTCGCGGAGTGGCCGGCGGTCCGCGAACTGCTGGCCGACGGGCGGCTTCCACGGGACGCCCTGGTCCTGCCGGGCCACACAGTCGCCACGCCGAGCGAACGGGTGCCCGCGGCGTGGACCGACGGGACCCCGGACCGGGAGGACGTGGTCGAGTACGTCCTCGACCGGCACTACTCGCTCTGGGAGTGGGACGACCCCGCCTTCCGGTCGGACTTCGCGGATCGGATCGCGGCGGACGCCGACCTCGGGCCGGTGGCGTCGGGCCCGGAGGCCGCCGCGGCCTACGAGGGGTGGGAGTGGACGACCCGGATGGCGACGTTCACGAACAGCGACGCCCGGGTCTACGACTGGTTCGACCTGGAGTGGTGGCTCCCGCTCTGGGACCCGGAGTACGTCGCGTTCTGGGCGTCGGTCCCGCTGGACCACCGGCGGGGGAAGGCACTCCAGACCGAGTTCGCGACCCGGAAGTACGCGGCTGTGGCGGGGGTCGACCACGAGGAGGCGGAGCGCACCGACGCGGACTGGACGCCGTTCGACCAGGTTCGACGGACCCAGCGGACCGACCCCGTGCGGGCCGCCACCGGCGACTTCGACGACTGGCTCGGGGCCCAGTCCGTCCCGCGATCCCGGTGGGAGGAGTGGGGAAACTACCCGCTGGGCTGGTACGGCGCGATTCCCGAGGCGGCCGCTGACCGGTTCGCGGCCGCGCCGACGCTGTACTCGCTCCGGACGCTGTCGGCGCTCGGACTGCTCTCGTTCGATCCCCCGGCGGTGACGGATCCCCCGCTTTCGTCCACGGTCGAACTCCCGCCGACCGAGTGAGCGGCGTCACCTCGTCGATCCCCGAAGCGAGAGCCTTTTCACCACGCGGAAATACCACCCAGTTATGGAACGCAGAGACTTCCTCGCGACGACGGCCGCCCTCGCCGGCCTCGGCCTCGCGGGGTGTCTGTCGGGGACGGACGGCGACGATGGCGGGACGACCGAAGACGGGAACGGCGGCGGAACCACCACGGACGGGGACGGCACCGTCACCGGGACGACGGCAGAGTCGCTGGAGGGAACCCTGACCGTGGCGACGTACGACTCGTTCGTCGACGCCCCCTCGACCAGTCCTGGCCCGTGGATCAAAGAGGAGTTCGAGCGCCGCCACCCCGGCGTCAGCCTGGAGTGGGCGACGCCCGAGAGCGGGATCAACTACTACATCCAGCGCCGGAACGCCGCGGCGGGCCTCGACGCGGACGCCTACGTGGGGCTGAAGGTCCCCGAACTCGTCCGGATCGACCGCGAGACGGACGAACCGCTGTTCGAGGCCGTCGACGAGGGGGCCCTGTCAAACCTCGACGCGGTCGGCGACGAGTACACCTTCGACCCGGACGGCCGACTGCTCCCGGTGTTCACCGGCTACGCGAGTGTCGTCTACGACGGTACCGAGGTCGAGGAACCGGAGACCCTGGATGCGCTGACGGAACCCGAGTACGAGGGCGAGGTGACGGTCCAGAACGCCCAGACCGACAACACTGGCCTGTACTTCCTGCTCTGGACGGTGAAGACGTTCGGGGCGGACGGCTACCTCGACTACTGGCGGGACCTGCTGGACAACGACGTGACCGTCCTCCAGTCGTGGGGCGAGGTGTACGAGGCCTTTACTGGCGGCGAGACGTCGGTCGTCACCTCCTACTCGAACGACCGGGTGTTCGCCAAGCGGTACGACCAGGACCTGGAGAAACACCAGGTGGCGTTCCCCGGCGGGAACGGCTACACCAACCTCAGCGGGATGGGCAAGTTCGCGACGGGCGAGAACCACGACCTGGCCGCCGCGTTCGTCGACTTCATGCTCGGCCCGGACGCCCAGGGGAAACTCGCCGAACGCAACGTCTCGTTCCCCGTGACCGACCACGCCACCGTGCCGGACGTGTTCGAGGAGTACGCCGAGGAACCGCCGGATCCGCTCTACTTCACCTACGACGAACTCCGGGGCAACGTCGGCACCTGGCGCGAGGACTGGGCCCGGGTCGTCGCCGAGAAGTAACCGGTCAGGGATCGGAACGGTCCTTCTACCCCGACCGAACGTCCCCCCGGCGCGCGAGGAACGCGCGAGGGACGACCGACCGAGGTTCCCGGGACCGGAGGGACCGGGAGCCAGCAAATCTTCGATTTGCGCTGGAACGAGGGAGGGAGTCGGTTGGGGAGGGTGTGGACCGGAGGCCGACGTTCGGGCGCGATCTGTCCCAACGGATCCGAACCACCGACTGGAGGTCAGTGTGGACGGCTACCGGTCGCTCGTCGCCTCGCGGCCCAGTTCGTCCTCGACCGCTTCCACCTTCTCGCAGGCCTCCAGGTCCTTCGTACGCATGTCGTCTATCTGCAGGAGCGTGTTGACGTGGTCCCCGGGCACCGCCTCGTGGGCGGCCCCGACCGCCGCCAGGAGTTCGTCGAGGTCCTCCGCCTCCACGACCGTCGACATCGGGTTCGTCTCGTAGGCGACGTCGTACTCCTCCAGGGCCTCGACCGCCGCCGCGACTTCCTCGGTCACGTCGTCGTCGGTGATGGGCGTGATCCGGAGCATTCCGAAGACCGTCATGGTCGGCGCTACGATCCCGACGGCGAAAGTTCCTGGCGGTTCGAACCCGACGGAGCGTCGCAGATCAGTCCAGTTCCATGCGATCGACCACCGCCTCTAGCTGTTCCCGGCGCTCCTCGCGGGCGGTGTCCCGGAGCTTCCGCTGGTTCTCGGTCGGGCACCGGAGCTCCGGCACCTCCGTCGGCGTTCCCGCGGTGTCCAGCGCCACGAACGTGAAGTAAGAGGTCGTCGTCTCGCGTTCGTCCCCGATCCGTGGGTCCTCGGCCCGGACGTCGACCGTCACGTCGATGCTGGTCGTCCCGGTGTCGAAGACGAACGCCTCCACGATGGCGACCTCCCCCTGGTCGATGGGGCTGATGAAGTCGACGTGGTCCATCGCCGCCGTGACGCACTGGCGACGGGAGAACCGCATGGCCGCGACCGCACCACAGAGGTCCATCCAGTGGAGGACGACGCCCCCGAGGGCGCGACCGAGGTTGTTGGTGTCGTTCGGGAGCAGGATTTCTGTCATCTCCGTGTACGAGTCCATCAGCGTCGCCGTTCGCCGCTCCGTACCGTTCCCCGAGGTTGGAGCCCCGGCCCCCGCGCCGTCTGTCCCTCCGTTCGTGCCGCTACCCTCGTCCATGCCTCCGGGTCCGCCGCCGCGGCCCAAGAACGGCGCGATCCGGTACTGGTCCGACGGCGAACCGGTTCTCTCCGGGGAACGAGAAGCGGTCCGCTAACCGACCGGGATCCGGAACGGTCGTGGCGGACGGGCCCCGACCGAAAAGAGACGCGGGGAGTCTACTCGTCCTGACAGCAGCCGCCGGCTTCCTTCCCGAAGTCGACCTCCAGGGGGTCGGAGATGGCGCGGTTGACCTCCTCCAGGCGCTCGACGAGTTCCTCGCGGGCGCGGAGGAACTCGGCCATCACGGGGATCTCGTGGAGTTCCTGCTGGGCGCGCTGGAGTTCCGTCATGTCCTCCTGGCTGGCCTCGCCGGTCTGTCGGGCGAGCATGAACTCCTGGCGCTGCTGTTCGAACGCCTGGATCTTCTCCTGGGCCTCGTCGTCGGCCTCGACGGCCTCGCTCTTCTCCTCGAAGACGCGGTACTCCTCCAGGTCGCGGATCGCCTCGCCGAGTTCGCGACCGAGGGAGGTGAGTTCGTCCAGTTCGACGTCCGCGTCGGAGTCGGTTTCGACGCTCATTGCACGACGGTAACGCTCCCAGGGTCATAGGCCTGCCGGACCCGGTAGCCACGTCGCCCCGGAGATGTTCGGATACCACCCGAGTCCGACCCGGTCGGTGACGGTTTACGGTAACGTTACTGTAACGGTCCCGGGACAGGACGAAGGTCGTCGGAGGCGGTCAGGACCCGGCGTGACCCGCGAACACCGACTCGAACACCTTCCGCTGTGCCTTCCGGAGGTGCTGGTGGAAGGTCGGGGCCGCGACGCCGAGGGAACCGGCGACCTCCTCGCCGGTGGTCTCCCGTGGCCACTCGAAGAACCCGGCGTAGAGTGCCGCCTCCAGGGCGGTCCGCTGTCGGTCGGTCAGGTCCTCGATGACCCGGTGGATCCTCGCGTGCCGGTCCTCGCGGGTGACCCGTCGGCGGGTCAGCAGTTCCGCCGAGGGGTGGGCCTCCCGGACGGCCTCGACGACCCGCCTGGGGGCGACGGTCGGCGGGAGGTGAATGGTCATGTCGATGTCGCCGTCCGCGATGGTCGCCCGCTGGACGTGCCCGCCGTGGGACGCGACGACCGACGCGACCGGGGGATCCGTCACCCGGAGTTCGAACCGGGCACCGTCGCCGTGGCGGTCGAACAGCCGCAGGTCCTCGAAGTGTGGATTGCGGTCCGCGTAGGTTTCCAGCGCCTGGACTGCGTCCCCGTCGACGGTTCCGTACTCGAGGAACGTCCCGTCGCCGATGGGGACCATCCGGTCGATGGTGATCTCTCCCTCCTCGTCCCCGGGGTCGATCCCCGTCGTGTCGAGGACGTCCGTCGCCGTGAACTCTATCTCGGTGACCTCGTCGCTCAGCAGTGCCTGCTTGCGCTCGACGGCGGCGATGGCGTGGCCGACGACCTCGCCGAGTTGTGCGATCACGTCGCGTTCGTCACCGTCGAACGCCATCGCCCGGTCAGCGTAGACGCCGAGCAGGCCGTACAGCGTGTCCTCGTGGACGATGGGGACCCACGCCGCCGACCTGTGGCCGGCCGTCCCCGCGATGCTCGACTGGGGCGAGCGGTCGGCGGACTCGCTCACCTGGAGTTCCCGCGTCCGGACGGCCCTCGCTGCCGGGTCCAGGTCGACCGGGTCGTCCGGGTCAGTCCGGAGCTCCAGTGCCTCGACGTCGCCCTCCGCCCCAGCCTGGACGCGTGGGACTATCGACTCCGCCCCTGGATCGAGTTCGCCGATCCACGCGACCCCGTAGGGGTCCGCCTCCACGAGCCGGTCACAGACGATTTCCTCCACCTCGTCCCTGGTGGACTGCTCGATGGCCGCGTCGGTGATTTCACGGAAGAGGTCGTTGAGGTCGTTGAGCGTCGCCAGACGCTCGCGCTGGCGCTCCAGTTCCCGCTCGTACGCCGTGCGTTCGGTGACGTCCTGGGACATCCCCATCGCGGCGACGACCTCGCCGTCGTCGTCGCGGACGGGGAGGACGGTGAAATCGTAGACGCGGTCGCCAACACTGGTCTCGAAGGAGACGCACTCCCCTTCGAGCGCGGCCTCGTAGCTCGGGAGCAGGTGGCGGGCGAGTTCCTCCGGGAGTTTCTCCGGGACCCGGGTCCCCTCCAGTTCGTCGGTAGTCCGATCGAGTTCCCGTACCAGCTTTCCACCGACGGTCACGTACCGGAGGTCCCGGTCGACCAGGGTGACGGCGCCGTTCGGGAAGTTGTCGACGAGGGTCCGCAGGCGCCGCCTGGACTCGTCCAGTTCCCGCTGGCGCTCCTTGCGGTCGGTGATGTCGACGAGGGCACCGGGAAACGTCCGGGCGGTCCCCTCCTCGTCGCATTCGACCTGGCCCCGAGCGATCACCCACCTGAGCTCGTCGTCCCGGGTCCGGACGCGGTACTCCGCCTCGTACTCCCCACAGGACTCGACGGCCTCGTCGATCAGTCGGTCCACCCGGTCGCGGTCGTCCTCGTGGATTGCCGACACGAACCGTTCCAGCGGCAACCCGTCACGGGCTAGGTCGGGGTCGACCCCGAACGTCCTCGCCATCGACGGGTCGCCGACGAGTTCGTCCTCCTGGATGTTCCACTCCCAGGTGACGATGTCCGCCGCCTCCGTCGCTGCCTCCACTTGCAACTTCGCGTCCCGGAGTTCGTGTTCGCGGCGCCTGCGTTCGCCGATGTCGCGGACGATGCCGACCCGGAACCAGTCGGATCCCTCCCGCTCGGGGAGAGCGGCCGACCGTACCTCGACGGGGACTCGCTCCCCGTCCGACGCCACCAGTTCGAGTTCCATCTTCGGGACGCTGTCCGGACCGTGCTCCTCCTCCACGGCCTCGGCCTCCCGGATAACGGATACGTCGGCGACGAGTTCGGACGCGTTCGTTCCGATCAGCTCCTCGCGCGAGTAGCCGAGCATGTCCGCGTAGGGGCCGTTGACCCACGTGAGGTTCCTGTCCCGGTCGACCACGTAGACCCCCTCGTCGACGGACTCGACGATAGTCTCGTACCGGTCGAGGTCCCGTTCGCGGTCGGTGACGTCCCGGAAGTACACCGACACCCCGGACTCCGAGGGGTATACATTGACCTCCAGCCACCGCTCAAGCGGTTCGAAGAACACCTCGGAACTGACCGGCTCCCCTGTCTCCACGGCCCGGCGCAGGTGATCCCCCAGGGCGTCGTCCGCTCCCGGGATCGTCGCCCAGATCCGCCGCCCGACCAGGTCCCGTTCGGGGTGCCGGAATACCTCCGCGGCCCGTTCGTTGACGTAGGTGAACCGCCACTCCCCGTCGAGGGCCAAGAACCCGTCCTCGACCCGGTCGAAGACCGCCGCGAGTTCGGCCTCGAGGTCGTCGCGCTGTCGCTCGATCCGCCTCGCCTGTTCCGTGAGCTGGGTGACGTTCTCGCCGGCCACCACGACGCGCCGGATCTCGCCGTCCTCCGCCCCCATCGGGACGGCGTTCACCGACAGCCACCGGCGGTCCCCGTCGTCGTACTCGATCTGGCACTGCCAGTCGAAGACCGGCTCGCCAGTCTCGACGACCCGGGCGACCGGTCGCTCGTCCGGCGGGACCGGGTTTCCGTCCGCGTCGTATATCTCCCGTTGTTCCGCGTCCATGCCTTCGGCCCCGTCGTCGCCGGCGTCCAGCAGTTCGTCCGCCCGGTCGTTCGTCCTGAGTACCTCGCCGGTCGTCGAGAGGACGCCGATCCCGACCGGTGCCGTCTCCAGTATCCGTTCGACGAGGTCACGCTCCCGGCGGAGTCGCTCCTCGAACTCGTGACGCTCGGTCGTGTCCCGCGTGACCTTCGCGAACCCCTGTAGGTCGCCGTCCTCCCGGATTGCCGTGAGGGTGACGTGTGCCCGGAACCGCGACCCGTCCTTCCGGACCCGCCAGCCCTCGTCCTCGACGGATCCCTCCTCGGCGGCGGCTGCGAGGTTCTCCCCGGGGACGCCGGCCCTGCGGTCCGCCTCGGTGTAGAACGTCGAGAAGTGTTCCCCGAGTATCTCCTCGGCCGCGTAGCCCCTGATTCGCTCGGCCCCGGGATTCCAGCTAACGACGTCACCATCCGGGTCGAGCATGAAGATGGCGTACTCCTCGACGGCCTCGACCAGCGACCGGAACTGGACGCTCAGTTCGGGGTGGACCCCGGATCCGCCGGCGGACCCCGTCGGCCGCCACCAGACGCGTGCGTTCGCCCCCACCTTCTTGGTCTCGATCCGACCGTACTCGGCCAGGCGCTCCAGGCGTTCGTAGGTGCTCCTGCGCCCGAGGTCCAGGCGGTCGGCCGCCTCGGGAGTCGTCAGTGGTTCACCGGACTCGTCGAAGAGCGCGAGGGTTTCCCTGAGTGCGTCTGTCAACGAACCGGACATGCCAAGTACTTGGTGCCGCGATATACTTAAAACCTCCAACGACGGAGGCAATGAACCGGTCCGAAATTTACGTCTGTAATATTTATTCAAAATAAATTAGTTAACAAATACTTTCTACGCGATAGGACGTCTTCTCGAACCTAATTGGTTATCGTTCACTCTTAGGGGATGCTGGCCTGTGAGACCATATGTCGTTCGACGGCAGAGAGCGGGAGTCCGCAACGATGAGGGATACAGAAGACCACACCGTGGAGACTGATGCGGGGAGGGTCGACCTGACGGAGTACCAGCGTGCCGAGATGGCACCGCCCGAGCGCCGGGTGACGACGATGGAGATCCTGGCGGGCCGAACCGCCCCGGTAGCCCTGGAGGACCTGGCGACCCTGGTCGCCGCGAAGGAAGGGATCGGTACGGACATCGACACCGTCGACCGCGTGGCGCTGACCCTCCACCACACTCACCTCCCCAGACTGGCGGAACTCGACATTCTCGACTACGATCCGGTCGAGACCAGGGTCGTTTCGTGCCCCAAACGGGAGCTAGACCGAACGCGGGAGGAGTGATCCGGCAGTCGTAGGTCTCCAGGGCCTGTGCGAGGGCCTCGTCGGCCAGGGGCGACCCGTCCAGCGGGACGAAGACGTGGGACGGTGGCACACGCTCCATAGCGGAGTCCGGGCCCTGTATCCTGGGGAGACGGTCCTCAGGCGGTCCCCGCGGTCCGCTCTACCTCGACGACCTGGAGGTCCTCGTCGACCACGACGGTCAGTTCGTCGTCGTCGACCCGGTAGCTCACGCTCGCGCGGAACGGATCCCGGCTCCGGACCCGCTCGTGGTCGGTGTTCATGGCGACGAACCGCCAGATGGGAGTCGTCCGAACGTCGATCCCCCGCTCGTGGTAGAAGCTGGTGACTGCGGGGTGGTCGTGGAACACGAGCCCCAGTCCGCTGGTCGGACTCTGCCCGCACCGCTGGCAGTCGTACCGGACCATCGGGAGGTCGGGGAGCTGTTCGACGAGTTCGTCGGGAAATCGCTCGGGCGGCTCGTCGGGCAGGTCGATGATCCGCCGGAGTGGGCCGACCGTCGGCTCGACGCGACCCTCGCAGAACGGACAGAACCCGCTGTCCATCTGCTGGAACCGGGTCCGGAGGTACTGGCTCGCGACCGAGGGGACGTCCTCGCGGTCCCGTCCGGCGAACACGCTCGGGGGGACGCCCACCGCCATCGTCAGTTCGCACGAATCACACTCGATGCGCACGGTCTCGTCCTCGTAGTCGAGGGTCAACTGCCCGCCGCACGTCCGGCAGGGATCCGACAGTGGGAGCGGGTCGAACGCGACGTCAGTCGTGTAGGCGCCGGTCTCGATGGCACCGTTTATTCGCATCCCCGCCTGGGTGAGTTCGTACCCCTCGTCGGTCCGTCGGACGAACGACCCGACGAGTTCGTCGAGGTGGTAGTTGAACTGACCGGAGTCGCGCATTCCCACGGACTCGCGGAGGTCGGAGAACCGGAGGGGGTCCTCGGCGTCCCACAGGGCCCTGAGGATCGCGACCCGCGACTCGTTCGAGAGGAGCGAGAACACCTCCTCCGGGTCCGACCGATCGACGTACCGGAACTCGTCCATGTTCCCCCCACACGTCCCGGTATCATAAGCACTGTTGGGCCGTGCCCGTGGACGACTAGCACGGGTCCACACTCCGGCAGTAGCGGATCGGGAGCCGTGAAGCGCCGCGGTTATACGTCCGAGCGGACAAGTGATCCCAATGAGTCACGAATCGAGCGAGAAACCGGCGGGGGACCTCACGCGGACCGGGATGAGCCTCCGGCACGACCGGGAGTGGGACTACGAACTCGACCGGATCGTCGAGGCCGTCGAGGACCGCGACGCCGACACCGTCGGCCTGCAGTTCCCCGAGGGACTCAAGCGCCGGGGGCCCGGCGTGATCGACGACCTCCGGGAGCGACTCCCCGAGGACGTGCGGGTGATGATGTCCGGCCAGCCCTGCTACGGCGCCTGCGACCTGGACACCTACCTGATGAAGCGCACGGACGTGTTCGTCCACTTCGGACACTCCCCCATGAAGGACTCGGACAAGATCATCTACGTTCCGCTCTTCTCGAACGTCGACCCCTACCCGATCATGGAGGAGGCCACGGAGGAGCTGGCCGACCCCGACGATGACCCGGACGTCGGCCTCGTGACGACCGCCCAGCACATGAACGTGTTCGACGACATGTGCGACTGGTTAGAGGAGCGGGGGTACGAGGTCCACACCCGACGGGGGGACGACCGCCTCACCCACGAGGGACAGGTCCTGGGCTGTAACTACGCCTCCGCGGACGTCGGGGCCGACCAGGTGCTCTACGTCGGCGGGGGGAAGTTCCACCCCCTGGGCCTGGCGATGGAACATCCCGACAAGCACGTCGTCATCGCCGACCCCGTCAACAACGTCGTCTCCGTGGCCGACACGGAGAAGTTCATGAAACAGCGCTACGCCGCCGTCCACAAGGCGATGGACGCCGAGAGCTTCGGCGTCATCTTCTGCACCAAGATCGGACAGGGGCGCTGGGAGACCGCCGAGGAAATCGTCGCCGCCAACGACGACGCCTACCTCATCACGATGGACGAGGTTACCCCGGACCGCCTCCGGAACTTCGACGTCGACGCCTACGTCAACACCGGGTGCCCCCGGATCACCACCGACGACGGCCCGCAGTTCGACCGGCCGATGCTCACCCCCCAGGAGTACCGGATCGCGGTCGGCGAGGAACCCCTGGACGCCATGGAGTTCGACACCTTCCACGGCACCTGGTGACGCACCCTTCTCCCCCGAAGTTCGGCGCCCGACACCCGGGGACGAACGACCCCCGACCGGGTAGCGAGGGCCCGTGAGCCCGGAGTACGGCGACCGTCCCGCGGACTGGGGCACCCCGGCGCACCCGTCCGCCCCTTTATAACCGAAAGCGAGGCAACGCGGGGTGTCGGGTGAAACCCGCCGACGGGCACCCGCCCGTCGGGACCGGACGATCGCCATGGCCATCAGGGAACTCAGCACCTCGGGGGAGACGGACGGGAAACGGACGCGGCCCCGGACGAAGGGCAACGACGGGAATACGACGGGTCGGGGGGACCGGTCGGATCCGGTCGCCGCACTTCACCGGGCGGCCGGAAACCAGGCCGTCAAGGCTCACTACGAACGCGGGGGGCCCCAGTCGAAGGGAAGAGTCACCGACCGGGAGGAGGGGAACGACCGCGAGGACGACGACCCCTCGAAACCGGACGAGAACGGACGGGAAGGGGACGCGAGGACCGGGACCTCCCCGAGCGGACCGGATCGATCCGGGGACTCCCCGAACGGACCGGATCGATCCGGGGACTCCCCGAACGGACCGGATCGATCCGGGGACTCCCCGAACGGACCGGATCGATCCGGGGGAGCGGGTTCACCCTGACGGACGACCGGAACGGGGTCCGGAGTGACGCGGACGGGAGCCAGTCGGACACCTCGGCGGAGACGCTCGGAGGTGCCACTGCCCAGTCGGCCGCCGAAGCCGTGGCGGGGGCGGTCGAGAGCGACGAGTGGACCTGGAAACACGCCAGCGAGTCCGGGGACAGTATGACCTTCAGCATCTCGGAGGAACTGGACGTCCTCGACCAGAAGAGTCCGAACCTGAAACAGCGGGCGGAACAACACGAGGAAAACATGAAAGACCCGGGATATCACGCGAAAACTGCTCTATCGGGGGTGGCCGGACCGCTCGGTCCGCTCGCGTACCAGTGGAAAGCCACGGACAAAGCCGAAACGAGAAGCTCGGAGTTGGGTGTATCCGGGTCCGTTTCACCGTCCATCGAGGGCAGCGTCGCCGAGGTATTCGGACAAATCAACGCGAGCCTCGATACCGGCCGAAACGAGTCCGAGACGTTGCGCGTAGCGGACGAGGACGGGGGCGCGTGGAAGGTCTGGAACTCTCCCGGTGGAAATACCAGCCTTCAGGAGACGGCTACGGACTTCGGCAGCAGTTCGCTACCTCGTCGGGAGAAGCTATTGGAGGTGGGGGCCAGAACACGCGTCACCGATAAAACGGTGAACTCCGGAGAAGTTTCCATCACGGTAGCGGTCGGGTTGGTCTACGTCGTGGGGGGTAAAATCGAGCGGGGCCAGAGCACGAGTGTCGGAGGGGGAGTCGGAGCAAAGGGCGCAGGTGTGGAGGGCGCTATCGAGTGGTCGAGCAAGGTAACCCACGAGATGGGCCAGGACGACCAGTGGGATCAGGAGTTCAGATTCGTCGCGACGAAGGGGGACGACGAATGAGACCGCACGGTGAGGGCCCCGTCTCGACGGGCCGGCGCGGGTTTCTCCGGACCGCGGTCGGGGCGGGACTCTTGGGCACGACGGCGACCGGAACTGCGATCGGGTCGGGACCACGCACGGCAGGCGGACGGACGGCCGACGTGGGCGAGGAACGGTGGAGCTACGCGACGGAAGCGAGGTCCTTCGGGGTAGATTCGTCGCCGACGGTGGTCGACGACACCGTCTACGTGGGCGACTGGGACGGGAGGCTCCACGCCATCGACGCCTCGACCGGCGAGGGCCTGTGGCGTGTCGACGTCGCGGACGGACCGATACGGTCGGCCCCGACGGTGGTGGGGGACACGGTGTACTTCGGAAGCGAAGACGGCACCGTCTACGCGCTGGACGCCGCCACCGGCGACGGGAACTGGACGTTCGACGCCGGCGACGGGGTCGTGTCGTCCCCGACGCTCGTCGAGGACACCGTCTACGTGGGGAACGAGGCGGAGTTCATGTACGCGCTGGACGCCGCCACCGGCGACCCGGACTGGCGGTTCTCGGCGGACGGCCCCGTGGAGTCGTCCCCGACCGTCGTCAGTGGGACTGTCTTCTTCGGGGCCGGCAGCTACCAGTACGCGCTGGACGCCGCCACCGGCGACTCGTACTGGCGGTTCGGCACCGGCAGCACGTCCAGGTCCTCGCCGACGGTGGACGGTGGAACCGTCTACGTGGGTGCGACGGGCAAGTCCGGGATCGAGGCGCTGGACGCCGCGACTGGCGACTTGGAGTGGCGCTTCCGGTCGACGATAACGGACGCCTCGCCCACCATCACACACGGCGTGTCCGTCCTCGGACGCCCGGAGACGGATCGTGCGGTGGTCTTCGGGGATAACAACGGCAACGTGTTCGCCATCGACGCGGATGCCGGCGAGAAACTGTGGCGGTTCAGGACAGGGGGTGCCGTGGAGTCGTCGCCGACGGTGGCCGACGGAGTCGCGTTCGTCGGCAGCGACGACCGCCACGTCTACGCACTCGACGTCGACACGTCTTACCTGCGATGGCGCTACGAAACCGGGGACGCGGTGCGGGCGTCGCCGACGGTCGTGGACGGCGTCGTCTACGTCGCCAGTACCGACGCCAGTGTCTACGCGCTGGAAGCCGGCGTCGAGGGATCCAGCGACGGCTCGCGGGTCACCCTGGGAACCCTCGGGCACCACGACGGGTGGGCCGGCGAGATGCCCGCCGGCGACTTCGACCCCGGAACCACGGAGTCATCCGGCGATCCGCACGGGATACCCCTCTCGGGGATGGACGTCACGGCCGGCCTCGCCGGTCTCGGCGGCGCGGGGTACTTGCTGGCCCGCCACCGGGACAGTAACGACCGCGGGGACGGAGACTACTGATCGGGACGATCGCCCGTGACCAGTCGGTACTTTCCCGGGTCACGGGCGGGAACCTCGCCTCAACTCGTTGCCCTCGATCCACCCGAACTCGACCGGTCCATCCGGGCGGCCCCGTAGCCGAGCAGTCCGCCGCCGGCCATCGCGATCCCACCGTAGATCGTCCCCGATAGATGCGGGTCAAGCGTGACGGGTTCGAGGAAGTGGAAGATGGCCCCGGCGAGTGCGACGAGGCCGCCGGCGTAGACGTAGAACTCGCCCGACCGGGTCCGCACTGCCTCGACCAGGCCGGTGTCGCGGCCCGCGCTCTCCTCGTCGATGCGGACTTCCCGGTCGGCCAGCGAGAGGCGGACGACCACCAGTGCGGCGGCCCCGGCGAACCCGGTCAGCCCCACGGTGAACGTCAGCAGTCCGATGGCGAGTCGCACGTCGAACGGAACCTCGGTCACGAACACCGGGAGAAGCGTCGCGAGCGCGGCGATCCCGCCACCCACACCCCCGCCGACAGCGGCGAACCCGACGCTCGCGGTTTCCTCGCCGAGCAGGGCGTTCAGGCGCGGGATCGACCACAGCGACAGGCCCGTAGCGAGGGCCGCGAAGAACGCCACGCCCGCCGCGAGCGCGATCGGTGCGTCCAGCAGTTCGACAGTCCCGGCCCCCGCGAGAGCGCCCGCCGGAACCCCCAATGCGGTCGATACCAGTGCTGACGGTTTGCCGTCCATCCATTTGCACCTCTTGTTGGACGGGATTCTACGCGGCGACCGTTAACTTTGTCGAATCGATCCGCACGAAAGGAACCGCCCTGTGCGACTCTCGATACTATACGAGGGTGGCGCTCAGGCTTCGACGATCACGACGGCGTCGCCGGCCTCGAGCATGTCGCCCTCGCCGTCGAAGGTGCGCTCGCGGTCGACCTCGAAGGTGTCCGGGTCGAGCGTCTCGCCGGCGAGTTCGAGGCCGTCCCCGGTCAGTTCGAAGTCGCCGGCCGCGATGGCCTCGTCGAACTCCTGGACCGTCCCGCCGTAGCGCGGCCCCAGCGTCTCGTAGTCCAGGTCGATAGACGCGATTTCGGTGGTGACGACCGGTGCCTCGTCCAGCAGTTCCAGGTCCCGGACGTGCATGACCTCGCGGATGGCGTCCTCGAAGCCCTCCACGTCGCCGTGGACGCGGACCCGGTCCAGATCGGCGTTGAGGGGGAGTTGACGGTCACTCTTGTACTTTCGCAGCGCCGAGATGACCGACAGCGCGGTCTCGCCGGCCGCCAGGTCGGCCTCGTAGCCCGCCGGACCGGGGTAGTCGGCCAGGTGGATGCTCTCGTCGCCGGGACCGGCGTACATGGTCTGCCAGACCTCCTCGGTGACGTGCGGGACCAGCGGCGCCCAGAGCCGCAGGATCCGCTCGTGGGCCGTCGCGAGGGCGAACTCGGTCGAGGGGTCCGCCCCGCCTCGGAGGCGCTGTTTCGCGATCTCCAGGTAGTCGTCACAGAACGTGTGCCAGAAGAACGCGCGGAGTTCGTCGCGGGCCTTCGAGAACTCGTAGTCGTCGAGCATCCCGGTCACGCGCTCGCTGACGTCGTCCAGGGTCGCCAGTAGCCACCGGTCGACGGGCGCGAGTTCGTCGGGCTCCTCGACCGAGGCCGGGGTGAGCTGGTCCACCAGCTTCGAGGCGTTCCAGATCTTCCGGAGGAGCTTCTCGCCCATCACGAGGTCGTTCTCCTTGAAGGGGAAGTCGTCGCCGATGGAGGTGCCGGCGGCCCAGTAGCGTGCGGCGTCGACGGGGAACTCCGCCAGCACCTCCTCTGGGGCGACGATGTTGCCCTTGGACTTGGACATCGCCTCGCGGTTCTCGTCGAGCACCATCCCGTTTATCATGACGGAGTCGAACGGCACTTCGCCCGTGTGCTCGTAGCACTTGACGACGGTGTGGAACAGCCAGAACGAGATGATGTCGTGACCTTGCGGGCGGAGGTCTGCCTGGTAGAGTTCCGAGTGTTCAAACTCGAACCCCCCGGCCTCATCGTTCCAGTCCCAGCCGGCGTTGATCAGCGGCGTCAGCGAGGAGGTCGCCCACGTGTCGAAGACGTCCTCCTCGGGTTCGAACTCGGTCCCGCCGCACTCGGGACAGACGTCGACGTGCGGGTCGTCCTCGATGGGATCGACCGGCAGGCGGTCCCGCTCGGCCGTGACGACCTCGCCGCAGTCCCCGCAGTACCAGACGGGGAACGGGATGCCGGAGTCGCGCTGGCGGGAGATACACCAGTCCCACTCCAGGCCCTCGATCCAGTGTTCGTACCGGGTCTGCATCTTCTCGGGGTACCAGTCCATCTCCCGGCCGGCCTCCAGATAGCGGTCCTTGTGGTCCAGGATCTCGACGTACCACTGCTCGCTGACGCGGAACTCGATGGGCGTGTCACACCGTTCGTGGACGTTGACGGTGTGGGAGATCGGTTCGCGGCCGAGCAGGTAGCCGGCATCCTCCAGGTCCTCGACGATGGCCGCCTGGGCCTCGTCGGTCGAGAGACCACGGTAGTCGTCGGCCAGGTCGGTCATCGTCCCGGACTCGTCTATCGCGATCCGGAGGTCCAGGTCGTGGGCCTGGTACCACTCGATGTCGGTCTGGTCGCCGAACGTACAGCACATGACGACGCCGGTCCCCTCCTCTAAGTCGACGCGGTCGTCCTCGTAGATGGGGACGACCTGGCCGAAGACGGGGATCCGCGCGGCTTTCCCGACGAGGTGGCCGTGTTCCTCGTCCTCGGGGTGGACGAAGACGGCGACGCAGGCCGGTAGGAGTTCCGGCCGGGTCGTCGAAATCGTGAACTGCTCGCCCGTCGGCTCCGCGTCTATCGGTTCGTCGGCTTTCAGGGCGCTGTCGGCCCGGTCTGCGTCGACGTCGACCACGTCGAAGGCGATGTCGTTGTAGTGCGACCCCTGCTCGTCGCCCTCCATCTCGACCTGGGAGATGGCCGTCTCGCAGTCCGGACACCAGATAGCCGGGGCGCGACGACGGTACTCCCGGCCCTTGTCGTGGAGGTCGATGAACGACAACTGTGAGATGCGCTGGACCCGTGGCTCTATCGTCTTGTACGTCCGGTCCCAGTCGATACTGATCGCCAGTTCCTGGATGTTCTCCGTGAAGGCGTCCTCGTACAGGCGACAGACCTCGCGGGTCTTCTCCTGGAATTCGCGGCGGGAGTAGTCCTGGTGGCGGATCCCGAGTTCGTCCTCGGTCAACCGCTCGGAGGCGATGCCGTTGTCGTCGTACCCGAACGGGAAGAAGCAGTGGTCCCCGTTCATCCGCCGGAACCGGGCGACGAAGTCCTGGAGCGTGTGCTGGTAGAGGTGCCCCATGTGGAGGTTCCCCGAGACGGTCGGGGGCGGAGTGTCGATGGAGAAGACGTCGTCGGGATCGACGTCCGGGTTCCCGTCGTACGCGTAGGTCCGCTCCTCGACCCAGTGGTCCTGCCACTTCGGTTCGACGGTTTCGGGGTCGTACTCGCCGTCGAGTCGCTGTGCTGTCTCTCGTTCTGCTTCGGGTGTCATCGTGTCTCCCTTCTGTCGGGCTCGCTTCGGTCGGCGCCCGGTCCGGGGGCGCCGTCCCGGCCGCCGGGGGATCCCGGGTGGCCCGTTTCTCCCGGGTGGTCTGGGGGTGCTGTCCGGTCCGCGACGCGTCCGCCGTCGGTGGTCCCGCACCTCGCGGCCCCGGTCGACGGTCGAACCCCTCGGCGGGTGCTCTCCGACCGAGAGGCCGCGGAAGAACGGACGGCCACCGCTGTGTCACGCACGTACTACGGCAGCGAAACGGTGACCCATATCGTCTCGGTGGCCACGGCGGCACAAAAACCCAGCGGTCCGGATCGACCCCTACGATGCGACCGAACCGCCTCCCGGGTACCCGCCTCAGTCGATTCCCGCGGACTGGATCACGGCAGCGACCTCGCGCCGGTGTGTCGCCCGGTCGAGTTCGACGTACGGGTCGGTCCCCGCCCCGGCACCCGGGGCCTGCCGGTCGACGGCGTCCGCGATCGTTTCGTCCGGGTAGATGCCGCCGGCCATTGCGTAGGCGTCGTCGGTCGGCCAGATCCCCGCCCAGAGGACACCCCGGAGGGTGAGCGAGCCGACGCCGCCGGGGTCGGACAGCACCGCCGACGGGACGAGGGGGAACCCGACCTCGTACCGGAACGCCCGCGCCCGGCCCCCGTCGTCGCGGTCGGTCCACCGCGCGTCCGTCCGGGTCACGTCGGAGAGGCCGTCCTCGCGGATGCTCCGCGCGAACTCGCGGCGCGCGTGGCGGCGGGCGACCCCGAAGACGGAGGCGGGGTCGACGCCGAAGTCGCTCAGGGGTGGCGAGAACTCCAGGGCAGTCGTGAACACGGAGCGGGGTCCGGCGTCGACCCCAACTGCGATCAACTCGGAGAGGTGAGCCACGCTCTCGTGCCGGTAGACGGCGTTGTGCGAGCGGATGGAGAAGAACGGCAGGTCGAGTTCGTCCTTCGAGTCGCGACTGACCTCCTTCCAGCCGCGGTCCGCGAAGGCGGGGGGAAGCCCCGGTGCCGACGACATGGGCCGCGGTAGGCGTTCGACGGCCTTCGGGCTACCGGTCGCGTCGCGGACCGGCAGCCGGTTACCGGAACGGTCGTCGGCAGTCCGGGCGTCTGGCGGTAGGCGGCCGTTCCCGGGACACGAGAACGTATCTCTCCCTCGTTCACGAGAGGATCGCAGTGCAGTGGTGGATTCCAGCGGACGGTGAAACGCCGGATTAACTTCGGACATCCGAGGTGAAACAGCGCCTTCACGGTCCGTACCGTCACTGAAGCGGTTCTCTCACCGGTTTCAGGAGAGGGTGAAAGGGACGGATCACCCAGGGAGTTCTGGCCCAAAGCGCTCTTTTAGCTTGGAAAACCCGTTTACATGGAGGGTCCGTACGGATACCCAGGAAGCGATGTCGAGTCTACTACCGATCCGGTCGGACGCCTCGCCCGGCCAGCAGGATCCTCGGGTGGTCGACCTGGAGGGCGAGGAGGCCGACGAGGTGTTCAACGCGCTGTCCTCGAAGACGGCGCGAACGATCGTGACGGAACTGCACGAGGAGCCCCGCACCCAGAGCGACCTGGCCGAGGACATCGACACCACCGTCCAGAACGTCCGCTACCACCTCGACAAGCTAGAGGACGCCGGCCTGGTCGAGGTGGTCGACACCTGGTACTCGTCGCGTGGCAACGAGATGAAGGTGTTCGCACCGGCCGACGGCGCACTCATCGTCTCGGGGGACCGCGGTCGGGCCTCCCGACTCAAGACGGCCCTCTCGCGGCTGGTGGGGGGCGTCTCCGTCATCGGCTTCGCCAGCCTGCTGGTCCAGGTGACCGCCCGGCGCCTGGGGAACCCCGTGTCGCTCGGTACAAGCGGGGACGACGCCGCAGGGGGATCCGGGGGCGAGGACCTCGAGAGCGGCGACGGTCCGAAGGACGGCGGCGGGATGGAATCCTACGAGATGCGGAACGAGACGAGGGAGAAAGAGGCCGACGTGGCCGTCGAGGAAGCCGGGAACGATACGATCGACGCCTCGACGACGGTCGAAAGCCAGGCTGACCCGACGCGCGGGACCACCGAAACGGTCCAGGCGACCGGTACGCCCGAGGGAACGAGTACGGAGACGGTGACGGCAACCGACACCCCCGTGTCGCCCGAGACGACGACCTCTACCTCCGCGGACACGGTCGAAACCACCAGAACGGCCACCGACGGCGGGGGGGAGATGACGACAACCGCGGCCGACGTGGCCTCGGAGGGGTCGCGGACGGCCGTCGACGCCGCCGCCAGCGGGGTGCCCCCGGGCCTGCTCTTCTTCCTCGGGGGCGTCTCGGTGCTCGTCGTCCTCACCGGAATCTGGTACTTCTCGGGGACCTGATCGGCCACCTCGGACCCCCCTCGAAGTCCCTCCAGACGGAGTCGACCACTACGGATCCCCGTTACAGTAAAGTTACTGTAGGCCGGCCCGAAACCGCGGTCGATCGGGGGAAACCGTTCGCAGTTACGAGCCGTCACCCGCCGTCGCCCGTACCGCAGCCCCCGTTCACCGCCGTTCGCTCCTCCCCGGGGTGGATTTTCGGGTCGGGGTGCTCCTGGGCAGGTCGGACGCGAACACGCCAGTTTCGCCCGTCGGAAGCTATTTCCGGCAACCGGCCAAAGGAAGGGTAGCCCATGACACGGTTCGTGACCCCGGGTCGGAGGGCGCGGGATTCACGGCTGTTCATCACCATCACCGGCCCCGACGAGGGCCAGATCACCAATGGACGATACTGTCAAGTACCTGATTCACGCGGACGTGACCGCGGACGGGGTGGTAGAGCGGAGTGACGTCGTCGGCGCGGTCTTCGGCCAGACCGAGGGACTGCTCGGCGAGGAACTGGACCTGCGCGGACTCCAGGAATCCTCGAAGGTCGGCCGCATCGACGTGGACATCCAGTCCCGCCAGGGACAGTCGTTCGGCCACATCACCATCGAAACGTCACTGGACAAGGTCGCGACGGCGACGCTCGCCGCCGCCCTGGAGACGATTACCCGGATCGGACCCTGCCGTGCGAAAGTCGAGATAACCGAGATAGAGGACGTACGTGCAGCCAAGCGTCGCGAGGTCGTCGACCGGGCCAAGGAGCTACTGGTCGAGGGGTTCTCCGAGAGCGTCGCCTCCAGCGAGGAGATCCTCTCGGAGGTCCGCCAGCAGGTCCGGGTCGAGAACATCACCGAGTACGACGGCCTGCCGGCCGGTCCCAGGGTGACCGACAGCGACGCGGTCATCGTCGTCGAGGGGCGGGCGGACGTGTTGAACCTCCTGCAGTACGGCATCAAGAACGCCATCGCCGTCGAGGGAACGAACGTCCCCGAGGCCGTCGCCGACCTGACCGGCGACCGGACCGTGACCGTGTTCCTCGACGGCGACCGGGGCGGGGACCTCATCCTGGAGGAACTCTCGCAGGTCGGCGAGATAGACTACGTCGCGTTCGCGCCGACCGGCCAGTCCGTCGAGGACCTCTCGCGGGGCGACGTGTTCGAGGCGCTCCAGAACAAGGTACCCTACGACGCCGTCTCCGAGATGTCGACCCCCCGCGAGGCCCTGGCGGCCACCGACGGGAGCGCGAGTCCTGCACCGGCGGAGTCGGACGGGTCTTCCGAGGGGACGGGGAGCGACGGCCCGGAGGTCCGCGAGGCCGACAGCAGGCCCGTCGACGGGAGCGGCGAACCGGACGCTGCGAGCAGTGCCGGAGGGGACGGTGACGTCGACGGTTCACGAGACGAGACGTACTCCACTGTAGAGGGATCAGCGGCGGGCGAGGTCACGGACGACGGGGCTGACGCCACGGACGCCGAGGGACGGATCGCCGAGGACGACGGGCAGGAGGACGACTCCGACGACGCCGACGGATCGGACGACCGGGACGAGGCCGCCCACGCCAACGGAACGGCTGACGCGGGGGGATCCGACGAGGCGGATGGGGGGAGCGAGGCCCACGGTGACGGGGACGCCGGCGAGGGGAAAGGGGAGGGGAAACCGTCGACCCTCCGGGAGCACGTCGAGGCCGTCGTGAACGGCGGTACCGGACGGGTGCGCCTCCTGAACGGGTCGTTCGAGACGGTCGCGGAGGCCGACGCGGAGGAGGCGTTCGACGCCATCGAGTCCGCCGAACCACCGCCCGAGACCCTCGTCCTCGACGGGACCCTCGACCAGCGGACGCTGGACGTGGCCGCACAGCGGGGGGTCGGACAGGTCGTCGCCCGCGAACTGGGCGAGTTCACGAAGCGCCCCACGAACGTCCGGATCCTCACCGCAGAACAGTACGCGGAGGCCGCCGGCTGAGGACCGGTAGGGACGGGCCCAGGGCGAACCCCTCCATCCCCGTCAGGGATCCGGACCGCCCGGGTCAGCCGACCGCTCCACGATCAGCGCCGGTTCGCCCTCGAAGTAATCGTCGTCCCGTCCGACCACGGAGAAGCCGACGGACCGGTAGCACGCCAGGGCGGGACCGTTGTCGGGCGCGACGGCGAGGCGGATCCGGTCCGCGTCGGTTCGGCGGGCCAGTGTTACGAGGAGGTCGGTGGCGCGGCCCTCCCGCCGGCGGTCGGGGGCGACGGCGACTTCGGCGACGTGGACCACCTCGCCACAGGGCACGGCGGCCAGGTACCCCGCAGGACCGTCGGGACCCTCCGAAACCAGGACCGTCCCGGCGCCGCCGCCCAGTACCGACAGGAGTTCCGGGTTCTGCCGGTCGAGGGCCGTCCCGATCGCCAACAGTGCTGGACAGTCCTCCGGGTCTGCGTCCCTGATACTCCCGGTTGGCTCCGTCGTTCGCTCGGATGGAGGCGAGTCCGTCACGGCAAGCCAGTCAGTCCGTCACGCGAACCCGAGGGCGACCGCCGCGACGGCCGCGAAGACCGCGCCCGAGAGGGTCGCGAGGCTGTTCACCGCCTCGTTGCCGAGCCATCCCCCCTCGACTGTCGCGCCGAGGAGGCTGTCGGCGGTCATGCCGACGAACCCCGCGAGGAGGACGATCCCGGCCTCGGTGGCGCCGACCGGTTCGAACAGCGCGAACGACAGCAGCGCCACGAACCCAGCGCCGGCCAGGCCCGCCACCTCGCCCTGCCAGGTGATCCCCCCGTCCGTTCCGGGTTCGACCCGCTGGAGGGTCGTTATCAGCCTGACGCCGTCGAACACGCCACCGACCTCGGAGGAGAGCGTGTCGCCCATCGCGGTCGCGAACCCGCCGAGGAAGGCGAACAGGAACGGCAGCGAGGGAACGACGACGGCGGGCAGGGACGGGTGACCGAGGCCCGCCGCCGTCGTCGCCGCGTAGGCCAGGAGCGCGACGAACCCGACCCCGCCGTTCGCGAGGACGTTCGCGGTGCTCCGGGCACCGGCGTCGTCCTCGGCGATCCCCCGTTCGAGCTTCTCGTCGTAGCGGAACTTGGTCGCGAGACCGCCGATGCCGAAGAAGGAGATGAGGACGACGAACCACCCGATCCCCCCGAGGACGATGGTCACCAGGGCCATCGTGACGCCGGTGAGCATCCCCGTGATGGAGGCGGTCTCCAGGGCGTAGGAGGCGTACCCCAGGGCGGCGCTGACGGCGAGTGCCCCCCCGACCCAGACGAGGGTCGCGTCCGTGGTGAGCGTCGAGAGCAACCAGAGCCACAGTCCCACCGTCAGCATGACGTAGGCGTCGTCGGTTTCGAAGAGGTACGTCCGGAGCAACGCCCCCAGCAGTCCGCCGCTGGCACCGAGGAACGCGAGTTCTGCGACCATCGGTTCGACCGCCCGCCCGTCGACGGCCAGGGCGGCCGCGCCCGCGACGGCACAGGCGAGACCGCCGACGACGGTGAACCCGACGACCCGGGTGACGGGGTCGCCCGTCTCCTGGCGGGCCAGCTGTACACCCAGGTTCCCGTAGGCCACCAGCACGATCGTCCCGACGGGGATCCACGCGTCCATCGCCGAGACGGCCGACAGCAACACCAGCCCAGTCGCCGCGAGGGTGAAGCCGATCAACCCGTAGAGGCGCTGCTCGCGGTGCTCGCCGGGCCGGGCGAACAGGTCGAACACCGGCCCGTCGTGAAGGGTGAACGCGGCGATCGCCGCGATGGCGGCGAACGGCGCTGCAGCCGCCTCGTCGAGGAGGGGCACCGCGAGGGCGAGTGTCCCAACTCCCGCGAACGCCCCCGCTCGCCGGACTGGCCGGGCCACGTTGCTGGATCTACCTCCGGCGGTTACTTACCCTTTCCGAAGCCCGGGCCGTCGGGGGCACCTCCCCACTCCCCGCCGCGGCCGACCCGGGCGCGTCGGATCCGAAGGAATACGGTTGCGGCCGACCCGTCGGCGTCGGACGCGGAGCCCCGGTCGCGGCCGATCCGTCGGCGTCGAACGCGGAGCCCCGGTCGCGATCCGCACCGCTTTAACGGGCCGGCGCCCTCCCTTCCCGAACGGGAAACCCAGGATGGGGCTGTACGACCGCTACCTCGCGCTCCGGATACGGCGGACCGAGATTGACCCGCCCGCCCACGTCGCACTCGTGATAACCGAGCGCGACCTGTTGCGACGCGGAGCCTACGAGACGCTCTCGGAGTTCTTCGAGTGGGCCTTCGAGTTCGGGGCCGAACGCGTGACCGTCTACGTGGGTGTCCTCGACGAGGAGGCCGTCCCGACCCTCAAGCGGGAGATAGAGGACGTCGACGCCCCGCGCGCGGTGGCCGTGCGGGGCCACGGCGACAGCAGGCGGGCCGACGCCCCCATCCAGGTCAGCATCGGCCTGGGCGGCAAACACGAGTTCACGTCCGCCGTCCGCTCGCTGGCCGGGGAGGTCCGGGAAGGGGACCTCGACCCCGGGGAGGTCGACGAGTCGGACATCGAACGGGAACTCGTCTTCCCGGAGGAACCCGACCTCGTCATCAAGACCGGCGAGGAACGCCTCTCCGACTTCATGATCTGGCAGTCGGTCTACTCCGAACTCTACTTCACCGACGTGAACTGGCAGGACTTCCGGCTCCGTGACTACCTGCGGGCGATCCGCGAGTACGAGAACCGGCAGCGCCGGTTCGGTCGATAGCCCCCCAAATCATGAACGACACCGAAGTCAGGCGCGCGAGCGTCGAGGACGCCGCGGACCTCGCCGCTGTCTACCGGAGCGCGTACCGCGAGAACCGGGATCTGGGGTTCCCCGCCAAGGCCGAGTCCGCGACCGGGGAGGAGGTAGCAGGGTGGATCCGCGAGTATCGTGTCTTCGTCGCGACGGTCGATGGTGCGGTGGTCGGTGGCGTCCGACTCGAGACGCCGGACGACGGCCCGGCGACGGTCGGTCGCCTCGGCGTCCACGAGGACTGGAAGGGAGCGGGGATCGGAACCCGACTGCTGGACCGCGCGGAGGGGGCCGCCCGGGAGCGGGGCCACGACGAACTCCGGTTGACGACGCCGGAGGAACACCCCTACCTCCCCGGGTTCTACCAGCGCCGGGGGTACGAGGAGCGGGGCCCGTACCCGCTGGAGTACCGCGACTACGACGAGATGCTCATGGCGAAGCGACTCCGGTAGGCTAGTCGGCCGCCCGCCGTTCGCCCTCGTCCTCCGGCGCGGGCGGACGCTCGGACCGCGGCAGGTGCTCGCGGAACCGGCGGACGACCGCCCGGGCCTCGGGGAGGTCGACGCGTTCGCCCAGGCGGTCGCTGGCTTCCCCCTCGGCCTCGTCGCCCAGCGCCTTCATCAGTGCCAGGGCTCGCTCCGCGCGAGTGCGCCGCCAGGAGTTCTCCCGGTTCTCCCAGGTCCGGATCCCCCGGAGGAAGTCGGTCTTCGAGAACTCCGGCCAGTAGGGCGCACAGAAGAACGCGGCCGCCTCGTTGCCGTTGGCGTGCCACGGCAGGAAGTTCGACGTGCGCTCGTCGCCGCCAGTACGAATGATCAGGTCGACGTCCCGGATCGGTCGCCCGTACAGGCAGTCCTCGACGGTCCCGACGTCGATGTCCTCCGGGTCCAGGCACCCGTCGTCGACGTCCCCTGCGATCGTCCGTGCCGCCGACAGGAGTTCGAACCGTCCGCCGTAGGCCAGTGCGATGTTCAGCCGGAACCGGTCGTACCCCTCGGTTCGCTCCTCCGCGTACTCGACGGCCTCGCGCGCTCGCTCCGGGAGACGCTGGACGTCGCCCAGCCCCCGGATGTTGACCTCGTTCTCGTGGATCTCCTCGGCGTCCGCGAACTCGACGAGCTTCTCCTTCAGGAGGTCGAACAGTCGCTCGCGCTCCGCGGCGGGCCGGTCGAAGTTCTCCGTCGAGAACGCGTACAGCGTCAGTTCCTCGACCCCGACGTCGTAACACCACTTCAGGAGCTGTTGGGTGGTCTCGGCGCCCTCGACGTGACCGTCCGTCGGGTCGTCGTGACCTTGCTCGCGGGCGTACCGCCGGTTGCCGTCCTGGATCACCGCCACGTGGGTCGGCGACTCCGAAATCTCCCGCTCCAGGTGGCGCTCGTACACCGACCGGACGCGCTCCCGGGCCCACGACAGCATCGTACTCCCCCAGACCACCCCCGGCAATATGTGTTTTTTGTCTTTCGTTTCTCGGAGGGATCAAGTCGACCGATCCACAGAACTCGCCGAAAGATCGGGGCACCAGAGGATCCGTCGGTACTCGTCGGCGACGCGTTCGGCGACGGCCGGCCAGGCGTACTCGCGTTCGACGCGGCGCCGGGCCCGGCGACCCAATCCGTCCCGGCGCTCCGGGTCCTCGAGCAGTTCCCCGACGGCAGCCGCGACCCGTTCGGGCGCCCTGGGCGGGACCAGGACACCGGCCGAGACCTCCTCACCACCGGTTCCGCCGGCAGTCCCGTCGGCGCCGGGGGCGCCGAGCTGGTCGGGGATCCCGCCCACAGCGGACGCGACGACGGGGGTTCCCGCCGCCATCGCCTCCAGCACCGACAGGGGGAACACGTCGGTCCGGGTCGGGAAGACGAACACGTCGGCCCGGCGGTACAGGTCCAGGAGCGTCGCCCGGTCCACGTACCCCGCGTAGGCGACCCCCTCTTCACTCCGGAGTCGGTCCGCGTACCCGCTCCGGTCCCGGCCGGCGACCACGAGACGGACGCCGCCCTCGAGGAGCCGGTGCGCCGCCAACAGGTCGTCTATCCCCTTGCTCTCGACGAGGTCGCCCGCGAAGAACAGGAGGTGGTCCGAGGGATCGATCCCGAGCCGTTCCTCGACCCGCTCCCCCGCGGCCTCGTCCGGCGGGATCGGGTCGGCCCCGTTCGGGACCACGGTGACCGACTGGCCGGGGAGCCGTCGGTGGATCCGGTCGCGGTCGGTCGCCGAGAGCGCGAACAGGTGCTCCGCGCCGCGCAGTACCCGCCAGTACGGGCCGAGGACCCCCCGTTCGAAGGCGGTCCGTGTCGGTCGGGACATCCCCATCGCCGCCGGCAGATCCGGGAGTTTGCCGACGCCGTGAGTCGTGACGACGTAGGGGACGCCGGCGCGCCGGGCGGCGACCGCGAGCGACGCCAGCCCCGCGATTGGGTGAGGGTTGTGCAGGTGGACGAGGTCGTACTCCGCGAGTGGCCGCGGCGTCTCCGCCCGCGTCCATACCAGGGCGTTCGCGTAGTTGCCGTCGAAGTCGACAACGCGGTTGGCGGCGTCGCGGAGTGCCGTCCGGGAAGGAAGCGGGTGAACCTCGTGGTCGAGGGCGAGTTCCGCGACCAGTTCTCCGTCCGCCTCGCCCCGCATCTTGGCGTTGTCGACCGCGATGGGAGTAGGATCCGAACCCGAGGGGTCGGAGGAGGGCTCTTCGTCCCCGAGGTCCGCGAGGGCGTCCCCGAGGCGGAGACCCGCACGGATCGCGCCCCCGCGGGCCTCGGGTGTGGCGACGACGGCGTTGAGGACCCGGATCCGGCCCCCGTCCCCGGTAGCCTCCGGCCGGTCCGGGGCGTCAATCGACATAACCCAGGCGCCGGAGCTGTTCCTCGGTCTCGCGGTCCCCTCCATCGCTCACGTCCTGCCGTGACGAGAGCCGGTCGCGGATCCCTGCACAGTTCGTCCGCCACTCCTGCAGACGCTCCCGGAACTCGGACGCCGTCTCCGGACGGTCGCCCGTCAGGTTCTCGGTCTCGCCCGGATCCGCGTCGAGGTCGAACAGGTACTCGTCCTCGTCGTGGCGGTACCGCCGGAGGTAGTAGAGCGGGTGCCTGAGGAGGTCGGTCACCATCCCGCGGGTAACGAGCCGACGGGCCAGTTCCAGGTACGTCCCGGGTCCGCCGTCCGGCCCCTCGACGGCCATGTACTTCCAGCGGTCGGTCCGTACCCCGTAGAACACGGGGTAGGAGTCCCGGAGTCGCGTCTCCGAGTAGACCGGTGCCGAGGATCCCTCGGGACCGAACGGCGGGAGCGGCCTGCCCTGGACTGGACCGTCGCGAGATCCGGGGTCGGCCCCCGCCGCGGCGAGGAGCGTCGGTGCCAGGTCGACGAGCGAGGTCACCTCGTCGACGACCACCGGGGGATCGACCCCGTCAGTCCCCGGAAGCAACCCGGCCGACGTCTCCGGGGTCTCGTCCCGGCGGTCCCGGATCCCGTCTCGTCCATCCCCTGCGGTCGCCGGAGCCACGACCAGGGGGACGCGCATCAACTCGTCGTAGGGGAGGTGGCCGTGAGTCAGGCGGCCGTGCTCCCGGAAGGCGTCGCCGTGGTCCCCGAGGACGACCAGGAGCGTGTCCCGGCCCAGGTTACGGTCGTCGAGACCCTCGACCAGTCGACGGATCTGGTCGTCGACGTAGCGAACCTCGCCGTCGTAGAGCGACCGCAGGTGGGCGAGGTCCGCGTCGTCGTTCACCTCGGGGAGCGTCTCGCGACGCCCGTCAACCGGGCCGTCGTAGTCCGGGTCGACGTACTCGCGGTAGCCATCGGGCGGGTCGTACGGGACGTGGGGATCGATGGCCCAGCACAGCGCGAAGAAGGGGTCGTCGGGGTGGGCCTCGCGGCCGTCGAGCCACGACAGGAGGCGGTCGGTGACGTCCGCGGCCCGCGGAAGTGCGACCTCCTCGACCGACTCTTGGTCGAGTTCCTCGGCGTCCGCGTCGCGGGTCTCCCGCCGCTCGACGACCGCCGGATCCCGGTACAGGTCGTGGAACGCGTCGAACCCCCGGTCGAAGCCGACGGCGGTGGAGACGTTGCCCATCGCGGAGACGCCGACTGCGTCGTGGCCCCGGTTCGCGAACGCCGTCGCGACCGACGGCCCCTCGAACCCGTCGTCGCGGGTCACCACACCGTGTGCTGGCGGGTACAGACCGGTGAGGATGGAGGCCGCCACCGGCCTGGTCCACGTCGACGGGGAGAAGCACCGCTCGTACCTGACGCCGTTCGCGGCGAGATGGTCGATAGCGGGGGTGGTGTCCCGGTCGTAGCCGTAGCACGAGAGGGCGTCCGCACGGAGTGCGTCGACCACGTAGACCAGGACGTTCACGGGCGGAACCTGTCGAGGGGTGCAATTGAGTGTTGTGGTCGGACCGCCACCGCCGGGACGCCGCGGCGTATTTAACTGTGGACCCCGGGAGTCGGAGTGACGTGAGGATCGTCCACGTTCAGCACCCGTTCGTTCCCGGGATGGGCTACCAGGAGAACCACCTGCCTGCGAAGCAACGCGACCGGGGCCACGAGGTGACGGTCCTCACCAGCGACGTCCGACCCGCGAAGTTCGACGGCAAGACCGACGCACCCTTCGATCCCGGGCGCTACGAGTACGGCGGCGTCGCGGTCGAACGGCTCCCGGCACGCTTCTACGTCGGCGACCTCGACGACGTCCTCCTCCGTGGCCTGGTCGGACGCCTCCGGGAACTGCGCCCCGACGTGGTCCACTCCCACGGCCTGCTCTCGTTCAAGACCCTGCAGACCTACCGGTACGCACGCGGATCGGACGCGAAACTCTTCGTGGACGTCCACCGCGACAACGACAACTTCCACCTCGACAGTCTCTACAAGCGCGCCGGACTCGCGGCGTTCAGACACCTGTTCCTCCCTCGCCTCCTCGTGACGGCCGACGGCGTCCTCGCCGTCAATCCCTACGCCCGCGAACTCGTCCAGGACCGGATCGGCGTCCCGGAGAACCACGTCCAGTATCTCCCCCTCGGGGTTGACCCCGCCTCGTTCGCCCCCGACCCAGAGGTTCGCGAGGCGGCGAGGGAGCGACTCGGCGTCGACGACTCGACGATCGTGGTCCTGACGGCGGGCCACCTCGAACCCACGAAGGACCTGCCGGAACTCGTCCGCGCGTTCGGTCGGGTTGGCGAGGCCGTCGACCCGGAACTCCGCCTCGTGGTCGTCGGCGACGGTCCCGGGGAGTACCTGGACCGGGTCCGCCGGGAGGTGGAGTCGGTCGGCCACGGGGAGGCGGTCGACTTCCCCGGGTTCGTCGACCACGACGAACTCGCGGACCTCTTCAACGCCGCGGACGTCGGCGTCTGGCCCGGAAAACTCGGTATCGCCGCCGCGGAGGGCATTTCGACCGGTCTCCCCATCGTCGTTCCGGAGACGCCGGCGACCGACTTCCTCGTGGCGGGGGACAACGGGATCCGGTTCCCCAGGGGGGACGAGGGGGCGCTGGCGGACGCGATCCGTCGATACGTCGAGGACCCCGACCTCCGGGCCGACCACAGCAGGCGGGGTCGGGACCTGGCGGAGTCGGTACTCTCCTGGGACGCGATCGCGGACCGGAGTCTGGCGATCTACAGGGGGGAACGCCCACCCAAGGTCGGCGGTGAGTAGGTTGAGGAAGGCCGTTCCCGCTGACCGGTCGAGTTATAACCCGATCGACCGTACTCGTGACCGGTGTCAGTCCCGAACGTTCTGTTGATCGTTCTCGACAGCGTCCGTGCCCGCAACACGAGTCTCCACGGCCACGTCAACGAAACCACGCCGAGACTGAGCGAACTGTCCCGACGTTCGACCACGTACCTCCAGGCGAGGTCGCCGGGAATCCACACTGTCGCGAGCCACGTGAGCATGTTCACGGGGTACGAGGTGGAGGAGCACGGACTCACCGAGCACGAGAGCCGACTGGATCCCGACGAAACCATCTGGCGTGAACTCGCCTCTGAGTACGGCCACGAAACGGACTGTTTACGCCGAACTACGTGCTGACGGAATCGTCTAACCTCGATGAGCTGTTCGACACCGTCGTGCGGGACTCGCGGAAAGTATTCGAGGACGCCATCGGACCGGTCGACGTAACCGTCGACGGCCCACTCGACTATCTGCGATCTTGTTTGTCGAGCGATTACCCGGGCCGTGCGCTCGCGAACGGTGCCCAGTACCGGTTCACGTCACCCGAAAGTCGGGCGGGTCGGTACGCGGATGCCTTCCTTTCGTGGGTCGATAGACGGGAGAGGCCGTGGGCGGCCTGTCTCAATCTCATGGACGCACACTACCCCTATACACCCGACAGCGCCCACGACAGATGGGGCGACAGTCGACTGCGGAAACTCAATGCGGACCTCGCATGGGGATCGATGGCCGAGGAGTTCCTGGGTGATCGGCCCTGGTGGCAACTCCGGGCCATCGAAGCCCTAGACGACGGCGGGATCCACCAGGCCGACGCCGCAGTCGGACGGATCGTCGAGGAACTCGACCATGGTGGTACCTTCGACGACACGCTCGTCGTCGTCACCAGCGACCACGGTGAGGGGTTCGGCGAGCGAAGCCGTCTGGAACCCGGCGTACGTATCGTCCACCACAACTGGGGGATTCACGAAGTCCTGACCCACGTTCCACTGGTCGTGAACTACCCCGGCGAGACGGAGTCACGGTCCGAGCCGGGGTTGGCCACCCTGAAGAACTTCCCGGCGGCAGTGAGGAACGCGGTCCAGGGTACTTGGAGCGGCGACGAGTTCCTCGCGAACGACCGTGTACTTGCCTCCACGCGGCGAGTAAGCGACCACGACGCGTTCCCCGACGCGGTCGAGGACCGATCGCGGTATCGCGGCCCCTGGCGGGCCGTCTACGAGACAACCGACGACGGCCCGATAAAGCGGGTCAAGGGCCGGGAAGAACCGCGGGCGTCCGGATAGTAGACGCACAGACGTCGTACCGCGTCGAAGAGAACGACCCCGACGAGGTTCGAATGGTCTACGACTCTCTCGAGCCGGTCGAGGTGTCGGACCCCGGTGCCGACGACATCGACGAAACGACGGAACGTCACCTCCGGGAACTCGGCTACCTCCGCTGAGTGTCCAGAACGACCCGAGGGCGGCAATTCGCCGAACGTTACCCTTATATCTTCCCGAATCGTCGATAGGTACGATGGCCGAGCGCCCGAACGTCGTCTGGCTCACCGTCGATAGCGTCCGGGCCGACCGGACGACGGTCGGGGGACACGTGCGGGACACCACTCCGAACCTCGAGCGCATCGCCGATGACGACCGGGGAACAAACTTCTCGGCGTGTTTCGCGCCCGGTATCTGGTCTCCCGCGACGACGGCATCCGTTCTCACCGGAACGTATCCGTCCCACCACGGTCTCGGGGGCCGAAACGAGGTACTCCCTCCCGAACTCACCACCGTCCCCGAACTCCTGTCGGCAGAAGGCTACCGGACGGCCGGGGTCTCGGCAAACCCCTGGTTCAACGGATCGACGGGTCTGGACAGGGGATTCGACCGGTTCGAACACCTCACGAAAGAGAACATCTGGTCGGTCGGTCTCGGTACACTCCTGCGGTTCTTCCTGGGTGCCCGGCGGTACTCCGCTGGCTACACTACCGATACCTCGATCCACCGTACCGAGTTCCTGGTCAATGGACTGGCGAAGCGGTGGTTGCAGTCCTTCGAAGAGTCAGAAGAACCGTTCTTCCTCTACCTCCACACGAAGGGTGCTCACAACCCCTACTACCCACCCGACGAGCACGTGGATGCGTTCGTCGACGAACTGGAGACGACGGGGGCAGAAGCCCGCCAAGTCGCACTGGAGGTACAGGACAACGCCCTAGAAGGTATCGCCGAGGGACTGGACACTGAACGAGAAGCCGAACGCTACCACACCTACCGGCTCGTCTACGACTCGCTCCTTCGGCACGTCGACGCCCACGTCGGCGACCTGTTCGAGTACGTTCAGTCGTTGGATCTCGGCAACACGGTCTTCGTCGTCACCTCCGACCACGGGGACCTCCTCGGCGAACGGGGACTCCTCTCACACCGCCTCGCGGTCTGTGATCCGCTGATTCACGTTCCGATGGTCGTTCACGGCCTCGATACCAACCTCGCCGCCGACCCCGACGACGTCATCGGTCACGTCGACCTGATGCAGACCCTGTTGAACGTCGCCGGCGCGAACACCGACGGGTTCCAGGGCGTCGACCTTCGGTCAGAAACGAGAGGGTTCGCCATTGCCCAGCGAAGCCGCGAGTACGGACAGAAGTCGATAGACCGCATCAGGGACCGGAACCCCGACTTCGACGTGAGCGAGTACCACACCGGTGCAGTCACCGCACTCCGGACCCAGGAGTACCTCTACTCACGCAGCGACGACCTCCAGCGTCTGGTCCGCATCCCTGGCGTCGGTGAGAACGTTGTCGAGAACAACCCCGAGGTCGCCGAGGAACTACGAACGCTGCTGGAAGAGACCGTCGACTCCTTCGCGGACCCCGTGCACTCATCCAGGGACGCGGAACGATCTGATGCCGTCGAGGAGCAACTCTCCGACCTGGGATACGTCTGAGACGGCTACGCCGTCAACGGTCTCCGTGTCAACCGAGCGAGTGACGACCTGGAGACGAGAGCGGTACCATCCCGACGTGCTGCCGGTACGACTCTGTTACTACTCACTTCTTCCATTCCGCGCTCAGTGACCTCCGAATGGCCGGAGGCACGCTGCCCGTATGCCGTTGCTGACCTCCCTGGCATCGGTGTCCCGGGTGACGGATCGATACCACGCAGCCGGCGGGATCTCCTTCCGGGTCGGTTACCGTCAGTCGAACGCGTTCCTGATCCGGTAGACGACACCCTGGCCGACGACCCACCCGAACCGGAGTGTCTCCAGTTTCGACTCGGGCGGTCCTGGCAGAGTTCCGACGGCCTTCCGGAACTCGCCGCGCCGGCAGTACTGTTCGGTCACTTTCCAGTCGTGACCACGGCGGATCCGGTGACCTCCAGCTTCCAGGCACTCGATTTCCTCACCGAACTTCTCCCGGAGCCGTCGCTTCGACCGCCTGACCGCGTCGCCCGGGGGGTAGTCTATCTTGTGCTTGACGACCAGTTTCTCGTCGACGTAGGCGACCTTCCCCTCGCGCAACAGTCGGATCAGGAACTCGACGTCTTGCTGGCGGTCGAAAGACTCGTCGAATCCATCGATGGCCTCGACGGCATCGCGTTCGACTAGCAGGGTCGACGCCCCCCCGACGTGGAAGTCGCCAGTCAGCACGTCATCGACCAGTTCCTCGCCGCCCTCGCGACTATACTCGTAGGTACCGCCGCCGAGGATCCGGTTCCCGACGAAGCGGCGGAGCGGCGCGGTCGGTCCGTAGCGGCGGGCGGCGTAGTCGCAGTACACCGCGACGAACTCCCCGGGACGTTCTTCGAGACACTTGACCTGTCGTTCGAGTTTCCGTGGATGCCACTCGTCGTCGGAGTCGAGGAAGGCGACGTACTCGCCTCCTGCCAGTGCGATACCGGTGTTCCTGGCGGCGCTCCCGTTCCGGTTCCGGAGGTGGCGCACGTATCGTAACCGGTCGTCCTCGTACCCCTCGACCACCTCCCGCGTCTCGTCGTCCGAGGCGTCGTCGACGACGACGACCTCGAGGTCCTCTACCGTCTGGGCGAGGGCGCTGTCGATGGCCCTCGGCAGCACTCTCGCGCGGTTGTACGTCGGGATTACGACGCTAACTTTGGTCATTATTTCGGTGCGTGTCTCGATGCGTATCAGCCCCTCCCCGACACCATCGCTACTCGTCCCTGATGTGTTCGCGGTATCCGAGTCTCACGAGCCGTTCCTTGCTCTCGTCGGACAGTGACCGCTTCGTCGCCTGGATGGATCCCTCTCCGACCTTTTCAGAAAACGACCTGGCCTCGCTCCGCGAGAACTCGGGATCGCCGAATCTCAGGTGAGACGACCGGAGACCCCTGAATGCCGTTCGCAGGGCCCTGAGCGGGCACCGCCGGACGTACGGAGCGACCGAACCCGTCGTCACCTTTCCCCCCCACCAGAGCATCTATCGACGGGCGAGTCCCGCTGGAAGACGTGTCCGCCGCTGGCATCCCAGGCAGAGAATTTGTCCCGGGCCCGACGTTTCAGACGGTTGTAGACGAGTCGGTGGTCCGGGGCTCCCGCCAGGAGGTCGTACCCCGGCAGTTCGTCCGCGTAGTCCTCTGCCTCGCCGAATACGGAGGCTGCCGTCGGGAAGAAATCGACCTGAGCCACGAATTCACCCCGGGCGGTGACTCTGTCGTTTGCGAACACGGTCGGGACGTACACCAGTTCGGGACAGGAGAGAAGTCCGTGAGCCACGAGACCATACTCGCCGAGGAGGTCGCCGTGGTCGGCGGTGAAGATAGCGAGCGTATCGTCGAGCAACCCCCGGTCCTCAAGGGTGTCGAGTCGCTCCTCGAAGACCTCGAAGGCCATTCTCGCACCCCGTTCGTAGTCCGACAGCATCCCCTCGCGGTCGTTCTTCCGGGCGTTCCAGTACTCCTCGTGTGAGTCGAACTCCGCGTCGTCCCACTGGAACAGTTCGCCGTAGGCGGCGTGTGTCAGCAGGTTCCGCTCGACGAACACGAACGGCGGTTCGGCGTCCGAGACGGATCCCTCGCCGCTATCGACGCCGGTCCCGAGAACTCCACCGACGTTGCCCCCGATCGTGGACGGGACCGAGACGCCGTCGAACGCGTCGTACAGGGTCGGGATCGAATCGTCGAGTCGGCACGAGAAGTCGTACACCCCGTGCTGTGGCGGGTACCGACCCGTGACCATCGTGGCGAAACTGGTGGGACTCGCGGTGCCACTCGCGGCCGTCTTCACGACTTCGCCCCGTTCCCTCGCACGCTCCGGTACGTAGTCGAAACGGAGTGCGTCGGCGACGAAGACGTAAACGTTCTCGAACTCCTCACCCTCGACGTGGAGTCGCACTACCGTGGATTCTCGACAGTACCGTTTGAATGTTCCGGGGTCGTCGACGACCTGGCCCCGGACCCGGACCGGTAGGCGGGGTCCGGGAGTCAGTCCGCGGACCGGACGCTCTCGCGCTGGTTCGCGTAGAGATCGGCGTACGTCCCGTCGGCCTCGATGAGTTCCTCGTGGCTCCCGACCTCGATGACTTCGCCGTCGTCCATAACGTAGATCCGGTCCGCATTCCGGACCGTCGAGAGACGGTGGGCCACGACCAGCAACATCCGGTCGTCCTCGCTGGACTCGATGGACCGCTGGACCGTGCGTTCTATCTTGGTGTCCAGGTCGCTGGTGGCCTCGTCAAGCACGAGTATCTGGGCGTCCTTCAATAGGGCCCTGGCCAGAGCAACTCGCTGTTTCTGCCCGCCTGAGAGACGAACTCCGTCGTCGCCGAGTTCAGTTTCGTACCCGGCGGGAAGATCGTCCAGGAATTCCATGACTTGGGCCACTTCGCACACCCGGTCGAGTTCCTCTTGGGGGACGCCATCCCTGCCGAGTGTGAGGTTGAATCTGAGGGTGTCATCGAAGACGTACGGGTTCTGACGGACGACTGCGACTGCCGATCGCCACTCGTCGAGGTCGATTTCCGGCAGTGGCGTCCCGTCAACCCCGATCTCGCCCTCGTCGGGGTCGTACAGTCTGGCGATCAGGGACACGACCGTCGACTTACCGGCACCGGACTGTCCCACGAAGGCCACGAACTCGTTACTCTCTAGTGAGAACGAAACGTCTCGGAGCACGGGAACCTCAGCGTAGGCGAAAGTGATCTCCCGGAGTTCGACCGCCGAGATTGGGTCTGGGACCGGTTCGGTTCCGCCGCCTGGTTCTTCTTCAGCCTCAAGATCATCGATGAACTCCCGGGTTCGCACGAGGTGAGGGAGTTGCCCCTCCATGGAATAAAATAGATCGTTGAGGTTACTCACGTTCGGCCCCAGTCGAAACATGGCAAAAAGGAACACCGCGATCCCACCGAGCGATAGAGAAGTTAATTTGAGCGCGACGTAGATGAGACCAAAAATGATCAGCGCGGTCGAGAGCGCTTGGAAGTTGTTGATCGCCACCTGATTGCGCCGGAGGGTCATCTTCGCACTCGCGTAGTCGTCGAGGGCATCGGCGAAGTCTCGCCAGACGGACTCACCCATCCGGAACAGCTTTACGTCGCGGATACCCTGGGTGCCCGCCTGCACTGCGGTCTGAACCTCTTCGTTGGCGTCGGCCAGCCGGTCGCCGATGGCGTAACCAGGCTCAACGACATTCCTGACGAGATAGGTGACGCCGCCCAACACTACGACCGTGAGAGCGGTCAGCCTCGGAGAGATGACCAGCGCGACCATCAGGTAGGTCGCGCTGATTAAGGCCATCTGGAGAAAGGCGACGAGCTGGTAGATCGTCCTGCCTGCCTCGGAGGCCTGCTTTACGATCGCGTTCATGATCTCGTCCGATCCGGTGCGATCGAAGTAGGCGATCCGTGCGTCAAGGACGGACTCAAACAGGCGGCGCTTGAGCCAGCGCTCGTAGTCAACGCTCAGCACCGACCGGAGCCACGCCGTCGAGAAACTGGAGGCATAGCGTAGGATCATCATGAGGCCGACCCCGACCATTATCGACTCTAGTGTGAACGGAACTCCGAGGAACCGGTATGCTCGCACGAACATCCCGAGGATCCCGCTCGCATTCGCAGGATCGGTCCCACCGGGACGGGCGAGTTCAATCACGGGAATTATAAAGCTCAGGCCTACGCCCTCCAGTGCGGCCGCTGTGAAACTGAGAAAGACGATGCCAATAGTGAAGGCCGGTCTGTACTTAACAACAGCCAAAATCGCTTTTCCCTTTTCGGATACCTTCATCATCTCACAATCAAATATGTCCTTATTATATACTAATTACATCTTGTGCAATTCCAGTCTTAGCCACTATGATCTAAGCCATTACTGTCTGATCAATTCCTATCTTCAGTAACTAATTGAACTCCCTTTCGTACCACTCTTTCATCTCTTCGATCCCATCTCTCAAGTCGATCTCCGGTTCGTAGTCCGGAACGATTTCGCGCAAACGGTTGGAACTTGCACCCTTCTTAGGGGCCCCTTCAGGCATAGAGGTGTCAAAAATTATTTCCGGATCTCGATCACAAGTATCACAAATAACAGACACCAGTTCCGAAATCGAGGTTTGTTCCTCAAAACCTATGTTGATTGGTTCAACCCCTGGATTCCGTTCAACGAGCATTATCATATATCGGGCAACATCGAGTGAGTGCAAGAAGTTCCGAGATTGCTGTCCACTCCCCCAGACTGTTAGTGGATCCTCGTCGTCCATCACACGTTTGACCAGGGCAGGGATGACGTGCGAAGCTCCTTCACCACGCCATTGATATCGGTCGCCATAAACATTAAACGGACGACATATTGTCACCTCTACCTGGGTTTCTGCATCGTAGAATTGTCCCTGAAGTTCAGCGATCCGTTTCGACCATCCATATCCCTTGTTTCCTTGTTCGGGAAGACCTTCTCCAACGGGGAGTTCGGGCGTTGGAACGGGCGCATCGTCGGGGTAAACGCAGGAAGAACTCGTGAGCATAAAACGCTCAACTTCGGTTACCCGTGCCGCCTCAAGCACGTTAAATTGCATCACGGTATTATTATAGAGCATCTCACCGTGGTGTTCGTCGCTGTACCCTACACCGTGAGTCCGACCTGCGAGATTGAAAACAACTTCCGCATCCGCGACCACCTCGAGACAGTTAGAATATCTTCTCAAGTCGAGATTATAGAATTCGATCTCCTCCCGAACATCTTCTATATTTTTTAGTGAACCAGATTCAAGATTGTCAGCAACAACTACCTCCGCCCCCCTACTTATCAATTCCTCAACTAAATAGGATCCGATGTTACCACAGCCACCAGTCACAAGGACCCGATTGGATTCCCACAAAGACATTTCACCCTGAAGTATAGCACAAGCAGTTAAAAAGGAATCGCTCAATGTGTGAACTACACAGCCAGATAAGAGCCAACACGCCCATCAATATCGACCGAACATAAAATAATATATGAAAAAAATGAGCTTCGTAGTGGTGGGACGAAACGACGATTACGGGGGTGACTTCCTCGGACGGATGCAACGTTCCATCGACTGCCTGTTCACGCTCTGTGGTCGGTTCAGCCTCCGTTCGGAACTAGTGGTTGTCGAGTGGAACCCACCGGATGACAGGCCGTCGTTGGCGGATGCGCTGGACTGGACTGCCGCTGTGCATACGACGGTTCGGGTGATCACAGTCCCGTCCGAGATTCACGATGAAATAAGAGGATCAGATGAAATGCCATTCTTCGAGTACATCGCAAAGAACGTCGGCATTCGACGTGCTTCCGGTGAGTACGTGCTGGCCATGAACCCCGACATCCTGCTCAACGAGGACTTGGTGGAGTTTCTGGCCTCCGAGTCCCTCGATCCCGATTCGTTCTACAGAACCTACCGGTACGATGTAGAAGTGGACCTCCCTAACGACCTCTCAGTGACTGAAATCCTCGATCGCTGTGCAGACAACGTTTCCCGTATAAAGGGATTCAACGGGAACTTCCCCGGCAACAGATGGGAGATGTTGAAGGATGCGATACGGGATGCAGACAAATACAAGGCCGAAGTGCTGAGCCGTGTGAAACCCGAGTTGCTATCGTATCCCACGTCGGTTTCATTCCTCAGCACCTATGCCGCTGGGGATTTCATGATGATGCACAGGGATCGATGGAGGGACCTACGCGGCTATCCAGAGATACCGAAGCATTCATACATGGACTCGTATGCCTGTGCGATGGCTGTCGCAATCGGTCTGAGACAGTGTGTTTTGCGCGGTTCCCGTCGGAGTTATCATCAAGAACATGATAGAAGTGCGCATGACGAGAGACCTTCTGCCGATGAGGGGAGGGTACTGGAGTTGGTCAACGAAATGTTGAACGGTGATGCAGAGGGTGCACTGAAAGAGCTTCAAAACATGGAAGATTGGGGGCTATACCACAAGCAACTCCATCCTATCACCATTTAAACTATCACAACAACAACACATAAATATAATTAAATTGTTTTCTTGTATATATCTAAACTCGACTCGGCCAACTTATCAAAGCTCTGTGATCGCGCGAACTCCTCCACCGCCTCTTGGTCATGAACCTTACCGTTCCGTTCAACGAACGTTGTGATCGCGTCCAGTAACGCCGTCTGCGACTTGGGGTCGAAGGTCAGACCGAGGTCATACTCCTTCGTCCGGTACGTGAATACGCCGAAGTCGGAAGCGATGACCGGTCTGCCTGCTGCTGTCGCCCTCTGGAAAACCCCGCTCGTGCGCTGTTTACCGAACGAGGGACGATGGGGAACAACGACTCCGTCCGCGGCCAGGAAGTACGATGTTACTCTTTCCTCCGGGACGAACCCGAGTCGCCGGACAATCGAGACGGCGTCCGATCGGACCGCGATGTCGTTAGATTCCACGTCGACGGGCTTACCCGCGAACACCATGGTGAACGGTGGCCCGTCATAGGACTGCAAAGCCGATAAGAGGAACTTTATCCCTTTGTTGGTCCGTAATTCGCCGAAGAACAGGAGTATCATCTCGTCCGTGGGCAGCTCAACAGTCGCCCGTGCCCTCTCCCGGTTACCCTCATCGTGCCAGATCTCAGAAGCTGTTGGAACGACCGATACCTCAGTTCGTGGTTCGAGTGGGTCCAGTCCCTCGACGTACTCCTTCGCCAGTTCGGTATTGACCATGAGATAGTCGAAAGACCGTTCGTAGAGGCATCGATAGAGTTCGGTGTTCGGGAAGGGGAGAAGGCGGGCGATCAATTCACCGGCACGCCCTCCCGGCGGGAGTCGCATCATCGAGTAGGCGTACTTGGACTTCCAGTCCTGGCCGAAGAACATCCCATTGATCAGTCCGACGACGCTCGCGTCCGCGTCGGCCAAGTGACGTCGGACGATCGAAAATACGTCGTCAACGTGAAGGAGGTGAACCACATCGTAATTGTTTGTCGCTAGATACTCCCGCAACCGCCGGTATATCCGTTCGTTGGCTGCCGACCGGTCCTCGCTCAATTCCTCGAGTATGTCGGAATCAGGATCAAACAGGAAGTCTATCTGCTCCGGGTCGAAGAACTCGTCGTGGACCTCGTGACGCCGGGCAGTTAGGAACGTCACCTCGATGTCGTCGTCCAACGCCTCCAGTCGGGGAATCATCTTGCTCGGGTACACGAGGTGATGTCCACCGTAGTCCGGATCGAACAACAGCACCCTCATCTTGGGTCCCCCTGGCCGACGGAGACGTGCTCTACAGGGTCCTCGAACTCGTCCCTGTCGAATATTCGCCAGGGGTCGACGAGGCTGACGTTCCGCCTGCGAAACGGGTCAGGGTCCTCGAACTCGTCCCACTGGACCGTAACTACCGCGGTGTCCACGGCGTCCAGTGCCTTCTCAAGCGAGTCGCAGTAGTTCACATCCGCGGCCAGGTTTTGTCGGGCTTCGTCTATCCCCATCGGGTCGTAACAGATCAATCCGAACTCGGCGTCGAGTCGACGTGCCAGCGCCATCCCCTCGGACCCGGTCACCATCGCGACGCCCGGCTTGTAGGTCATCCCGAGAATCGCAACCGTCCCACCGGGTGGTGTTACGGACCGAATTACATCCGCAATCCAGTCACTGTGACGTTCGTTTACCTCGTCGGCCGCCCGAGCGAGGGGTGCCCGCGTCCCAGCACGCACGGCGAGGTCGCCGAACGATCCGTTGTCCTGTGGGAAACAGGGCCCGCCGTAGCGAGTGCCCGCGGTAAGGTAGTTTCCACTGATCCGGAAGTCCTCCGCGAGAACGTCCGTCACTTCGTCGACGTCACCCCCCATCCCGTCGCAGATCTGTGCGAGGGTATTCGCGAAGCTGATCTTCATGGAAACGTACGAGTTGATGGCCAACTTCGCTACCTCGGCGCTCACGAGGTCGGTTCGGATAACTGGTGAGGGGTCGTCGACCCACGATCGATAGATTTCGGACAGACACTCACCGGCCCTCTCGTCGTGTTCCCCGATGAGGAAGAAGTCGGGATGTTCCATTTTCTCGATAACCTCGCCAACGGCGGTGAACTCCGGACAGTAACAGAGTCCGAAGTCCTCCCCCGCACGTTTACCCGATACCTCCTCAATGGTTGATCTGAATTCGCCTCCCGTCGATCCGGGCATCACGGTGCTGCGAAGTACTATCAGATGATAGTCATCGATCGTCGCCAGTGCTTCCCCGATGGATTCCGCCACTTCGTTTACGTGTCGCAGAGCATATCCATCGGCGCCTTCGTAAAGCGTGTTCACCATGACGAACGTGACGTCGCTATTGGCGACCGCCTGCCGGTGTTTGGTCGTCGCTGATAACCTGTCGCCCGAATCGTCGATGTAGGCCTGGAGGTCGGGTTCGGGGAATGGAGCGACCCCGTCGTTTATTTTCGAAACCCTCCCATCGACGATGTCAACCCCCCCGACGGTGATTCCTCCGTTGGCGAGAGACGCTGCAAGGCACGAACCTAGTTTCCCTAACCCGATAACGGCGGCCCGATAACTCATTGCCCATTCAGGAGTTTCCCACCGATATAAATCCTCCCAAGCCCAGGCGACGGGTTCAGATCACCGCGCGTGGTTTTCGTACGCCGTGCTGATGTCTGCGGCGATCGCCCGCCAATCGAATTCTTCGATACGACTGCGGTTGTATTCGCCCATTTTCGTCGCGTCCCGCTTCACCACACTCTGGAGAGCGCGTTCCAAACCCTCCGAGTCACTGATATCGTAGACGGCAGAACCCTGTTCGTCAAGTAACTCTGGCAGACACCCCAGTCGGGGCGCAACGACTGCCCGCCCGAACGACATCGCAAGAACTGCCGCTCCCGACGTCGACACCGACAGGTACGGCAGCACCACTGTGTCGGCCGCATTCATGTACACCTGTATCTCATCGTCGGGGATGAATTTGACGTGTGCCCGTACCTTCTCCAAGTCTTCCGCCCGCCGTTCGACGGTATCAGCCAGTTCCTCGTGGGGTGACTTCGGTGCTCCGGCAATGACCAGTTCCGTCCCCGGCAGGTCGGTCCGCTCGTACGCATCCAGCAAGTCGAGGATCCCCTTGTACGGGCGGATCCGGCCGAAGTAAAGCAACACCCTCCGTTCCGGGTCGATCCCGAGTTCGGAACGCGCCTCGGTAGCGGAGACATCGTTTTCGTAGACACCGATGTAGTTGCCGTGTGGGACCACCGTCACCCTGTCCCGGGTGCTCGCGGGCAGTGACAACTCGTCCGTCAGTTCCCCCACTGCGGCCTCACAGTGGACGACGACGCCGTCACAGAACCACCGCACGATGGCGTGTTTGCACACGTGCTCTAGTCTCGGGTGAAACGCGTCGTGGGACACCACGTTGTGGGCTGTCCATACGATACTGATACCGAAGAGTTTCGCGAGAATCAACTGCACGAGCGTCAGGGTGGCTTTGACCACGGCGACCGGCAGAACACGTGAATCGACGAAGGGGTGGAGCCAGTGGAAGTGGACGAGGTCACTCCCTGACCAAGCGGATTCCAATATCGCGAGCGGACCGTCGCTACCCATCCGCACCGATACGCCGGTTTCCTCGAGTGCTTCGGCTAACCTCGATTGATACGGGTTTCCGTTGCTGTAGTCCGGAAGGAACCTGACTCTCATTCGATCACTGGGGCGCCATCCGGTCGTTGTCCGTTCCTTAGGTCGTTACCGTCGCGTGGTCCACTGTCCGTTTTCGGTCGATTGCTAAAAGCGTGATCCATGTGAGACCGTAGATCCAGCATCGTCAGGGTTGCGTCGACCTGTACCCCGCATCTTTCGGTGGCATCGTACTGTTAGAACTCGTATCGTATCAAGAGTGATCGGATTCCATTACGTCCTCCCGTGCGGGCTATCCCAGACTGATCCCGTTCATCGGTTCCGATATGAAGACGGTGCCTCGTGAACCGTCTTTCGGAGGCGCGGCCGACGAACAGTCGTCGGCAGGATCCGTCTGGCTACTCGTCGCTCCTGACCAGTCCCCGCTCGCTCGATGTCAGCATAGCAGTGCCGGATGTCCCTTCCCGGTCGGCGGCGGCGAACCCTGTGGGGAGTCAGCGACATCTCGGAATTAGCGGACATCCACTACGTCCGCCAGAAGGAGCGAGACGGTCTCGGCGATGCCGTCCAGTACGCGCGCAAGCACGTCGGTGACGAACCGTTCGCGCTTTTGCTCGGAGACACGATCGTCGAGAGCGAAGTGCCCTGTACGGCGAATCTCATCTCTTATGCGGAGGAATACGAGAGCTCGGTCGTCTCTTTCGAACGGGTTCCTTGGGAGAAAGTCCCTTCTTATGGGGTGGCGGATGTCCCGGATCTCGAACCCGAACAGCCCTGTTTCCCAGTCACTGACTTCGTTGAGAAGCCAACGTGCGAGGCCGCACCGTCGAACCTGGCAATCACCGGGTGCTACGTCCTCCTTCCGGAGATCTTCGACGCTCTCTCGGAGACCGAACCGGGCGTTGGCGGCGAACTCCAGCTCACGGACGCGATCCGGAAGCTCTCCACGGTCCATGGCGTTGTCCTGGAGGGTGATCGGTACGACATCGGGAACATCCCCGACTGGTTGCAGGCGAACGTCCGGATGGCCCTCCACCACGACGACGGCGAGATAAACCGGGCCGTCGAACGGCTCTTGCGAGAGGAGATAGATGGGTAGAGTGTGCGTCACGGGCGGCGCAGGATTCATCGGTTCACACCTCTGTGACGCCCTCATCGACGCAGGTCACGATGTGGTGGTTCTCGACAACCGGACGACCGGTCGGACCGACAAACTCGAGGGCGTCTTCTACCACGACCGGTTCACCTTCCACGAGCACGACGTCACTGAGTTCGTCCACGTCTCCGGTGAACTCGACTGGGTGATCCACCTCGCCAGCCTGGCCTCGCCGGTCTTCTACCGGGAACACCCTATCAAGACGCTAAAGGTCGGCGCCCTGGGTACCCACAAGACCCTGGGACTGGCCAGAGCAAAGGACGCAGGCTACCTGTTCGCCTCGACGAGCGAGGTGTAGGGCGACCCCGAGGTAAACCCTCAACCCGAGGACTACCGTGGCAACGTTGACCCCTACGGTCCGCGGGCCTGTTACGACGAGTCCAAGCGCTACGGCGAATCCCTCGTCCGGGCCTACAGGGACGAACACGACATCGACGTCCGAGTTGCGCGTATCTTCAACACCTACGGACCCCGGATGCGCGTCGACGACGGACGCGTCATCCCGAACTTCGTCCGCCAGGCACTGACGGGCAAAGATCTTACGGTATACGGCGACGGATCGCAAACCAGGAGCTTCTGTTATGTATCAGATCTGATCACGGGGCTCCAGCAACTCCTTCAAACAGAGTCGGTCGTTTAGGATCCACTCCGGTCGGACCGCCTCCTCTGGGATCGGTGGGGCCGACCGTTTCGAGAATTCAGACGAGAGAGACCTCCCGTGCGACCGTTCTCACGACAGGTATCACGAGGTCCCGCGGCGAGGTGAAGTACTGCGTGCCGGCGAGCAGGAGGAAGAGGGTGGTAGCCGCGGCGACGAGTCCGAACAGGACCGCCCCACCGCGGGGGTCGGGTTCGAACCGTTCGGTGGTCGAGACGACCACCCAGACGGCGAGCGGTGCCGCCAACGCCAGCGACAGGAGGGCGTGGAACTGTACCATCTCGCCCATGGTGGCGGTGACGAAAGCGAGGTAGGCAACGGCCACCTGCCCGCCGATCAGTAGTCCGCCGGCGTAGGTCCAGACGAACGCATCGGTGGCCGACACCAGTGGTCGACGAACCGCAGCCATACGGAACGCACCGTAGAGGACGATCGGCATTCCCGGGACGAGGTACCGGACGGTGTACTGGGCGTGCAGGGGGAGGGTCGGCATGTAACTCAGAACGAGGAAAGTCACGTACGCGACGGCGAACAGGTCCGTGCTCCGTTCCGGGGAGAGGTCCCGTCCGGCCGCCCGGATCCTGCGTGGGAGCGAACGGACGGACGCGGTCGGCGTTCCGGCCGCGATCACGGTGCGGAACCGATCGACAGCAACGAAGGGAAGCGCCACCAATACTCCCGCGACCGGCATCGCCTCCAGTAGCGCGAGGTTGATGGGCTCCCCGTTGCCCAGCGTCGCCCGGTCGACGAACCCCGTCCGCACGAACGTGTGGTACACCCGCTCCGGTTGCGTGACGAAGATACCCAGGGCCTCGGCGATCTTCGAGAGGAACAACGCCACGAGCGAGGGGACAGACGTGGCCGCAGCCACGAACGCTTCCGTTCGCTCACCGCTCCCCGAACCGTCCCCGCCCCCAGCGCTACCCCCGTCATCGGGGCCGGGTCCGCCGGCGTCACCCCCCGACGATCCGTCCCCGAAGTTCACGTCGGCGGACTCCGCGAGTTCGACCGTCTGCTGGCCCGTGAACCCGTCCAACAGCAGCGGCGGCCGGAGTGGGTTACCACTGACGATCAGGTTCGTGAGGAAGAACGGGACGAGCGAGAGCGCGAGAACCGCGCCCACCGGTAGCAGACGGCGCGGGGCGTTCGACCGTGCCGTCAGGGGATCGACCACGACCAGCGCCACCAGTAAGATCAAGCCCTCCGGGGAGAATATCCACGCCGTCAGCCCGACCGGAGCGTAGGCCAGCGCCCGGAACCGGGTCGCCCACGCGGCCGAGTCCGTTGACCGCGACCGGTAGAACCAGTACATCGACGCCATGGCCATGACGGCGGTGGTCGCGTGGCGCATCGGGATCGCCGCCCAGAACCCGACCGGCGTCGCGAGTACGGCGATACTGCCGGCGAAGGCCCCGGCCCGACGGCTGTACATCCCACCGACCAGTCGGTGGAGCAATACGCCGACGAACCCCGCGGCTACCATCGACCCACTGTGGAGCGACATAAACGCGATCCAGTATACGTCCAGGTCGGGTGCCACGGCGACGTTGACGACGAACAGTGCGAGTGCCGCACCACAGCCGGCCAGTATTCCGAACCGGCGCCGGTCGAATATCGTCCCGACCTGGACGCAGAAGCCCAGAAACAGCAGACACCAGATCCCAGCCACGGCGATACGGAGGTCCGCGACAGCGGCGAGTGCTTTGAGCCCGAACAGCAGGGGGAGCGCCAGGAACAACTGGCCGTAGTTCTCTCCATAGAGTCGGCCGTCGTGGACGGTAGTACCGGGACTTGCGAGGGTTCCGGCGCCGCCCGTGGGCACCTCCGTCGACTTGTAGAAGGCTCTGTCGATGTACAGGTGTCCCTCCGAGAGGCCGACCATTGTATTCGTGATCGTGAAGTTGTCGTTAAGGAGGAAATTCGTCCGCCAGGTCATCGCGAAGAATACCAGTGCGCCGAGGAATATCGCGAGACCGACGCGGTCGCCGAACAGGGTCCACAGCAGTCTATCGACAATCGTCGACATCGTTGAGCGGGGACGGTTCGCTGGGCTGCTCACCTCACCACCCCACACCGGGCGCCTTCGACCCTCATCCCACTACCTCGACGGTAACATTCTCACGATGGACTATCCTTGGTCCGTCACCCTTGTTGTCCCGGACGACGACGATCACTTCGGCCTCGTAGCTGTCCTTGTCACCATCCGACGGTTCGAACGAACTCCGCGGAATCTTCAGGTCCAGCCCCCCGGCCTCTTCCTCCTCCTCGCCGAGGAAGTAGATCCGGAGGTTGGTGACGTTCGCCTCGACGATCCGTAGCTTGTAGTTGACCAGCGGTTGTCCCTCGACGTCCTTGACATTGACCCTGACCGGTGGCGACTCCAGGTAGTAAGCGTCCGACCCGAACTTGCCGCGTTCGAGGCGGAACCCGTCGTCGGGGACTTCGACCGACGTGACGGTGACCGACCCGTTCCCCGGGTCCAGTGCGAGCGCTTCCGGTTCGTGTGTCAAGTCCGCCCCCGAGACGAGCGGTCCCGACGCGACGGACGCGAGGACCATCACGAGAGCGACTCCGTACACCGCACCGCGCTCGGGGTTCATGTACGGAGTGAATAGGTAAGGCGTCGTATAAGGTTGTCGTCGACCGACGGCTCGTGGGGGAGAACGGACCTGTCAGGGGACCCTATCGTCGCCGAGGATCGCCGTGGCCTCGTCGTCCGGGTCGTTCCAGACGACCTTCACCCGGTCGTCGCTCTCCATCTCGAGGGAGGAACACACGCTCTCGTCGATCGTACCCTTGTCACCGGCCTCGATGTCTTCGGGCCAGTCGTCGTTGTCGTAGCAGGGGCCGTTCGTCTCGACGTTCTCCCCACCGACGTTGACGGTTATCTCCTCCCGGTCGAGTCCGTCGCCACCCCGGTGGGTGATCGTTACGGAGTCGTTGGAGTTACCCGGATTGAAGTCGTCGCCACCACCGTCGAAGACGAATCCGAAGGACACCTTCGGGGTATCGCCCGATACCTGCGACCCGATCCCGAGGACGAACGTCCCGATGACCGCCGCCAGTACGACGGTAACGGCGACCATCAGGATCACGCCGATGACCGGCGTCGCCGCTCCGTCCTCGCGCAGTAGTCGCGTGGGCTTCATGTCGTGGTTACGTCATAGGACCCGACGACGTTGGTGTCTCCGCCCGAATTGGCCGTCCAGACTATCTTGACGGTCCCGGTGTCGTCAATGTCGACTGCCTGTCGGTCACCGGCCGAGACGGGGATGTTCCAGGTGACCGGGTCGTTCTGGACCGGCTCCCCCCGTATACTTAGGGAGGCGGTATTCTCATTATTGAACGTATCTCCTCCCTGGTGGGTGACGGTCAACCTGTCGTTACTGACGGAGTACACGTAATCGAAACTCGCCGACGGGGTGGTCTGTTGGTTGGATCCGATCCCGATCACGAACGTCCCGATGACCGCCGCCAAGATAACCGTGATGGCGACCATCAGTATCACACCGATGACTGGCGACACCGCGTCGTCGTCCGTCACCAACCGACTGGGACGCATGAGGGGGGTAGACTCGTCAGGGGATCGTGTAGGAGCCGACGGTAGAGGTCCGACCGCCGCCGTTGGCCTCCCAGATGATCACGATCTTGTCGCCGGAGTCACAGGGGCCGGCACAGGTGATCGGCTGCTGGTCCCCGGCACTGACCGGCAGGTCCCAGTTGTCGTTCACGTTACCCTGCTCGCCGATGCGGAGTTCGTTCGTGTTCTCGTCGTTGAAGGTGTCACCGCCGTTATGGGTTGCGGTGACCTGTGAGAGACCACCGTCCGCGTCGTACTCCCACTCGAACGACGCCGACGGGGTCGTTTGCTGGTTCGATCCGATACCGAGGACGAACGTCCCGATGACTGCCGCCAGGATGACCGTGATGGCGACCATCAGGATGACGCCGATGACCGGCGACACCGCGTCCTCGTCCGTGAATAGCTGTTTCAGCTTCATGGTTTGTCTCACGCGCACACCCTGGGTGAGGAGGTCGGGCCGGAGGTACCCCCCGGTCGACCCCGGAGTGCCGCGCCTACCGCGGGTGTGCTGTCCGGTTAATGCAAACCTATGCACTTAGTATTACGGTATTTGAAAGGATTCAAGAGTCGCTTGAATGCCGTCAAGGGCCGCTTGAACGGGGTGGCGAGCCACAGCTCCGATCCCGAAAATCGGTAGACTGGACGCCGATGCTCGGATTCACTGCCACGTAGGGTTTAATTTACTACCGACGGGCCGACGTTCTGTAGCGGACGAATTATACGCTTCCTGAATTGTACGTAGTAGGAACGCAACTAGTGCAGTAATCTAATACAACTTCGACCGCTGGCCGGCCGAACGTCGATCGAGGATCCGACCGACCGGCTACCCGTCCAGTTCCGGGGGCAGTTCCTCGGCACCGAGCCGGTTCGTTCGCTCGTAGTAGACGTGCGCCGCCGCCGACCCCGTGAGAACGACCGAAACGATCGCCAGCCAGCCCAGGTTCGACAGCATGGTGAGCGGGAAGACTTCCGCCCAGAGGGCCGCGACGACGCCACAGCAGACCGCCCCGAGTGCGAGGTAGTACTCCCGCCAGGGGAACTCGTTCCTCGGAACGATCTCCAGGTAGACGTTGAGTTTGTCCGTGTGTTCGGTCCGCTGGACTACGCCCCTGTCGGCGTCGTATTCGACGATGTTGGCCTCGTCCATGCGCGGGAGGTGGGTCTGCTGGAGCGTGGTGTAGACCCGCTTTCGCTGCTGGGACGAAACCGAGTCGATCGGCGTGTCGTTCTCCCAGGCGGCGATCCTCGTCGCGAGGTCCCCGAGCTCTACGGGCGTGTCGTGGCTCATGAGGTAGTGGAGCAGGTAGCGGCGTCGCTTGTTCCGGAGGAGGTCGAAGATGTCGCTCTTCGAGAGCCGATCGAAGCCTCCGGTCCGTGCTTCCACGGTACTCACGGTTTCACCGGGCCCGGGTGCCCAGGTCGGGTGGTGACCGCGTCACCTGCAGGGAGCATCAGGGTAATCATGGATTTACAGGTATAAAAGGTTCCCGCCGACTTTTACGGGACGACCCCCGGCAACAAACCATCTGTCACGCGACGACGTCCCACACTGCCTTGATATCCAGGCCCCACACTGGCCACCGTGGATCCCCCGCAGTAGCCTTGATCGTTCGATCATCAAAGACGGTTTCCCGAGCCGATACGATCGGGTGGTGGCCCAACCGGCAAACAGGGACGGAAAGCGCACTTCTGGACGGTTGAAGTTTAAAGAGTTAAGTCCGCCCCCGCCCGCGAGTTCCGTACGAAATGGCCCCCGACGGAGTCGCGCTGGTGACGGCCGTCTTCCTCCCGTTCCTGGCCGCCCCGTTCGTCGTGCCGGCGACGCGTCTCCTCGGCGAGCGTGTCGCATATCCGTGTGGTATCGTCGCCGCCGCCTGCTTCGGGCTCGTGGCGAGCCAGTTCGGCGCCGAAGGAGTCGTCGCCTTCGAGTGGATCCCGAGCCTGGGCGTCGCACTCAGACTCTACGTCGACGGCCTCTCGTTACTGGTCGCCTTCCTCGCCAGCGGGGTGGGCGTCCTCGTATTCGTCTACTCGGCGGGCTACCTCCACGGCGAGGGCGAACAACCCAGGTATTACGCGTCGCTCCTCGTCTTCATGGGGTCGATGCTGGGACTGGTGCTGGCGGCGGACCTCATCACCCTGTTCGTGTTCTGGGAGCTCACGAGCCTCTCGTCGTTCTCGCTGATCGGGTACTACCAGCGGGAGTCCGATTCCCAGTACGGCGCACGGAAGGCGATGCTCGTCACCGTCGCAGGGGGGCTGTTCCTCCTGGTCGGGTTCGTCGTCCTCTACGCCGTCTCGGGCGAGGCGCTTGCGGAACCGACCTACGCACTCGTGACAGCCGACGGCGGCGGTCTCCTGGACAACGCGGACGCGGTCCGGGAGACGCTCCGGGACGAGGGACTGCTGATCCCGGTTCTCGGTCTCCTCGCAGTGGGCGCCGGGGCGAAGTCCGCCCAGGTGCCCCTCCACGTCTGGTTGCCGAACGCGATGGAGGCCCCGACGCCCGTCTCCGCGTTCCTGCACTCGGCGACCATGGTCAAGGCCGGCGTCTACCTCGTGGGCCGGTTCCGGCCACTGCTGGGCTCGCCGGAGTGGGAGGCGCTGTTCGTGACGCTGGGACTCGCGACGATGACCGTCACTGCCATCCTTGCGGTGGCCGCCAGCGACATCAAGGAACTGCTGGCGTACTCGACCGCGAGCCACCTCGGCCTCATCGTCGCCGGGTTCGGGTTCCAGTCGGCACTGGGCGCCGAGACCGGGTCCCTGCACCTCCTGAACCACGCGATGTTCAAGGCCGCGCTCTTCCTGGTGGCCGGCATCGTCGCCCACGAGGCCGGGACCCGCGCCATCGACGACCTGGGCGGACTGCGCCACGACCTGCCGATCACTGCCGGGGTGACGGTGGTCGCCGCCCTCGGGATGGCGGGCGTCCCGCCGTTCAACGGCTTCTACTCCAAGGAGTTCCTGTTCGAGGCCGCCGTCGCCTTCGCCGAAGGGGCCGGTGGGCTGGCGTGGCTCGTCCCGGCCGTCGCTGTCTTCGGTTCGGTGTTCACCTTCCTCTACTCCATCCGCTTCCTGATGCTGTTCTTCGGGGACCGGCCCGAGGGACTGGGCGATGTCCACCGGCCGCCGCTCTCGATGCTCGCGCCCGCGGGACTGCTCGGGGTCGTGGCGCTCCTCCTCGGTCTCGTCCCCCAAGTCGCGGTCGACCTGCTGATCGGCCGTGTGTTCGAGGGCGTATCGAGTACCCCTGGCGGCGGCGCGGCCCACCGGGTCGCGACCGCGGGGGTCGCGGTGCCGGAGGCGGTCCCCGGCGTCGAAGCGGCGGCCGCGGAGGGCGAGGGGTTCACGGTCGGCCTGCCGACGAAGCTCTCGCCGGCCGTGGCGATGAGCGCCGTCACCATCCTCGCCGGCCTGGCCGCCTACCCCTTCTACGGTCGCCTCCGTGACGGGATCCGGTCGGTCCTCGCAGTCGGGCCGACGACGGTCGACTGGTGGTACGACAACGGCGTCGAGGGCGTCGAGACCCTCGGCCGGCGAACCATCGACGTGGTCCAGACGGGGATGGTGCGCACGTACGCCACCTGGGCGGTCGGGACCTTCGCCGCGCTAACCCTGGCCGGCTACCTCGCCGCCGGGATCGGTTTCCCGGCGATATCCGGCGTCGGACCGGGCGTGACGCGGCCGATCGTACTGGTGCTGTTGCTGGCGGTGGTCGCCGGGTTCGCCGTCGACACCTCGCCGTCCCACGTCGCCGGCGTCCTCACCCTCTCCATTCTGGGGTTCATGATCGCCATCTTCTACATCCTCATGGACGCCCCGGACCTGGCGCTGACCCAGTTGCTCATCGAGACGCTGGTGCTGGTCATCTTCCTTCTCGTTCTGGACCAGTTGCCGGCCTTCTACGGCGAGATCGACCGCTGGATCGCGGTCCGGGACGTCGCGGTTTCGGCGGTGGTCGGGCTGACGGTATTCCTCACCGTCGCCGTCTCGACGGCCCAGACCCCCGACCCCGACCTGCCGACCTACCTGGCGGACACTGCGCCGGTTCCGGAGACCCACGGGTCCATCATTCTCGAGTACGGCGGCGGCGGGAACGTGGTGAACGTTATTCTCGTCGACTTCAGGGCGTTCGACACACTCGGCGAGATCTCCGTCATCGCGATGGCCGCCATCTCGGTATTGACACTGCTCGGTCGTCGCACCGTGGGGGGATCCGAATGACGGACGACCCGGACGACGGCGGGACGGCACCGGTCGGTGACCCTGACGGGACCGAGGGACAGGGTGAGGAATCGCCGGAAACCGGCGACGACGAGCGGATCGGCATCGAAGGCGGTGCCGTGCTCACGACCGGCGACACGACCGTGATCGCACGGACGTCCGCACGCGTCGTGGTGCCCATCGTCCTCCTCACGTCGCTGTCCCTCCTGTTCCAGGGGCACATCCTCCCGGGCGGCGGGTTCATCGGCGGCGTGCTCACGGCGACGGCGTTCGCCCTCGTCTACATCGTCTACGGCCTGGACTACGTCCGGAACGCGCTCCTCGACGTGCCCGCGACCCGGGTCGAGACGGCCGACCCCGAGGAGCGGTCCGGTCCCTACCGGACGACGTTCGCGGTGGGCCTGGGCATCGCCGCCGGGAGCGGTCTCGTCGCCGTGTTCCTGGGCTACCCGTTCCTGACCCAGGCGGTCTACTTCTTCGAGGGACTACCGCTGTACGGGGACTTCGAGGTGGCCAGCGCCTTCGCGTTCGACCTGGGCGTCTACCTGGTCGTCGTCGGTGGCCTGCTCACCATCCTCCGGGAGGTGGGCGAGGAATGACGCAGATACTCCTGGCGACCGTGCTAGGCACCCTCTTCGCGCTGGGCACGTTCCTGGTCCTGCGACGGGACGTCGTCCGGGTCGTCTGGGGCATCGCGATCATCGGCCAGTCCGCGAACCTCTATCTGGTAACGATGGGCGGGCTCTCCGGCGGCGCGCCCATCGCGTCCCACGGCGCCCACGGGTTCGCCGAACAACCGACCGACCCGCTGGTCCAGGCGCTGGTCCTGACCGCCATCGTCATCGGCTTCGGTACCACCGCCTTCGCGCTGGTGTTGACCTACCGGGTCTACGAGGAACACGGCACCATCGACACCTACAAGCTGGGAGGTGAGGGGTCGTGAGGTTCCTCCGCGTGCTGGCGATGGCGGCGCTCGTCGCTGGACTGGTGGTCGCCGTCGCCGGCTCCCTGGCATACTCGCTGGTGATCGCACCCCTGCTGGTGGCGCTGGCGACGGCGGTGGTGACCCTGCTCGCACGCCCGTGGCCGCGATTGGGACGGGCCCTGAGCGTCCTCGGTGCGGGAGGGTACGCCATCGCCGTGGCGGCCCTGGTCGAGGCCGTGTTGCTCCCGCTGTCGAGCGACCCGGCCGTCCTCACCTACCAGGTGTCGGACTGGAACGCCCCATTCGGGATCACCGCCGTCGCCGACCCCCTGTCGGCGTTCATGCTCGCACTCGCGGCCGTCGTCGTTGTGCCCGCCCTCGTCTTCTCCGTGCTGTACGTCGACGAGCACGGCCAGGCGCTCTCGTACCACCCGCTCTTTCACTTCATGCTCGTCGGCGTCTCCGGGTCGTTCCTGACCGGCGACCTGTTCAACCTCTTCGTCTGGTTCGAGGTCATGCTGATGTCCTCGTACGTGCTGGTGGTGTTCTACAGCGGTCCCCAACATACGAGGGCCGCCCTCCAGTACGTCGTCCTCAACCTCGTCGGGTCGGGGGTCATGCTGGTCGCCATCGGTGGCCTCTACTCCACCACCGGGACGCTCAACATGGCCGACATGGCCCGACGGCTCGCGGATCCCGGTGCCTTCGGGGTCGACCCCGCCCCCGTTCTGGGGCTGTCGGCGGTCCTGTTCGCCGTGTTCGCGCTGAAGGCCGGCGTGGTCCCCTTCCAGTTCTGGGTGCCCGCCGCCTACCGGGCCGCACCGGCCCCGGTCGCCGCGGTGCTGGCCGGCGTCGTCAAGAAGGTCGGCATCTACGCGGTGATCCGCCTCTACTTCACCGTGTTCGCGGCCGCCACCATCGACGTCTCCCTCCCGGGGATCGCGGGCGATTCGGTGCTGGCGTTCTACGGACCGGTGCTGTTCGCGATGGCGGCCGGGAGCATCCTGCTCGGCGGCGTCGGCGCCGTCGCGCGCGACGACTTCGAGGAGATGCTCGCGTTCTCGTCCATCGGCCAGGTCGGGTTCATCGTGCTCCCCCTGGCGATGGCCGCGAGCGTCGCGGTGCCCGTCGCCGGCCCCTTCGCGTCGGTCAGGAGCCTCGGCATCGCGGCGGCGCTGGTTTACTCGCTGAACCACGCCGTCGCCAAGGGGACGCTGTTCATGGCCGCCGGGGCCACGTGGTCGGCCACCGGTACCGTCGACCTCGACCGCCTCGGTGGGCTGAGCGAGTCGGCGCCGGTCCTCTCCGGGTCGGTCTTCGTCGCCGGCATCGCGCTGGTCGGCGTGCCGCCGGTGGTCGGCTTCTTCGGGAAGTTCCTCGTGTTCGACGCGGCGTTCCGGTCCGGGTCGTGGCTCGCGGTCGCGGTCGCCCTCGGCGGGGCGGTGCTGACCATCGCCTACGTCACACGGCTCTGGAACCGCGGCTTCTGGGGGGACCCCGGCGAGGCCGTCGGTGAGGTCCCGCCGCGGGGCCAGGTCGCTGTCGTCGGCCTCCTCGCGGCGGCGCTGCTTGCCATCGGGATCGGGTTCGATCCGGTCTTCCGTGCCGCCGGGGCCGCCGCAGAGGCCGCCCTGGACCGCGGCGAATACATCGAGGCGGTCGAGCCCCGTCGATACTCGGGCGACGGCGGGGAGGACCACGCGACCCTCCTGCTGGTTGCCGCGACCGGCGGCGGGACGGCACGGCGGCGGGTCCGGGCCGCACTCGGGCGTGTCCGGACCACGTTCGACGGGGCACCCTCGGCTGTCGTCGGGGGATCGACCTATGACACCGACGGGGGATCGACCCCGGACCACGACGAGGGGTCGGACGCCGACCGGGAGGTGGTGGACCGATGAGCGAACGCCGCACCTGGCCGCTGAACGGTCTCGCGCTGGCGGTGCTCTGGCTGTTCGTCCGGGGACCCAGCCTCAGCGTGACCCGGTTCGCCGAGGAACTGATCATCGGACTGGGCGTCGGCATGACCCTCGCGTACTCCGTCCGACGGTTCTACGCGCCCCGGGTCGACGTCAGTGGCGGCCTCACGTCGTTCCCGTACGCCGTGGTCTACGTCGCCCTGTTCGTCTACGAACTCCTCACGGCCAACCTGGAGGTCGCCTACCGGGTCCTTCACCCCGACTGCCCGATAGACCCCGACGTCGTGGAGCTCCCGCTCCGGGTCCGCAGCGACCTGGCGATTACGACCATCGCCAACTCCATCACGCTCACGCCGGGCACCCTCACGATGGACTACGACAGCGACCGGAACTCCCTGTACGTCCACTCGCTGGCCGGCACGCCGGCGGAGGTCGCCGCCCCGATCCGGCGGTGGGAGGACTACGCACTGGTGATATTCGACGAGGAACTGGATCCCGGCGATCCCGTCCCGGAACCGGACCGGACCACCGGTTCGCCGGCCGATAGCAGTTCGACCGGCGACCGCGGGGGAGGTGACGACGATGGCCGCTGAGTCCGACCCGGCCTTTCTCGGGATGGCGGTCCAGGCCGGTCTCGTCGTCGCCTCGGGCGTCTCCCTGCTCGCGGCCTACCGCGTGATCCGTGGGCCGACGGTGCCCGACCGGGTGGTCGGCCTGGACGTCATCGCCACGAACGTGGTCGCCATCGCCGTCCTGTACGCCATCGCGACCACGCACGGGTTCTTCGTCGACGTGGCGCTGGTACTGGCGATCATCGGGTTCCTGTCGACCATCGCCGTGGCCCGCTACGTGACCGAGGGGGACATCATCGAACCATGACCCGCCGGACGACCGAACGCCACGAGCCGATTCGCCCGTCGACCAACTCCCCCGAGTCGGGGCCTCCACGGACGGGCCTCGCGATTGGTGGGGGTGCCGGCCGATGGTAGGGACTCTCCAGGCGGCCGTGGTGACGGCACTGATCGCGGTCGGGTCCTTCTTCCTCATCGTCGGGACCGTCGGAATCCTGCGGCTCCCCAACGTCTACAACCGGCTCCACGCGACGAGCAAGGCGACGACCCTCGGGGCGGCGTCGATGTTCATGGCCGGCGCCGTCTACTTCCTGCCGTCGGGCGACGGGTCCGGCCTGGTCTCGCTGGTGGGGATCGTCTTCCTGTTCATCACGGCACCGACCGGCGCGCACATGATTTCCCGGGCCGCGGGCAAGATGGGCGTGGAGTTCGAACCCGGCGTGACGTGGCCGAGTCGGCCCGGGGACCGCGACGAAGGGGACTGACTCGATGGAAACGCTGCTATGCCATGCGAGCGTGAATCAAGACATGGGGCGCAAGAGACCGAGACCCTTTCGGTGCCATCGAGCACGAGGG
>PXRX01000039.1 GCA_003023195.1 Halobacteriales archaeon QS_8_69_26
CTGGCTGCGGCGGTTTAGACATCACTACAACCACGATCGACCGAACCAGGCGCTCGATGGACGAACTCCTGCCGAGGAGGTGCTCAACTAGACAGTGCCGAGTCCGACGATCATACTACGATTGACAACTATGTAAGTCTATACTTTTGTCGCTGGCACGGACCTCCGAAAGTGCGCGACCCGTCGGAGCAGAGCCGAAGACGTCGTGGTCAAATACAAGGGGACCCTGCAGTCACTCCGAAGAGATGTCGACTTCCTTCGTGCCATCGGACGTGGCGTCGTCCGGCGAGACGTCGGCGGTTTCCGACGTATCGTCGGCGCCCCCGCTAGTGGAGGGGTCCCCGCCCCGGTCCTCCTCGTCGGCGGCTTCGTCCTCTTTCAACGACGCGAGTTCGGCGTCGATGTCGCCGGGATCGGTTGGCTCACCGACCCGTGGGGAGTCGCTGGCGGCACACTCCCGGCAGTACGGGTTCGACCCCTCCTCGGTGGTGAACAGCGGAATCCCGGCGGCCAGGAACTCCTCGTGGTAGCGTCGCTCGACGCCCGACTCGACGGGTTCGGCACAGACGGTGCAGGCGCGGTTCGGGTCGTGAATGACGCGCTCCTCGGTGGAGCGGACGCGCCCCCAGTTCGAGACCGGACGACGCTCCCGTAGCCGGCGCCGGATCGGTGGGAATATCGCCCCGCCGGCGAAGAGGAGAAAGGCCCCCAGCAACACGCCGGTCACGTCGAGGGGACCGCTGGCGACGAACAGGAGGCCGAGCAGTATCAGTCCGACCCCGAGGATCGCACTCCCCGTCGAGGACTGGCTCCGCATCCGTCGGCCGGGGGTCGAGTGTGCGTTCCCGCCACCCCCGCGTCGTAACAGAACCTTCTCCTGGTCGAACTGGTGCTTGTAGAAGGCGTACGCCAGGTTCCCGAGACCGCCGGTGAACCAGACGGTCAGCAGGAACACCAGCGCGTGGCCGGGGACGGTCCCGAGGTTCCGGTCGACGAGGACGACGCTGTCGCCCTGGTCGGACTCGACCTCCCACCCCTCGACCAACCACTCCTCGACCCTGCGGGTGAAGGCCTCCGGCGACTCGTCCACCGGATCCCCCGAGGACGATCGCTCCGACTGGCCGGACCGACTGTCGGATCGGTGTTCCCCGTCGTCCCGGCAGCGGTGCCCGCACTGCGAGCAGTAGACGCCGGGGTCGCCGAGTTCGTTCCCGCAGTTGGGACAGTAGTCGGGGGCGGCCATCGGCCCGCGGTCGTCCCGCTGGGAACCACCCATACTCGCGCTAGCGGATCGGCGAGGTAAAGCGTTCCGGTGGGGTGGACGGCACTCGGGCGGAAATTGGGGGAGACGACGAAGTCACCCCTCGTCGAGCACCACCGGAACCCCGCGGGCGGCGACGTCGGCGGCGAACGCGCCCGAGTCCGTCTCCAGGGCCTCGAACGTGTCGTAGTGGACCGGGAGCGTCAGGTCGGGGTCGAGTCGGGCCGCCAGGTCCGCTGCCTCCCGGCGGTCCATCGTGAACGACCCGCCGATCGGTGGCAGGAACAGGGACGCGTCGACCTCCTCGTGGCGGTCCAGAACGTCCGAGTCCCCCGGCCAGAACGCGGGGACGCCGTCGACGGTCACCCGGTACCCGCAACCGAACCCCCTGGGATGGTAGGGGCAGCCGGAACCGTCCGTGTGGGGGCCGTCCTCGTGGTTGTACGCCGGGTAGGTCTCCACCTCGACGCCCAGGTCGCCGAACGACCGGGACGCTCCCTCGCCGACCACGTCGACGTCGTACGGCAGGTCCTCGACCGGCGCGACGTCACGGTCTATCGCTTCTGGGGTCACGTCCTCGTAGACCAGAACCGTCGCGTCCGGCGCCGCGACCCGTTCGATCCCGTCGGAGTCGTAGTGGTGGTCGTGGGTGACACAGACCAGGTCCCCGTCCCTGGCCTCGTAGTCGTCGAGGACGCCGTACCGCCCCGGGTCGAGGTACACGACCGCGTCCTCGCCGGCGATCCGTACGGTGGCGTACCCGAGCCAGTCGACCGAGAGACCGTCGTGCCTGACCGTCATGGGCCCGGGTAGCGCCGGGACCCGAAAAAGCGTTCGGCCCCCGGAGCCCGACCACCGCGGTCGGCGGAAGACGGTGGCACGGGGCCGCCTGAACCGCGAGAGTGGAAGGGTGGACCGGATGTACGACACCCATACTCGAATTAATTAGCTACTATTGACTATCTATGCTATTCTATTGCCCAATTCGCAGAGGACTAAATAGTTCTTTCATTCATAGGAGAATCACGATGTCGCACTACGCCAGACCCCGTGTCGACCTCCTGTTCGTTGCAGCCCTGATCGCCGTCGCGGCGACCCTCGCCGCCGCGGTCGACCTCGGACTCGCCGGGAACTCCCCGGCGGGCCTGGCCGGTTCCCTGACCGAAATTCCGGTCGTCGTCCGGCAGTACACCGGCAGTTCGTCGATGGTCGACACCGTGGCCAGTTCCGTCTACGTCCTCGTCGCGGTCGGGATCCTGGGACACGTGGCCCGCGAACTCGAACCGAACCTGCCGTCGCCGTCGGCGGACCTGTTTTGAGGAGACGGACTAACCGGACGCCCCGACCGGCCGGGATCAACTCGTCTACGCGGCCATCAATTAATTGTATACTTTTGTGCCATTGTATCTAATATTTTAATTAGTCGTGGTGGGAGTGAACCGACCACGCCGATACCGGCGGTGCGTTGAAGGACGTGTGGCCGGTAGCGAGTGACATGAGCGTTGACGGCCTCTGTCAGGTCTGCCAGTCCGCCCGTGCCGAGACCAGTTGCGACCGGTGTGGCAACCTCGTCTGCGAGGACCACGTGGACCGGGACCTGGGGATCTGTACCGAGTGTGCCGTCGAACTGGGCGAGGGCACCGGGTCAAGGGGCGTCGAAGAACGCGACCACCCCGACGTCGACGGGTTCCAGTTCTGAGGGACGCGAGGGGGTCCGGTCCGGGTCTCCTCCCCGAGAGGCTCCCGGACCCGGCAGTCGACGGAGGTCGAACCCGCGGTTCTATTGGCAGGGGACCCGGATCGCTCGGGCATGGAGAAAGCTGTCGTCGACGACCGATCCCCGGACAGGTCGAGGGACGGGGTCGACGTCCACGCGCTGTCGGACCGCCTGGAAACGAGCGACGTCGCCCTCAATCACTACCGGGTCCCGCCGGGCGAGGGACTGCCCGCCGGGTTACACGCGCACCTGGACCAGGAGGAGGTGTTCGTCGTCCTCTCGGGAACGGCGACGTTCGAGGTACTGACCCCGGGAGGAGTCGACGCGGAAGGGAGGGAACTGCACCTGGCGGACCCCTCGCACGGCCCGGAGGGTCGCGTCTCCGGGGAAGTGACCGTCGAAGCGGGGGAGGCCGTCCGGTTCGCCCCGGGCGAGTTCCAGTCGGGGCACAACCACGGCGGAGAGGACATGGTAGTCCTGGCCCTCGGCGCTCCGCGTGACAGCGAGGAGGTGTTGATCCCGGTCGAGTGTCCGGCCTGTGGCCGTGCGAGCGTCCGCCTGGAGACGGGAGCCGCCGGCATCACGTTCGCGTGCCCGGACTGCGGGACAGAACGCGTTCCGCAGGACTGTCCGGACTGCGGCGCTCCCGGCCTGGAGGTCACCCTGGCCGACGACGGGGGGACCGCCGTGGGCTGTACGGCGTGTGGTGCGGAGTTCGACTCCGCGCCACTGGAGGACCCCCCGTAGCGCCGGCAGACGGGCCGATACTCCCCAGCGTATAAAAAAGGACGAGCGTCGATCGGGATGACCGGAGGCCGGGTCCTGTTTTTAACTTCCCGGACGCAACCTGGTGGTTTCCGTGTCGATCCCCCTGGCCGCCCTGGGCCGGGATCAGCGGTGGTCCTCGAGTCGACGCTCGAGCCGTTTCGCCGCCTCGCCGGCGGCGGCGGCGTAGGTCGCCAGGTCCTCCCCACCGGCCGATTCACCGGCGAAGATGATGCCCCGGGTGGAGTTGACCAGCCCAACCCCGTCGGCGAGGCCGTACTCGACGGCCGCGGCGAGGTCCCCGCCCTGAGCGCCGACCCCTGGTACGAGGAACGGGAGGTCGGGGACCAGTTCGCGGACCCGTTCGAGTTCGGCCGGTGCCGTCGCGCCGACCACGAGTCCGACGTTCCCGTGTTCGTTCCACGTGTCCGCGAGCGTCGCGACCCGTTCGTAGAGGGGTTCGCCCGTGGCGAGTTCGCGGTCCTGGAGGTCGGCCCCACCCTCGTTGGAGGTCCGGCAGAGCACGAACACGCCCGACTCGGGTCGGTCGAGGAACGGCGAGAGCGCGTCCCTTCCCATGTAGGGGTTGACCGTGACCGCGTCGGCCCGGTCGAGCAACCGGGCGTACTGGCGTGCCGTGTTCCCGACGTCGGCCCGCTTCGCGTCCAGGAGGACGGGGACGCCCTTCCCCCGCGCGTACGCCATCGTCTCCTCCAGGGCCCGCCAGCCGTCCGGGTCCTCGTAGAAGGCGGCGTTGGGCTTGAACGCGGCGGCGTGTTCGGCAGTCGCGTCGATCACCCGCCGGTTGAACGCCCACCGGGGGAGGTCGTGGTCGTCCGCGTCGGGAGGGAGCCTGTCGCGGTCGGGGTCCAGGCCCACACAGAGCACCGTGTTCCGGTCGCGGATCCGATCGCGCAGGCGGTCGAAGAAGCCGGCCATGGGGCCGGATCCGCGGCCCACCCTCAAAGCCGTTCGGTCGCTGGCGGCGGTGTTTCGCCGCGCCGGAGCCGCGGTCCGACGCTCGGAAGTGGGTCCCTCAGGGCGCGAGATACCCCTCCGGCGGGCGGACGGGCGTCGGCGCGCACGCTTCCCGCTCGAACGACACCGTCACCGGAGTGCCGTCCTTGAACATCGGTTCGATCCGGTAGTCGACGTCGTCGATGGCCCGGTAGGTGAAGTTGACGTGTTCGAGCGATCCGTTGCCGTCCGTTCGGGCCAGGCCCGCCGCCGACGAGACGTAGGTCGTCACGTTTTCGTCGCCGAATTGCTTGCTCTCGACGTATCCGCCGACCGGACGGTAGGCGGTCTCGTTCACCTGCTCCCATCGGACTACCGAGAGCGCCGGTACCAGGATGTTCAGTTCTTTCGTCCCGGTGTAGGAGGTGTTCGTCTCGACGACCCGGATCCGGTAGTTCTCGTCGTCGGTGACGACGGTACGGTTCTCCTCCTCGTCCGACTCGATCCGGTTGAGCCGCCCCTGGTACCGCGACTCCGCGTCGTCCCCGACGAAGTTGTGTACCGTGACGGTCGTCCGGTTGTTCGCGTAGTAGTCCACCCGGGTGACCGAGGCCCCGGACTTGAAGTACCGCGTCGTCCGGTCGGGTGACGAGGCGTCGATGGAGGCGACGAACCCGTCCGGATCCCCGGGACTGCTCGCGCGGAAGCAGACCGCACCGTCCCCGGCACCGGGTGCGTCGAAGACGTCCCCGGCGTTGGTCGGTTTCGCGTCGGGCGCCGTCAACAACATACCGAGAGTGCCGACGACCACCACCCCGAGGATCACCCCGCCAGCCATCAGGAGCGTCCGCCGTTCCATGTCCCAGGGGATACCGGGCGGGCAAGAAAAAGTTCCGCCAGCGAACGTGAGCGACGAACCGGGGCCACTGGCGGCCGGCACCCGCGCCAGTCGCGTCGCTCACCACCGACCGGTGCCCGGGATCGGAAAGCCTGATGCGGGAGGGGTGTCTGTCTCCACTCGATGACGCTCCGAGCAGTGGGCCTCGACCTCGACGACACGCTGGCGGTCCCCGACCGTTCGCGGGCGGCGATCCTCCGGGACGCCGTCCGGTCGGTCGGGGGGGACGACCTCGCGGACCGGATCGAACGCGAGCACTACGACGCCGCACACCGGGAGAACCAGGTCGGCGAGACGCGCGAGGGGATATTCGAGGCGCTCCTGCGGGACCGCGCACCGGAGGCGGACGTGGACCCGGCGGCCCTCGCGACGGCGTACCGGGAGCACACCGCGGCGGCGCTCCGCCCGGTGGAGGGGGCGACGGAACTCGTCGAAGAACTGCGGAAGAGCTACCGCGTCGGCCTCCTGACGAACGGCCCCTCGACGGCACAGCGGGACAAGATCCGCGAACTGGGACTGACCGACGCCTTCGACACGATCATCGTCACCGGTGAACTCGGGTACCCCAAGCCGGACCGCCGGCCCTTCGAGGCGCTGTGTCGCGACCTGGATGCGGACCCGTCCGAGACAGCCTACGTCGGCGACAGTCCGGAGGAAGACGTGGTCGGGGCCGCCGACGCCGGCCTGTGGGTCGTCCAGGTACTCGGCGAGGACGACGACCCCCACCCGCGGGGGGACGCCACAGTCCGGCGGAGCCGGCTCGCCGACGAACTCCCGGGGATCCTGGCGGACCTGGACGGGTAACGTGGATCGCGGGGGGTAGTGGGGTCCGACCGCGTGGGTTACTTCCCGGTAGTCCGTTGCGGGTGCCGGAGGTCGGACCAGTAGACGGTGTCGTCGTACCGGGTGATCCACTCCCCGCCCCACTCGTCGGACTCGACGGCGTCGTTGGCCCGGAACCGGTCCACGAGCGACTCGAACGCCTCGGTGGTCTCGCCCTCGTAGTACCCCTCGTCGATGGCCTCGGAGACGACGTCGCGTTCGTCGGCGGAGAGCCCCGAGAGTTCGAACAGGTACTCCTCCCGCACCGACGCGCCGAAGGTGGCCGCGTCCTCGGCCAGCAGGTCCGCCTCGTACCGGTACTCCGACACCGTCACCGTCCGGGGCCCCTCCACGCGGATCGGGTATGTCGTTCCTTCGTAGACGACGGCGTCGTACTCCGGCTCGGGGACGAACACCGACGCCTCGGCCTCCCCATCCGAGTAGACCCTGGAGACGCCGAAGTCGTACCCCTCGTCGTCCGGGTGGTCCTCCGGCGGCGGCAGGAGTCGGTCGGCCGTCTGCCGGTCGAGCGCGGACAGGTCTTCGTAGTCTACCGGCGTGTCGGCCGGCTCCTCGCCGTCGTAGTCGACCTCGATGTCGTACTGGGGCGCCTCCCACTGGTCCGTCTCGGTCACGGTCAGGTCGTAGAACTTCCCCTCGAAGGCCACGGGATCCTCGCCGTCCATCGGGGGACGCCGGCCGGTCGTGGTCGCCGACCCCTCCCCGACGGCCTCGGCGACGATGCCCCGGACCTCCGGGTGCCCCGAGACGTCCCGGCTGGCGCGGGTGGCTATCTCCCCGTCGGACACCTCGTCCATCGTGAGGACCGCGCTCGGCTCCGCACACCCCGACACCCAGGGGACGACGGCCGCGACGGTCACTCCGAGAAACGTGCGTCGTTTCATACTCCCGCTACCGCCCTCGACGGCAAGTACTTCGTGCAGGGTCAACGACCGCTTTTAGTTTGGGAGAGCGTCTCACGACAGGGATCGGTATGACTTCGACCGCACCGACCCTGCAACCGGTCCCGCCCCCACCGGGGTCCACAACCCAGCCCGGCTACGACCGGTCGGCCGCCTCCGATCCCAGCGTCGCGAGGGCGTCCGAGGCCCGCTTGACCTCGGCGCCGCTCTCGACGAACACCAGCGTCCGGGGCGGATCGGTCGCCTTCGGCCGGGCCCGGAGCCCCAACTCGTTGGCCGCCTCCAGGGCACGGTCGGGACGGGCCCGGACCTCGAGGAGGACCCTGTCGGGCAACAGGAGCGCAGTGGCGAGGGTCGTCCCCTCGTACTCGACGTCGTAGGCCCGGGTCCCGTCGGGAGACGGTCCGGCGTCGGGCACCGCGTCGGTCACCGAGGCCCCCGAGAGCGGCCCCTCGCGCCCCTCGAGTTCGGAGGCCAGCAGTTCCGCGATCCGACGGCCGTCGGTGATCCGGTCCTCGACCATCGGGCCCAACTAGGGGGCCGCGCGGACAAGTGTCCGGCGGTGGGACGCCCGGGACGGTCCGGCACCGCGGCGAAGGGACGGCGGCGTCACTTCCCGTCGTCGGATCGCAGGGCCTCCTCGGCGCGGTCGGCGGCGCGGCCGACGTCGACCCCCTCCCGGTTCGCGTAGACCACGGCCGCCGCACCGATCTCCACCCCGAGTTCACCCTGGAGGCGGTTGATGTCGCCGACGGCCTCGCGCTTGTCGTGGCCGGCCTCGACGAGGGCGTCGAGCACCTGCTCGAACGGCGACCGGCGGCGGAGGAGGTCCTCGTCGGGGGTGAACTCGTCGGGCACGGTCACCCCGGAGGGGTCGAACTCGCAGACCAGGTCCCCGTCCTCCCGCCGGAGGAGGCCCTCGCCGGACGCGACGTCGATCAGGCGCTTGGCCTGGTCCGGCGAGAACCAGTCCCTGTCGAGGGACAGCGCGACGACGAACGTGTTCTCCGCCAGCCTGCGGGTGCCGCGCTGTCTGAACGGGGCCGCGACTGCGACGCGTAGACTCACCGGGCGAACCGATCGAGCGACCGGTTCAAAACCGTGGCGGTTCCGGGGATCCCTCGGTGGCCGTCACTCGCCACCGGGGAACTCCTCGCCATCCTCGCCGTCGGACTGCGTCCAGGATCGCAGGGTCGTCCCGGAGAGGATGCCCAGAAAGCCGGCCGCGACAGCAATTGACCATCCCACGAGGACCACCTGCCCGGCAAGGGTCCCGTCGAACACCTCTCCCGGGTTCACGCCGGCCCCTCGGGCGAGGGAGAGGGCGTGAGCACCCGTCGCAACTCCGAGCGCGGGGAGGACGACCACCACCGGGCCGTCGGTGAAGTAGCCCGCGAGTCCTCCCGCCAGCAGGTACCCCAGCGGTGCGACCGCGAGTCCACCGCCGAGACCGAGGTAGATCCCCGGCATGGTCGACGGAACGTACCGCCACAGCAGAACGAGGGCGACCGGGACCGAGAGTAGGATCGCGAAGGCGAGCAGTCCCTGGAGGAGTGGGTCGTTGCGAACGTCCGGGTCGAACCGTGGCGATTCCATCCCGTCGGAGCGAAACGCGGTCGGTTCCTGAATCTATCGGATCGCCAACTATCGGAGGCAGTGCGTGGTCACCGCCGTTCCCCCGGTCGGCGGGGACGATGCGAGGGGTTCAAGTGTCGGCCCGGGCGATGGACCCGTATGGACCACGGACGTTCCAGGCGCAAGCGCACGGGCGGGCGCCTCCGCGAGAACCACGACAGGAAGAAACACGAGATAGGGAACGACCCGACGGAGACCGAGGTCGGCGAGCGACGCCTGCGGGTCGTCGACTCCCGGGGCAACACCGAGAAGGTCCGGGCGCTGGCCACCGACGTCGCGAGCGTCGCCGTCGACGGCGAGACGGTCCAGACCACCATCGAGGACGTCGTCGAGAACCCGGCCAACCCCAACTACGTCCGCCGGAACATCCTCACGAAGGGTGCCGTCATCGAGACCGGCGAGGGCGAGGCCCGCGTCACCTCCCGGCCGGGCCAGGACGGCCAGGTCAACGCCGTCCTGATCGAGTAGTCGGGCGCTTTTCGGTCGGTAGAACTCCGTCGCGGTTTCCGGTCACGTTCCCGAGAGCCGGGCGTCTCCCGGTCGAGTGTTTACAGTAAGAGTACTGTAACGTGTCGCGATCCGCGAAGCGGCGGGTCGGAGGGGTGAGAGACGGGAGAGACGTTGGGGTCCGGTGGCCGGTTGGCGTCGGGGTGAACCGGGGATCAGGGACTGGGAGCGGCCTTCTGGAGGGCGTTCTCGGCGATGTTGCCGCCGTAGTCGGCGCTACGTGACAGGGAGTCGACGACGAGACCGATCGACTGGGCGACGTGGGAGTCCAGTTCCCGGAGCGTGTCGTCAATCTCCCGGGTGCGCTCGTCGATGGCCCGGATGTCGGCGCGCGCCTCGTTGGCGAGGTCGGTCGCCTCCTCGCTGTCGTCGGTGAACAGGGCGTCCATCGCCTGCTCGATGATCGCCGTCGCGTCGTCGTGGAGTTCCCAGAGAGCGTCGGCGACCCCGCCGTCGATCCCCTCTATCTCCAGGGCCAGGTTCGCTATCTTGGTGGCGTGGTCGGCGATGCGCTCCAGCTGGCGGGCGGTGGCGTGGTAGTCGAAGCAGACTTCCCGCGGGACGCCGAGTTCCTCGGCTGCCAGGGGCGACCGGAGGGTACCCCGGAAGATCCGCGCGACGGCGAACCAGAGGCGGTCGACGTCGTCGTCCCGCTGGACGACGTCCATGGCCAGGTCGTCGTCGTTCTCGACGAGGGCGGTGACCGCGTCCTTCAGCATCGACCGCGCGATCAGTCGCATCCGCGTAACCGCGTTGCGGATGGATAGCTCCGAGGAGTCCATCAGGTCCTGCATGACGACGCTCTCGGCCGTCTCCTCGAGGACCTCGACCCCGACCAGTCCCTGGACGGCCTCGCGGATGGTGCGGCGCTGGTCGGCGGTGATCCGTGCCGACTCCAGGCGGATGACGTCGAACCCGCTGACGTACATGGTCACGACCGCACGGTTCAGCGACTCACCCGTCAACCCCGTGACGTCGAGGGTTCCTTCCACGCGTTCGGTGTCGGACTTCGGGGTGAGCAACAGCGAGTCCTCCTCGGGGTAGAACTCGATGACACTTCCGGCGCTGACGCCGTTCTCGGTCGCCCAGTCCTTCGGCAGGGAGACGGTGTACGTCGACCCCCCGGTCACCTGCACCTTGCGTGTCTCCATACGTCCAGAAGCGACACCGTCCCCATAAAACTTCCCATAGCTATATAGTAAGGTCCAGGAAGGACCGCTGGCGGCGGCGAAGAGCAGGAGGTTCCGGACAGTACGGAGACAGCAGTTATTCTTCGGAGCCGCCCGTCGCCACGCCAAACGACTGCCGACGGATCTGCCACGGATAAACCGTTCCGATAGTGCCGCTACCCCCAGATCCTCAGTCGCCAGTCCTGAGAAGGGATCTCCGGGACAGGTCTCGATGAATGTTCGACCGGTCATCGTAGGAATAAATATTGATATATAGCCATAATAGCAGAGTACTTACTTCGGAAACGACCCTGGTAGAGTGATGTCAAGTGATCGCGGACGGGGGAGGACGGTTACGCGCAGAGAGGCCCTCGCCACCGTGGCCTCGGTCGGAGGGGTGGCGGTCGCTGGTTGCACCGGCGGTGACGGGGGTGGCGACGGGGGAACGCCGGTACCATCGGTTCCCGGCCGCGAGTGCGACGGCGTGGTCCCATCCCTCGAGACCGCGGGGAACGGCACCTACCGGCCACTCTCGCGGCCGCTGTTCGCCTACCCGAAGGTGAGCGCCCTGGAACGGCCGGCGGTCGCGGCGTTCGCCAGGCGGTTCGTGGACGCGAGTTCGAGCGACCTTGTCTCCCAGGTCGGGTACGTGCCCAGACCCGAGTCCGAGGCCAGGCGCGAGGAACTCGATGCCCTCATTGCGGAGGCCGGCGGTCCCGCTCCGGGGGAGGAGGGCGACCTCTCGGGCGAGGTCAGTATCGCCGGCTCCTCGACGGTGTTCCCGGTCGCGGAGGCCCTGGCCGAGGAGTTCCAGCGTGACCACCCCGACGTGTCGGTGTCGGTCCAGTCGACCGGGAGCGGCGGGGGCTTCAGCAACTTCTTCTGTGCGGGCAAGACCGACTTCAACAACGCGTCCCGGCCGATGAAAGAGGCGGAGAAGGAACTCTGCCGTGACAACGACGTCGAGTGGTTCGAGATGAACGTCGCCACCGACGCCCTCACCGTCGTCGTCAACAACGACACCGACTGGGCCGAGTGCCTGACGGTCTCCGAACTGGAGCAGATCTGGGAACCCGACGGTGCCGAGCGCTGGAGCGACCTCTACGACGAGTGGCCCGACGAGGAGATAGAGCGCCACGGGGCCGCCGAGACATCGGGCACCTTCGACTACTTCACCGAGGTCATCATGGGCGAGGAGGGCCGGCACACCTCCGACTACTCCCCCACCGAACAGGACAACCTCGTCCTCCAGGGGGTCGCCGGGAGCCAGTACGCCATCGGCTACTTCGGGTTCGCCTACTACTCCTCGAACCCCGACCAGGCCACCGCCGTGGCCGTCGATCCCGGGGAGTGACCGGACCGGGAACCGACCGCCGACCGACACGCCGACACCCAGGACACGACACATGGCAACCGACACCGGACCACCGGACCTGACCGACGACGGGGGATTGCGATCGGCCCGCGAGCGCACCTACCACGTACTGTTGTTCGTGTGCGCGGCCCTCTCGGTACTGGTGACGCTGGCCATCATCGCGACACTGCTCGGCGACGCCGTCGATTTCTTCCGGGCAGTCTCGCCGGTCGAGTTCTTCACGAAGACGACCTGGTCGCCGTCCATCGAGGGGATCTACGGCGTCTGGCCCCTGGTCTTCGGCACCGTCGCCGTCACCGTCGGGTCGGCCGCCATCGCCCTCCCGGTCGGCGTCCTGACCGCCATCTACCTCAGCGAGTACGCCTCGAAGGGGACCCGGGCGGTCCTCAAGCCCCTGCTGGAGGTGCTCGCCGGCGTACCGACGGTCGTCTACGGCTACTTCGCGCTGGTGTACGTTACGCCCGCCCTCCGGGTGCTCTTCCCCGAGATATCGACGTTCAACGCCGTCTCCGGGTCCATCGTTGTCGGCATCATGATAATCCCGATGGTCTCGTCCATCAGCGAGGACGCGATGAACGCGGTGCCGGACTCGCTCCGGCAGGCGGGGTACGGCCTGGGAGCGACGAAGTTCGAGGTCTCGACCGGCATCGTCGTCCCGGCGGCGACCTCCGGCATTGCCTCCTCGTTCATCCTGGCGCTCTCGCGGGCCATCGGCGAGACGATGGCGGTCACGCTGGCGATGGGGATGCAGTCGCGGTTCCCCGAGGCACTGACCCTGAACGAACTGCTCCTGCAACCCGCCCAGACCATGACCGCCGCCATCGTCAACATCGGTCTCAGCGACGTCACCGGCGGGTCGGTCCAGTACAAGAGCCTCTTCGCCATCGGACTCACCCTCTTCGCAATCACCCTCGCGATGAACGTCGTGAGTGACCTGGTCGCGGAACGCTACCGGGAGGAGTACGAGTAATGGCGGCCGACACGGAGGGCGCGACCGGGACCGGCGGCGCGAAGTTCGGCGAGGTCAGCCGTCTCAAGGGGATCGTCTTCGAGTACGTCAGCCTCGCCGCCTCCTGGGTCGGCATCGTCGCACTGGGGGTGTTGCTGGCCTACGTCGCCTACGACGCGTTCGACCTGGGCACCGCCTCGACGGAGTGGTACGCGCTCTACGGGACCGTCTTCGGTCTGCCGACGGTCGGACTGGTCGCGTACCTGGTCCGGAACCGCGCCGGCGGGCGGGTCGCCGTCGGGATGTCGACGGTGTTGCTGGCCGGGGTCGTCGGCGGGATGGCCGTCCTGGTCCTGTTCGTCGTGCTCGACCCCGCGACCTGGTTCGTCTACGTCCTGACCGCCGGGATACCGACCGCCGCGGTGGCCGCCGTCGGGTTCGGCTACGGCGTCGACCCCCGGTGGCAGGCGAGGACGATGCTCCTCCCGGTCGCCGGCGGCGGCCTGTTGCTGGGCGCGGCCGCGACCGGCGGGACCGGGCCGGCCGCGGCGGTCGAACTCGGCGTCGAGTTGCTGGTGCCCGGGGTCGCGGTCGCGGCGTTCGCCTACGCCGGTGCGCGACGGGAGGCGTTCGGCCGCGTCGGCGCCTACGCCGTCGGCGCGGTGTTCCTCGGTGCCCTGGCGGGATTCGGCCTCCTGGGAGCCGGTGGCGTCTTCGGCCTCGCGCTCCCGTCCCCGCCGGTCGTCTACGCCGCCGCAGTCGGGGCCGCACTGCTCGGGGTCGTCGGGTACGTCCTCGCCGGTGATGAACCGGCGGAATCGCTCGCCGGGGTCCTCGTCCCGGGCCTCCTGGCCGCGAGCGGGGTCGCCGGGCGGGCGATCGCACCCCCGATCGCCGAGGTACTCGCCGGGCCGGTGGGGGCGGCGGCGTCAGCCGTCGGGAGTCTCGACCCGGGGATCTGGACGGTGTACTTCCTGACGCTGGTCGTCCCCGGGAGCCTGGTCGCGGGCCTCGTCGCCCGGCGACTGGAACTCGTCGACCCCGAGAGCGAGGACTGGCTCGCAGTCCCGGTGACGGTCATCGCTGCGGCCCTGGCCGGGAGCGCGGCCGTCGCGTACGGTACCGGTCCCGTCGCCGACCTCTGGCCGTGGTTCTTCGGGATCGTAACGGCCGACATCTACCTCGTGTACCTGCTGACCCTGTTGACGCCGGCAGCGCTGTTCTACGCCCGCGGACTGGCCCGCGACCGGACCCGCCCCGAGACGGTCGGCCTGGCCGCCCCACTGGTCGTCGTCCTGGCCGCCGTCGTCGCCGGGACGACCGCCAAGGTCCTGGGGGTCCCCGGTCCGGAGTCGTGGGTCGACTGGCAGTTCGTCACCAGTGCCGCCTCCCGGTTCCCCGAGCGTGCGGGACTGTACGTCTCGCTGATCGGGTCGATATTCATCGTGGTGCTGGTGGCCGTGTTCACCTTCCCCCTCGGTGTGGGCGCGGCCATCTACCTGGAGGAGTACGCCCCGGAGTCCGGGTGGGGCGGCCGGCTTACGCGGGTGATCCAGGTCAACGTCTCGAACCTCGCCGGGGTCCCGTCCGTGGTGTACGGCCTGCTGGGCCTGGGGCTGTTCGTCAACCTCGTGAACATCCAGTTCGGGACGGTGCTGGCGGCGTCGCTGACGCTGTCGTTGCTCATCCTGCCCTCCGCAGCGTCGTCCTCCCGCGGGCGATGCCCGGCATCCTGACCGGCACCATCCTCGCGCTGGGCCGGGCCATCGGCGAGACCGCCCCCCTCATCATGATCGGACTGCCCAACTCCCTGTTCACCGCGCCCTCGGGGCCGCTGAGCACCACCAGCGCGATGCCGCTCCAGGTGTTCAACTGGGCGTTCCGTCCCGACCCCCTGTTCCGCAAGGGCGTCACCGCCGCCGGCGTCGTCGTGTTGCTGGCGGTCCTGCTGACGATGAACTCCGTGGCGATCCTCGTACGCAACAAATATCAACGCGACCGATAACTATGACCAACGACAGACACATCCAGATGACCGACAGCAACCCTGGGACAGAGACAGACGCAGACGGCACCGAGACCGACGCCGGGAGCGCCGTGACCGGGAAGCCCGAGGGAACGGGAACCGGCACCGCCGGAACCGACGACGGGGCCACCGGAACCGGGACGTCCAGTGGGGAGGGCCGCCCCGGCCCGGACCCGACCTCGGCGGAGGGATCGGTCGTCGACACCGACCCGGGCCGGGGCGGCCTCGCCCGGGGAAGCGACCGGGAGGTCGCGGAGGACGGACGCCCGGTCATCGAGAGCCGGGCCCTCGATGTCTACTACGGCGACGAGCAGGCCCTCGACAGCGTGGACATCGCCATCCCGGCCGAGGGCGTCACCGCCATCATCGGTCCCTCGGGCTGTGGGAAGTCG
>PXRX01000040.1 GCA_003023195.1 Halobacteriales archaeon QS_8_69_26
GGCCGGGGGAGCGGTGAACGAAGTGAGCCGCGAGCCAGCGAGCGGCCTCGCGCGAGGGGCGAGCATCGCAACCCCCGACCGAAGGGAGGGGTGAGAAGCGCAGACGGCTGGGGAGGATCGAGGCCCGTCTGGGTGGACTGAAAGGGGCCGTCCCGGTCCGGGAAGCACGACGACGCAAGCACCACAGGGAGTGAGTGAAACGACCGACCGAGGAGCGCAGCGAGTCGCGCGACCGGACCGGGGCGGGGGCTTTCGACCGCGATCCCTCTGTCGCACCCTGCCATCTAGTCCTGGCTCCGGCTGTCCCCGACGATCCACCCCTCTACTCCTCGGAAAGCACGCCCCGGTCGACCAGGAGGTCCCGCAACTCGTCCATGCTCTCGACGACGACGTCGCAGGCGGGCTCGACTGCGGGTTTGGGCTCGTAGCCGACCGCCAGGCCGGCCACCTCCAGCATCGGGAGGTCGTTGGCCCCGTCGCCGACGGCGACGGCCCGGTCGAGATCGGTCCCCCACTCCGCACAGAGGTCCGCGAGGGCGTCGTCCTTGGTGCCCTCGATCAGCGGTCCCGTCACGTCGCCGGTGAGTTCCCCGTTGGCGACGGGCAGGCTGTTGGCGATGATCCGGTCCACGTCGGCGTCGGCGGCGGAAAGCGCCCGGTCGACGCCCCGGTCGAAGCCGCCGGTGAGGATCGCGGTCCGGACGCCGGCGCGGTCCAACGCCCGGAGCAGGTCGCCGGTGCCCGGCCGGAGTTCGACGGCCCCGAAGGCCAGTTCGGCCTCCTCGTCGGGCAGGCCCGAGAGGAGGGCGGTCCGCCGGCGTAGGCTCTCGGCGTACCCGATCTCGTCGTTCATCGCCCGCTCCGTGACTTCCGCGATCCGGTCGGCGACGCCCGCCTCCTCCCCCAGCAACACGGTCATCTCCGAGTCGGAGAGGGTCCCGTCGAAGTCGAACGCGACCAGGTCGTAGCTCATGGGGGCCGGTCGGGCCCGAGGGGCATCAATCGGGCGGATCGGGCAGGGTTTCGGGTGGCTCGGTCGGTCCGATGTCGGTCCGTGGATCCGACCGGGTGGTCGGTACAGGAACCTCGCCGGATCTCGGGGCTTTTTCTCGATGGGGACCGACCACCCCCCGAATGGAACTGACGGCGATCCCCGGGGTCGGCGAGAAGACCGCCGCGGCGCTGTCCGACCTCGAGGACCCCGAGCGGGCCCTCCGGGAGGGGGACGTGGCGGCCCTGGCCCGGGCGCCCGGGGTCTCGGAGGGGCGGGCCGCCCGCATCGCGCGGGCCGCGATCCGCCGGGAGCACGAGGACCCCGGCGAGGTGCTGGCGACGCCCCGCGCCAGGGAGGTGTATCGCGGGGTCCTCTCGCTGCTCAAGGAGCGGACCGTCACCGACTACGCCGCCAGGCGGGTCGAGACCCTCTATCCGAGTGCCGCACGGTCGCGGATCGAGGAGGTCCGGGCGTTCGTCGAGGGGGCGACCGACCGCGACCCGGACCCCGCCGTCCTCGACGCGCTGGACGGCGTCGAACCCCTGGAAGCGCCCGGCGAGGTGCGGGTGCGCGACCGGTGTCTCGCGACCGCCGACGCCGAGCGGTACGCGGAGGCCCGCGAGGCGCTCCCGGAGTTGCCCGTCGAGGTGGTCGACGACGCCCGCGAACTGGCCGAACTCGCGCGGGGGTACGCCACCGTGGTCGTCCTCGACGAGGCGTTCGCCGGAGTGGACGTCGACGGCGACGTCCGGGTCCGGCCCGACGCCCTGGAGCGCCCGGACGAGGTGGTCCCGGAGCGGGCGCTCGCCTTCTTCGCCGCCAACCGCGACCGCCTGCGGGCCGCCGCCCGCGTCGCCCGCGAGAGCGACCTGGATCCCCCCTGCGACCCGGACCGCCTGGAGGGGGCGCTCTCGCGGCTGTCGACCGACGGCGAGGTGGCCGGCGACGAGGAACTCGACCGGCTCTCGGCCGCGGTGAACGACCTCGACGCCGCCGTCTCGACCGCCGAGAGCGTCGCCAACGACCGCCTCCGGGAGTCGATCCGCGAGCGGGACGTCACCGTCGAGGGCTCCGATTTGCTGTCGCTGGTCGAGCGCGGGGCCGGGGTCGACTCCCTGCTCTCCCGCGAACTCGCCGAGGAGTTCGCCGCGGCCGTCGAGGCCGCCCGCGAACAGCTCGTCGACGCGCTCGCCCTGGAGGGGACGGAGGCCGACCTGGCCCGCCGGGCGTTCCCCGAGGAGCCCACCTTCCCCGTCGAGCACGAGGCCGACGCCGTCGCCCGACTGCGCGAGGAGCTGTCGGCCGCCCGGGACCGCCGGGCGGCACGGCTCAAGCGCGACCTGGCGGCGGACCTGGCGGACCTCCGGGCGCCGGCCGAGGAACTCGTGCGGGCGGCCCTGGAACTGGACGTGGAACTCGCGGTCGCCCGGTTCGCCCGGGACTTCGAGTGCACGACGCCGGACCTCGGCGGCGAGGGCTTCGCCATCGAGGGCGGGCGGTGTCTCCTGCTGGACGTGCCCTTCGAGGACGTGGAGCCCGTCGACTACGAGGTGGCGGGCGTGGCGGTCCTCTCGGGGGTCAACAGCGGCGGCAAGACCTCCACGCTGGACCTGGTGGCGACCGTGACGATACTGGCCCAGATGGGCCTGCCCGTCCCCGCCGAGTACGCCCGGGTCGAACCGGTCGAGCGCCTGTTCTACCACGCCAAGACCCAGGGGACGCTGGACGCCGGGGCCTTCGAGTCCACCGTCCGGGAGTTCGCCGACCTCGCCCGGGAGGGCGACGACTCGCTGGTGCTGGTCGACGAACTCGAATCGATCACCGAACCCGGCGCCAGCGCGACCATCATCGCCGGCATCCTGGAGACGCTCCACGAGACCGGCGGGACCGCCGTGTTCGTCTCCCACCTGGCCGGCGAGATACGGGCCGCCTGCGGGTTCGACGTGACCGTCGACGGCATCGAGGCCCAGGGGCTGGCGGACGGCCGGCTGCAGGTCAACCGCTCGCCGGTCAAGGACCACCTCGCCCGGTCGACCCCGGAACTGATCGTCGAGAAACTCGCCGACGAGCACGGCGACGCCTTCTACGACCGACTGCTGGAGAAGTTCGACGGGACCTGATCCGGGCGGTAGCGACGGTTCCGTTTCCGAGCGTCGGACGGACGGGCGGACCGCGGAGGGAGTGGGGTGTCCCACGCCCGCCGATCACGGGGGATCGATCCCCGGCGGCGTTCCCGCGTTCACGATGTCGCTCCCGTGGCCGTTTCGCGGCAGTCGACAGCGTTCTCGCGCGGTCGATCGTACTCGAGGGCTCCGTCCGGACGCTCCGACAGGCCGTGGGGGGTCCGGACCGGTGGCACGTCGCGAGCGGCGGTCCTGACCTGTCGGTCCCGCCGGTCGTAGCTCATCGGGTGTCCTCCCGTGGCTCGTCGCGTATTTCGTCGAACATTCCCCTGGTCAGTACGACTGGTCCGTTCCGCCAGGGGTTAACCTCTGTTCCGTTACTACAGACACTATCCATACTATCCGGTCGATGGGGGCACCGGATTTCGGGGATCGATCACCTGGAGTCGGCGTGATCCGGCCGCCGGGACCCGCCCACGACGGCACGCCCGGAAAGAGTCTTGTGTGGCCCGCACCTCGCTCCGGCGATGTCGGACACCGGTCACGGGAATCGTCCCGGTCCGCCGGAGGACCCTGCTGATACGCCGGACCTCGTCTCGGTCGGCGGCGCGATGGTCGACCGCTACTACCGGCTGACGAACCTCCCGGAACCCGACGGCGGGTCGTTCGCCCGGGAGTCCTGGCACTCGTTCGGGGGGGCCGCGGCCAACGTCGCCTGCGCGGCGAGTCGCCTGGGCCGCGAGTCGGGGATGGTCACCCGCCTGGGCACCGACGAGGAGGGCGGCCACGAGTGGGCCGACGCCGTCGAGACCGACCTCCGGGACCGGGACGTCGACACCGCGCGGGTCCGGCGCGGCCCCGAGACCGGCACCTACAGCATGATCCTCGCCGGGCCCGGCGGCGGGCGGATGGTGGTCACCGGCGGCGACAGCGTCCAGTCGCTGCGCCTCCGGGCGGGGGACTGGCCGTACCTCCGCGGGGCCGGCGTCGTCGCCACCAACGCCTACGCGCCGGACCCCGTCGTCGCGGACCTGGTGGCGGCCCGGCGGGACGGTCGGATCCGGGCGCTCGCCTTCGACCTCTCGGGTCCGATCCCCGAACTCCGGGGTCGGGGGACCGAACCGGACACCGTCGACGACGCCGTCGCCGCCGACCTGGTGGTGGTCGGCGAGGTGGCCCTGCGGTCGTACTGCGAGCACCACGGGGTCGACCCCACCGCCACGGGGGCGGTCGACCACCTCCGGGCGGCGGGCGTCCGGCGGGCCGCCCTCACCCGCGGCGAGGAGGGAGCGACGCTCGTGACCCCGGACGAAACCGTCGAGGTCCGTGCCTTCGACGTCGACGTGGTGGACGAAACCGGCGCCGGCGACGCCTTCTTCGCCGGACTGATCGACGCCTGGGTACTCGAAGGCCGGGACCCGACCGACGCCGGCGCGTTCGCCGCCGCCGTCGCCGCCCTGAACTGCACCGGCGAGGGTGCCCGCGGGGCACTCCCGAGCCGCGAGGCCGCGCGGGAACTGGTCCGCGAGCGATCCTGACGCACGTTCGTGGTCCGCGAGCGATCCCGAGGGCGTGATCACGCGCGAGGCCCCTTCGGTATGATCGCGCCGGTCGACGCTCTTACAGTAAGGTTACAGTAAGACGCCGGCCGTGCCGGGCGCGGACGCCATCACCGGGAACCGCCGGTGGGCCACGGGGATCGCTCCGGAACGACGTCAGTCGTCGTCGATCGCCTCGCGGTTGCGGTCGATCCACTCGCGGTGGCGGTCGGCGACCGGATCCGGCGCGTCGTCGAACACTTCCTCGGCCCGCCGGAGCCACTCCCCGACCGCCCCGTCGTCGCCCCCCTCCCGGCAGGTCTCGACGAGGTGCCGGAGGGTCGCCAGGGCGTCCCCCGGAGCGCCGACCGCTTCGAAGGTTTCGATGGCGTCCCGCCAGTGCTCGCGGGCGGCGACGGGGGCGGCCGTCGCGGCGGCGATCCGACCCCGGACCGTACGGGTCCGTCCCAGCCAGTGGTCCGCCCCCCGCGTCTCGAACGCCGCCTCGGCCCGGTCCGTGGTCTCGCGGGCCGCCTCGACGTCGCCCGCCGCGAGCGCCACCCGCGCACGTTCGAGTCGGACGGTGGCGGCGCCCATCTCGTCCACCGAACCGTCGTCCGCGCCGGGGGCGTCGTCGAGGTACTCCCGGGCTCGGTCGGTCGCCCCCGTTCGGCGCGCGACGGCCGCGAGCCCCCGAAGGGCGTCGGCCACGGTCCCGCCGTCGCCCAGGCCTCGCGCGATCTCGAGCCCCTCCTCGTAGTGCTCGCGGGCCCGGTCGGGGTCGCCGCGTCGCCGGGCGAGCGTCCCGAGGGCGACCAGCGCGGCGGCCTCGACCCCCGCCTCGTCGTTCTCCCGGGCGATCTCGAGCGCCGTCTCGTGGCGCTCTCGGGCCCGGTCGTCCGCCCCCTGGCGGCGGTCGACCCTGCCGAGGTGGTTCAGCGACCGGCCCTCGCCCTCGGCGTTGCCCAGGTCGCGTGCAATCTCCAGCACCGCCTCGTGGTGCTCGCGGGCCCGGTCGTACTCGCCACACCGCCGGGCGATCTTCGCGAGGTTGCCGGCGCAGAACGACTCCTTCCACGGGTCGTCCAATTCCCGGAAAACTTCCCTGGCCCGTTCGTAGTACTCGCGGGCCCGCTCATAGTTCCCGAGTTTCTCGTAACTCATCCCCATGTTGTTGAGGGTCCGCCCCACGCCGTCGCGGTCGCCGATCTCCCGGGAGATCTCGAGGGCTCGCTCGTCGTACTCCAGCGCCCGCTCGTGGTCGCCCCGCTCCTGGGCGACCATCGAGAGGTTGCCGAGACAGACGGCCTCGCCACGGCGGTCGCCCGTGGCGCGCATGACCTCGAGGGCCGCCCGGAAGTGTTCGTCCGCCTCCTCGTACTCGCCCTGCCGCTGGGCGGCCACGCCCAGGTTGACGAGGTAGTTCGACTCGCTCGCGCGGTCGCTCCGCTCGCGTGCGGTCGCTACCGCCGCCTCGTGGTGTTCGCGGGCACGCTCGTAGTCGCCCTCGTTCCATGCGAGTCGTCCCAGCGAGTTCCTGTGGGAGGCGATCGCCGACCTGTCACCGAGTTCTTGGGCGATCCCGAGCGCCTCCTCGAGCAGTTCGCGCGCCCGGTCGAGGTCCCCGCCGTCCCTCGCGAGGGTCCCGAGACGGCCGATCGCCTCGGCCTCCAGGTCGCGGGCGCCGAGGCTGGCGGCCAGGTCCCGCTGGCGGCGGGCTGCCTTCCGCGCCGCGTCCGTGTCGCCCGTCTTCTTGTGGACGGTGGCCCGAAGGCCGAGGAGGCGACACGCCGTCCGCGACTCGGCGGGAGCCGACTCCAGGCCGCGCTCGACCGCCTCCCGGACGTCGTCGTACCGGCCGGCGCCGAGGAGCATCCGGGCGTGCCACACCGTCCGCTCGTTCGCGACCCCGGTGGAGCACGCGTCGGGCAGGCCCACGCTGTCGCGTCCCCCGTCGCCGAACAGGGGCGCGAGCTTCGGCCGCTCGCGCCCGAGGGCGTACACCGCCTCGACCGTCCCGTCGGCCCACCGTCCGGGGTCGTCGGCGACCGCGGCGAGGGTCCGTCCGCTCCCGCCGTGGTCCCGGATCCGCTCCCGCCGGTCGGGGTCGTCGGCCAGCGCCAGCAGTGCGGTGACGCAGTCGCCGAACCGCCGGGGCCCGGCCGCCTCGCCCTCGGCGTCGAGGAGGTGGTCGAGGAAGGCCACGGACCACGCCTCGTGGACCGTCCGGTAGGACCCGTCCTCGCGGGGAAACAGGACCCGGCCCTCCAGGCGCTCGACCGCCGCGTCGACGGCGTCGAACTCCCCTGGATCGGCGACTGCGTACAGGAGGCCGGGGTCGACCTCGATTCCCGCCGCGTTCACCGCGTTCGCCAGCACGCAGGCGTCGAGTGCCAGGTCGTCGTCCGCGAGGTCCTCGTGGACGGCCGCGACCGCGTCCTCCAGGGACGTTCGTTCCTCGGCCAGCGGGTCGGCGTAGATCGCGAGTCGGTGGAGTAACAGCAACACCTCGTCGGGAACGGTGGCGTCGCCGGCCGTCTCGGCCCGGACCTCCTCGCGGAGTCGCTCGACTGGGACCCCGACCGTCTCGTCGACGGTTCGCTCGAAGTGCTCGACTAGGCGCTCGGCGTCCCCCTCGGCCAGCGACGGCACGTGGACGACCGCCGGGTCGGACGGATCCCCGGGATCGCCCGGCGGGTTCCACCACTCCCCCTCGCGGGCGTCCAGCAGGAAGCTGACGTCCTCGCGGTCGCCCAGGCGGTCGATGGCCTCGAAGACGGCGTCGGCGTCGGGCCTGACGGCGTCCTCGACGACCACCAGCACGTGCCCGTCGGCGGTGTCGACGGTCACGACCAGGTCCTCGACCGACCGGAACGGCCGGCCGCGGTCCCCCTCGCGGTAGAGGACTATCCCCCGGTCGGCGTCGTACCACTCGCAGGCGACCCGCTTGCAGACCGTGCTCTTGCCCGATCCCGGCGGCCCGACCACCACGCAGTCGGTCCCCGCGGCCAGGTTCGTCGCGAGCGCCGCCGCCATCGTCCGGGATCTGTCGGGGTCGGCGACGTCCGTCCGGGCTCCGTCCGGGTCGTCCTCCTCGCCGGCGTCCGCTTCCTCGGCATCTCCGTGCGCTTCGTCGGCGTCCCCGTCCGATCCGCCGGCGTCGCCGCTCTCGCTCCCGGCGTCCAGCGTCCGCTCGACGGCGTAGCCGGTGTGGACCTCGGGGATGGAGAGGCCCGCCCGCCAGGCGGTCGTGGGATCGGCCACCGGCTCCTCCCGGAAGTAGTCGGTCCCGAGTCGGACGAACCCCTCCCGCTCCAGGGCGACGGAGACGGACCGGCCCACGGCCGCCCGGGCGAGGCCGCCGTCGGGGTCGGCCACCCGCGTCCCCCCGTCGGGGTCGGGGACCAGCGACTCCGTCCGCTCCTCGGCGGCGGCCCGCCAGTCGTCGTACCGGCCCTCGGCCCACCGGACGGCCGACGCCGCGTCGTTCGCGAGGACGCCGTGGACGCCGCCGCTATCGGCGAACGCGACCACGTGGACGGTCGGGTCGGCGTCGTCGCCGTCGAGGAGGACCAGCGCGAACGGCGGGACGTCCCCGACCAGCAGGTCGAACCCGTCGCTCTCGGCCATCGCGGCCATCCGCCGGGGGAACTCGGTCCGGAGCGCCCGGAACAGCTCCGGGGAGACGACCAGTTCGGCCGGTCGTCCCCCCGTGACCACGTGTTCGTACAGCAGTCGGACGTGCCGGGGGTCGTCCAGCACCGGGAGGACCGCCCGGTACCGCTCCGCGGCCGCCAGGGCGTCGTGGAACCGCTCCAGGGGACGGTGTGGCACCGGCTCGCTCGCCAGGAGTACCTCGCCCCCCGCGACGGCCGCCACGTCGAGGGGCGCGTCGACCGGGAGCGGGTCGAGGACCGCATCGGCGGCGGCCAGTTCGTCGAGTTCCGTCCGGAACGTCTCCAGGCGTTCGAGCGCGAGGCGGCCGGCGACGGTCGCGACGAACCCCGCGTCGCTCCGTTCGACGAACCCGACCGCCTCCAGGTCGTTCACCGCCCGGTTGATCGTCGACCGGGACTGGTCGAGTTCCCCGACGAGGTCCCGCTTGTACGCCGGCCCCTCGCGGAGCCGCCGGAGAACGCCGGTCCGCTTGGTGAGGACGTCCAGCCGTCGGGATCCCCCGGCGTCGTCCACCGGACCGTCGCGAGGGTGGTCCGCCATTGATACTCCCATTGACGGGAACCCGTCTTAATTGTTGGAGGCCGGTTCGGCCCCGGTCGTGCCAGTACCGGGGCGCCGGAGCGGGGGTTCCGACCGACGACCGCCGGTCCGCGAACGGGTCGGCCCCGGCGTGTCACTCGGTGACCGACTGTTTCAGCCGGTGGCATATTGACCCACGGGCTGGATCCCGGATCCGTGGATCCGGCGCCGGGACCGCCCGCCGGCGGGCGACGCCGACCGGATCCACGCTGGGGCGTTCCGATCCGGGGGGCCAGGGACACCCGGAACGTCCCCTCGCAGGGGCCTCCCGGGAGGAGAACTCCAATGACCGACGGAGACACGTCACACGGGTTGAGGGATCGGATCGTAAAGAGCCGCCGCCGACTGCTGGCCGGCGCCGGGGTCGCACTGGCGGGATCCGTCGCCGGGTGTCTCGGCGGCGACGGCGGGTCGGACGGCGACGGCGGGTCGGACGGCGACGGTGGCCTCGGCGGTGGCGGACCGTCGTACGACGGCTGGTCGATGTTCGGGCGGGAGCCACAGAACACGCGACACGCCCCGGACGAGTCGGCTCCGGCCGACGGCGTCGGGGAGCGGTGGACCGCCCCGGTCGACCCGGAGGGCGACGCGGTGGCTGCCAGCGTGAAGTCCTCGCCGGTCGTGGTCGACGGGACGGTCTACGTAGGGAGCTGGAACGACACGGTCTCCGCCTTCAGCGCGGAGACGGGCGAGCGGGAGTGGTCATCGTCGCCGGATCGGCTCGGAACCGTCTCCTCGTCGCCGGCGGTGACGGACGGCACGGTCTACGTCGGCGGTCACGGCCGCTTCCTCTACGCGCTGAACGCCGGGACCGGCGAGGAGGAGTGGACGTTCGAGGTCACCTCCCCCATCGAGCGGGTGTCGCCCACGGTGGCCGACGGCACGGTCTACGTCGGCTGTCGGCGTTCCGTGTCGGGCGGTGACACGGTCTTCGCCGTCGACGCCGACACCGGCGACCGGCGGTGGGGCGTCGATACCGGGGAGGACGTGTACTGCACGCCCACGGTGGCGGACGGAACCGTCTACGTCGGGTGCAACGACGAGACGCTGTACGCGCTGGACGCCGAGACGGGCGACGAGGTGTGGACCGTCGATACCGGCGGCGAGGTCGACGAGGCGCCGGCGGTGGTCGACGGCACGGTCTTCGTCTCGGACACCCACGGCAACTCCTACGCGCTGAACGCCGACACCGGCGAGGAGGAGTGGACGTTCGAGGTCGGCGGATCCGCGGGCCCTGCCGTGGGCGACGGAACCGTCTACGTCGACGGGGGTGACTCCCTCCACGCGGTCGAGGCGGCCACCGGCGAGGAGGAGTGGACCTTCCCCGTCGAGGGCGGTGTCGTCGCGACGCCGGCGGTGACCGGCGGGACGGTCGTCGCCGGGACCGACGAGGCGGTCCTCGCCGTCGACGTGGAGACCGGGGAGGAGCGGTGGACGTTCTCCGTCGAGGAACCCTCCCCCGTGGCGATAGCCGGCGGCGAGGTCTTCCTCGGCGACGACGCCGGCGTCGTGTACGCACTCGAGGAGGTCGAGGCCGAGGACGCGGAGGAATGACGTCGAGGACCGGCGGCGCTCGGAGTCCGCACCGGACCTCCGCCACGAGCGAGGAGGGCGCTACGCCTTCCGGTCGGAGTCACACAGGGAGGCGTTGCTCTCCACCGGATCCGAGGTACGGAACGGGACGGTGAATCCACATGACAGATAACGAATCAGAGCGATCGAACGACAGCGGAGCACAGTTCGCCAGGAGCCGACGCCGACTGCTGGCCGGCGCCGGGGTCGCACTGGCGGGATCCGTCGCCGGGTGTCTCGGCGGCGACGGCGGGTCGGACGGCGACGGCGGATCGGGCGACGGCCCGGGGGCCGGTACCGACACGACCGGGGCGGGCGATCCGACGACCACGGCCGGCGGCGACGGCGGAACGACCGCGACGGACGAGGAGGGGGACGAGACGACGACCGGGGCCGAACCGGAGGACATCGTCGAGGACCCCGACGAACTCGGCGACGAGCCTCCCTGGTACGGGCAACACGTCGGGTTCGAGGACTCGCGGGGGGAGGTCGCCACGAACGCCGCCTCGGACCTCGTCGCGGTCGCCGGCCACGCCGCCCTGGCGACCGACGACGCCTTCCACGTCCAGGTGTCGCTCGAGAACGTCGGCGACCAGGGTGCGAGCTGGCTGGATCTCGACATCTCGGTCGCACTCTTCGACGCCAGCGGCGAGGAGATGAGCGCGAACACCCGGTCCCAGAACCTCAACAACGCGCCCGACCCCGGAGGGTTCGGCGAGTACTACTTCGAGTTCACGGGGATGGACGGGGGTCCCGGGAGCGTCGAGCGCTACGAGATTCGCATCGACTGCCCCGTCGAAGAGGACTGGTGCGGGGCGGACGTCGACGAGGCGATGCCGGACCCGCTCCCACCGTGCGAGGTCGTCCGCAACGAGGTCGACGGGCTGGCGATCACCGGGTGCGGGGTCGACAGTGCCGGGCTCACGTTCCTCGTGTCGGTCACCGTCGAGAACGAGGGCGGGAGCACCGTCGACACGCACTTCGACGTCGCCCTGGCGGTGCGGGCGTTCGACGGGGACGGGAACGAGGTGCCCATCGAGGAGAACCCGCTGCAGGCCTCCGACTGGGACCCGGCCAGGGAGGTCGGACCGGGCGAGTCCGCCGAGGTCGAGTTCGAGCGGACGGTGACCGACGACGCCGACCCGACGGACGTCGACCGCTTCGAGGTGACGTTGGACCCCTGCGAGGGATCCGACTGCTACTGAGCGGGGTCGACGGCCCCGGTGCCGCCACGCGAACGACCCGGCGGGGGTCGTCATCGCCGAGGATCCGGACTGTTCGGGAGGATCCGGATAATCCGTCGACGCGGGGTCACAGCAGGTGTGCGTCCGCCGGGTCGAACGCCACCGCGATCCGGTCCGCCTCGGGCACCTCGCGGGTCCGGACGACGACCTCCCGACCCCGCCAGTCGCCCCACACGCGGACGGCCTCGCCGAGGAACTCCCAGCGGGTGACGTCCAGGTCGATCCGGTTGTGGGGTCCGGTGGGGCTCTCCGCCGACGGCACGTCGGTCGGTGATCCCTCCGTCTCGGCGTCGATCGGTGATTCCTCTCCCTCGGTGGGGGTCGTCTCGGAGGGATCTCCAGTGGTCCCTTCGACGGACACGAGGTTCTCCGGACGCACACAGACCGTCGCGGGATCCCCCTCGGTCGGATTTCCGCCCGGCGTGGCGACCAGGAACGCGAAGTCCTCGCCGGCGACGGTGACGGCGTCGTCGTCGACGCGGGCGACCCGCCCCTCGAAGCAGTTGTTCTCGCCGACGAAGGTGGCGACGAACCGCGTGGCGGGCCGGCGGTACACCTCGCGGGGCCGGCCGACCTGTTCCACCCGCCCGTCGGACATCACGGCGACGCGGTCCGACACCGCCAGCGCCTCCTCCTGGTCGTGGGTGACGTAGACGGTGGTGATCGATAACTCGGACTGGATCGCCTTGACCTGCCGGCGCAGCGACTCCCGCAGGCGGGCGTCCAGCGCGCTCATGGGTTCGTCGAGCAGGAGGACCTCCGGGCCCGGCGCCAGGGCGCGAGCCAGGGCCACCCGCTGTCGCTGGCCGCCCGATAGCTGGTCGGGATCCCGGTCGCCCAGGACCCCGAGGTCGACGAGGTCGAGCATTGCGGCGATCCGTTCCCCTCGGTCCTGGCCGCCCGGTGGGTCCCGGAACCGCAGGCCGTAGCCGACGTTCTCCGCGACGCTCATGTGCGGGAACAGCGCGTAGCTCTGGAAGACGATCCCCACGTCCCGGTCCTCGGGCGGCACGCCGGTCATCTCCCGGTCGCCGAAGCGGATCGACCCCTCGGTGGGCGACTCGAACCCCGCGATCGTCCGGAGAGTGGTGGTCTTGCCACACCCCGAGGGGCCGACCAGCGTGAAGAACTCCCCCTCGCGGGCGGTGAACGTCACGTCGCGCATGGCGGTGGCCGTGCCGTAACGCTTCGTGACGCCCTCCAGGTGGATCTCGACCATCTACGTCACCCTCTTCGGTCGATCCGTTCGGATCCTGGTCGTGTGTCGGTTTCGAATCTCGGTGACCCGCCTGCACGAGCGGTTGTGAATCAAGCGAGAGGGCGGAGAAAGCCCCCGGCCCCGTCGACTCGGGGGACTCGCTGCGCTCCTCGGTCGGTCGCTCCCTGTGGTCGCTCCCTCCCTGCGGTGCTTGCAGCGCGAGAGCAAGCTCTCGCTGGCCTCCAGGCTCGCTCCGCTCGCCCGGAGACGTCGTCCGCCTTCGTCCACGGGGCCGGCCCCTTTCAGTCCCGCCCGGTGTCGGTTTTCGGGCCGGCGGATCGGGGTCGGATCCTCGTCAGGCCACTTGCTCGCCGGGGGTGTGGTCAGGCGTGGTGACCCCTCACCTCCTCGCCTTCCCGGGCTCCGCCCGGGAGCCAGCGGATCTCCGGTTCGCGCTACGATCGCCTGCGGTTGCGACCGGTCGCTCGCGTGTTCGCTCGCTCCCGGTCGCGGGAGGGCGATCGGACGCGTCCCTCGGGCACCCCGCCCCCGTGGGATCGTCTCACAGGAACCCCGGATCCGCGGGGGAGCGGTGGGGTCGGTCACAGCCCTCGCCCCCCGATCCGGCCGCCGACGCGGTCGATCACGACGAACGAGACGGACGTCACGAGGAGGAGGACGGTCCCCATCGCCAGCGCGGGGCCGGACCGGCGGCCGAGGAACCGTTCGACGGCGACGGGCATGGTGTAGCTCCCGGTGCCGGTCGCGAGGATCACGGTGGAGTCGAACTCGCCGACGGAGATGGCGAAGGCGAAGACGGCCCCGGCCAGCACTCCAGAATATACGAGGGGAAGTTCCACGTCGACCAGGGCGCGGGCGCGACTGGCACCAAGCGCGCGGGCGGACTCGACCATCGCCCTGTCCAGGTTCGAGAGGAGCGGTGCGACGTTCCGGACGACGAAGGGGTAGGCGGCGACGGCGTGGGCGGCGACGACGGCGACCGGCCCGGTGACCGTCAGGCGGTAGCCGCCGGGGAGCGAAACCCCGAACACCGGACCCAGGAGGAGGCCGACGCCGACGACGATGCCGCTGACGGCGAGGGGGAGCAGGGACAGCGACTCCAGGACGGTCCGCCACCGCGACCGCACGCCCGGCCCGTGGTCGGTCGAGAGCACCGCCACGACGACCCCTATCGGGAGCGCGACGACCAGGGTGGCGACGGCGTAGACCAGCGAGTTCCGGATGGCGGGCAGGGGTTTGGTCTCGAAGCTCGCACCCTCGGTCTGGCGCTGAATGAGGAACTCGTAGTGCCGGAGTGTGAACCGGTCGTCGACGGTGAAGCTCTCGACGACCATGCTCGCCAGTGGTCCCAGGAAGAGGACGACCACGAGGAGTCCGTAGGCTAAGATTGCGAGCCTCCGGGGAGTCGCCAGGCTCCGGAGCGAGGGGACCAGGGGTTCCCGCTCGGGGGGATTCGCCGCCCGCCCGCCGGCGGTCCGGGCCTCGTAGCGCAGGTAGGCGTAGGTCAGACCGATCGACGCGGCGGTCTCCAGGACAGCGAGGGTGGCGGCCTCCCCGACCTCCAGGCGGCGGATCCGGTCGTAGATCCACACCTCGACGGTCGCCAGTTCCAGGCCGCCCAGCGCGAGCACGATGGGGAAGGTCATGAACGTGAAGATGAACGTCAACAGGGCCCCGGTCAGCACCGCCGGCAGGAGCTGTGGCACCACCACGTCCCGGAACGCCCGCCGGGGCCCGGCCCCGAGGCTCCGGGCGGTCTCGACGGTCCGGGCGTCGACGGCCTCCCAGGCCGCGGTCGTCAGACGGGTCACCAGCGGCGCGTTGTAGAAGGCGTGGGCCAGGACCACGACCTCCAGGGTCCCGACGAGTTCCAGGCGGCCCAGCCCCAGGACGGCGAGGGCGTCGTTGAAGAACCCACCCCTGCTGAACATCGCGAAGAAGCCGATGGCGACCATGATCCCGGGGAGAACGAACGGGAGGATGGTCAGCGACCGGAGGGTTCGTCGGCCGGGGAACTCGAACCGCGAGAGCACCCAGGCCCCGGGCAGGCCGATGGCGACGCTGGCGACCGTCGAGAGCGCGGCCTGGTAGGCGGTGAACCCGAACAGGCCCAGGCGGAAGGGCACCCCGGGCACGAGCCAGGACCAGAGCGCCCGGAGGTGGCGGGCGGGGTCGAGTGGGTGCCGGACCGCGTTCAGCACCGCCTCGACGTAGTGGCCCGGCCCGAGCGGTCGGATCGAGGCGTCGATCCACCCTCCCAGCGCGCGAATGTGGCGGTCGACCGCCAGGGGGTCCGCGAACACGTCCGCGAGGACGCCGAAGTAGAACGGGTCCGTGAGTACCTCGACGAACGACGCCGCCGAGAGCCGTCCCCCGACGACGACGGCCTCGTGGAGGACCAGCCCGACGGGGAAGTAGAACATCACGACCAGCACCCCCGCGGTCCCGGCCGCCGCCAGGCCGATGGCGTGGCGCTCCAGGGCTGCCAGGATCGCGCCCCGGGCGGTCCGCAGCGAGGGGCTGGAGGATCCCCGGTCGCGAACCGATCCGTCGTCGGTCACGGGCGGATCCGGGGTCCCCGCGGTCTTAGTTGCCGGCGATCTCGCGGGCCCACTGTTCGGTCCAGTCGCCGAGGTTGCCCGCCAGTTCGTCGTAGGTGTGGGTGACCGGTTCGGGGGGTTCGTGGGCGTACTGGTCGAACTCCTCGTCGAGTTCGGCGGTGGTGGTCGCCGGGAACTGGACGTTCAGCACGGGGATCCGTGACTGGACCTTCTGGGAGAGCATCCAGTCGACGAACGCCGAGGCCAGTTCGGGCTTGTCGGTGCTCTCGAAGACGGCCATCCCCTCGGGGTTGGCGTACCCCTGGTCGTTCAGGAAGCCGACCCGGTGGCGGGACATGTCCTGGTCGTAGCGGTTGGCGAACACCTGGTCGGTCGAGTACGAGACGACGATCGGTCGCTCGCCCTCGCTGTAGGCCCCGTAGGCGTCGTTCCAGGAGCCGAAGATCCGGACGCCGTTGTCCTTCAGGGCGCGCCAGTAGTCGAGATAGCCGTCCTCGCCCATGGCCGCTATCGTCCAGAGCATGAACGCCTGCCCGGGGTCCGAGGTCTGGGCGTTCTGGGCCAGGAGGGTGTCCTCGTACTCCGGCCGGGTCAGGGCGTCGAAGGTCCCGGGGTTCTCGACCTCGTTCTCGTCGTAGACGAGGCTGATGTAGCCCGTGTCGAAGGGGATGGCGCGGTCCTGGGGGTCGAACTCCAGGTCCTCGCGGACGTACTGGACGTTCGAGAGCGCCGAGCGGTCCAGGGGCCGGAGCAGGCTGGTGTCGCCGAGTTTCCGGTCGATCCGGACCAGGTCGTCGACGTTCAGGCCGACGTAGACGTCGGTGTCGATGGTGACCTTCTGGTCCCGGCGCTGGATGAAGTAGTTCAGTTCGGACTCCGGCGTGAACCACTCCAGCGTGGCGTCGGGGTACTCCGACTCGAACTCGCTCTTGACCCAGTCGCCCGGCGACGTCGAGGGCGCGTCGATGAACGGCTGGTAGGTCGCGACGGTCAGCGTCCCGGACAGCGGGTTCGCCGTCGTGCCGGTCCCGGTGGTCGTTCCGTTTCCGTTACCGTCGTCCCCCTCGCTGTCCCCGGAGAGACAGCCCGCCATCGCCGCCGTCCCGAGGCCCGCCAGGGATCCGAGGAACGTTCGTCGTCGCATATTACCGTCTGTTAACACCCGGTTGTATTAAGCGGACGGATGTGCGGCGGTCCGCCGGGCCGGGACCGACGGTCGAATCGGTCCGGTCGGACGTCGAGCGCGGTGGATCGGCGGATCCGACCGCTCTGCCCGGGTGGCGCGCGGAGCGGATGGGAGTGGTGATCGATCGGCCCGGATGGCGCGCGGAGTGGGTGGGAGTGGTGATCGATCGGCCCGGATGGCGCGCGGAGTGGGTGGAGGTGGGATCGAGGGTCGAACGGGGTGGATCGGATCGATCGGGCCGGGGGTCGAACGGGATGGATCGGGGGTCCGATCGATCGGATCGGGGGTCGAACGGGGCGGATCGGGGATCGAACCGGCCCGTCAGGCGCGTCCGAGCGAGGTATCTTTTTGTAGCAGGGTGGCGACGGTTCGTGGTAATGAGTGGAAGCGAGCCAGCGGCCGACGAGGATCCGCACAAGATCACGGTTAGCGAGCAGGGTATCACCATCGAGAAGCTCCTCGCCCCCGACAAGTTCGACACCCCGGCGATCGTCTTCACCATCACGTCCGACCGGGATTCCGGGGCGTTCGTCCGGATCACCGACCCGCTCCCCGAGTCGATCGACCCGGACGACGTGGGGCTCCACCCCGAGTACGACAGCGAGGGGTGGCGGCGCCGCGGGGGCGACCTCCAGTTCGAGGGTCGACTCGACCCCGGTGCGCAGATAGAAACCGTCTACGGCCTGCGCGTCGCCGAGATAGACCGCCCGTCCTCGCTCCTGGCCGAACCGACGATCGACCGGCTGGTCGACGCCGACGACGTGGACGGCGAGGGCGAACCCGACCTCGACGCCGAGGCGGACGAGGCGGCCGGCGACGAGGGCGAGACGGAGGACCTCGACCCCGAACCGGAGGGCGAGACGGAAGACCCCGACCCCGAACCGGAGGGCGAGACCGAGGACCCCGACCCCGAACCCGAGGAGGCGGCCGCGGCCGGCGGGGCCGCCGCCGGCGCGGCGGCCGCCGACGTGCCCGACACCCTCGACGGCGAGGACAGCGTCGCCGAGGCGCTGGCGGCCGAACTCCAGCGTGGAACCGTCCCGCCCGACACCGTCGAGACGCTCAACGAGCACCTCGACGCCGAACTCGCCGACCACTCCGAGGTCAAGATAGACGACTTCCAGTCCCGGCTCGCGGATCTCGAGGCCTACACCGACGCCCTGGAGACGATCCTCGACCGGATGGGGACCGACGACGACGTCACGACCGCGCTGACGGAGGTGCGCCGGGACGTCGAGGACGTGCGCTCGGAGACGGAGTCGGTCTCCGCGAGCGTCGAGGACCTCCAGGCGGAACTGGAGTCCACCGACGCCGAAGTCGGGAGCCTGAACGAGGAGGTCGGCCAGTTGAACGGCCGGGTCGCCGACCTGGAGGACGAACTGCTGGGGATCGAGGACACGCTGGACACCGTCGCCGGCGTCCCCGAGGAACTGGACGAGTTCCGGGCGTCGGTCGAGGACGACGTGGAGTCGGTCCGGTCGGACCTGCAGGGCGAGGTCGACGGTGTCCGCGGCGACGTCGCCGAACAGGTGGGCGAACTCCAGTCCGACGTGGACGAGCGCATCGAGGCCCTGGAGAGCGAACTCGACGACCACGCCGAGACGGTCCGGTCGGACCTGACCGAGGAACTCGAGGCGCTCCGCGCGGAGGTCGAGAGCCTCCAGGACTGGCGCCAGACCTTCGTCGCCGCCGCCGCGGGTGGCAACACGGGTACCGACGACGACGAGTGACCTGACGGCCGAGCAATCGGTCGGGTCCGGTCCCACCGCGGCCGGGCCATCGGCCGGATCCGACCGGGGACGACGCGGACCGAAGACTTTTGCTACCCGGCGGTCGTTGCGCCGGACGTGACGGTGGACAGGCGGTACGTCCTGGGGGGGATCGCCGTCCTGACGGCGCTGGTCGCGGCCTACCTCCTCCGGCGGGTGGTGGCGACGGTCTTCTTCGCGCTGACCGTCGCGTACGTGCTGGCACCGGTGTACGACTGGTTCACCCGGCGCGGGGTGTCCTCGTGGTTCGCCAGCGCCGCCGCCTCCGTGGTCGGCTTGCTCGGCCTGGTGGTGGCGCTGTCGCCGATCCTCGTGGTGCTGAACTTCCGGGAGGACGAGGCGATCGAACTCATCAACACCCTGCCGGACACGGTGACGATACCGATCCCGGGGGACCCGGTCGAGTTGACCTCCGCGGAGGTGACCGACCTGGCGACCGACACGGTCCTGCAGGTGGCCGAGAACTTCGCGCTGGCTGCACCGGGGCTCGCGATCAAGCTGGCGGTGTTCCTGCTCGTGGTGTTCGCGATGCTGATGGAGCGAGACGAGGTCCACGACGCCACGATGGCGGTGGTACCCCGGAACTACCGGAGCGTGGTCGCGGCCCTGGCCGACCGGGCCCGCGAGACGCTCTTTGCCATCTACGTGCTCCAGGCCGCGACCGCGGTGGTCGCGTTCGTCCTCTCGCTGCCGGTGTTCTACGTCCTGGGCTACGAGTACCCGTTCACCCTGTCGGTCGTCGCCGGTGTCCTGCAGTTCCTGCCGATCGTCGGTCCCTCGGTGCTCCTGCTGGCGATCGCTGGGATCGACCTCGCGCTCGGCGCGACGGCCTTCGGCTTCCCGCGGGCGGCACTAGTGCTCGTGGTCGGTGGGATAGTGATCGCCTGGCTCCCCGACCCGCTGGTGCGGCCGCGCCTGGCCCGCGCGACGGCGGACCTCCCCGGAACCCTCTATTTCGTCGGGTTCACCGGTGGCCTGCTCACGATAGGGGTCGTCGGCGTCATCGCCGGTCCCCTGGTGGTCGCGCTGGTCGCCGAGTCGGTCGACCTGCTGGCCGAGGAGATGCGGATCCGTAGCGCCGTCGAGGCCGACGAACTCACCGACCACGCGGCCGCCGAGGGGATCGACCCCGGGACGCCGACACAGCGCGTTCCCGACCCCTGGACGCCCGACGACAGGGACCTCTCGGCCGTCCCCGACGCGGAGGACGGTCCGGCAGCGGACGACGTCGGCCCCGGGGTCGGCCCGGGCGACGGGGCGGACGCCGCCGGATCCGGCGAAGGGTCGACCGACGCCCCCTGATACTCGGCGGGCGGACGGTAGCGGCGTCCGATCCCGGACGGACGGGAGCTGGCTCCGATCTCAGGCGGGGCCGGTTTCGAGGGGACCGTCGACGGCCTCCCACTCGGTGAGGCTCCCCTCGTAGAACGCCACGTCCTCGTAGCCGAGGTGCCGGAGGACGAGGAAGGTGTGGCTGATCCGCCGGGCGGTGTTGCAGTAGAGGATCACCCGGCGGTCGGGGGTGATCCCGTACGATTCGAGGATGGATTCGAGTTCGTCCCGGGGTTTGAGGCCGCGGGTGTCCTCGTCGACCAGTTCCTTCCAGTCGAGGTTGACGGCGCCGGGGATGTGGCCCTCCTCGAACTCCCAGGGATCGCGGGTGTCGACGAAGACGGCGTCCGTGTCGATGGCCGCCCGGACGGCCTCGTGGTCGACCAGGAGGTCCTCGACCAGCGACCCGGGTTCGTACCCGACGGGGTCGGGGTCGACCGGATCCCGCGAGACCTCGTACTCGCGGCTCCAGGCGCTGTAGTCGCCGTCGAGCAGGGAAACCTCCCGGTGGCCGTACAGGAGGGCGGTGACGACGAACCGGGCGGCGAACACACCGTGGGTGTCGTCGTAGGCGACGACGTGGTCGTCGTTCCCGACCCCGGTCTCCCCCAGGAGGGCGGCGAACTGCTCGGCCCCGGGGAGCATCCCGGCCTCGCCCGCCTCGGCCGACCGGAAGGAATCGAAGGGGACGTTCGCCGCGCCGGGGAGGTGTCCGATCCCGTCGTACTCCCAGGGGTCGCGGACGTCGACGACTCGCACGTCCTCGCGGTGGTCGGCCAGCCACTCCCGGGTGACGAAGGCGTCGCTCATCGCCCCCGAGTTCGTGGGCCGCCCGCTTATATTGACCGACGGCGGCGGATTTGAGGCGGTCACAGAAAGCGGCCGGGTTTGCCGCCCCGACCGGGGTCGCGTCCGTTCCGCGGGCCGCCGCCCCACCCGTCGGGCCCGTGACGTGTCCGGTGGTCGTCCCCTCGATCCCGACGTCCGGGACGCCAGATCGGCGCGAGTGACCGGCCGGTAGCGGTCCCGGACGGAACCGGACTACGGGATCGTTTTGCCGGTACGTGGGACGGTCGGCGGGAATCGCCGAGAGTAACACAATTATAGGCTAGCCGACCATTATTCGAAACGGATGACGACGAACAACGGCTACGCCAAGGACGTGCTCGTGTCGGCGGACTGGGTGGAGGACCACCTGGAGGAGTTCCAGAGCGACGACCCCGACTACCGCCTGGTCGAGGTCGACGTGGACACGGAACTGTACGACGAGGAGGGCCACGCGCCCGGCGCCATCGGCTTCAACTGGGAGACCCAGCTCCAGGACCAGAACACCCGGGACCTCCTCTCGAAGGGGGACCTGGAGGAACTGCTGGGGAGCCACGGCATCAGCGACGAGTCGACGCTCGTCCTGTACGGGGACAACTCGAACTGGTTCGCGGCCTACACCTACTGGCAACTGCAGTACTACGGCCACGACGACGTCCGCCTGCTGGACGGCGGCCGCGACTACTGGGTGGAGAACGACTACCCGCTCACCGACGAGGCACCCGACTTCCCCGCAGTCGAGTACGACGCCAAGGGTCCCTTCGAGGACATCCGGGCCTACCGCGAGGACGTCGAGAAGGCCGTCCAGAAGGGCCTGCCCCTGGTCGACGTCCGCAGCCCCGAGGAGTTCACGGGCGAGATACTCGCCCCGCCCGGTCTCCAGGAGACCGCCCAGCGCGGCGGGCACATCCCCGGCGCGAAGAACATCTCCTGGGCCGCGACGGTCAACGACGACGGCACCTTCAAGTCCGCCGAGGAACTGCGCGAACTCTACGAATCCCAGGGGGTCACCGACGACGAGGACGTGACCGCCTACTGCCGGATCGCCGAGCGCTCGTCCATCGCGTGGTTCGCCATGCACGAACTGCTGGGGTGGGACCACGTCCGCAACTACGACGGATCCTGGACCGAGTGGGGCAACCTCGTGGGGGCTCCGATCGAGAAGGGCGAGGCCGAGTAAGCGTAGCGCACGAGGCCTCGAAGTGGAACGGCGAGCGCACCGCGCGAGCCGTGGAACAGGGCGAGGCGGAGTGAGCGAAGGGAACGACGCCTCGAAGTGGAACGGCGAGCGCACCGCGCGAGCCGTGGAACAGGGCGAGACCGACGACTGAACGAAGTGAAGGAGGAGGCCTCGAATCGGAACGGCGAGCGCACCGCGCGAGCCGTGGAGAAGGGCGAGGCCGAGTAAGCGTAGCGCACGAGGCCTCGTAGTGAGACGGGATCGAACGATCCCGCCACGGTACCCACCAGTCGTTCTTTCGATTCGCTTCTCCCACTGTCTCCCGTTTCTCGCTCCACCCAGTGTCGTCTCACCCGCCGACGGCGGACCGGACGAGATCGCCGACCACTGGTGTGAGGAACGCCTCGACGAACCCGGCGACGACGAACACCGGCAGCAGGCCCACCAGCACCCGGAAGGCGCGCCGGAGGTCCGCGGCAAACTCCTCGGCCGACCGGGTGCCCCGGGCGAACGCGGCCGCCCCGACGGCCAACTGGAAGCCGAGGGCGCCCGAGACCGCGAGGGCGGGTACCTCGAAGACGGCGTGGGGGACTACCAGCGCGGCGAACACCGGGAGATCGAACCCGAGGCCGGCCAGTCCCCCGACGACCAGGCCGTTGAACACGAGGTTCACGACCGCGGGGAGGCCCAGGGCGATGCCGGCGTAGGTCTGTGCGATCGCCACCAGCCAGTTGTTGGCCGTTATCTGGAGCGCGGCGTCCAGCGGGAAGAGCCCGAACCCGCCGCCGGCACCGGCGGTGATGTCGATCCCGAGGGGTTCGATGGTGACGTAGCCCGCGACGACGCCGAACCCGAACGCCGCGAGCGCGACCGCGAACAGGGCCGGGTGGCCCCCGACGAACCGCGTCAGTTCGGCCAGGCCGTCCCGGAATCCCGCCGAGAGGTCGGCCCGGAGGGCGGCCAGGGCCGCTCGGACGCCGCCGTCACCGGAGCGGTCGCCCGACGGGACGCCCTCCACCGCGACGGTCCTGGCTGTCGCCCCCTCCGCCGGCCGCTTCTCGGCCGCGGTGTCGCCGGTCGCCGCCGGACCGGTTCCCGCGGGATCACTGCCGCTCGCGTTGGGTGGGGTGGATGCCGCCGGCTCCTCGTCGGTACCACCCGACGGGGCGGTCGCCGTCGGGTCACTGCCGGTGGCACCGGACGGGGCGGTCGCCGTCGGGTCACCGCCGGTGGCACCGGACGGGGCGGTCCCGCCGGGATCCGAACGCGTCCACTCCGAGCGGTCGGCCGCCGCGGGGTCCTCGTCGGTCGCGGCGGGCGTGGTGGTCGTCGCCGGTTCCTCGTCGGCCGCCGGGTCCTCGCCGACCGCCGGTTCGCCCGCCGCCTCGACGTAGACGGCCATCTTCACCAGGCCGAGGAGGGGGAGCACGAACAGGGTGCTGGCGACCGCGACGACCCGGGAGACCCCGAGGAAACTCGCCACGTTCGCGGCGGTTCCAGCGGCTATCAGGAGGCCGGCCTCGAAGAAGACGTACAGCGCCGCCCGGACTGGCTGGTCGAGGAGGAACGAGACGTTGCGTCGGATCCCGTCGACCAGGCCGACGCCCTCAACGACGATGGCCTCCCGGGTGAACAGGAGGCCGAAGTAGAACACCGCCAGCGCGGGGAGCCAGAGTACCAGCGTCGCCAGTGACAGGAGGACGGCGAGCGCCGCGCCGGCCGGACCGGGGGCGGCGAGGACGACCAGGCCCGAGAGCCCGAATCCCACGGCCGGCACCCCCAGCACGAGGACCGCCTGGAGGACGACGAACGCGACGAACGTCCGTGCGTCCGCGCGGGCGCCGCGCACGCCGGCGACGACCGGTGGGTCGCCCGCCAGGAGCGCCCTGGCGGTGTGGACCTTCGCGGCGGCGGTCAGCCCCCGGACCACCACGACGGCGACGACGGCGAGGGCCACGGCGGCCAGGAGCGAGAGGACGACCGTGGGGGTCACGAGGTCCGCCAGCGCCTCGAAGAGCGCCTCCTCGGCGGGCGTTATCTCCGGGTCCTGGAGTTCCTCCATGGTCACCTCCTGGGCCAGTTCGACGACGCGCCGGATCCGCCCCGTGACGTACAGCGAGAGGAAGGCGACGGCCCCGCCGAGGACCAGGATCGACTGCCCGACGACGCTCGCGGCCGTCGTCGCCAGGTACACCGGCAACACGTCTCCCGTCCGGTGGCGCAACAGGGCCGCACCGGCGCGGACCGAGTCCGAGAACTTCATTCGGGGCGGCGTTGGGACCCTGGGACTATATTTCTGGCCGATTGTGACCGGATCCTCCGGTGGGTTTACTCCGGGAGACTGGTTTCACATTATATTGTGCCATGTTACCTTGTCACACGTTAATTGTGATCAAATATCAGCGGGATTTTATTATCGCGCCGCCCGGACCGTCGGCCATGGGATCGGACCCGTACGGTCGCGCCATCCGCGACCACTACCTCCACGAGCGAGAGTACCCGCTCATCGACCGCGACGGCGCGGACGCCCGCGAACACCCCATCGAGCGGTTCTACTTCCGGGAGGTCACCGGCGACGCCGAGGGGAACGCCTGGGCCGAGGACCACCTCGGCCCCGAGGGTCCGTTGCTGGACATGGGTGCCGGGGTGGGTCGTCACGCCCTCTACTTCCAGGAGTACGTCGAGACGGTGGCCATCGAGGTCAGCGACCACCTGGTCGAGACCATGCGGGACCGCGGGGTGGCGGACGCACGCCGGGGGGACATGTTCGACCTCCGGTCGTCGTTCGACCGGGACCGGTTCCGGTCGGCGTTCGCCCGGGGGACCCAGGCCACCCTCGCGGGATCGATGGCCGGCCTCCGGACGTTCCTGTCCGACCTGGCGCACGTGACGACCCCCGACGCGACGGCCGTGTTCGACGGGTTCGACCCCGCCCACGAGCGGGCGCCGGACCTGCTCGGTTACCGGTCCGATCCGGCCCCGGGGCTGGCCTACCGGACCTACCACTTCGAGTACGAGGGCGACGTCGGTCCCACGCTCCTGTTCCGCCTGTTCGGCCCCGACCGGGTTCGCGAGGCGACGGCGGGCACCCCCTGGCGCGTGGCGGACGTCCACGAGGGATCGGTGCGGAATCCCCACTACGAGGTGGCACTGGCGAAGGGGCACGGGGATTCCGAGGCCCCGACGGACGGCGAGCGGTTCGGATCGGAGGAGTGACCCGGGAGAGGTTCGGGTCGAACGCGTGAACCAGTGGTGGTTTCGGGTCGAACACCTGAACCAGTGGTTGTTTCGGGTCGAACACCTGATCCTGTCGCGGATCCGGGGGTCTTTGGGGTCCGACGCGTGATCCGTAGGTGTGCGCGAGTTCTCGGCCGACTACCTGCGGTACACCCGCGAGGGGATGTGGGCGGACTCCCGGGAGGCGCTGTCGGACCTGGACCTCCCGAACCGCGAGCGGGTCCTCGACGCCGGGTGTGGCACCGGCGAACTGACCCGGGTGATCGCCGAGGAACTCGACGGTGGCGCGGTGGTCGGTCTGGACGCCGATCCGGGCCTGCTGGCACACGCCCGGGACCTCCCGGTCGTGGCGGGCGACGCCACCCGCCTCCCGTTCCGGGACGGCGTCTTCGACCTGGTCGTCTGCCAGGCGCTCCTGATCAACCTCCCCGACCCCGGGCGGGCGGTGCGGGACTTTCGCCGGGTGTCCTCGGACCTGGTGGCGGCGGTCGAACCCGACAACGCCGCGGTGACCATCGAGTCGACCGTCGGGAGCGAACCGCCCCTGGAGGCCCGGGCACGCCGGGCGTACCTGTCGGGGGTCGACACCGACGTCACCCTCGGGGCCGACGCCGGCGACCTCTTCGAGGCGGCCGGCCTCCGGGACGTGCGCACCCACCGGTACGACCACGTCCGGGTCGTCGAACCCCCCTACTCCGAGGACGCCCTGGCGGCCGCCCGCCGGAAGGCCACCGGCGCGGCCCTGGAGGACGACCGGGCGACGTTCACCGCCGCGATTTCGGACGAGGCGTTCGACGACCTGCGCTCGGAGTGGCGGGCGATGGGCCGGGACGTGGTCGCCGCCATGCAGGAAGGCGACTACCGCCGCGAGGAGACCGTCCCGTTCTACGTGACCGTCGGCCGCGTGCCTGACGGGGGGTGAGCGGTCCCCCACCGCCGGTCCCGGGCGAGCGGTTATCCCGGGTCGACCGGTGACCTGGGGCCGTCCCGTTTTATGCCCTCCAGTGCGGTGGTCACTGGCATGGTCGACGCGAACCCGTCCGGGTCGCCCCTCGAAGCGGTCGCCGAGCGCGTCGGCGAGGACACCGTCGAGGCGTTCGAACTGCTGGGCAACGAGACTCGACTGGCGATCCTGCTGGCACTCTGGGAAGCCATGAAGCCGGGTCCGTCTCCGTCGAAGCCGCCGCTCCCGTTCTCCGAACTCCGTGATCGCGTCGGGATCCGGCACGGCCAGAACTTCGCCTACCACCTCGACAGGCTGGTGGGGCAGTTCGTCCGCAAGACCGGGGACGGATACGCGCTCACCACGGCCGCCGAGGAGGTCCTCGGCGCGGCGTTGGCGGGCGTACTGACCGACCACCCGTCGTTCGAGGGCGAACCGATCGACGCCGAGTGTCCCCACTGCGGAGAGCCGATGGTCCTGGACGACGAGGACGGGATACTCGCCCAGTGCTGTCCGAGTTGCGAGGGGGTACCCGACGACGGGACGTCCTGGGGGACGGAGGATTACCTGACTCCGACGAGCGTCCGTCCGTCGAGCGAAACGTCGTCCGCCATGTATCGAACCACCCGTCGTCGGGTGCCGACTTCAGCGTTGCGTGTCACCGACACCGATCCAGGGGCTACGTGGGCTGACTCCCCCCGAGCGAGTGTAGAACTCGACAGTGCCGTCCGCATGGATCGAACATACAGCGAGACGAACTTTTAGGATCCCGCTCGACGAACGGCGACACGGGACGCCCTCCGTCCACTCGGACAGATGGTAGACACACCAGTTCCGGACGACGCGGTCGAGCAGCTGGACGAGACCGTCCGCGGCAGTGTCCTCGAACCCGATCAGGACGGGTACCACAGGGCGCGCCGTGTCTGGAACGCGCTGATCGACCACAGACCCGACCTCGTCGTGCGACCGACGGGCACTGCGGACGTCCTCGCTGCAGTGACTATCGCCGCCGAATACGACCTCGGAGTCTCGGTCAAGGGTGGCGGCCACCACGTTTCCGGAACGGCAGTCCCCGACGAGGGAGTGTTACTCGACCTCGGGGAGATGAACGCGGTCGACGTCGATCCGGCGGGAAAGGTCGCCCGCGTGCAGGCTGGAGCGACGTGGGGCGACGTGGATCACGAGACACAGGCGTTCGGACTGGCGGTCCCCGGTGGGCAGGACCCGAACATCGGCGTCGCCGGCCTCACGCTCGGAGGTGGTGTCGGCTGGCTCAGCCGCAAGTACGGGCTGACCTGTGACAACCTGCGCGCCGTCGAGCTGGTGACCGCGGAGGGCGAACTCGTTCGCGCAACCGAGGACGAACACGCCGACCTGTTCTGGGGACTCCGCGGGGGTGGTGGACGGTTCGGCGTCGTCACGACCTTCGAGTACGACCTTCACGGGGTCGGCCCCGACGTTCTGGCTGGCTCGCTCGCGTATCCCCTCTCGGACGCTCCGGACGTCGCTCGCCACTATCGTGACTTCATGGCGGACGCACCTCCGGAGGTTCGTCTGCTCTTCGGGATCATGGCGTTGCCGCCAGCCTCGCATTTTCCGGAACACCGACACGGGGAACGGTCGGTCATGCTCGTGGTCTGCTACGCCGGTCCGCCCGAGGAGGGGCGACCGGTACTCGAACCGCTCCGGTCACGCGGGGACCCGTTCGTGGATTCGATCGAGCGGCGAACGTACAAGCGATTCCAGCGTGCGGGGGAAAGCCGGGGGTCGGTCCGCACGTACCTCCGAAGCCAGTACCTCGAATCACTGTCGGACGACGCGATCGAAACGATCCGGGACTACGGCACCGACGGCCCGCCGAACGGGACGACGGTGTTCGTCTCGCCGCGGGGTGGTGCCGAAACCGAACCGGCTGCCGACGCAACTGCCTATCCCCATCGTGACGCCGGCCACCACGTCCTCGTCGAGGCGCGGTGGGAGGACCCGGCGGCGGACGACGACCACATCGAGTGGGTCCGGGAGTTCCACGGGGCGCTCGGGCCGTACACGACCGACGAGGTCGCGATGAACTTCCTGACCGGGGACGAACCCGACGAGCGTCGCAGGGCGGCCTACGGAGGGAACTACGAGCGACTCCGGGCGCTCCAGCGCGAGTGGGACCCGGACGGTCGGTTCCGGACCACCCGGGAGATCGACCCCGAAACCTGAGGTCGGTGGACGAACCCGGCTGACCGGGATCCGGGTCCGGATCCCGGGTGATGAGACGCCCGGAAGACGGCGGTATCCAACCCGTGTTCGCTGTCGTCCTCACCGGGACGATTCGGGGCGGAAATCGGTGATTTCGACGCGGTCGAAACTGACGAGCGGAGCTGTCGCCGGACTCTTCGGACCACGTCGCCCCTTCCTGAGCCTCGGGCCAGTCGTGGACCGCCCGCGCCGGGGCCTCGGCCTGGTCTACGGGGAGTACCTGTCCGACTCCGGGCCGATCGAGGAGTTGTGACGGCCGCCGCGGTGGTTCGTCGCCGGTACCGCCCCGCAGGACGGCCCCGTGTCGGCGGGTCCGTTCAGACCACGTCGCCCCGCACCGTCGCGCCCTCCTGGTCCTCGCGCCAGGCGTGGACGGCCTTCGCCGCGGCCTCGGCCTGGTCGTCGTCGAGGCCGACCATCGAGAGGGCCTCCGACAGCGGCGGGAAGGGGAGTTCGGACTCCCGTAGCTTCTCGAAGGCCTCCTCGCTGCGCTGGCCGTCGATCCACAGTGCCACCCCGCGGGGGTCCAGCACCTGCGTCCAGTCCTCGCGGGCCTTCGCGCCCTCCAGACGCCGGGTGACGTTGTCCTCGAAGGAGGCGTTACAGACTTCCAGGTGGATCGGTTCGTCCTCCTCGACCAGGTGGGCCGCCAGGCACTTCTCCGGGGCGGCGTAGCCGTTGGGGCCGGCCCGCAGGTACTCGGGGTACTCCTCGGCCCACCCGGCCCGCACCGTCTTCCCCACCCCTTCGATCCCGTGGGACGCGACGAACTCGTCCTCGCGGTCGGCGTCGCCGCCGAACAGCACGTCCTTGGTGAGGTAGACGTCCACCCGGTCGACGGGGTCCAGGCCGAGCGCCAGGTCCCCGAACACCCACACCTCCCGGACGGGCACCGGCATCGTCTCGGTCTCGGCCGCGTCCACGATGGCCTCGACGCGGTCGATGGCCCGCTGGCGATCCACGTCCCGGATTCGGGTGGGAAACACAAAACTGGCGCGATCCGGCCGGCGGGAGACGGTCCGGTGCCGTCGGGAGGCGGTCGGTGGATCCCGCCCCGCCCGGTCTGGATCGGGTTACAGTAAGATTACAGTACGGGAGCGTCCGGGGATCAGGACGGGTGCTGGTGGCGGATCCGCTCGGCGACGGTGCCGGGGACGGGGGTCCCGCAGTCCCTGCACTTCCAGGTCGGGTAGAGTCCGTCCACCTCCTTCGTCATGTCCTGCTTGTACTCCAGGGTCGCGCCGCAGGTACACCTGTGGGTCGCGGGACTCATGGGTACAGTACCGCACCGCGACCGCTTAAACGGTACGCTCCGGGGGGATCCCGATCGGGTCACTCCGTTGCCCACGTCGATCCGGTCGGAGAACCCCCTTCCAAGTCGATCGCTACCGGGAACACCCCGAAAGCCCCCGGCCCGATCCGGTCGCGCGGCTCGCTGCGCTCCTCGGTCGCTCGCCCTGCTCGCTCCCTGCGGTGCTTGCGTCACCGGGCTTCCCGGATCGGGCCAGCCCCTTTCGGTCCCACCCCGCAGCCTCGATCCTCCCCAACCGACTGCGCTCCTCGCTCCCTCCCTCCGGTCGGTCGCTGTGGTGCTCGCCCCTCGCGCGCGTCGCTCCCGGTTCGCTGGCTCGCGGTTCGCTACGCTCACCGCTCGCCGTGTCGAGGCGCGTGGCGCCTCGCACCGCTCACCGGTCGCGTCGCACGCGCCGTGGGGCTGTCTGCCCGGAGTTCGACGGATTCAGTAGCGGAAGTGACCAGCGCGAACGATCTACCCTGCTCTCTGCCTCAGTCCTCGCCCTGGCCGTAGGACTCGAACTTCTCCGCGACCCGCTGTATCTCCTCGTCGGGGAGGGTGGTGGGGTCGCCGATCCCCCGTGCCTGGCCGTAGAGGCGGGCGGTGGCCTCGACGGCCCGTGCCGTCTCGATGGCCGCGACGGCGTCCGCGCCGGTGGCGACGACCCCGTGGTTGGCCAGCAGGGTGGCGCTCGTCCCCGCCTCGTCCATCGCCGCGACGGCGTTGTCGGCCAGTTCCTTGGTCCCGTAGGTGGCGTACTCGGCCACGGGGACCTCGCCGCCCGCGTTGGCGATGGCGTAGTGGACCGGCGGGACCGGTTCGTGCAGGACCGCCAGCGTGGTCGCCCACGGCGAGTGGACGTGTGCGATCGCGCCGGCCTCGAAGGTCCGGTAGATCCCCCGGTGCATCGGCCCCTCGCTGGAGGGGTCGGCGCCGGCCAGGTGCTCGCCCTCCAGCGAGACGACCGACACCTCGTCGGCCGACAGGTCGTCGTAGGGCACCCCGGTCGGGGTGACCGCGAACCGGTCGCCCCGGCGGACGCTCAGGTTGCCCGTGCGCCCCGGCGTCAGTTCTGCGAGCGAGCCGACCTCCCGTGCGACCGCGGCTCGTTCCTCGTCCAGCATCGGATCGGCCCCGGGCCCGCAGGGACAAATAGCTACGGACGCGGTCCGGGAGCGACGGGCGGCGGTCGCCGCGGGAGCGCAGTGGGTGGATCCGCCGGGTGGCCCCGCTCCGGTCCGCCGGATCAGAGCCTGAGCGCGGAGGCCAGCGCCAGGGCGGCCAGCAACAGGAGGACGAGGGCGGTGACCGGCTGGCCGCCGGTCGCGAGGTTGTAGACGACGAAGGCGGTGGCGGCGGTCAGCGTGCCGACCACGAGGGTGGCCCCGGCGTGGACCAGTTCGGCGCGGTCGGTGTCGGCCTCCTGGCCGAGTTGCTCGCCCATCTCGATGGCGTTGGTCGCCAGGTCCCACGCGAGCACGGTCGCGACGGCGGCGGCGAGCACCACGACCTCGCCGGCGACGGCCCCGGTCGCGACGACCGCCAGGAGGAGGATCCCACCCCCGACGTCGGCGGCGGTGCGGGAGCCGAGGACGACGGCGGGCGCCAGTGCCGCCAGGCCCATCGCCCCGATGCCGAACGCCAGGACGGAGTGCATCCCGCCGAGGGCCATCACGACGACGGCCGAGAGCATCGCCAGCCCGGCCGAGAGGGTCGTCGGCTTGCGGGTCACCTCCCGGGGGTCCGGGACGGTGTCCTCGGGGAGGGGTCCCTCTGCGTCGTCGGTCCCACCACCTCCGCCCCCGTCCGCACCGGCCGCCCCGTCGACGGCGTCGCTCACGCCGTCCACCTCCTGGCCGCGCGGTCGATGGCCGTCGAGAGGTGCTCGTCGGGCGCCCAGTCGATCACCCGGATGTTCGACCCGCGGAGGTCGGCCATCCGGGCGGCCCGTTCGGCCCGCGCCAGGTCCCGGCCCGGCGTCCCCTCGGTCGTCGGGTCGGGGCTTATCACCGTCACCAGGTGGCCGTGGGCGTCCAGCAGGCGGGCCGCCCGGAGGACGTCGCGGTCGCACAGCGGCGAGAACACGATCACCTGGTCGTCCGGGGAGAGCCGCTTGCGGAGCCGCCGGGTCCGGAGCGTGACCGAGGTCCGCCCGTCCGCGACGGTCGAGGACAGCGCGGGGTGGGTCGCGAACAGTTCGCGGGCGCGCGCCCAGTGCTCGTTGCCGGTCCCCGGCGGGAGCCAGACCTCCTCGGGCCCGACGCCGGCGATCCCGACCCGGTCGCCGGTCTCCAGGAGGGCGGTGAACACCCGGGAGGCGGCGTCGACGCCCCGGTCGACCGCGTGCAGGCCCTCGTCGTCCTCCCGGAGGAACGCCTGCTCGCGGAGGTCCAGCACCAGGACGGCGGTGGCGGCCCGCTCCTTGCGGAACTCCACCGTCGCCAGTTCGCCGGTGCGGGCGTGGCGGTTCCAGTCGATCCGGTTCAAGGTGTCGCCGCGCCGGTACTCCCGGGTGGCGAAGAACTCGAGGCCCTCGCCGCCGTCGTCGGTCTCGACCCGGCCGGTGAAGCGGCTGGTCAACGCCCGGAGGGGCACCTCGCGGGTCGGGTCGACCGAGGGGGTACACTCCAGGACGTCGGGCTGGTCGAGGGTCAACTCCCGCTCGGTCGCGCCGGCGTAGTCCCTGACGATGGCCGTCGCCCCGGCGAACTCGTGTTCGCCGCGCTTCGCGCTGACCGTGTACTCCATCGTCGCGGCCTCCCCGGGCCGGAACGCGGTCCCGAGGCGCGGGGATCCCTCGACGACCGGCAGTGGGTCGGGGACGCCGTCGACGACCCGGAGGTCGGGGAGGACCCGGTCGCTCCGGTTGCGGACGGTGACCGTGACCCCCACCTCGTCGCCGGGGTCGGGGTTCGACTCGTCGAACGACCGCTCCACCGACACGTCGACCTCCGGGAGCGTGACCGCCCTGACGTAGGCGAGGTAGCCGACGGCGACGACCGAGCCCAGCAACAGCGACGGCCGCGAGAGGATGACCCCTGCGGCACCGAGTATCATCGCGAGGGCGCTCACCCCCTTCCAGCGGCCGGTCGGTCGCTCGGTGGACTCGGCGACGCCCGTCGACCGGTCGGACTCGTCCGCGACTTCCTCCTCGACCGCGTCGTCGCCGACGGCGCTCCGGTGGACGGCGTCCGTGGCGTCGTCGTCCGCCCGCTCGTGGTCGGGGCGGGAGCGCGCACTCACGCCTCGCCCACCTCCCCCGTGACCCGGTCGTCGTCGGACAGGTCCGCTATCGCCTCCGCGGCACTGACGGCCCGCCGCTCGAACCGGCCCCCGGCGGCGAACTGCACCCGGACGCGCTCGACCAGGCCGACGCCCTCCAGCCTCCCGGTGAAGAAGGCCGCCGCGTACGGGTCGTCCGTCCAGGTCCCGCTTTCGAGGGCCTCCCAGGCCTCGGCCTCGGTACAGCCGTACTTGCGGGTTATCGTCGCCACGGCGGCGTCTTCCAGGCGGCTCCTGACCCGCCGCCGGGTCCTGACGAAGCTGTCGCGCCTGCGTCGCCGCCGCGGCGAGGCCGTCCCCCGGAGCTGGGGTCCGTGTATGCTCCGCATGTGGTCGACGAGGTCGTCGAAGTCGTCGCCGGGGACCGGCAGGTCCTGCTCGGTCTCCGGGTCGCCCGTCTCGGCGACCTGCACGGCCGCCCGCCGGCGCTCGCGGGCGATCCGGTAGCCCTGGAACGCCGCGATGACGCCCACGACGACCACCATTCCCCGGGTGGTCGCGAGCGCCCGGGCTAGCTCCGGGAAGAATATCATCGTGAACCCGCCCAGGGCGACGACGACGCCGAGCGCCGTCAGCAGTTCTCGCTTCACTGGCTACCACCGGCGTAGGTCGACTCTATCCGCCGCAACGCCTCGATCGCACGCGATTCGCGCTCCTCGGTGGCCGTCCGCCCGCCGTACCGGACCTCCTCGAACAGCCAGGTGAGTTCCTCGACGTCCTCCTCGTCCATTCCCGCCTCGGTTGCCGCCCTCGCGAACTCGGCGGGCGTACTCGACTCGGGGTGCTCCACGTCGAGGTGCCTGGTCATCTCGACCCAGGCGCGGTAGACTTCGTTCTCCAGGTCCTCGCTCTCCTCTATCCGGTCGGCGGCCCGACCGGCGGCCCGCCCGACGGCGGCCGCGCCGCCCGCGAACACCGAGGCCTGCTCCCCCGCCGGTTCCTCGTCGTCGGTCCGCAACGCGGACAGCGACGGCGACAGCCCCGCCGAGAAGACGTCCCGGTCCGAGAGCGTCACCGCGAGCACCACCAGCAACGCCAGGCCGACGACCAGGACCACGGCCACCGGGACGTCGAACGGCGGCACGGTCGCGTTGGGGTCGACGGCGTTCCCCGACTGCCCGCCGCCCGAGGACCGGCCGCTCAACATCTCGGGGAGCCCCGACTCCTGGTTGCGGTCGGGGCAACTCGACAGGAGGAGCCAGATCATGAACACCGGGATCCCCAGCGACGTGGTCAACGCCACCGCCGGCAGCGAGTCGTACCGGCGCTTGAAGACGAGACCGATCCCGAGGAACGCCAGGATCCCCCCGAGGACGACCCACCGGTTGCGTAACTCGTGGACGCAGATCGGCGAACTGATTTCCCCCTCCTCGCCGAGGTTCGCCAGCCCCGAGGGTGTGTCGTTCTCCCCTCCGAGGTCGACGTTGTCGCCGTCGCCCCCTCCCGCACTCCCGCCCTCGCCGCTCCCGACGCCCGAATCCCCGGTCTGTTCGACCGGCGAGGTCAGCGTCGCCGCGGCGACCACGACGGCCAGCGCACACACCACCGCGATGACCGCCGGCCCGATCGCGTCCCGATTCACGACTCACCGTTGCCGCCATACCGTCAAAACCCCGTCGATCGTTCAAATCCCGGTCGCACTTACCGCCCGAGGGAACGGTGGTGATCCCTCGTCGCCGCGACCCGTTCCCCCGGTGCGGACCGTTCACCCCTCCTCGACGACCCGGAGGCGGTCGCCGGCCACGACGCCGTCGGCGGCCCCGGCCGGGAACTCGACCACCCTGTCGGCCCGGGCGACCCCGGCACCTCGCCACGCCGGGAGGGTCTCGGCGCGGACCACCTCTCCCTCCGCGGTCCAGACGACGTCGATGGGGACCCGGACGCCCACGGTGTGGATCGCGCGGCGTCCCACCCGGTCGAACGGGAACACGAGGGCGTAGCCGTCGGGGACCGACGGTCGGAACATCAACCCCAGTGTCTTCGAGCGCCAGGAGTCGGCCGTCTCGACGTCGACCGCCAGGGTCCGGGCGTCCCCGCCGGGCGGTTCGTGGACGACGCGCACGTCCCCGCTCCGGCCCGGGAGCGAAAAACGGTTCCGCCTCCTCCGCTCTGTCCTCGACCCGATCCCGGGCCGTAACCGGGTACCGACGCAGGGGCGGATCCCGGCCCCGGGACGGTGCCGGGGGCGGATTCGGATCAGGGCGGGCCCCACGACGGATCCCGTCCGGACCGGAACCGAAAGAGTATCCCCCGACGAACGCGCCTCGCCGAACATGGACGACGAGTCCGGATCGACCTCGCGTCGCCGGGTCATCGCCGCGAGCGTCGCCGCGCTAGCCGGCCTCGCCGGGTGCTCGGGCGACGGATCGGACGGCGGGACGCCCACCGACGACGAGACGTCCACCGACGGCGGGAGTACGCCCGCGGAACCGACCGCCACGACCGGCGGGACGACGACGGCGACGCCCGCCGGGACGACGACCGACTGGCCCGATGGGATCGAGTCGGAACCCCTCCCCGACGCCGGTGACGACCAGTACCTCGACGGCCTGGAGACCTACGAGGTGGACGACGCGTCGCACGTCCGGTCGGACACCGAGGTGGACTACGACCCGACCCCGCCCGTCGGCGGTCCCCACTACGGGTCGGTGGTCAATCCGGGCGTCTACGAGGAGCCCCAGCCCCTTGGTGCGCTCGTGCACAACCTGGAACACGGGGCGGTCGTGGTCTACTACGACCCCGCGGAGGCGTCCGACCCGGCGATGGAGAGCCTGCGGCGGTTCGCCGCCCAGCACACCGATCCCTGGGCGCACGTCATCGTCGTCCCCACGCCGGTCGACGACCCCGCGCCGTACGTCCTGACCGCCTGGGGCGCGCTCCTCCGGATGGAGCGGTACGACCCCCGGGTGGTCCGCGCGTTCCTCGCGGAGTACCTCGGTCGGGGCCCCGAGAACCCGGTGCGGTGACCGCCGTCGTGTCGATCACACAAAACTTTTACCTCGGTTACTGGATGGCGGTGGCGTGACCCGAACCGACCGTATCGGCGCCCGAGCACTGGGTGGGATCCTGACTCTTCTCGCACTCTCGGTCGGTGGTGCCATGGTCGGGATGGGTCCCCGGACGGTCCTCTCTATCGTCCGGGACCTGGTCCCGGGGTTCGCGGGTGGGCTCGCCGCGATCGGACTGCTGGTCGTCGTTACCGGTCGGCACAGGCCGCTCACCCCCTCGCTGGCCGCCCTCGTGCCGGTCGGCGTCGTTCTCGGACAGTGCTCGAAGCTGTGGTACGACCTCTATCTGGTCGGGACGGGGTCGGGGTGGGCCGAGTACACGGCGGCCAACCTCGTCGTCGCCGGGTTCGGATTCGCGATCCCGCTCGGCTCGGCGCTCAAACGGCGGGCGTACCCGACCGGTACCGTCGCCCTCGGTGTCGTGGTCCTCGTCTACACCGTTTCGATCCACCCGGCCCGGGGACCGGTCGAGTGGATCGCCGGTTTCCTCTCCACGGCCCTGATCCTCGGGGTCCCTGCGGTCCTGACCGGGTACGTCTTCACCGATGGCGGGACGGACGGCACCACCGACGGCTCGATCAACCCCGGCGGCGATCCGGACGGTTCGGGTGGGGACTCGGCGGTCCGGTGAGGACCCGACGGTCCGAGGGATCGACGGGCAATGAGGATCCGACGGTTCAAAGGGATCGACGGACGGTGAGGATCCGATGGCCCGGAGTTCGGCGGTGCGACGACCCCCGACGGGCACTGCTGTTGGCCGGTCGGGTTCGAAAAAGCGGCTCCGTGAACGGAGCGGCCGTCAGCGGATGACGTCGAGGCCGTTGTTCTGCTCGACCTCTTCCGTTCCGCCGTCGCTCTGCGTGCCGCGGGTCTGCGCAGTCCCGGTGTCGACGTTCTGGCTGGCGTCGAACGAGGTCTCGTCAACCTCGCTGAGGCTGGCGCGGGACTTGTCGGCCTGCTTCTGGGTCGTGGGACCCAGGACCTGGGCCGACTGCACGCCCGTCATGATCGCCATCACGCGGACCTTGCCCTTGTAGTCCTCCTGGATCCGGGCGCCCCAGATGACGTTGGCCGAGGCGTCCAGCCGTTCGGTGATGTTGTCGGCGATGCCCTCGGCCTCCTTCAGCGTGAGGTCGGGCCCGCCGGTGATGTGCACCAGCCCGCCGGAGGCGCCGCGGTAGTCGACGTCCAGCAGCGGGTGGTTCATCGCGTCGTTGACCACCTCGCGGGTCTTGTTCTTGTCCTGTGTCTCGCCGACCAGCATCACGGCGACCCCGCCCTGGTTCATGATCGTCGACATGTCGGCGTAGTCGAGGTTGATCAGCGAGGGCTGGGTGATCGTCTCGCTGATCCCCTTGACGGTCTCGGCGATGATCTGGTCCATCACCGAGAACGCCTTGCCGATGGGCAGGTTGGGGACGTAGTCCAGCAGCCGGTTGTTGTCGAGGACGATGATCGAGTCGGCCTCGTCCCGGAGCTTCTCCAGGCCCTCCTCCGCCTTGACGGTGCGGGCCCGCTCGACGTTGAAGGGCGTCGAGACCATCCCGACGACGATGGCGCCCTCGTCCTTTGCGATCTTCGAGACCACGGGGGCGGCACCGGTGCCGGTCCCGCCCCCCATGCCGGCGGTGACGAACACGAGGTCCGCCCCGTCGAGCACCTCCTTCAGCGTGCCCTGGGCCATCTCGGTGGCGCGCTCGCCCATCGAGGGGTCGCCGCCCGCCCCGAGACCGTTGGTCAAGGACTTGCCGACCAGCACCTTCGTGTCGGCCTCTATCATCGTGAGGTGCTGCTTGTCGGTGTTGATCGCGACCGTCTCGGCGCCGGAGACGCCGATGTTGTACAGCCGGTTGACGGTGTTGTTGCCGGCCCCGCCACAGCCGACGACCACGATCCGCGGGTCGCCGAACTCGGCGGAGTCGTCCATCTGGCGGGACTCTTCCTCGGCGTTCTCCAGGGCCTCCTGAACGATGTCCTGCATCGTCTACACCTGGGCCCAGTTGCGCCGGTCGCGCTCGTCGTCGGACTCCTTCTGCTCGTTGATCATGTCACGGACGGCCGATCGGATGGCCTCGCTCCGGTTCGGGAACTCGCCCGTGTCGACTAGCTGTTCTACTTCCTCGATCTGCTGTTTCGGGATTCGCAGTGTCACACGCTCCATGGTTCGTACCTTCCCCTTTGGGTAAGACAGGTGCGCGGCCGCGGCGCGGTTCGTGTCTTACACGGCCTCGGGCCGTGAACGGCCTGATTTCGGCCACCGTGGCGACCTTGTAAGACTCCTGTCTTACGCGAATATACCCTTACGGCCATACGTAATAAAAGTAACGACGAGCGTATGACGCTCAGTCTTATCTGCCGTAAACGGGTGTTATCGTGGTGATTTCGGCGTTTACGGGGAGTCCAGGACGTCCGCTGCAGTGGTCCGGCGACCGCAACTCGGACAGAACGCCCAGTCCGATCGGAGCTCGTCGCCGCACTCGCAGAACACTCTGTGTGACACTTTTTCCCCGCAATTCGGGCAGTAAACGTGGCTATCGTCCACGTTTTCGCCACACTGGCCACACGTTTTACGACCCTCCTCGGCCGTGTCAGACGCGTCGCCCCCCGTCGTCTTACTCGCCTCGGTCTCGACGGACGCCGACTCCGTCGAATCGCCATCGAGCGTGATGTTTACGTTGACGTCCTGGGGCTGTTTACGCGGAACGACGTGGCCGAGACGCTCCTCTATGAGGGCGTCGACGCGCTCCGCGACCAGGTCGTCGAGGGATCCGTCCGCCGACGCGTCCGTCTCGCCGGTGTTTACGGCCGTCTCGTGCGTGTTTACGTCCACCTCCGGGTGGGACTCCAGGTACTCCCGCAGCGCCCGGCGCATGACCTCGCTCTTCGATACGTCGAACGTATCCAGCTTCTCGATGAGCTCGTCGTCGGCACGAAAGGTGATCTTGCTCATGCGAGCGGTCCGTTTTCTAGGCCATCGGGCGGCCACTATTTCAATCTTCCCGAGCGTCTGACAGCCGTCCGCCGCCAGGACCCGGCGAGACGGCCGCACGCGCCGGGATCGCTCGCCTGCCGTCAGCCGGTCCGACGGCGCGTCGGACGCGCCCGCGTGGCTGTCACACGACCTCCCGTCCCGGTCAGACGATCCAGTCGGGCGTCCCCGAACGACCGGCCACCGTCCGAATGAGTAACCCTTAAATCGGTCACGGCTCCTGATTCACTAACGCCCGCCCTTAGCTCAGTCTGGCAGAGCAGCCGACTGTAGATCGGCTTGCCCCCCGTTCAAATCGGGGAGGGCGGACCTTCTCCCGTACCGATCCCTGGCAGAGACAGTACCGTCCAGCAACCGCCCGTTTCGGGGCTGAACGGCGGAATTCCGGTTCTGGAAATCGACCGTCGAGACGTGAGTTCGGCTTCCGAGAAGACGCACACCGGTCCCGTCCAACGGATTCCGTAGTCGAGCGCGGGCCACCCACCCGCATCCGGGGTGGTCACGATGGGTAGCGGATCGGTTGCCCGGCGAGCCGGCGAGGCCGTCGAGGACCGGGTGCTGGAGCGAACGGCGTTCGTTCACGTCCCCGACGGCGAGGTGACGTGGTACGACGCCGAGACGCCGCCCGGCTTCCCGGTCGAAATCAAGGGTGCAGTCCGCGAGCGGTCGAAGGGGGACCGCACGGCACCCGGACTGTGACGACGGCCAGGGTCAGGGGTTGCTCCTCAACGACGACGAGGCGGCGGTCGCGTGGGCCCAGAAGGTCTACGAGCGCTACCGGGCCGAGGCGACGAGGGTCTCCGTCGGGGAGTGACCCGAGCGAGCCGCGGCCGTCGGATACCCCTCACGGTGGCCCACCGGGAGGCGACGGTGCGGGGAGCGGCTCCGACACTGTCGAAGCGTTTCGGTCCCCAGATGCGCTCCGGGATCCGGCAGTAACCGGCGCTGGGAACCCGGCCCCGGATCAGGACCAGTCCGTCGTCCCGGTTCCGCCCTCTGTGCCCTGCCGGAGGGGAGACCCAGTACCACCCGGACCCGGGATTCCCCGACCACCGGAGCCAGCACGGCGACGTTCGTGGCCGCGACCAGTCCGACCACCGCGGCCAGGTCGGCCGACAACTGCCGCAGTTGCCGCGGCAGCGTTAGCCACGTCCGCACGGCGTCCATACCCTGGTGTCGACACCGGCCCAAAAAAGTCAGTCGGCCCTAATAATCGGATATAGAAACGTATCGACCAGGTTGGATCGGATCCCCCGGCAGTAACCGGCACAGGACGCCGGGCGATCCCGGACCGGCGAGGCCTATCCCTCACTGTGCGCCCTGAACGAACGCCATCGCCCGGTCGAACAGGTCGTCGGCCCCCTCGGCGTCGCGGGCCTCGGCGGTGACCCGGACGAGCGGCTGGGTGCCGCTGGCCCGGATCAGGAACCACCCGTCGTCGACGGCGACCCGGACGCCATCGGTCGTCTCGACCCCGGAGTGTGCCGCCTCGACGGCGGTCGCGACGCGGTCCATCACCGCCGCCTTGTCCTCGACCTGGACGCTCTCGCGACGGATCGGGTACTCCCCGAGGCCGTCGACCATCGCCGAGAGCGGTCCGTGCCGGGACACCATCCCGGCCAGTTTGCAGGCCGCCAGCGGCCCGTCCGGACACAGGGTCTCGTCGGGCCAGATCCACGCCCCGCTGGGTTCCCCGCCGAACGCGACGCCGTCCGCCGCCGCGGCCTCGGCGACGAAGACGTCCCCGACGCGGGTCCGCTCGACGGTCGCGCCGACCTCGCGGAGGGCGTCGTCGACGGCCAGGCTGGTGTTCAGCGGCGCGGCCACCCGGTCGCCCGTGCCCGCCGCCTCGCGGGCGAACAGCGCCAGGAGTTCGTCACCCCCGAGGAAGTCGCCGGTCTCGTCCACTGCCATCGTGCGGTCGGCGTCGCCGTCGTGGGCGACCCCGAGGTCGGCGTCGGTGGCCGCCACGTGCGCACACAGCGACCGGCAGTGGTCGGCGGTCGGTTCGCTGGGTCGGCCGGGGAACCGCCCGTCCGGATCGGCGTTGAGCGTCTCGACGTCACAGCCCAGCCGTCTGAGGGCGTCGGCGGTTACGCCACCGACGCCGTTGCCCACGTCGACGACGACCGACGTGGCGGCGTCCACGTCGACCCCATCGACGAGGGCGGCGGCGTGGCGGTCCGTCGCACCGTCCCAGGACTGCTCGTGACCGATGCCGTCCCACTCCCCCAGGTCGTACTCGTCCCCCTCGATCCGCTCGACGACCGCCCGGCGGCGGGACTCGTCGAACGCCTGGCCGGACGGCGTCCAGAGTTTGATGCCGTTGTCCGGCGGCGGGTTGTGCGAGGCCGTCACCGAGACGCCGGCGTCGGCGTCCCGCCAGGCGACGCTCCGCGCGACGGTCGGGGTCGCGGCCAGGCCCAGGCGACAGACCTCGGCACCGCACTCCCGGAGGCCCGCCGAGAGGGCGTCCGCGAGAACCGTCCCGCTCTCGCGCGGATCCCGCCCCACCACCGCGCTGTCGACCGTCGATCCCAGCGACCGACCGACTGACAGCGCCAGTTCTGCCGTGACGTCCTCGCCCACGCGACCCCGGATACCGCTGGTTCCGAACACGACATGGAGGGGGAGGCCCCGCCGGTTAATTGTTCGGGCGCTGACGAACGGGGACGGACGCCCGGATACTTTGATTAGATATCCGATAACTAACCAATACAGCATGGGATATCGTGCTGATTTTAAGATATTTTCGTACTGCCCGTGCCTGGTTTTTATGTAAGCCAAAACGAATTTGAGGGATCGGCGTGACAGCGAACAGTACCATCGATGACGACCAGTGGCGCTATGTCCGATCTCGCGGAACTTCTCGCGGCCATCGAACGTGCCGGGTACGACGTGGTAGACGTGAGCGATACAGGGGAAATGGTCGGAGAGGACGCGGTCGAGGCGTCCGTCGGCATCGAACTCCCGGTCACCGGGACGGTCGACGGACCGGAGGGGACCGATCTCGTGGTCGAGGACGCCACCGTGACCGACGGGGACGCCGTCGGGGCCACCCTCGCGGTCTCGATCCCCCGGGACGCGACCGACGCCAGCGACGGGGGGCACGGAACCGGCCCGTCGGACGCCGACGGTCGGACGGGGAGCACCGGAAGGGCGACGGACGAAGGGGAACGGCACACCGGTGACCCGGCGGGCGATCCCCACGGGACGGAGAGCGGGACGACCGGAGGGGATATCCTTGCCTACCATCAAGGAGGCCGTCCAGAACGGACGAACGCTGTACGAGGTCCAGCGGACGCTCGGGCTGGAACGGGACGAGGCCCGCGACCTGTTGGACCGACTCGACCTCCTCGACCTGGTCCACAGCCGCGTGACCCACATCGATAACCCGCCCGACCCGGCGGACATCGAGGACCGGATCCGGGCGGCGACGACCGACGCGCCGTAGTACCGAGCGGTCGATCGGGTTCTGCCCTCCTTCCACGGCCAAGGGCGTGGGCTTTCGCCTCGCCACCGCTGTAATACCGAGAGGACAACCGATTTGTGACCCCCGTTCGATTCGGGTGGGTATGCAGACAGTCGTCCTCGCGGCCGGGGAGGGGACCCGAATGCGGCCGCTGACCGACAGGCGGCCGAAACCGATGCTCCCGGTGGCCGACCGGCCGCTGGTCGCCCACACGATGGCGGCCGCAGTCGAGGCGGGCGCCTCGCGGTTCGTCCTCGTCGTCGGCTACCGGCGGGAGGCCGTCCGGGAGTACTTCGGCGACGAGTTCCGGGGCGTCCCGGTCGAGTACGCGGTCCAGGACAACCAGCGCGGGACCGCCGACGCGGTCGAGACGGCGGCCGAGTTCCTGACGCCGGACCCGTTCGTGGTACTCAACGGCGACGCCCTCTACGACGTCGAGTCGCTGTCGACGCTGTACGACCGGACGCCGGCCGTCGGTGCGGTCCGGGTCGACGACCCGACCCAGTACGGCGTCATCGAGGTACAGGACGGCCGGGTGACCGCCGTCGTGGAGAAGTCGGACGACCCCCCGACGGACCTGGTCAACGCCGGCGCCTACGCGTTCCCGGCCGTGGCCCGGGAGTACCTCAACGTCGAGGACAGCGAGCGCGGGGAGCGCGAACTGACCGACGTTCTCGAGCGGGTCTGTGCCGTGGCCGACGTCCGAGCGGTGTCGATCGACCGATGGCTCGACGTCGGCCGGCCCTGGGAACTCCTGGCGGCGAACGAGTGGAAACTGGGGGAACTCGACCGGCGGGTCGAGGGGACCGTCAGCGAGGACGCCCACCTCCGGGACGACGTGGTCGTCGAGGCCGGGGCCCGGGTCGATCCGGGGGTGGTGATCGAGGGGCCCGCCCTGGTCCGGGCGGGGGCGTCCGTCGGTCCCAACGCCTACGTCCGCGGCGCGACGCTCGTCGGCCCCGACGCCAGCGTCGGCCACAGCGTCGAGGTGAAAAACGCCGTCCTCATGCGAGGGGCGACGGCCAGCCACCTCTCGTACGTCGGTGACAGTATCCTCGGTCGGTCCGTCAACTTCGGCGCCGGCACCACCGTCGCGAACCTCCGGCACGACGACGAACCCGTCCGCCTCACGGTGAAGGGCGACCGGGTCTCGACCGGCCGCCGGAAGTTCGGCGTCGTCTGTGGCGACGGGGTCAAGACCGGCATCGACGCGAGCCTGAACGCGGGCGTCACGCTCTCGACCGACGCCAGGGTCGACCCGGGGGAGACGGTTACCAGGGATCGGTGACCGAACTCCGGCGTCGCGTCACGCCGGACCGTCGTCGGATCCGGTGTGGTTCAGGAGTCGCCCCCCTCCGATCCGCTGGCGACCCTGACCGGCGGTCCTCCGATCCGCCGGGGTTTACGTCCGCCCGCGCCGTAGGGTCGGGCATGGCCCAGCGACCCGTCGAACCGGTGGTGCGGCGAGGGGAGTCCGTCGAGTACGAGTCCGTCGACGCCGCCGACGGACTGGCGAAGGGCGTCCTGGTCGGTCCCGAGGACGGCGCGCCGAACTTCGCGATCCGTCGGTTCGCGCTCGCGCCCGGCGCGGAAGTCCCGCGACACACGAACGAGGTCGAACACGAGCAGTACGTCCTCTCGGGGGAGTACGTGGTCGGAATCGAGGACGAGGAACACCGGGTGGAAGCCGGCGACGCCCTGCTGATCCCCGCGGGAACCGTCCACTGGTACCGCAACGACTCCGACGAGGAGGGCGCGTTCCTCTGTGCGGTCCCCAACGGCGACGACGAGATCCAACTGCTGGAGGAGTAACTGCTGCCGAGGGGTAGGGGGACCCGGGCCGGTTCGCCGAGCCGACGAGATCACCGCCACGGAGTCCGGGGGGTGCCGACCCGGAGATCGGTCCACCGACCACCTCCGGATCCACCGAACCGAAACCACACACCTCCCCAGCCGATTGCGCTTCTCGGCTCACTCGGCTCCCTCCGGTCCCTCGTTCGCCTGCGATGCTCATCCCTCGCGCGAGGCCGCGCCGACGGCGCGGCCCGCGCGCCGTGTGGACGACCCCCTCGGCACTCCAGTCGGAACCGATCCTCCCGCGGAGACCCGCCGGCAACGACGGAACCGCCGGGCCGGTCACCCGACGTAGGTGATGGCACCGGCGTCGACCAGGAGCGCGATCCCCACGAGCGAGGCGACGCGGAACCAGGGGAGGTAGTCCCTGGCGGGTTCCCGGAGGTACCCCTGGTCGAGTTGCTCGCGCATCCGGCTGCTGGCGACCTCGACGAGGCCGGCCAGTCCCAGCCACAGGACGACCATCCCGAGGACGAGGTTCCCGGCGGTCGTCTCGAGGAGGCCGTCGGCGGTGTAGCCGGCGGCCGCCATGTGCCCGCCGGTCAGGAGGAGGACCAGGGCGCTGATGCGAGAGATCCAGACCAGGCGGCCGGTCATCGCCGACACGGGGTCCGGATCGAGTTCCGCCTCGCGGGCCAGGGGCAACACCGCGAGGGTGACGAACAGCACGCCGCCGACCCAGGCGGCGGCGAACACCAGGTGGACGGTACGGATCGCCGACTCGACCAGGCTCATCGGTCGGCCCTGCGTCGCCCTGCGGTATCAGGTTTTCCAAGCCGGATCGCGGTCGGCTCGCTCGCCGACCCGACCCCAGATGGCTGATATCCACAACCTATTTTCTCGGGGGGGCGCAAGAGAGTCGATGCCGGACATCGTTTCACATGTCCATCAAACAACTCGCCGGGGCGTTCGTGGCCGGCGCGGTCGGTGCCGCCCTCGCGGTCGGCGTCGCCGCCGCCGGCCTCGGCGTACCCCTGGTCGTACCGGCGGCCGTGGGCGCCCTCGTCGCCGTCGGGGGTAGCCTCGCCCTCGCGGACCACCGGTACGCCGGCCTCGCCGGTTCCCTCGCGTACCTCGGGGGCGGCGCGGCCGTCCTCCGGGGGGTCGTCCCCGGCGAACGCCTCGTCGCGGCCACCGTCGCCGGGGTCGGGGGCGGGGCGTTCCTGCTGGCGGCCGTCCGGATCCGTGCCGGGAACCTCCGGCGGGCCGCCGCCCGCCCCGTCGACCCCAGTCGACGGAAGCGAGTCCTGGTCGCGGTCGCCAAACGGCTCCTCGTCGTCCAGTCGGGGGGCAAGCGCGTCGCACGGGTCCGTCCCGGCTCCGTCCCCGTCGGGGCCGGACTGCTAGTGGGACTCTGGGTCGCCCTCCTCGCCGGCCTGTTCGTCGCGCCCGGGAGCGTCGGCGACGGACCGCCCACGCTGGCGGCCCGGGCCGCGTTCCTCCTCGCGCTCGTGCTCCCGTTTTTCACGTCGCCGCGGTGGATCGACCCCGAACCACGGCGGCCGACCGGCGACGCGTCCGCGGACCGGGCCGACGCGGAGGACGGCGCCGACGCCGCCGACCCCGACGCCGGGGACGCCGCTGACGTGCCGGAGGCCGCCGAGACCACGACGAAGGAGGGGGACCGACCCACCGACGACGGGGCCGAACCCTCGGGGATCGCTATCGAGAAGCGGGTCGCGAGGGCGGTCGACGGTCCTCCCGACGTCGTCGACGGGGCGACGGCCGGGGGGAGCGAGGAGGGGTCCGCCGGCGAGGCGGACGCGGCCGAGGGGTCCGCCCTGACGGCGGGGGACTCCCCCGCGTCGGCCGCCGGTGAGGCGTCGGGGGCCGACGACGACCGCAGCGACTTCGAGGCCGCCAGGGAGGCCGTCGACGGCGAACCGGAGACCTGGGCCGAACTGGTCGAGACGGAGGGGCTGATGGTCGACGACTCCGAGGAGGAAGAGGGCGAGTGGACCGACGCCATCTGGGAGGCGGCCGGCGACCCCGGGGCCGGATCCTCGGCGAACCCCTGGGTCGACGGGGCCGACGAGGCCGCCCCCGCGGCCGGGGAGTCGCGACCCGATGCCGGATCCCCGGACGTCCCCGCCCCCGACGACGGGGCGACCCCCGCCGGACCGGCGGGCGACGACGCCGGCGAACCGGGCGACCCGTCCGGCGGCGAGGAACCGGACCCCGCCGGGGACGCCGAGACCGCGGAACCCGACTCGCCCGTCGAGGCTGGCCCCGCTCCCGAGACGGCGACGGAGTCCGAGGACCCGGGGAGTGCCGCCGATCCGGGCGAGGGAACGGCCGACACCTCCGAACCCGCCGGATCGGACGAACCCGCCGAACCGGCCGACACCGACGACGGGGAACCGGAACCCGCCGGACCGGCCGGCACCGACGACGAACCACGACCTGCGCGACCCGCGGACGCACCCGGATCCGACGAGGTCGTCGACGAACCCGCCGGATCTGCCGACGGCGAACGAGTTACCGGGTCCGACGACGCCGGCCCGGCCGGGGACGCCCCCGACCATCCAGGGGACGACGGCGTGGAGGACCCGGGGATCCGGATCTTCGACGGGGCCGAATCGGCCGGCGACGAGGCCGGATCCGCCGAACCATCGGCCGACGAGACCGAATCCGCCGAACCATCGGCCGACGAGACCGAATCCGTGGCCGACGACGTCGAACCGACCGCCGACGAGGCCGAACCATCGGCCCACGAGGCAGGGGGAGAGACCGCCGACGCCGGGGCGGGTGACGGCGTGAGTTGGCAGGATCCCGGTGGCGACCCGGAGACAGATCCCGACGCGGCCGACGAACCGGAGACGGGGGAGGCCGATCCCGGGTCGGCCGGCGATGACGGGGCCGCGGACGCCGACCCGGCGGGAGCGTCCGACCCGGGCGAACCGGCGTCGGACGAGGAGACGGGGGAACCCGAGGTCACCGACGACGAGGAAGCCCGGGCCGCGGATCCGGACGACGAGCAAACCGGGGTCGAAGCGTCTGACGAGGAACCGGCCGATGTCGAGGCCCAGGACGAGGGGCCGGCCGGGGCCGAGGGTCCGGACGAGGCGGCGGTCAGTGGCGAAGCGTCGGATCCCGACGCGACGGGTGGCGAGACGACCGAAGACGGCCAGGCCGCAGTCGAAGGATCGCCGGACGCCGAAGCCGAGGAATCGCCGGACGTCGGGGGCGATCCCGAAGTACCCGAGGCGTTCGTGGCCGACGACGTGGACGAGATCCCGGAAGGCGAAGAGGGAACGTCGGGAACGCCGGCACCGGAGGCGTTCGTGGCCGACGACGTGAGCGAGATACCCGAGCTCGACGAACCGGACGGGACCGGGGACGAGGAGGGCGACGACGCCGGGTTGGCGGTCGACGTCCCGGACGAACTCGAGGACGAGGATCCGACCCCGGCGGCCGGCATCGGCGGCATCGACGAGTCCGAGACCGTCGGCGTCGAGGACGGGGAGCCGGAGCGGTTGGACGCCGACGAGGAACTGGCCGGCGAGGAACCGGCCGGTGAGGGGCCGGACGCCGTCGCCGGCGAGGAGTCGCCGGGCGCTTCGGTCGGGAGTGGAGAGGAAGCGGACGCTTCGGTCGAGACCGGGGACGAACCGGACGACCGGACCGGGGAGGAAGCGGACGCCGACGACATCGACCCGGCGGTCGGGCAGCCGGACATGCCGGTGGAGCTCCCGGATCCCTCCGGTCGCGACGTCCAGTCGGGCGGCCGGGACCCCGAACGGGAGCGGGCGGACGACCCGGAGCCGACCGATCCCGCCCACGCCGACGGGGCGGACCGCGACCCGGAGGGGACAGTGTCAAAGGATCCCGAGGCCGCGGCGGACTCCCCCGGAGACGGGTCGGGGCCCGTCGGGGCGGACGACCGGTCCCCCGGGGAGGAAGCTCCCGGGATGGAGACCGGGGCCGCAGAGGGGGACGACGAACCGGCTTCCGCAGGGGCCGAATCGCCTTCCGACGAGGCCGAACCGGCTTCCGCCGACGAGGGGACGGCTTCCGCGGACGGGGACGACGAGGGGACCGGTCCGCTGGGGGTGTACGACCGGGTTTCGGAGATCCTCGGAGAGGAAGCGGGCGACGAGGACGAAGCGGCGGGTGACGGGGAGGAAGCGACGGACGGCGAGTCCGGCGACTGACCGGTGACAGGGGACTGGACGACGACGGACGACCGACCGGCGGGAAGTCGGAGGACCCGGACCGGGCGTCAGAGGAACCGCTCGGGTGCCCACTCGACGATCCGCTTGCGGAGGAGGGTGTAGATCGCCGAGACCACCAGGCCGACGAGCGCGGCACTCCGGACGGGCCCGTCGAAGACGACCAGGCTGGGGGCCGCGAAGGCCGCCGCGAGCGCCAGGTCCTCGGGCGACCCGTCGTAGCGCACCCACTGGCGCGGGCGGAGCCAGGTTCCGGTGGCGTGGACGTAGACGGCCTTCTCGGAGGTTCCTTCCCAGGGGCGCATCTCCAGGCCACCGCCGACGACGTCGGTGTTGGAGTGGACGGCCGCGGCCAGGAGGAAGAGCGCGACCCCGACGGTGACGGGGCCGGGTGCGAGGAGGGCGACCGCCGCCGCGGGGAGCGCCAGGAACCAGTAGTAGACCGGGTAGTGGAGCGTGCGCCTGTGGAACGCCAGCAGGTCGAGGTCCGGGAAGGTCCCGCCGAGGGCCCCGCCGACCGCCGCGGGCAGCGCGTACTCGGGGGCGACCGTCGCCACCGCGGCCGCCATCGCGAGCCCGACGTACGCGTGGGTCGTCGCCATCATCCCTTCCCAGTAGGGGAACAGGCGGGAAAAACCTCGCGGGACGGAACGCCGAAAAGAGGTGGGCCACCGCGGAGCACACCCGCGGATCACCCCGACTGACGCCGGTGCCAGGACGACCCCCGGATCAGACCGGGTCCTCGGCGGGGTCCTCGTCGGCCTCGGCGGCGGCCTCGCCCTCGGCCCGGACGTCGACGGCGCCGACCAGGAGGTAGAGCCCGACGGCCAGTCCCGCCACGGCGAAGACCCCGACGGCTATCTCGGGGACCCCGACGCCGCCGGTCGCCGCGGCGGTGGTCTCGTGTTCCTCGCCGGGATGGAGGAGGATCGTCGATGCCAGTGACAGGAGGGTCGTCGGCGCGAGCACGTTCATACCCGGACCGACGGCGCGGGGCAACATGAATCCACGGTCGTCGCCCTCGAGTCGCGGATACGCGGGGGTCGTCGCCTCCGAGTCGCGGATCCACGGTTGTCGTCGCCTCCGAGTCGCGGATACGCGGGGGTCTCGCCTTCGGTGCCCGTTTCCGGCCCGCCCGATCCGCCGGGGGAGGGGCCTCGTGGACGCAGTGATCGCGAACCCTTTTGGGACCGAGCGCCGAAGTCCCGACCGATGGAACTCGACCAACATGCCGAGGAACTCGCCTCCGACCTCGGCGTCGACAGAGAGGAGGTCCGAGCGGATCTGGAGAACCTGGTGTCGTACGACGTACCGATAGACGAAGCGAAACAGAGCCTGCGCCGCAAGTACGGCGACGGCGGCGGTGGCGACGACGCGGCCCCGTCGCAGGTCGACGTGGCCGACGTGGACACCGACGACGGCAACGTCTCGGTGACCGCGACGGTCCTGACGGTCGGCAAGCGGTCGATCCGCTACCAGGGCGACGACCTCGTGATCTACGAGGGCGAACTCGCCGACGCGACCGGCAAGATCGACTACACGGCCTGGCAGGACTTCGGCCTCGAACCCGGCGACACCGTGACGGTCGGCAACGCGGGCGTCCGGGAGTGGGAGGGCCGCCCGGAGTTGAACCTGAGCGAGGGGACGACCGTCGGCTACGCCGACGCCGACCTCGACGTGCCCGACGAGGTGGGCGGGGACGCCGACCTGGTGGACCTGCGGGCCGGCGACCGTGGCGTCAACGTCGAGGTCACCGTCCTGGAGGTGGAAGAGCGAACCATCGACGGCCGGGACGGCCCCACCGACATCCTCGACGGCGTTGTCGCCGACGAAACGGGCCGCCTGCCACTGACCGACTGGGACCCTCACGACGCGATCGGAGAGGGCGAGAGCGTCCGGATAGAGAACGCCTACGTCCGGGAGTTCCGCGGCGTGCCGTCGCTGAACGTCACCGAGTTCTCGACGGTCGAGCGCCTGGACCGGGCCATCGAGGTCGGCGACGAGGCCCCCCGGATGACGGTCGCGGCGGCCGTCGACACCGGCGGCGTCTACGACGTCACCGTCGCGGGCAACGTCATCGAGGTCCGGGACGGCTCCGGGCTCATCGAGCGCTGTCCCGAGTGTGGCCGGGTGATCCAGAACGGTCAGTGTCGCACCCACGGCGACGTCGAGGGCGAGGACGACCTCCGGGTGAAGGCCATCCTCGACGACGGCACCGCGACCCTGACGGTCGTGCTCGACCGGGGGCTGACCGAGGACGTCTACGGCGGGACCCTGGAAGACGCCCTCGACGAGGCCCGCGACGCCATGGACCGGGAGGTCGTGGCCGAAACCATCGCCGACGCGGTCGTCGGGCGGGAGTTCACGGTCCGGGGCCACCTCTCGGTCGACGAGTACGGCGCGACCCTGGACGCCAGCGAGTTCGCGGAGACGGCCGACCCGCCGGCCGACCGCGCTAAGGAGTTGCTCGCCGCGGTCGACGCCCCCGCCGGGGACGGCGGTGCGGCGGGAGGTGGGTAGATGAGCGCCGACGACGGGCCCGGCCAGCGCGAGGTCGCCCACCGGGTGTTCGCCGCCGAGTACGAGGACGCGACCGTGACCCACCGGGAGGGCGAGGAGGAACGGGCCCCGACCTACGTCGTCACGCCCTCCGGGGCGAAGGCCAACCGCCTCTTCTTCGTCGGCGTGCTCACCGAGGTGGAGGACGTCAACGAGGAGATGGTCCGGGCCCGCGTCGTGGACCCGACCGGCGCGTTCGTCGTCTACGCCGGCCAGTACCAGCCCGACGAGCGGGCCTTCTTCGAGCGGGCAGAGCCGCCGGAGTTCGTCGCCGTCACCGGGAAGGCCCGCACCTTCGAGCCCGAGGGGGCCGACCGCGTGTTCTCGTCGGTCCGCCCCGAGAGCGTCAACGCCGTCGACGCCGAAACCCGCGACCGCTGGGTCGTCGACGCCGCGCGGGACACCCTCGGCCGGGTCGCCGCCCTCGCCAGTGCGATCCGCGACGGCGCCGACGAGGGCCCGGCCGGCCTCGACCCGACCGGCGGGGTCGCCCTCGCACTGGAGGGGTACGGCACGACCCCGGCCTACCTCTCGGCGCTCCGGGACCTCGGTCTGGACGCCCTCCGGGTCGTCGCCGGCGAACGAGAGGAGGTCCGGCCCCTGCAGGCCGACCCCGACGACGGCGGCCCCGCGGACGTAGAGGCCCTGGCCGACCTGTCGGTCGACGCCGCCGTCGACGCCCCCGCCGTCGGGACCGCGACCGGATCCGCCGAGTCTACGGCGACCGGATCCGCCGAAGCGACAGAACCGCCGGGGGAGACGACGACCGAAGCAGAACCGGAAGCGGAGACGGCCGTCGAAACCGAACCGGACGCAGAAGCCGAACCGACCGACGGGGCGGCGACCGAGGCCGGATCCACCCCCGGGGCAGAGACAGAACCGGAAGCCGACACCGAACCGGAGCCAGCCGAAGCCGACGAGGAACCGCCCGAGACGACGGCCGCCGCCGGGGCCGGCGCGACCAGTGAGAGCGAGGCCGGGTCGGACGCGGAACCCGAGCCCACCACGGACACCGGACCCGAAACCGAGGTCGGATCCGCCACGGGCACCGGACCCGAACCCGAGGTCGGATCCGCCACGGGCACCGGACCCGAAACCGAGGTCGGGTCGGACGACATCGGCGACTTCGAACCGGGCGACCTGACCGCCGCCGACGACGGGGAGGCCGACCCCGCCGACGTCGAGACGGACGAGATGTACGAACTCGACGAGGAGGAACGCCGCGAGGTCGAGGAGGAGTACGGCACCGAGTTCACCACCGGAACCGAGGTGGAGTCCCCCGACGACCCCGAGAGCACCGAGCCGGCGGATCCGGAGGCGTCGACCGAACCAGAACCGTCGGCCGACGAGGGATCGGTCGGTGAGGAACCGACCGACGAAACCGAACCGGAGCCGGAGACGGGGGAACCGGCCGAGGACGCCGGACCCGAAGCCGAGGAGGCGTCCGACGAGCCCGAACCGGAGCCGGAAGCGGAGGAACCCACAGACGAGGTCGAAGCGGAAGCGGAGGAACCCGCAGACGAGGTCGAAGCGGAGGAATCCGCCGACGAGGCGGCGTCCGAACCGGCCGGCGACGTCGACCTCGGCGACGTCCTCATGGATCACATGCGCGACCTGGACGACGGCGGGGGTGCGGACCGCGAGGAACTGGTCGCGTCGGTCGCCGACGCGACGGGCGCGAGCGCCGACGAGGTGGAGGACGCCATCCAGGACGCGCTGATGGGCGGGCAGTGTTACGAACCCGACGACGAGACGCTCAAGCCGATCTGAGGCCAGTGCCCGCCGTCGAACCGATCCCCGACTATCCCGCCGCGGTCGCGACCCTCGGCGAGAGCGCGGGGGACGACGAGTCGGCGAACGGCGAGGGGCGACGGAGTGGCGAACGGCGGCCACAGGGGAGCCAGGAGCGGGCGCTGGTCGTCGCCGACTACCACGCCGGGATAGAGGCCTCGCTGGCCAAGGAGCGCGGCGTGGAGGTCGACAGCCGGGCCGAGGGGCGCCGCGGGACGGTCCTGGAGTTGATCGAGGAGGTGCGGCCCGACCGCCTGGTCGTCCTGGGCGACTTCATGCACTCCATCGGCGGCCCCGGCGGTGCCGAACGCGGCGAGATAGAGGTCCTCCTGGAGTCACTGTCGGTGCCCGTCACCGTCGTCCGGGGCAACCACGACGGCGCGATCGAGGAGTGGATCGAGGGGGCCGAGGTGACCGGCACCGAGGGGATCCGGCTGGGGCGGGTCGGGTTCGCCCACGGGCACACCTGGCCCTCGACCGAGGTGCTGTCGGCCGGGGCGGTCTGCGTCGGCCACGAACACCCGATGGTCAGGCTGACCGACGCCGTCGGCGGGAGCCGGGTCGAACGGGTCTGGCTCCGCGGCGGCCTGGACCGCGAGGCCTTCGCGGACCAGTACGACGAGCTACCGCCCGCGGTCGGCCGTCCCGGCCAGCAACTGGTCGTGTTCCCGGCGTTCAACGACCTCTCGGGAGGGACCTGGGTCAACGCCGGGGACGGCGAGTTCCTCTGCCCGTTCCTCCCCGACGCCCTGGTCGGCGCCCAGGCGTACCTGCTCGATGGCACGCGGCTGGGTCCCTACGACCGGGTGTGATCCGCCCGGGGGCAGGCCGGCCGGACGTGATCCGCCGACAGGAGCAGGCCGGCCGGACGTGTCCACCCACGCGCCGGCGAGAGCGTAGCCGAACCCCGGGTCAGGCCCGGAGCGCGAGCACCCCGGCGACGGCCAGGCCGATCCCCCCGGCGACGTACGCCACGGCGGCGACCTCCGACCCCAGCCACCACGGGTGATCGACGCACGCAGGCACCCGGGTCCCGGAAGCGTCACAGGCGAGCGTTGCACGCTCGAAGACGAACTGGGCGAGGACGACGAAGACGACGCCGGCGAGGACCGCCGGGACGCCGACCAGCGCCCCCCGACGCCCGAGGAGGAACAGCGTCCAGAGAACGAGGGGCACCGCCGTGCCGGCGAGGAGGAGTACGGCCGAGTGGGCGTGGACCGGGTCGCCGGCCATCGTCTCTGCGGCGTAGCTCACACCCGCGGGGAGCCCCTGGCTAGCGGGGACGCCGACGGCCGTCGCACCGGCGACCCCGAGCACCTGGCTCCGGGACGGCCCGGAACCGGCGATCCAGGCGTCGGGCATACGGCCGCGGCTACGGGTCGCTCCGCGATAATCCTTGGGCCGATCGACCGATCACCCCGCCGGGACGTCGCTCACCCGCTCACCCCTCCGGCACGTCGTAGATGCCGGTGACGCCGCCCGAGGCGACGCCGGGCGAGAGCCAGGAGACGGTGATCCGTCCCGGGTCCTCGGCGGAGACCGGAACCGTGAGCGAGACCCCCGGTTCCACGACGTCGTGTTCGTCGCGGAACTGGGGAACCCGGCCGCCCGAGGAGTAGTCGACCGTGATGGTGGGAGCGGCCACGACGTCGCCGCCACGGTGGGTGATCGTCACCTCGTCGGCCGCGGGGTCGTGGTCGTACCCCCAGGTGATCTGCGGGAACGTGACCCCCGGGAGCGGCCGGTCGTCCCCCACCAGGTCGTGGTAGCGTTCGTCCTCGACGGCGGCGACGACGGTCGCCGATCGGTCGTCTGCGGTCACGTCGACGGCGCCGGCGCCGGCGAACAGCGGTTCGGAGGCGGTACGACGCCGGAGTTCGTCGACCGTCCGGTCCGGGTCGAGGTCCCGGTCGAACGCGAAGACCGCCCGGAGGTAGGAGTTCCCCTCGTCGAACGCCGTCGTCGAGGCCCACCCGACCAGCCCCTGGAGGTCCCAGTTCCAGAGCGGGTACCCCGCGGCGACGTCGCCGGCGTGGAGCGTCCCGACGAGCGGACCGCCAGCCGTCCGCGAGAACTCTTCGAAGTCCCCGTCGACCTCGTGGTAGCGGTCGACGGCGCCGCGCCGTGCGTCGACGAGCGTCCGGACGACCGCCCGTGGCCCGGGCGTCGCGTCGCGGTCGACGGCGGCCGCCCAGGCGAGGGTCCCGTCGCCGAGGGCGACCGCCCGCGGCCCGTCCTCGCGGGCGAACAGCCAGGTCCCGCGGTGGTCCCCCGCCCGCTCGTACCCCGTTTCGGTGAGGGTCCCGGCGACGGCCGCCCGGTCGAACGACGCCGACACCACCGCCGACCGCGTGTCCCCCCAGGGAGCGATCCGGAGCACCCACCGGTAGTCCTCGAACCCGACCCCGAAGTGGTCGAGGCCGAGTTTCCCGACCCGCTGGTGGCGGGCGAACCGCACCGGGACCGCGGTCCCGAGGTCCGTCACCCGGGCCGGGCGCGCGACCCGGAGGCGGTACCCCTCCCGGTCGGGGAACAGCGCCGAGGGGGCCGGGAGCCACTGCCGGTAGGCCGGCGGGTCCACCTCGGGAACCGACAGCGACGCGAAGTTCACCACGCTGGCCGGGTCTGCCGTGGTCGACGTGGGAACGGGATCGGTCCCCTCCGTGGTCGTCGTCTCGGGGACGTTGAAGGTGGTCCTGTCTTCCTGCCCGTCACCGCCCAGTCCGTTGCACCCGGCGACCGCTACCCCAGTCCCCACCGCCAGCCACCGCGCGCCGGACCGGAGGAGGCCCCGGCGCGACGTGGGATCCATGTCCGTGCCTACCGCTCGGAGCGGTGTAAACGCTGGCGGTCGTCCCCATCGACCGCCGGAACCCTCCTCGCGACGGACCGATCCCGGACGGGAGCGGTCCCAGCCGGGGCGGGACCGCCCGACCGGTCGTCCCGGTCACTCGGTAGTCCCGGACTGGTCGTCCCCCGGGACCTCGTAGCGGTCGAGGACCGACCGCCTGGCCCCGGCGGACGACGACCACAGGATCCGGATCCGGCCCCCGCCGGACGGGGGGACCGCGACCGCCAGCGAGTCCCCGGGACCGACGGCGTCGTACTCGTCCGCGAACCGGCTCGGTTCGTCGGGGACCGCGGGAGTGGTCACCCGCAGGCTCCCGGCGGGCACCTCGTCCCCGCCCCGGTGGGTAACCGTCACCTCGTCGGCCGCGGGGTCGCGGTCGTACCCCCAGGTGACCTGCGGGTAGGTCACGTCCGTCTCGGGGGCTCCGAGCAGGTCGGCGTAGCGCTCGTCGGCGACGGCGGCGACGACGCTCGCCGAGCGCTCGTCGGCGGTCACGTCCACCGCGTCGGCGGTCCGGTAGAACTCCCGCCCGGCCGCGCCGCTGCGGAGCTTCAGCCGGACCGTCTCGGGGTCCTTCGGGCGGTCGAACGCGACGACCGTCCGGAGGTAGGTGGTCGCGCCGTCGAACGCGACGGCGGTCCCCCAGCCGTCGACTCCCTCGACGTCGAACCCGGGGATCGGGAGGTCCCCGGCGTCGACGAACAGTCGGCCGACGAGCGGTCCCCCCGTCGCTTCCGTGAGGGTCGCGAACCCCTCGCCCTCGTCGGTCTCGTGGTAGCGGGGCACCCGCCCGGCCTTGGCGTCGAACAGCGCCCGGACCGCCCCGACCGGGGGATCGCCGCCGGGGGCCGACGACCACGCCAGCGCCCCGTCGGCGACCGCGACCGCTCGCGGCCCGTCCTCGCGGGCGAGGAGGGCGACCCCGTGGTGGGTCCCGGCCCGCCCGTACCCCGACGCGAGCAAGGTGTCCACGACGTCCGCCGGGTCGAAGCGTCCGGTCAGCACCGCCGTCCACCGGTCGATCCGGAGGACCCACTGGTACCGGTCGAACCCGATCCCGAAGTGGTCGAGGCCGAGTTTCCGCCGTCGGTCGCGGGCGAACCGCTCCGGGACGTCGGGCCGGAGCGCGTTCACCCAGAAGGGGCGCGCGTAGCTGAGCCGGAGCCGTCCGCCCCCGGGGGAAGCGTCACCCTCCCCGTCCGACGGGAACAGCGTCGACGGCCGCGGGAGCCACTGGCGGTAGGTCGGTGCCGCCGCCTCCGGCAGCGACAGCGAGGCGAAGTTCGCCGCGCCGGGAGCCCCCGGAGTGTCGTCCCCGGTCGCGATCGGTCGGTCGGTCGACCGCCGCGTGGTCGCAGTCGTGGTCCGGTCGGGGACGCCGAAGGGCGTCCGTTCGCCCGGTCATGCCCCTGACTACCCGCGGGGGCGAGTAAACCCTGCCGGTCCCGGGGGTCGTCGCTGCCAGGCGGGACCGCAGGGCGCCCCGGCGATCAGAACGCGAACAGGTCGACGCCGCCGGTCACGCCGACGACCTGGCCGGTGATGTACCGGGCGTGGTCGCTGGCGAGGAACGCGACCAGGGGCGCGACGTCCTCCTCGCGGCCGAGTTCGCGCATCGGCGTCGCCTGGCGGATCTGTTCGAACTGGGGGTTGATCTGCTCCAGTTGCTCGGGGGGCAGGTCCGCCAGGTCGCCGACCACGATGGAGGGCGCGAGGACGTTCGAGGTGACGCCGTGTCGCGCGCCCTCCAGGGCGAGGGTCGTGCCGAGGCCGACCATCCCGGCCTTGGTCGTCGAGTAGGATATCTGCCCGAACCCGCCGTGGGTGCCCGCCACCGAGGACATCGATATCACCCGGCCCCACCCCCGTTCGCACATCGCCGGGAACACCTGCCGGGTGACGTTGTACGCTCCGGTGAGATTGACCGCCACGTCCCGGTCCCAGAGGTCGTCGTCGAAGTTCTCGACGCGGTCGGTCGCGTCGACCAGGCCGGCGTTGTTCACCAGGACGTCCACCCCGCCGGAGCGGTCGCGCACCTCGGCCACCGTTTCCTCGACGTCGTCCCGGTCCGTGAGGTCGCACTCGACGGCGTAGGCGTCCCCGCCGTCCTCCCGCACCTCCTCGGCGACGGCCTCGGCCGTCGACGCCTCGACGTCGAGTACCACCACCTCGGCGCCCTCCGCGCCCAGCACCCGCGCGTCCTCGCTCCCGAGGCGACCGCCGCCACCCGTGACCAGTGCAGTCCGTCCGTCCAGTCCGAGATCCATGCGAGGCATCACCACACCCACCCGCTTAACCGTTGGGCCGGGGCCGTCGCCTACCTCGATTCGGCGAGAGGATCCCGCCGTTCACGTGTTCTGCCCGGACCGGTAATGCCGCCGGCACGAACGCCAATGGATCCGAACGCCGATCAGGGGTCGTCGTACCGGACCACGTCGAGGCCCTCGACACGCTCGACGTCCGCGTCCCGGGTCACCAGCGTCGCGCCCGCCTCCCGCGCGGTGCCGGCGATCAGCCGGTCGGCGACGTTGGTCTGCGCCCCGGCTTCCCGGAGTTCGTGTCCGATGCGGGCGCTCTCCCGGGCCGCGGCGTCCGTGAACGGGAGGGGTTCGGTCCAGTCCAGCCCCTCGACGGCACCGGAGAGGCCGTCCGGCAGGTCGGCCCGCAGCGCGCCCCGGTAGATCTCGAAGCGGGCGACGGTCGGGACGTGGAGCGGACGGTCCTCGTTGTCGGCCAGCCAGACCCTCGCTCGGTCGTCGCCGGTGAGGTAGTCGACGAGGAAGGAGGTGTCGGCACAGCGCACTCAGCCGTCCTCCTCCGGGTCGAGGCGCGAGGCGACGCGGTCCCCACGCTCCCGGAGATCGCGCTCGGCCTCCGACCGCCCCTCCTCGACGGCCGCCCGCAACCGCTCGCCGGCCTCCTCCCCGTAGATCCCGAACAGGTGGTGAACCAGGACGGCGAGACGGTGCTGTCCTGCGAACTCGCCGGCCCGTACCGGTAGATCGCGGGCTCCCTGTTTACAGTAACATTACTGTAAGTGGGATCGACCGATCCCACACCCGAACGGCACCCGTCGGGACGGGCTATTTGTCGCTGGCGGTCCGAGGATCGGACATGTCCAAAACTGACCGTACCCAGGCCCACGTCTTCGTCTCCGGGAAGGTACAGGGCGTCTACTTCCGGGCGACGACCCGCGACACCGCCAGCGAGAAGGGGGTCGACGGGTGGGTACGCAACCTCCGCGACGGGCGGGTCGAGGCCGTCTTCGAGGGACCCGAGGACGACGTGGCGGCGATGGTCGAGTTCTGCCACGAGGGGTCCCCCGCGGCCCGCGTCGACGACGTCGAGGTGGAGTACGGCGACCCGGAGGGACACGAGGGGTTCGAGGTCCGGCGGTAGCCCCGACTGCGGGCGACCGGCCCCGACGAAAAACGCTCCGGACCCGGCCGGAAGTTCCCGGGGAGGCGACGCCGAGGGTATCGGTTTGCGCCCGGGGAGGTTACGGCGAGAGCCTCGTTTCGCTCCCGTCGGCGGGGGAGACGGTGAGGGTGTGTCCGGTCTCGCGGCCGTGTTCGATCAGGACCTCCGCCGGTAACTCGTCGTCCTCGTCGTCGACGACCCGGGAGAACGGACAGTCGGTACACTCGACTCGTTTCAGGGGCGTGTGGGACATGGGTGGCGTGGCTCGCGTTGCGAAACCGCGGTACACTCCGTGGTCCATCCCGCGAACCGGCCACGCGGAGGAACGAACTCGACCGATCGCTCGGTCGGGCGGAGCGAGTCCTGACGCCACTCCACTGCTGGGGGCGAGTCCTGACGCCCCGATCACCGGGGGAGCCGGATGGGAACGTGCGAGCGGATTCCGTACAGTAAACATGTCCCCGAAGCGGAAATATCTGTGGGTAAGTGCGGGCCGTGGTCGGCCTGGAAACTACCCGTCTGTGGTGAGGTCCGCCGCCCGTTCGGTGGGTTTTCGCTCGTACGGAGGCGACGACGGGGGGTCAGGGCCCGCCCACCCGTTCGATCGAGGGGAGCGAGTCGTCGATCTCGCTCCCCTTCCGGGACGAGATGACGACCCGGTTTCGCTCGCCGTCGTCCCAGCCGATCCGGAAGGTCGTGTCCTCTATCTCGGGGTCGGAGTTGGGAGGGTCGACGTCCACCGAGTCCTGCGCCTTGACGTCCTCGCCGCCGTCACCCAGGTCCCGCCACGGGAGGCGCTTGGCCGGTCCGGGAGAGCCCGAGGCCTCCTGGACGGGGACGTCCGCGGTCACGTACAGTTCGTCGTTCGGGATCGCGTCACCGGCGACGTGGCGGATCAGCACTTCGTCGGGGTTCCCCACCGATCCCTCCTTGATCCGTTCGTACTCGAAACTCGCCTCGGGAGTCGGGTCACCGGCACCGAAGCCCAGCACGAAGGTTCCGACCACCGTCCCCAGTATCACCGGTATCGCCACCAGCAGGATCACCCCGATGACCGGCGACACCGCCCGCCGGTCGGTCACGAGCCCCCGGGTATGCATTGCATCCATTGTGTCCGGAGAGAATATTATGCCTCCGACTCGGGCACGGAAACAAAATAACCGTACATTGGGTTGCGGAAACGAAGCCGGAACCTCTCTGAAGCGAGACGGATCCCCTCACCGAACGTTACGAAACCGGTGACTACCCGGTCGCGAAAACGTGGCCACGAGGGGCCGGGAGAACGGAGCAACGACGGGCGAAAAAACGGGCGAGGACCGGGGACGGCGGCTGGAACCTAGAAGGTCGAGAGTTCGCCCTCGATCACCCGTTCGGTGATGGAGGTGACGTCGGCGAGTTCCCGGTCGATGATCGCCCGGATGTCGCCCTCGACGGACTCGAGGGGGACGTCGTCGGCGGTGACCACGTGGGCGTCGGCGACGTGTGGCCGGTCGATCGGCCGGCCGATCTGGCTCAACAGCCGGATCCGCAGGTCGCGGATCCCGTCGACCTCGTCGACGACTGCGTGTGCGATCTCGGTGCTGAGGAGGTTGTAGATCTTGCCGACGTGGTTGACGGGGTTCTTGCCGCTGGTGGCCTCCATGGACATCGACCGGTTGGGGGTGATCAGCCCGTTGGCGCGGTTGCCCCGGCCGACGGAGCCGTCGTCGCCCTGTTCGGCGCTCGTCCCGGTGACGGTCAGGTAGACCGACCCGTCCTCGTAGTCGTCGGCGGTGTTGACGTAGACGTCGACGTCGCGGTCGGTGTGGTCGTCGGCGACCCCGCGGACGAACTCGGCTATCTCGCCGATCACCGCGTCGTACTCGTCCAGGTCCGCGACGGACTCGTCGACGATGGCGGCCGCGACCGTCAGGTCGATGTGGTCGTCCTCGCGCTTGCCCATGACCTTCACGTCGGGACCGAGCGCCGGGTTCCGATCGGCGAACTCGCTGTTGAGCCGTCGTTCGGTCTCGTGGACGATCCGCTCGGTCTCCGTGAGCGGCGCGTGACCGACCCCGAACGAGGTGTCGTTCGACATCGGGGCCCCGGAGTCACCGAACACGTCCTTCAGGTCGCCGCTCCCTTCCCCGAGGTTGACGTCGACGACCACGTCCGTCCCGAACTCCAGGCGCGGGACCGTCTCGTCCAGGTACTCGCGGGCGGCCTCCAGGGCGACCGTCTCGGTGGGGATCTTCGTCCCCTCGTAGCTCCTGGTGGCGCGGCCGACCAGGTAGATGTGGATCGGCGAGACCACCTCGCCACCCCCGTAGGCGGGGTTGGCCTCGCCGGCGACCAGCTGGGACTCGTCGGTGTTGAAGTGCAGGTAGGTGCCCAGCCGGGAGCGGTACTCCTGGGCCAGCGCCCGCGACACCGACTCCGCGATCCCGTCACAGATGGAGTCGGGATGGCCGATCCCCTTTCGCTCGACGATCTCGACCTCCTGGTCCTCGACGGCCCGGCGGTCGATCGGCTCGACCCGGATGTTGCGGTCAGTCATCGCGGCAACTTTCTCGTCGCCACGTTCTATAACTTGCGGAAACCCTTGCGGGCGTTATAATAACCGGGAAGCATTGGCCGCACGACGGCGTCCCGACTCCCTCACGACCGGCCGTCCAGGTCGTCGTCCGCGAGGAGCAGTTCGAGGTAGGCGTCGGTGATCCCGTCGTCGGGATCCAGCCCCAGGCGGTCGGCGAGGTCACGGACACCCTCCCGGGCCGCGTCTATCCGGTCCTCCGGGGCCTCCGTCTCGACCTCGACGAACTCGCCGAGCCCCCGGACGGCGTCGAGCGTCACCTCGTGGTCCTCGACGGCGTAGACCGTCCGCTCCTTGTGGACGGTCGCGACGGCCCCGTAGCCCAGGCGGTCCAGCACCGTCGCCATGTCGTCGGGATCGACCGGCGTCTCGACCTCCTCGCGGGTCTTCGACCCGGCCCCGACCTTCGGCCCCTTGTAGGTGAGGAGCGCCGACCCGTCGGCGGACACTCCGTTCCCGTCGGGGGTCGCGTCGTCGCCGGAACCCGCCTCTAGCGGTTCCTCCCGGCGGATCCGGAGCGCCTCGTCCGTGTCGGCGAACGACCGGTCGGGCGCGTCGTAGTAGGTGTCGACCTGGCGGACCGCCCGGACCGGGTCGGCCCCCATCCCGACCAGGCGCTCCCGGACCGGCGCGTGGTCGGCCCGGAGTTTCAGTTCGACCTCGAACACGCCGGGGCGGACGACCCGCCCGGAGAAAAGCGTTCCCGATCCGGCGGGCGGGACCGTCTCGTCCCGCAGGGCCTGGCCGGCGTCACGCCCGGCCGTCCCGGTCCCGCAACCACTCCGGGAACCCGGGGAGTGACAGCCTCGTCGCGATGGCGTCGAACTCCCCCCAGGCGGCGGGCGGCCGCTTTCCTGCGATAGATTACCGTCCGTGGAAGTCTGCGTGGACGACCACCTCGCCGCTACCGTGAACGGTGACCTGCCGATCAGCAACGGGGAACGTCACGGTTACCTCGCCCGGCGTCGCCGAGGAGGCTTTCGACTGCACAAGTGCATCCAACGCGTCCGGGTCGACGGACTCGTACAGTGGTTCGAAGGCTGTTGCCTTTCGATCGAGAGCGACTGCGACCGTCTCGGCGACCGCTATCGGCGGGGGCGTAGCTGCCCAGTCGTACTGGGCGCGAACGGTCCCGTCCGCCCCCCTCTCCCTCACGGATTCGGTCCCGGCGGACGGTCGCTCCGGCTCGTCAGTCATTGACCCTCTCCTTCGACGTTCGGTGCTGATTGGCTGTGTCGGTCATGGTTTTATGCGGGTGGTTCGGCGTCCTCCAGCTTCCACGTGAAGATGGCCCTCAGTACGACCACGAGACTGTTCGTCTCACCGGACCCCCAGATAGCGGTTTCCGACCGCGGGTCCGTCGGGGTCGAGTCTTCGCCATTGACGAGCACGCTCACGAGCGTCTGGGTCCCGTCGACCATCATCAGCCGACCCGCGGGCGTGTCCGACCAGACCCACAGTGAGTCGAACAGCTCCGCGCCGGGGATGTCCTCCTCGATTCGGTCCTGCACGTCCGACGAGACTCCCCCGAGGCTGATCGTCACACCTCGCTCTGCGGCGGTGCCTAACGCGTCGATGACGTCGTCGGTGAGCAGGTCCTCGACGGTCATGTAGACGATTTCGTCGTCCGCCCCCTGGACGAACTCCATCACGCGGTCGGTGACCGCTGGCTGCCCGTTGACCGTCCAGACACCCTGCTGTTCCTCGCTCCGGCTGGCCGGTTCGAGTTCCTCCAGTGCTCTCGAGAGGACCGAAAGCCGATAGTCCATCTCCTGTTCGAACATTCCGCGGGCGGTTTCGGACGAGATCGCCCAGAACTGCTTGGGCGAGGACTGCTGAACGTCGACCAGGCCTTGCTCGTGAAGCTCGTCGGTCGCGTCGTACACTCGGGTTCGAGGGACGTCCGAGACCCCACTCACGTCTTTGGCCGTGCCCGTCCCGAGGCTCTTGAGTGCGACGAACGTCCGCGCGGCGTACGTACTGAGGCCGAACTGCTCGAGCTGCTCGATCGCCGCCGAACGGGGGTCATCGGACGGATCGTCACTCATTGTCCCGGGTTTCGGTGCTGTTGAAATCCGGCCACGGAAGGTGACCGGGTTCGGCACGCATCGGGTTGTGGTTGGGACACACGTTCCGAGCCGCGTGCCGAGATGCAACTACGGCACCGACTCACATAATGTTTTTGTGATTAATTGAGTGAGGATTTGAAATCCGGTTACGAATTACCGGGGTCTTTCGATTATCTCGTAATAGTATTTGTGATTATACGAGTTACAACTGAACTCGGGGGGTATAAAGCGATCACGACGACGGGGGTATCGGATGGGTAGGTGTCGTGCAACGCTTCGTAGAGCAGTACTCCCAGCGACAGTGGTGGGGGAACTGTACGGTTGCGTATTGTTCGTCGCCTCAGTCTCTCACTGGCATCGTCCGGCACTGGACGGGGCGGAAGACCGGTCGATCAACATTTCAGTTCGACCGGCGTTTCGAGTGTGGGATCGACGTCGAGGATCGTAGACACGGTCGGCTGTACCTGCTCGAACTGCTCGGTCGGTTCCACGAACTGTCGGTCCGGATCGTAGGTGATGTACCCCTCCGAAGCCAGCTTCGGGAGGTGAACGTGATGGAGCGAGAGACGGATCTCCGACAGTACGTCCTCGGAGACGGTTGCCGGTGACGCCTGATGGTTGTACTCGAGGACGGACTTCGTGAGGTCATTCAGCGTCATCGACCGCCCTTCTGCCGCGAGGAGCGCAAGCACGATCCGGCGGTGCTGGTGTTGACACACGTCGAAGATCGAGTCGATGGTGGAGCGAGTCTCACTCATCATAGTAGGAGAGGCGATTGCTGCCAATGACGTTGATTCTTTCAGTTACAAACCGTTTTTACGCACCCTACTCGGATCGGCCTTTGACGGCGGAGAGCGTGCTCCCGAGGACGTGGTCGATCCCACCCCGGAGGCGGGAGCCACCAGCGCCTCCTGCTGGGTGTCGGTGAGAGCGGCTTCGGTCCCGCTTTCGACCGGCGTGAGCGCGTGCAACTTCGTCAGCGTGGTCGGGATGTCCAGTTCGCGACAGCGCCGCTGGAACTCGGCGATGTCGCTTCGGTCGTCGCCGCGAATCTCGAACGTCCACTGGTGGTCCGTGCCGGTGGCCTCGATGAGCGGTACCTCCGCCTCCGCTAAGACGGTGAGCACGTCGTCGTAGTCCAGCACCCACTCGACGCGTAACAGGTACTCGTCTTCGACGGCGTCGACGAATCGAATCTCGTTCACGCCGGGATGCTCGGTGAACGCGCTCTCGATGTCGTCGACTTCGGTGCCCCGGACCCAGAAGTAGGGGATCACCACGTCCTGTGCGGGGATAATTCGCTCGAGCTCGACCGTCACGTCCGGCAGTTGCGCGAACACCGTTCCCAGCGGCAACTGGTCGGACGGAACCGTGAACGTCGCTTCGGTCGCCATCGACTGAACATTAACGTCCAGCGTGAAAAATCTGCGCTGATCTGAAGCGTTCGCGTGACCGTTCGCGGTCCCGCTCGCGGCGTTCGCGCTCGGTACTCTCGCGGGGGCTGCGATGCTCCGGGCGTCCTCGCCCACATCCAGCGGGTTGCGCAGATGTTCGAACGACCGCTGGTCACCGTTGGCGAACTCCGCCGTGTATTCGCCCTCGATCACTGTGAGGCGGTCCTACTCCCCTTCCTGTTGCTCTTCGAGCGACCGCACCGTGAGTTCGTCGTCCCCGTCGATCACGATTTCACAACCCGCATACGTGAACGCGATCCGTTCGTCGTTCGAGCGGTGCCGGGACCCGAGAGGCGAGGCGAGCACCTGTTCTAGTGCCTCCGGATCGACGACGTTGTACAGGGGCGGGAGGTCAGTAACACCGCGGCCCGTACGTGCCGCCACGCGGGAAACGATAGCGGAGACCATTCGTTCGGATCGATCGTGATCGATTCGTGCCGTGTACGGCTCCGTCTCGTCTGCGTCCGATGAGTCGTTCGACATGAGTTTTTCTTGGGTTTACATACTGAAACAGATGCAATGTTCGCATGTACTCCTTTTAAATACCACTATAGGGAGTTCTCATGCACCCCATTTAACTAGGGCGTGGCGGCGGCGAGTCCCCGATTGCGGGCGCTCGAAGCGGGGACCCTCATTCGTTGGACGGTGACTCGCGGAGGAGTGTGTTGTTCAAGAGGGTGCGCTGTCCGCGCGCCATCCGCCGAGAGAGCGACTGGCGCGTGATGTCCAGTTCCTCCGCGAGGTCGGTCAGGTTCGTCTCGCGCGGCACGGCGAAGTAGCCCTCGGCGGCCGCTAACGCCAGTGCCTCGCGCTGTTTGGCCGTCACGCCATAGGCCTCGGCTCGCGAATCGCCGGGATTCCAGACGCGCTCGACCTCGATCGGAATCTCGGACGCTCGAAGCGTCTGCTGGAACGACGAGAGGGTATCGCGACCCGACGCACGGACTCGGAACTCCCAGCACTTGCGGTTCCCCGTCGCCGCTTCGACGATGAGGTCGTGCTCGGTGACGGCGGTGATGAACCCGTCGATGTCGGTCGCCCACTCGATGGAATACAGGTGCCGCCCGTGACCGCCATCGAGCTTCGTCAGGCTGGCCACGCGGTCGTCACTCCGCACCGACTCCTCGAACGCCCGCACGTCGTCGGTCTCCGCCCAGAAGTACGGCACCAGG
>PXRX01000041.1 GCA_003023195.1 Halobacteriales archaeon QS_8_69_26
CCCGTACCGATTATCGGCACGGTAGGCCGTTACCCCACCGTCTACCTAATCGGCCGCAGCCACATCCTACGGCGCTCGCGGGACGAAGTCCCGCTGCGCAGCCAGACGAAGTCTGGCGAGCGCTGGAGCGTTTCACGCTCAAACCACTCCAGGCGGAGAGCGCTATCCGGGATTAGCCTCAGTTTCCCGAGGTTGTCCCGGTCCGTAGGGCAGTTTGGCCACGTGTTACGGAGCTATTCGCCACGGGTCTGAACCCGTGCGACTAGCATGGCTAAATCGGACCCCGATAGCAATGGCCTCCGGCAGGATCAACCGGAATGTTCCCTGGCGCGAGGCCAGGGGGTATGGCGGGTAATGCACCCGTCTGGGTGCACACCTATATGGGTCCGCGATCGGTGACACGTCGACGATCGGGTGTCACCGAACTGCCAGGGCTGACATCAGATCCCATCGTGTACGGCGGACCGCAGGGGTGGGATCCTCATGTCCTTCCGGACCCGGTCTTAGTCCGAGGGGTTACTTAAGCCCTTCGGGTCGCCCCCGGCCAGCGGCTATCGCCGGCGGGTCCGGACGGGGGCGAGCTCGCCCGGCGGGCCGCCCGCCGGGCGTCGTTCGCATTACTGGTCGAAGAGTCGGGTGTACTTAAGCACGTCGAACTCGATGCCCGCACGTGGATCGGTCCCACTCACGGGGGTCGTGGACCCCCCACCGACGGGGTCAGGACCGGAGACCCCCGCAGACCGCCCGTTCCGGGCGTCCCCCCCGGAGCTATAACTTGCGGCCGGCCGGAGCGACCCCATGGAACGCGACCCCGACCGCCCCGGCGCGACCGACGACCCCGACCCCGGCGTCCGTACGGCCGTCCGACGCGCACGCGAGGCCGGCGTCCCGCCCTGGCGGGCACTCTCCGTCTCCTCGGCCCGACGGATCGAGGACGAACTGTTCGGTGCCGGGGGCGGTCCCGGGATGGCCCTCGTCCGGGACCTCGCCATCGACGGCCCCGGCGGTGACCTCCCGGTCCGGATCTATCGCCCGGAACGCCCGTCCGGAGGTGACGGTGACGAGCCATCCGCCACCGGCGACCTCCCGGTCCTGGTCTTCTACCACGGCGGGGGCTGGGTCCTCGGGACGCTTGACTCCGCCGACGACCTCTGTCGGCACCTCGCCGACCGGGTCGGGGCCCTGGTCGTCTCCGTCGACTACCGCCTGGCGCCCGAACACCCGTTCCCGGCCGCCGTCGAGGACGCCGGTGCTGCCCTGGCGTGGGCGGCGGAGTACGCCGGCCACCTGGGGGGCGACCCCGACCGGATCGCCGTCGCCGGCACCAGTGCTGGCGGGGGGTTGGCGGCCGCGACCGCGGCACGGGCCGACGACCTGGGCGTCGACCTTGCCGCACAGGCACTGCTGTACCCGATGCTCGACCGCGACACCGACACCCCCTCCGCCCGCGAACACGCCGACGCGCCACTGCTCTCCCTGGCGGACGTCCGCTGGTTCTGGGACCTGTACCTGCGCTCGCCCGTCGACGTCCACAATCCCGTCGCCGTCCCGGCGACTGCCCCGACCGAACGCCTCTCGGGAGCGCCACCCGCCGTCGTCGTCACCGCCGGTCACGACGTGCTCAGGGACGAGGCGGCCGACTACGCGGGACTGCTCCGTGAGGCAGGGGTCGGCGTCGACCACCGCCACTTCCCGTCGATGGTCCACGGCTTCCTGAGCATGACCGACGACTCCGACCGTGCGGACCGGGCGATGGGGTCGGTCCGTGCGGCGATCCGGGAGCTACTGTCCTGAACCCCGCTACAGTCACCCGATCTGTTCGCCCACGACCCGGTCGGCCGCCTCGACGAACGCCCGTTCCTCACCCGCGGGGATGGTGGCGCCGGCGGCGACGTCGTGCCCCCCGCCGTCGCCGCCCACCTCGCAGGCGGCCTCGCCCATCACGGCCGACAGGTCCAGTCCGCGCCGGACGAGGCCGGGCGTCCCGCGGGCCGACACCTTCGTCTCCTCGTCGCTCTTCCGGGCGAAGGCGACGATGGGCGTCCCCCGGTCGACCCCCTCGGTGCCGACGGCCATCCCGGCCACGATGCCGACGATGGTCTCGCGGATCCGGTCGCCCGCGTCGAACCACTGGACGTGCTCCTCGCGGGTGACCCCCTCCTGCTTGACGACCTCCAGCCCCTGCGAGAGGTTCCGCCGGTGGTTCGCGAGCAAGCGCCGGGCCCGCCGCAGGGCCGCGTCCCGGTCCCCCAGACAGACCGCCAGGCCCACGTCCGCGCGGTCGTAGCGGGCCGTCGCGTTCAAGAGCGTCGAGAACTCGCTGGCGTCGCGGAGTTCGGTTCCCTCCGGTTCCCTGGGCAGGGTGTAGGTCGTCCCCACCAGTTCCTCGACCTTCCGGGCGGGAACGCCCCGGTCGATGGCCTCGCGCACCAGGGCACTGACGACGGTCCGGCGCTCCTCGGCGGTCAGGTCCACCCACCGGCGCCACTCGCCGTCGGCCTTCAGGTCCACCGGCAGGTCGTCCAGGAACCGGATCGTCCCGGCCTCGTCGTTCGAGATGCCGGGGACGTGGACGTCGGATGCGTACTCCAGCAACTTTGGCAGGGGCCGGGTCTGCTTGCCGTACAGCGCCAGGTCCCGGCCCGTCTCGACGGCCCCGGCCTCGACCCCCTCCTCGACGATGGCGGCGTTCGCGCCGACGAGTTCCCCCCCGGAGGCCTGCATGTCCCCGACGGCGCCGACCACGGCCAGTGCCGCCAGGTCCCGGTTGTGTGGGTCCGGGGCCGCCAGCGTCCCGCCGCGGCCGCCGTCCGTGGCCGGCGGCGGGCCGGCCGGAACCGACGCGATCCCGTCTCCACCACCATCGTCTTCATCCTGTTCCGCGCGTGCGCTCTCGCCCGTGCGTGTGGCACCTTCCGTTCCAGCCGTCGGACCGGCACCGGCCGCCGCCATCGCCCGGGCGAGGACGTAGGCCGCGCCGGCGCCGGACAGTTCCGAGGCGCCGTCGATCCCGAACAGCAGCGGGTTGAGGTGGTACTCCGTCTCGGCGTCGGCGGGCCGGTGGTGGTCGCAGACGACCGGCGTGAACGCGCCGGCGGCCTCGTACTCGGCGACGACGTCGAGCTGGCCGCTCCCGAAGTCGGTCAGGAGGACGGTGTCGTAGTCCGTGGCCGCCAGGGCGGCGACCCCCTCCTCGTCGAGCTGGTCGAAGAAGACGGTCTCGAAGGGGATCCCCGCCCGTTCGAGCGCCGTCGAGGCCACGGCCGCGCTGGTCAGTCCGTCGGCGTCGATGTGCGAGGCCAGCAGGACGCGGTCGGCGGCCAGGAGCCGCCGGGCACAGGCCGTCGCGACGTCGGCGAGTTCCGGCACGGGGGGGTCGGACGCTCCCATCCCTCCGGGATACGGCGGGATCGCGTTTAAACTTCGGTATCGAGGCACGGTCCGGTCCGGCGGAGCCGGTACGCCAGCTACACGCGGCGCTACCGGCGTGGTGGGCCACGGGGACGACCGACCGGAGACGATGGCTAGAAGTCGTGCTGAACTTCGTCCTGGTCGGCCTTCTGGATGATTATCTTGTCCTCCCGCACGCGGACGAACACTTCGTCGCCGATGTCCATCCCGGCGACAGCGAGCTCGTCCTCGTGGAGGTTGATATGGACGTTGTGGTACTCGCCGTCCTCGTCTTTCGCCCCGCTCGGACTGAGCTTCTTTTTCCGGACCATCCACCGTCTCTAGCACGTGGGTCGCCGCAGGATACACTTAAGGTTTTCTAGCGTCCCCCCGCCCTGGCCGTCGAATCGGGCGTGCGAACGAGGGTTCGGCCCGCCCGAGCGGGGTGGCCCCGCACACGCGGATCCAGCGCCCGGAAGACCGAACGGTCACCCCGGGACGATCCCCGCTGGGTGAGGAGGGCCGCCCCAGTCACGAAGCGACTGCGGACCCACAGCCGCATCCGAGGGGGACGGCCCGACCACCCGGTCCGAACCCCGGATCCGGCGACGCGCGCGAACCGCGTGAGGGGCGCGCCCCGGCCGATCCGGGGGGGTGATCGCGGGCCGTTCGCCGCCACCGCGTCGGTGATTCGAGGGGTCGTGGCCGTAGCCTTTAAATACTCCTTCGTCGGATCCCGGTCCCCTCGGGGATATCTTTATAAGGTGGGATGTGCTGGGTTGGAATGGAGGGTCGAAAACCATGGTACGGGAAGACGGTAAACGGAACTTCGCACTACGAGAAGATCAGGGCGACGAAAGTAGCGTGTTCTCGGGTAACACGCCCCGACAGGCGGCGCTGAAGGCGGCCCGTCGGCTGGAGCCCGCACCGAGCGAATCCCAGGCCGACAAGGAGGAGATCCGTCTCCGCGAGAAGGGCACCGACAAGGTCCACATCTACGACGGCTGGGCCTGGGAAGAGGAGGCTCCGGACGACTCGCCGGACTGGATGCCCCCCGAGATCACCGAGGCGAACGTCTCGAAGAAGGGCATCGAACACCTCGACGAGTAGTTGCCCCGGCACGCGCCGAGTCGAAACACCCGATTTTTGTGCCACGACCCGTAGTGCCGACGCGCGGACCCCACCCGGCCGCACCGACGCACACCGCCCGGGATGACCGGCCGGCCTCCACCCGCGCGACACCGTCACCCGACGGCCCCGTACCGTCTCGGACCCGGCTGATACCCCATCGGACCCGGCTGACACCCCATCGGACCCGGCTGACGACACACCGAACCGGCCCCGAGCGATGCCACACCGGACCGGATCGTCCCGACACCCCCGGAACTGATACCGGGAAAGCATTTTCGCCCCATACGAAGTCCCCCGGACACCCCTCCGAGCCGGGGGCGACCCGTGTCCCCCACCAGAATCGCGTGGCAGCGCGGGGATCCAGGTTGTTGCTCGGATATCACCCACTCGAAATTAATGGGTTCGGGGCCGTTCGCGCGGGCCTGGGCGCGGGGCGGGACTCAGTGGTGTGACGGGGCGGCGCGTTCGACGGCTGCCGTCGCAAGTTTCTCGAACGAAGCGGAGTCGGGCACCACGTCGACCGGTATCCCCGCCGCCCGGGCCGTCTCGCGGGTGGGGTCGCCGATGGCCCCGACCACGGCGTCGTGCCCGTTCAGTCCCTCGACCGCCGCCTCGCGGATCCCCCGCTCCTCGGCGGCGTCCAGGAAGTGCTCGACGGTCAGCGAGGAGGTGAACAGCGCCACGTCGAGGTCGCCCTCGGCGGCGAGTTCGGCCGAGCGACCGGACCCCTCTGGGCGGACGAGTTCGTAGAGGACCGTCTCGTGGACGTAGGCGCCCGCCGCCGCCAGGCCGTCGGTGAGTTCGGCGGAGCCGTGGTCGCTGCGGGCCACCTCGATCCGTCGGCCGTCCGCCCCGGGTGCCAGGGCCGCGACCAGGCCCGCCGAGGAGAACTCCTCGGGGACGACGTCGACGGCGTAGCCGGCCGCCCGGAGGGCGTCGGCGGTCGTCGAACCGATCGCAGCCACGACCGCGTCGCCGGGGTCCCACCCGGCGCCCGCCGCGAGTTCGACCCCCGTCGTGCTGGTGAGGACGGCCACGTCGGCGTCCTCGCGTGGGGCGGCGCCCGTCGGTTCGACCGCGAGCATCGGGTCCGGGACCGGGTCGGCCCCCAGGGCCTCCAGCAACTCGACGGCCCCGTCCAGGCGCCCGTCGTCCGGCCGGAAGACGCCGACGGTCATCCGGGCCACGTCGGGGTCGACCGCCGGGACCGTGTCGCCGTGCGGGTTCTCGCTCGTCGATCGCCCGTCGGTCATTCCTCCGATCCCTCCCGTTTCGCCTCGCGGTCGTCGGTCTCCGCGCGTGCGGCCGCGACGAGTTCGCCGGCTCCCTCCTCGTCGAGGTCACGGGCGAACTCGCGGGCGGCCTCGGCGTGGCGCTCGACGGGGAGGTTCCGGGTTCCCCGGACGACCGCCTCGCCGTCCCGGCCCAGCGCCGCCGCGACCGTCCTGACGTGTTCGCCCTGCAGGACGGCGTGGACCCCGATGGGGGCGACACAGCCACCGCCGAGCGTCGCCAGCACCGTGCGCTCGACGGTGGTTTCGACGCGGCTCCGGGGGTGGTCGAGGGCCCCGTGGATCCGCTCTGCCAGGTCCGCGTCTAGGGCGGTGACGGCCATCGCCCCCTGTCCGGGGGCCGGGACGAACTCGTCGGGCGGGAGCCGGTCCGTGTCCAGGTCGTCGGCCAGCCCCAGTCGCCGGAGACCGACCTCCGCGAGGACGATGGCGTCGAACTCGACGTCCACCGTCCGCTCCATGGCGCGGCGCTCGACCTCGGAGAGGTCCTCGAACCACTCCGCCGCCGTCCGGTCGTACGCCTCGTTCCCGGCCTCGTCGTCCGTTTCTGCCTCGGCGTCCCCGTTCGATCCGTCGTCGCTCCCGTCCGTCGCGTTGTCCGTTTCTGCCTCGGCGTCCCCGTTCGATCCGTCGTCGCTCCCGTCCGTCGCGTCGTCCGTCGCTCCGGCGTCGCCGTTCCCGTCCACCGCGTCTTCGTCCGTTCCGTCCGCCGCACCGGCCTCCGGATCCTGCGCCGACTCCTCGGCCCCCAGTCGACGCTCGTGTTCCCGTTGCAGGTGGGGAGCCAGGAGCTTCTCGACCCTGGTGTCGACGTTCCCCCGCAGTGGCTCGACGGTGAGGTCCGGCCGATGGGCGAGCAACTGTGCGCGCCGCCGGAGACTGGACGTGCCGACGGTTGCGCCCTCGGGGAGGTCCGACAGCGACCGCCCGTCCGGCGTCACGAGGACGTCGCCCGGCGGTCCCCGTTCGGGGACGGCGGCGACGACCAGTTCCTCGGGGCTCTCGGTGGGCACGTCCTTCATCGAGTGGACCGCGGCGTCGGCCTCGCCCGACAGCACTCGCTCGTCGAGGCTCCGGACGAACGCGCCGGTCTTGCCGAGGCGGTGTATCAGTTCGTCGCGGACCTCGTCGCCCCGCGTCGAGACCTGGACCACCTCGACCTCGAAGCGCCGGTCCTCGAGGGCCTCGGCGACCTGGGCGGTCTGGCGCATCGCCAGGTCCGATCCCCGGGTCGCCAGCCGCACCGTCGGGCGTGCCATACGCGAGGGTGGGCACCCCACCCGTAAAAGCGCACCCGTTCCGGGGCCGGCACCGGGCCGGCGCACCCCGGGATCGCCACCGCCTCGCCACCCCGTGACCGGACCGGCCCGCCACGCTCGGCCGCACCGTCGAACACCTTCGGGAGCCGTCCCGTCCGGGGATCACAATACAATTAAATCCGGGTGTCCAAGCCCGGGTCACATGGTCAACGAAGCGGGATTCGCGCTGGGAGCGGTCCTGACGGTGCTGGCGGTGTTCTTCCACTTCTCGCGGGGGACCCGCTGGCGACCCGGCGAGGACATCTCACAGGAGATCCTCGACCGTCGGGCGGAGACCGTCCCCGAAACTGAGTTCGCGGAACCGGGGAACCGCGCGATCGGCGGCGGAGCGGTCCCGGCGGGCGTCCCCGCCGGCGAGGCCGGCGCCGAACTCGAAGAGGGCGAGGTCGAGGAGGAGGAGGGCTTCGACCCCGAGGCTATCCCCGAGGACGAAGTCGAGTACCACGAGATAGAGTACGTCAAGGAGGGCGAGACCATCGAGGTCGCGAACGACGAGAACCTCCTCGAGGCCGGCGAGGACGAGGACTGGGACCTCCCCTACTCCTGCCGGCAGGGCCAGTGCGTCTCCTGTGGCGGCCTGATCCCCGACGGCAACGCCGAGGACTACGTGATCCACGACGGCCAGGAGATGCTCGACGAGGGCGAACTGGAGGACGGCTACGTCCTGACCTGCGTCGCCTACCCCACCGAGTCGTTCTCGCTGGAAACCGGCGAGACGCCCTGACCCGTCCGTACCGACGCCCCTTTTCCGGATCACTCCGATAGCCCGCCGTCCGTCGACGGCGAGCGTGTGCCGGATCCCCTTGCAGTAAGGTTACTGTAAGTCGGCGATCTCGAGGCGAGCGGCGACCCGATCCGCCGGGCCTATGTCCCCGACCGTCGATCCGCCCGACATGACCGAAGACGACGCGACGAGCGTCCACCCCGCCCCCGAGGCGGCCGAGCGGTCGCCGTACCGCGAGATCGCGGCCGGGGTCCGGGAGTGGCTGGAAGCGGACTCGTCGGGCCACGACATGCACCACGTCTGGCGCGTGTTCGCGCTGGGGCGAACGATCGCCGAGGCTGAGGGCGCCGACCCCGAGGTGGTCGGGGCGGCCGCCCTGACCCACGACCTCCACCGCGTGGTGGAGGGCGACGGGTACGTCCACCCCGAGGAGACCCTGGACGAAGTCGAGGCGATCCTGGCCGAAACCCCGTTCCCCGAGGAGAAGGTCGACGCGGTGCGCCACGCCGTCGAGGTCCACGACGAGTACGACTACCGGGGCGATCCCCGGCCGACCGAGACCCTGGCGGCCGAGGTGCTCCAGGACGCCGACAACTTGGACGCCATCGGCGCGGTCGGGATCGCACGGAACTTCGTGTTCACGGGGGACTACGGCAACGCCATGTGGGACGCCGACGGCTACGGGGCGAAGGGCCACTTCCACGACAAGTTGCTGAAACTCCGCGAGGAGATGAACACCGGGACGGGCCGGGAGATGGCCGAGCGACGCCACCGGTTCACCGAGGAGTTCGTCGAGCGCTTCGAACGGGAGTGGCACGGGGAGGTCTGAGCCAGCGGTTCAGGCGTCGCCGTCCTCGCCCCCCTCCGCCGGGCGGTCGCCGCTTCCTGCGCGACCCTCGCCGCCCGGTCCCGGTTCGCCGGTATCGGGATCGCTCCGGCGGTTCCCCAGGTCGGCGTAGGTCCGCAGCACCCGGTAGGGACCCAGCAGCGCCCACTCGACGGCCCTGAAGACGAAGACGGCGACGGCGTAGATCCACCCCGCGGCCGTCTTCGCGGTCCCCTTGATGTCGGGCGTCACGCCCCGCAGTTGGGGGCGGCCCTACATAACTCCTGTCGGGGGATCCGTGGGGCGGTCGCGGGATCCACCCGGAGCGGTCCAGCGACCGTTCCGATCAGAGGTCGGCGGCCGCGAACCGCCGGTAGCCAACCGTCACGGGGACGACGATCCATCCGATCAGGGGGACGAACCCGAACCACTCTTCGAGGTAGAACGCCCCGGAGGGCATCGAGAAGCCAGGCCCGGCGGCGCCACCGCCCGCCCCCGGTCTGGTCGGCATGCCGGCGGTGACCCCGCCGGGGAGCAACGCCGAACTGGCCGCCCCGAACGCCCCGCTGGGCGAGAGGCGGGTGAACACCACGTACCACGCCGGGACCGGGTCGAACGAGGGGAACCCGCCACCGCTGGTGGCGAACAGCAACGCGAAGCCGATAATCCCCCACGCGAACTGGAAGAGCACCCAGAAGGACAGGGTACCGGCCAGGGCGACCGCGGTGGTCCGCGACCACGCGGAGATGCCGACGGCGACGCTGACGTAGGCGAGGGCGTACACCGCCGTCACGAGGCCGAACAGGAGGAACTGGACGTAGTCGAACCCACCGATCTGGACGAGCGCCAGGACCGCCGCGACGACGTACGCGACGAGTATCGGCACCACCACGACGCCCGTCCGACCGAGGAGTTTCCCCAAGACCATGTCCCGGCGGGTGACCGGCATCGACAGCAACAGCCGGATGCTACCGTCCTTGCGCTCGCCGGCGACGGACCGGTAGCCCGCCAGCAGGGCGATTATTGGCACGAACATCGTCGTCGCCGACCGGACGAAGGTTATCAGGCCGGCCGCCGTGGGGTCCCCGCCGTGGAAGGCGTTTATCTGGGCGTACAGGACCGTCGCCCCGGCCGCGGCCAGGACGAACAGGGCCGTCGTGGCCCAGATCAGTTTGGCCCGGATGGCGTCCCTGAAGTCCTTGCGCGTTACAGCGATCCAGCCGTGACTCACGGCCGACCACCCCCGCAGTCGGCCGGCCCGACCGGTTCACGCCGGGTGATCCCGGCAGGCTGGAGGGCACACATATTCTAGGCGAATAACCGGTCAGAAAAAAGCGTTCCCAACTGCGGCGAACGGCGCGTCCCGACGACGCCCGGCGGGGTCCGGACCCGCGGCGGACGAGGGTTCGGACCTGCACCCGACGGGGATCAGTCCGCGCCGGCCCGCGCGCCGGCGACCTCGATTTCGCCGGCGTCGAGTTCCTCCTCGACTTCGCGGGCGGCCCGGACCATGTTGCGCATCTTCTCGAAGGCGGCCTCCCGGGGGAGCAGTTTCAGGCCGCAGTCGGGGCTGACGACCAGTCGCTCCGGCGGGACCACCTCGAACCCCTTCCGGATGTTGGCCTTGATCTCCGGGACGGATTCGACCTCGGCGTGGTGGACGTCGACGACGCCCAGCGCCAGGTCGGTGGTGAACTCGGGTTCCTGGAACACGTCGAGTTGCTCGTAGTCGCCGTTGGCGAGTTCCAGATCGAGTTCGTCGACCGGAAAGTCGAGCACCTCGGGGTAGATCCGCGAGTAGTCGCCGTAGCAAACGTGGAGACCGACCCGAACGTCGTCGGGGAGGCCGGCGACGATGCGGTCGAGGCACTCGCCGACGACGGCGTGGTCGTCCTCGTGCTGTGCCAGGGCAGGCTCGTCGATCTGGATGTACTGAGCGCCGGCCTCGACCAGTCGCTCGACCTCGTGGTTGACCAGGTCCGCGAGGTCGTAGGCGACGGCCTCGGTCGACTCGTAGGCCTCGTTGAACGACCACCGCGCGAGGGTGTAGGGACCGGTGAGCGGCACCTTCACCGGCGCGTCGGCGACCTCGCTGGTGAACTCGTACTCGTCGACCAGCCAGGGCTCGTCGTACTCGACGTCCGAGACGACCGAGGGCTTGTGGAAGTAGTTGTGACCCCACACCTTCACCGGACCGTTGAACTCGAAGCCGTCGATCCGGTGGGCGAAGTACTCGACCATCTCCGAGCGGCGCATCTCGCCGTCGGTGACGACGTCCAGGCCCGCACGCTCGTGTTCGTTGGTGATCAGGCGGGCGGCGTCGTCCTTGGCCTCGACCCAGTCCTCGTCGTCGAAGTCCAGGTCGATGTCGGACTCCCGTATTTCGGGCGCCCGGTCCCGCGAGAGGTCCCCGCCCTCGTGGAGGTCACGCGAGCGGTGGAGCCACGTGGGCTTGGGGTAGGAGCCGACGACGGTCGTCAGCAGGAAGTGCTCGTTGGGGTGGTCGGCCGGCCGGAACCGCTCCTTGTCGGCCATCAGGCGCTCACCTCCTCGGCCTCGTCGTCGGGGGTCGGGTCCGCGTCGACGGCGCCCGCCAGCGTCCGGACCTTCGCCTCGAACCGGGTGTACGGCAGGTAGAACAGCGGCGTGTTCGAGGTGACGTACGCCCGGTCGAAGTCGGCACCGGGCGTCCCCTCCCGGACCCACTCGACCCGGTCGGCGACGGTCGCGGGGGCCTCGACGAGGGTGTTCTGCCCGTCGACCAGACCCAGGGCGACGTCGTCGCAGGTGCCGTACTCGTTGATGTTGTAGAGGTTCGACTCGTGTTCGGTCACGAAGTCGTATCCCACGGCGTCGACGTCGGCGTCCAGCAGGTGGGCGTGGACCGTCTCGTCCAGCGCACCCCAGTAGGGGTGGACGACGACGTCGGCGTCGACGGCACCGGCCACCCGGTCGACGGCCTCGCTCGCGCGGGCGTCGGGGCCGTCGCCGGGGGGATCGGTCACCAGCGACGGTTCCAGCAGCCACAGCGTCTCCACCTCGGGGAACGCCCCGGCCTCGCCGGCCAGGAACTCGGCCACGGCGGCCAGGAACTCGGCCTCGTCGCCGTAGTGTTCGTCGGTCGCCAGGGAGGCCAGCGAGTACGGGCCCGGCAGGACGGCCTGGAGGGGGTCGTCGGTCAGTCCCGACAGCGCCTCCAGTTCGGCGGCCACGTCCCCGTCGACGTCCAGGTCATCGGTCACGACCGGATCCCGGTAGAAGTTGTTGTTGTCGTAGTACCGGACCAGCCCCCGCGTCTCGACGGCGTCGTGGACCGTCAGGGGGTGGGCGAGCATGTCGTCCCACCGCAACTGTCCCTCCACGACCCGGTCGAGTCCGGCCTCCGTCTGGACGTCGACCACCTCGCGTCGCGCCCGGTCGTAGACGTTACGTACCTCCTCGCCCTCGTCGCCGTCGATGAGGTCCTCCTTCTGGTGGCCCTTGAGGTCCGAGAGGTCGTCCTTCGCGTCGTCCGGGAGCGGATACAGCCCCGGCGTCGTCGCCACGAGTTCTGTCATGCGTACCGGACAAGTACGAAATGCCCGTTCTTAATATTTCCTATTCAAGAATATTTTTAGTAGTAATCATCGAGTGGCGGGCGGCCGGGCCAGGAGCCCAAAGTACCGGAGGGCGGCACTACGACGGGAAGTCACGGCGGCAGGTCCAGGTCGATCCGACCAGCCTCGACGGCGTCGACGAAGTCCCAGGCGAAGTAGTGGGTCCACCCCGACACGTCCGAGAGGTCGGCGTCGTCGACGGCGACGTAGTCATCGGCGTCGGGAACGACGTCTTCGATCATCCGGAGCCGTTCCCGGCGGCTCGGCCACTCCTCGTGGTACTCGTCCGCCCGTCCCCCGATCCGGTCGTACCACTCCCCGTCCCGCCGGCGGATCAGTTCCTGGATTCCCGGAATGGAGGCCTCCTCGACGAGTCGCTGGTTGCCGTGGGCCCACACCTCGTGGTCCGTCTCCCGCGCCAGGTGGGTCACCCACGACAGCGGGACCGTCCGGTGCTCGGGGTGCGGACTGACGTCGACGGTGTGATCCCGGTCGAACGCGAAGACGGTCACACGGGGACGGCACCACGCCGGGGACTTCCCGGTGTCGGATCCCCTCGCTACCGACTATCGATCCATAATTAAACGCGGACGCGAAACGGACACCCATGACCGAGGATCAGGACGCCGAGGTAGCGGAGGACGAGGCGGTCGACGACGAGGCAGGGGACGCGGAGGAGGTCCCCGAGGAAGAAACCGAAGCCGAGGAGGAGACAGAAGCGGAGGAGGAAACCGAGGCCGAGGATGAAGCGGCCGAGGACGCCCTGGAGGAGGGCGACTTCGTCCGCCTGGACTACACCGCCCGCACCGTCGAGGCCGGCCAACTCGTCGACACGACCGACCAGGAGATCGCCGAGGAGGAGGGCATGGACGACGGCGAGCGCGACTTCTCGCCCCGGGTGGTCGTGCTGGGCGAGGGCCACCTGTTCGCCCCCGTCGAGGACGACATTATCGGCAAGCAGGTGGGCGACTCCGGGAACGTCGTCGTCCCCGCCGCCGAGGCGTTCGGCGAACACGACCCCGAGGAAGTCCGCACCATCAGCGTGGACAAGCTCCCCGAGGACGACCGCTACCCCGGCGCCCACGTCACCATCGAGGGCGACCACGGCCACGTCGAGACGGTCATCGGCGGGCGGGCCCGCGTCGACTTCAACCACCCGCTGGCCGGCGACGACATCGAGTACGACCACGAGGTCCTCGACGTCGTCGAGGACCGGATCGAGCGTGCCAAGGGCCTGTTCTCGATGTACATCGACGCCGACGTCGACATGTGGATCGAGACCGACGAGGTCGAGGAGGAAGTGACGGTCTACCCCGACGAGGACGAGGGCGAGGGCGGCGACGAGGACAAGGAGGCCGAGGGCGAGGACGGCGACGAGGACGAGGAACCGCCCGAACCCACCACCGAGATCCAGACCGTCGAGAAGGAGACGCTGTACGTCGAGGCCGCGCCCCAGTTGATGATGAACCAGCAGTGGATGTTCTCTAAGCAGCAGATCGCCCAGCAGATCACCGACCGCCTCGGCGTCGACCGGATGATCGTCCAGGAGACCCTGGGCGAGGGCGGCGGCATGATGGGCGGCATGATGGGTGGCGGCATGGGCGGCGGCGACGTCGAGGAGACCCTCGAGGACGCCGACGTCGACGCCGACGAGATCGTCGAGGAACTCGAAGACGGCTAGCCGACGACCCGGTCGTCCCGTGGCAGCCGGGCGTGATCCAGTAGAAGACTTACTCGGCTTTGCACGTTGAGTATTCTACACTTCCTTGGGCGAAAATGGCAGACGGAGCGACGTAAGTGGAGGTGTTCGAGAACTCGTCGAACGGTGGCCACCTCATCCGCCTCTTACTCCGAAATGTATGTCAACCACCCAACGTGCAAAGCTGAGAATGTAAGTCACGGTACAGCGTTCTGCGATGTTACCGTTCTGGCGCGTCCGTGATTGCCTGCCGGACGTGCTGGACACTGTCTCGTAGGGGTCCCCCGGTTCGAATCCGCTCCCGCACCACTGGTCGTTGGCAAGATAGTGGAGGTCGGTGGTGGTGTAGGGGTGGCCGAGTCGAATTGTCGGGGTTACTCTGATGCTGCAGGGACATCGTTGATTGCGTCCGCGATGCGGTCGTCACTATCCGAGTGTCGCTTGGTACGTCTCAGGCCACTCTTCAGGTACCGGTAAATCATTCAGAACCTGGCTCTGCAAGCGGTAATACCCGTTGTGCGCCTTCTGACAGTGCGCTTCCATCCACATCCGCGCCTCAGGTGAGTTCAGGTACTCGATAAGCTCGTCCATCGGAACACCGTCTTTCGGGACCGCGTAGTACACTGAGTGTTTTGGAACAACGTCACCGCGATCTTCCGGCCAGAACCGTGGTTCCTTCGCTATGTCCCGAAACACGATTTTCGGTTGTAAGAGGTCTTGAGTCGGCGGGTTCTCGTGCCACGCATACCACTTTTTCCCACCTTCCACGCACGATCGGTCCTCCAGGCGTTTCCGATGAGATTCTAACCAGTCGAGAGTCGTGCCGAGTTCGTCTTCATCAGCCAGCGAACCGTCGATCTTGTACGGGCATACGAACACACTGTCGGTGTACGGCCCGCCGAACTCCCTCAGTTGCGACCCGCTCACAGTCGGTCGAACCCACCGGTCATCGACCGCATCCGGTACCTCGTCGCGGTGCATCACGAACACTTTGTCCGCGCCGGTCGCTAACCCTGGACTGACGCGTTCGGTGACATCACCAAGGGTTGCGCCGGTGTGCATGTCTTCGAGGTCGGCGTCACGGACTCGACTTGCCCAACTACCTCCGCCCGTCGGGAGTGTCGTGGTGTGCATGGTGCCGTCTCGAAGCGTCACGTGCGTCTCCCGGTCTTTCGTGTCGTCGGTGGTGCGTCGGGCCGTGGTGATGCAGGGGAACGTCACCAGGCCTGTGAACGCGTCCTCGTCGATGTGCTCAATCTTTTCGACGTGAATGTCACTGGAGGTTAGGAGTCTTCGGAGTGGTGTGGCTGTATCGACGTACTCAAATTTCTCCGGTGTCACGAACGACAACACACCGTCCTCCGCGAGTAACTCAAGCGACCGTTCGAAGAATAACAGGTACAGGTCGAACCGGCCGACTGCTGTATTGAACCCGGCCTTGTACTGACGCTTCTCTTCCTCGTCTAACCCTTCAATCGGGACGTACGGCGGGTTCCCGACGATATAATCAAACCGTCCCACATCCAGCACACCGTTGACAAGGAAGTCCCGTTCATCGAATTCTACGTGCGTCAACCCCCGGTCTCGCGCTTCCGTGAGGTGCTCCGGGTTCGTCTCCACACCAAGGCCGTCCGGGAGCGGCCACCCTTCCGATTCACAAACTCGTTCAACAGCCGCAGCAAACGGTCCGGTCCCGCATCCAGGGTACAGTATCCTGTCGTCACTGGTTAGTTCGTCATCTCTGAATAACCGCCGGACAATACGTTCGGCCAGGTCGTCGGGCGTGGGGACGTGCCCTTTCATCTATCTTCTATTATCCCGTTTTGCTACTTCAACGTATGTAAAGTCACTCACCGGGCGTATCCTGCTCGAAATCGATGTGCCCGGCGACGTGCGACGCTAACGCCCGGGCAAACCGCTCAAACTCTAATTCCTCGTGCGGCTGCCAATACTCACCGTTCAACCCGGCTTCCTCGTCGGACAGTATGAACGCGGACTCGTTCACTAACCGTTTCCGAACCATTCGAAGGCAAAACAACTCCATGCGATCGATGTACGTCGCGCCTTGGAACTCGTCGTCAACGTCGAAATTCACCTCACGAACCTGCGGGACGTTCCGCGACTTCTCGTTATCCGCCATAAGCATCAAATAACCCACGAACGGTTGCGGTGACGGCGCGAAAACGCCTTCCTCGTACGCCTCGATAATATCAGTGTTATTCCCGATTGCTTCCTCTGCTCGATTATTCAGGTTGTTCCCGAACGATGAGGCTTGGCTCTTGTACTCGACGACTGCGAGGAGTTCACCGTCGTGAACAACTGCAGTGTCCCATTCCTTCTCATGCCGATAGAATCCCGGGAGCGTGGCGTGGTAATCGTGTTTCACTGAGTCACGGGGTACTCCGGCTTCGACGACGATGTCTTCGATGAGACCGGCGAACCCGTCCATTTGCTTGCCACCGAGTACTTCTGCTCGCCTGCCACGGGTCGAGTCTTCGGATTCGCGTTGGTCTTCAGCTTGCCCGGACAGGGTTTCCCAATACCATTGGACGGCGTCCGCTACTTCCGCGTCTAAGTCGTCAATCATTGTACCGGTGGTTATCGAATGTTGTGTGCACCGCTTGATTTTACTACTGGTTTGAATGCCGGCTGGTGAGTTGGTGGGAACGGGGCCGGCGCACCGAGTAATCGGGTTTCAACCCACTAATACGCTTGTTTATCGCCGGAAGGAATCGCCCGGAGTCAATACGCGTGCGTCGATCGTACTGTCGGACTCGTTCGCCAGTCCTGTTCGTTCTTGCTCGATTCTTCCCGGGGGATGCGCGGGAGCTCGGTATCAGTATCGACCCATTGAGTGCTCGCGCGCCGGACTTCCACCGACCGCAGCGCTGCATCCAGGCACGTCAGGATAATCGATGCCTCCCGCCAGTCACCAGTCTCAAGCGCGGCTTCGCGTAACTGTCGTTTCTCACTCCGCGTTAGAAAGTCGCATGCGGAGTCGGCCCCGCTCGAATCGAATATTTGATGATGCTCCCACTCGTCCATGTCGTGTTCGCGGTGCGTCCAATCATGGTATCGTGCGCGCGCTTCCTCGATCTTGTCCTTCGTGGCGTTGCTCACATCTCGGTAAGCGACGGTGTCCTCAATGTACTCTGTAGCGTATCCCGGGGTTGGTGGGACTGTGTATTGGTCCTCTTGTCACATACCCATTCGTCGTACCGTGCGGTCCTGTAGATCGTTTCGTACGCCGTATAATCGGAGTAGCCGACGTATCCCTCGGGTTGCTTGCCCTCACGTCGGAGCCACCGGATGAATTCGCGCCGGTACCCGCGGTAGTCGGCTAACTGTTGTTCGTCCAATTTCTCGGGGTCGATTCCGGGGTGACTGTGATGGTGCGCTCACAGTCTAAGTCAACGGAACAGCGTTGGTTTGTGTCGGGAGTCATGCTTGTGTGCGCAAGCAGAAACCACGGGACTGCGTAAGGATCGAGTGCGCGGGACCGGATTCGAACCTCGCCGAGACGTGCTCGCTTCGCTGCGCGCGTCTCGCCCGGTTCAAATCCTCGGAGCGCACCTGCCGCTCACGGATCGTTCGCGGCAGGATGCGCGGGACCGGATTTGAACCGGCGGATCCCTTCGGAACAGCGTCCTAAGCGCTGCGCCGTTTCCTGGCTTGGCTACCCGCGCTCGCTCTCGGATCCGACCGAGTGACCCAAGTACCTATCGTTCGCGGTCGGCGGTTCCCGGCGGTGGATGCCGGAAACCGGCCTGCCGAGCCCAGAAGAGGGATCAGAACAGGTCCCGGTCCCGTAGCAGGTCGACGGCCTCGCGGACGCGCCCGGCCTCCTCGGCCGGGACCACGAGCACCCGGTCGTCGTAGGCCGCCACGACCAGTCCCTCGACGCCGATGGCGGTCACGTGGGCGTCCTCGGTCGCGATGACGTTGTCCTCGGCGTCCAGGGCCAGCGCCTCCCCCAGCACCGCGTTCCCGTCCTCGGGGTCGAGGACTCGTCCCAGGGCGTCCCAGGTGCCCAGGTCGTCCCACCGGATCCCGGGAGCCTCCACGACGAAGGCGTCGTCGGTCCGTTCGAGGACCGCGTAGTCGACGCTGACGGGGTCGACGGCGGCGTAGGCCGACCGGAGCGCGGCGTCCAGACCGGCCGGTCGTTCGCCTTCGTGCGTGTTCCCGGATCCCCGTTCGTCCTCGTCCGCCGGTCCACCGGCGGCCTCGACCAGGGGTTCCAGACGCGTCCCGACGGCCGCCCGGAGCAGTGCCGAGGGCGTCCAGGCGAACGTCCCGGCGTTCCACAGGCAGCCGGCGTCGATCAGTTCCCGTGCCCGCTCGCGGTCGGGTTTCTCGTGGAACGACCTGACCGGCGCGTAGCCGTCCTCCTCGCGCCACGGTTCGATATAGCCGTAGCCGGTCGCCGGGCGGGTGGGTTCGATCCCGACGGTTACCAGTCCCCGCGTCTCCGCCGCGACCCGGAGGGCGTGGCGGGCGACCGACTCGAAGTCCCCGTCCACGCTGTGGTCGCTCGGGAGACACAGCAGGACCGGTTCGGCGGCCGAACCGTCGGCGTCGGCACGGATCCGCGCGGCGGCGTAGACCAGCGCCGGACCGGTGTCCTTCGGTTCGGGTTCGACGAGGACCTCGACGGGCGGGTCGTGGGACTCGGGGTCCCGGGCATCGTTCCCGTCGGATCCGTCCCCCTCGGCCGCCCCGCCGTCGTCGCCCCACTCGCGGACCGCGAACCCGGCCTCCTGGAGGTGCTCGCGGGTCCGGTCGGCGTGGCGCGGCGACGTGAGGGCGACCCGGCGGTCGGCGACGCGGGCCCGTTCGACCGCGCGGACCAGCAGCGAGCGGTCCCCGCCGAGTGCGAGGAACTGCTTGGGCCGGTCGGCCCTGCTGGCGGGATAGAGGCGGGTCCCCGTGCCGCCGGCGAGCACGACCGCGACGCTCGGTCGGTCCATGTCCCCGGATCGTCGGGCGGGCGGAAAAGCACCCAGGATCGGAGGTCGAACGCCACCGGGATCGCGGTCGGATCACCACCGGGATCTGGTCCACCTGCCCGGATCCCGCGCCTACCAGGTCTCGATCCGTCCCTCGCGGACGTCCTCGACGCACCCGCGACAGTCCTGGTGGTCCGGGTCGAAGCACTCGGGGCGGCCCTCCCCGTCGACCCGCACCGCCCGTCGTTCGGCGTGGCGCCGGCAGACGATCCGTGCCCGGCCGTCGCCGTCCTCGGGCAGGTCGCCGGTCCGCAGACCCGCCCGGAAGGACCGCCGGGTCTCCTCGAAGCGCGCGCCCGCCGAGCGGAGCTTCGTCCGGATGAACCGTTCCAACCGGTCGTCCATGTCCCCACCTGGCGGTCGGCCGAATATAGGTCCATCGCCGTAGATCGTCCGCCGTCGACGAGGCGAGCCGCGCGTGTCGCCCGCCACTGCCGGGACTCGCCCGGTTTCCCGACCGTCGGCCACCCGCCGGTCGTCGAAAGGGGCAAAAGCCCGCCGGCTGGCGATCCCGGACATTAAACCCTTACGCACAGGTAACTCGAGCAGTATTCGATTAACCGCAATAAGTAGCGGTGGTGAGTATGGTTAGGATAACTATACGTTACCGAAAGATTTAACTATTTTTCGGACTTACTATACGTTAGCCACTTACGGACGGGCGTCGGCGTTCCCGCCGCCCTCCGGAGGGCACCCAACCATGAGTGAAACCAGAACCACGGCCAGAGTACACGAGACCGAGGCGAGGGTCACCCCGGAGGAGCGCGAGCGATCCGACGAGACGAACGCCTGCCCCGAGTGTGGCGGGCGGGTGGTCAGCGACGAGGAGCACGGAGAGAGCGTCTGCTCGGACTGTGGCCTGGTCGTCGAGGACGACGAGATCGACCGCGGTCCGGAGTGGCGGGCGTTCGACTCCGGCGAGCGGGACCGCAAGTCCCGCGTCGGCACCCCCACGAGCAACATGATGCACGACCAGGGGCTGTCGACGGACATCGACTGGCAGAACAAGGACGCCTACGGCAACCGGCTCAACGCCCGCCAGCGCCGCCGGATGCAGCGCCTCCGGACCTGGAACGAACGGTTCCGGACCCGCGACGCCAAGGAGCGCAACCTCAAGCAGGCGCTCGGCGAGATCGACCGCATGGCCTCGGCGCTGGGCCTGCCCGAGAACGTCCGCGAGACCGCCTCGGTCATCTACCGCCGGGCGCTCTCCGAGGACCTGCTCCCGGGCCGGTCCATCGAGGGCGTCGCGACCGCCGCGCTGTACGCCGCGGCCCGCCAGGCCGGCACCCCCCGGAGCCTCGACGAGATGGAGACGGTCTCCCGCGTCGAGCGCATGGAGATCACCCGGACCTACCGGTACGTGATCCGGGAGCTCGACCTCGAGGTCCGGCCCGCCGACCCCGAGGAGTACCTCCCGCGGATAGTCTCCGAACTGGGCCTGGGCGAGGACGTCGAGCGGACCGCCCGCGGACTGCTCGACGCCACCCGTGGCGAGGGCCTCCACTCGGGCAAGTCGCCCGTCGGCCTCGCGGCCGCCGCGGTGTACGCCGCCAGCCTGCTGACCAACGAGCGGACCACCCAGACCGAGGTCGGCGAGGTCGCCACCATCAGCGAGGTCACCATCCGGAACCGCTACAAGGAACTGCTCACGGTCTCCGAGGGCGCCCCGACGGTCTGATCCGTCGCGGCCCGGCCCCCACTGGTTTCCCTCTCACTGGTTTTCTCCGACCGAATTCGCCCTTCCCTCATTGATTTCCCCCTCTGGTCCCCTTTCCTCTCACTGGCTCTCCCCTCCGATCCTCTTCCTCCGCGATCCGTAACGTCCAGTGCATACGAGCCGTCCATGATCGCTCGGGGTCAGAACGACTTTGTGGGTGGCCCCCGTCGGCACGACTCGAACGATGTCGGATGCCCGGTCCCCTCTCGTGGCGGACCTCCGCGGGACCCTCGTTGCGCTCGTCAAGGACCTCGTCGCGCTCGTGGCCTTCGGGACGGGTCTCGTGGGGACGTTCTTCGTCACGCTCGTCGCCGGGCTGGGACTGCTCGTGCTGGCGGGGGTGTACCTCGTCGTCGAGGGGGCCCTGCAGTCGGCCGGGATCGGGACCCCGTCGGGCGACACCATGGCGGGTATCGGGACGATACTGCTGGTGGTGGTCCTGTTCGGCGGGCCCGCCGTCTGGATGGGGATCGTGTTCGCGATGGCCAAGAAGCGCCGCGTCGGCCGCCCGGGGGTGTTGCTCGTGGTGCCGGTGGTCCTGGTCGTCGGGTCGCTCGGCTACCTCCTCGTGGCGGGGACCACGCCGGTCGCCATCGCCGCCGTGATCGTCGCCCAGATCGTCCTCGCCAACCGGGTGTTCGGGGAGTACGCACAGGACGTGCGGGCGCTGTCGCTGGGCCGGGTCCCGCGACTGGTCCTCGGGTCGATCGCACTGTTGCCAGCGTCGGTGATCGGCGTCATCGAGGAGCTCATGGTCCTGGCCCGGTTCGTGAACAGTTCCCCGGACAGGTCACCCTACGTCGCGGGTGCCGAGGTGCTGTCCTCGGTCGGATTCCCGAGTGCGACCGTCGGTGCGGCCGCCTTCACGTCGCTGGACCTGATCGTCGTGTTCGTGCCGCTGTTCGTCTGTGGCGGCTACCTGGTGCTCCAGGCGCTGGTCGGCCTCCCGGGCCGGCAGTCGGGGGTCGATCCCGGCCGTCCGTCGGCGCTCGACGACGCGGTGGAGCGGGCCGAGGAGTCGGTCGCGGTGGCCGAACAGCGGCGCGCGGACGGCGACTACCAGGGAGCCGTCGAGGAGTACGACGCCGCCCACGACGCGTTCCTGGAGGCCGCCGAAACCGCCGACGACGCCGGGTACGGCGGCGGGCGTTACGAGAAGCGGGCCGACGAGGTGGAGGACTCCGCCGCCGGAGTGGTCCGTGACGCCGCCGACGAGTACCGCGACCGGGTCGACGAGGCCCTGGACGAAGCCAGGTCGGCCCGCGAGGCGGGCGAGTTCGGGGACGCGCTGACGGCCCACGAACGCGCGGCCGAGACCGCGGCCGAGGGGCTGGACCTGGTCGAACGGCTCCGGGACCTGCCGGTGGTTCCGGGGTCGGCCGTCGACGACGCCGTCGAGGGGCTCCGGGAGCGCCGGACGACCGCGCAGGACGGGGCCGTCGCGACCCTGACCGAGCGGGCGCGGCGGACCGTGGAGGAGGGCGACGACCTGGAGGCCGAGGACGACCTGGCGGGGACGGTGGAGGCCTATCGGACGGCCCGGTCCACGCTGGGCGAGGTCCGCGACCGGGCCGACGACACCGGCGTCGACCCGCCCGAGGAGTTCGAGGCCCTCGCGGCGGTCGTCGAACGGTCGATAGAGCGCGTCGAGACCGAGCGGAGTCGCCGGGAGGTCGAGGAGGCCCTGGAGGCGGTCGAGGGGTTGCTCGCCACCGCCGAGTCCGCCCGCGGCGACGGCGAGTTCGACGACGCCCTCTCGGCCTACCGGCGGGCCCGCGAGCACTGCGACGAGGCCCTGGTGACCGCCCGCGACGCCGGGTTGACCGAGCAGAACACCGTCGCCGACCGCCGGGAACTCATCGACGACGCCGTCGCCGAGACCGAACGCGAGCGGGCGCTGGTCCGGGCCCGGACGGCCATCGAGAACGGCGACGAACTCGCCGAGGAGGCCGAGGACCTCGCCGAGGCCGAGGAGTACGCCCGGGCCGAGGCGAGCTACGCCGCCGCGCGGGACCGCTACGACGAGGCCGTCTCGACCCTGGAGGGGTACGACGTCCCCGAGGGGGAGGAGGCCGCCGACAAGCGCGACCGCGCGGAGCGAGAGCGCGAACGGGCACAGCTCTCGGCGCTGGCCGAGCGGATCAACGACGCCAGCGGAGCCCTGGAGGCCGGCGACGCCGGGGCCGCCCGCGAGGCGTTCGAGGCCGTCGTCGAGGAGACGGAGGCCCTCCACGACGAGGTCGAACGGACCGCCGACCTGGAGACGCTCAACGAGCGGGCCCGGGCCGGTGCGCTCCGGGCGCGGATCGTCGAGGGGCGCGACCGGATCGCGACGGCCGAGGAGCAGTTCGAGGCGGGCGAGTACCGCGAGGCCGAGGCCGCCTTCGAGGACGCAAACGCCACCTTCGAGGAAGTGGTCGACCGGGCCGAGGGACTGGACATGGAGGCCGGGCGCCGGGAGGCCGACCGCCTGGCGACCGTCTCGGCGGACAACGCCGAGACCGCCCGGCAGGCCCACTACGGCGTGGCCGAGGGGACCCCCTCGCTCCGGTCGGCCGAGGCCGTCGAGGCCGCCGACGAACCCGCGGAGCCGGCCGAGGCGGGGATCGACCGTCCCTCGGAGGGCGAGAGTCCGGTTTCCGCCGGGAGCGGCGGTGCCGCCGGCCGCTCGACCCGGACCGGCGACGCCCCGACCGGCGAGGCGGTCGACCCCGCGAAGCTCCAGAACGAACCCCCCGACTTCGAGCGCCTGGAGGGCATCGGCGCGGGCGGGTCCGCCGAGGTGACGAAGGTCCGGATGGCCGACTCCGGGGAGGTGCTCGCGCTGAAGGAGCCCCGCCACGTCGGCACCCTGGACACGTCGGTCATGGAGTCGTTCGCCGGCGAGGCCAGCACCTGGGACCGGCTCGAACACCCCAACATCGTCGACCTGATCGACTGGGGCGTCGTCCCGACCCCGTGGATGCTGCTCGAGTACATGGAGGGCGGCGACCTGGAGGCACGGATCGGCGACCTGGCGGTCAACCAGGGCGTCGGGATTCTCGGCGGCCTGGCCGAGGCCGTCGACCGCGCCCACCGCCTGACCGGCAAGGCCCACACCGACATCAAGCCCGAGAACGTCCTGTTCACGACCGACGACGGCGCGGAGGTCGCAAAACTGGCCGACTGGGGGCTGGCCCGGACGATGCTCGGCCCGGACGACCGCCGGGGGATGACCCCCGAGTACGCCGCCCCCGAGCAGTTCGACTCCGAGCGGTTCGGCGGCGTCGGCCTCCACACCGACCTCTACCAGCTCGGGGTCCTGGCCTACGAGGTGTTCGCCGGTCGCCACCCCTTCGAGGGGGTCCAGGCCGAGGACCTCTCGGACGCCATCACCGACGGCGAGCCCGAACCCCCCTCCTCGATCAACCCTAACCTCCCGCCGGGCATCGACGACGCCATCGCCACCGCGATGGCCAAACACCCCGAGGACCGGTACGAGGCCCCGCTGTACCTCAGGGATCGGCTCCGGGACGCCCTGGAGGGAGAGGCGTAGCCGTCACCCGGGGGATCCGGCGGTATTCCTCTCTTCGGGCTGAGCGTCCGAGGTATCGAGCGGCGCGTGACCGGCAACACGGCGCGTGCGCTACGAGCGGCGTTCTGGCGCCGCGAGTCGCGCGCGAGGGGCGAGCATCGCAGTTCCCGCGAGCGAAGCGAGCGGGAGCCAGGAAGTCGCAGCCCGCACAGCGAGCGAAGCGAGCGAGCAGGACCGTCTTCCGCTGGGGTGAGCGTCAGCGAACCCCGAGACGCGCAGACGGCTGGGGGGGATCGAGGTTGCTGGGTGGGATTGATACGGTCGTGCGAAGATATTTACCGCAATAGACCCAGTTTGAGGTAATGGGTCGGTTGGACGATATCACTCTGGAAGAACTCCACGAACTGCGTGA
>PXRX01000042.1 GCA_003023195.1 Halobacteriales archaeon QS_8_69_26
GTATCAGGAAGCCAAACAACCCGCTCCAAGCCGAAAAACGCTGTTAGAGGAGGTCTGTCGTGATCTCACCGCTGCGGAGGCCTAAACCGAATACGAATGCCGTGTTGTCTTGGACAACGCCTCGTATTTCACAGCCAACACAGTGCAGGAATTCGTCGAGGATACACCGATCGAACTGTGTTACCTTCCGCGGGGTTCACCGGAGCTGACCCCCGCGGAAGAGTGTTGGCGACGCCTCGATCAGGCTCTTGGAAACCGTCTCTTCGACACATTAGATGAACTTCGTGAGGCTGCACTCACCGCGCTTGCTGACATCGAGCCGCCGAGTATTTTCTCGTACTTATGTCTTTGACTATGAGTGGCGGGTGTCGAAGATGTCGGCCGACGCCTCGGTGGTCCAGCAACCGACCGAGGACCACCCGCCGACGGTCGAACTGGGGGTCACGAACGAGCACGACCGGAGCGTGACGCTGGTCCCGGACTCCTCGGACGAGATGCTCTACTACCTCCCGCCCATGGAGGGCGAGACCGTCGACGTCCTCCTGGTCCCGGAGGAGGTATCGAGCCGGGTCATCCCGGACGCCCCCATCGACGGCTGCTGGCGGTTCGACGCCGATTCGAGGTCGGAGGTGGGGAGCGAGGTGATCCAGCTTCGACCGTCACAGATCACCCACGAACTGGGCCCGGGCGAGCGGTACGCGATCCGGCACGAGGTGTACCACGTGATCAGGTCGGGGCCCTGTTACCCGGACGGCGAGTATACGACGGGCAAGACGTTGCTGTTCACGGAGAACCCCGGGGAGAAGGCGGTCGCCATCCAGGAGGAGGGACCGGGGTTCGACCTGCAGTACACCCTGACGGCGGAAGCCGACGGGTCGATAGCCATCGACGTCGATGGACCGGATCCGGCGTAGCCGGCATCACGCCGGCGGGAGAGTGCCGACCGGGGATCGGGGACACTTTGGCCCCGCGTCGCCTCGCGTGGGGCATGGACGACGAACTCATCGACTCCGACGGCCTCTCGCTTGGGCGCAAGTCCGTGCTCCCCGGCGAGGGCTTCTTCTACCCCGACTCGCTGGACGAACAGCGTGATGACGAGCGGGCAGAGCGGGCGCTCTCGGGGGCCTCGACGGCCGTGATCGCCGACCCCGACGCCGACGGCCTGGCCTGCGTGGCCCTGCTCAGGGAGGCCCTGGGCCACCCCGTCGACGACCTGCCCGAGGACCCCGGGGAACGGATCCGCGAGCGACTGGCGGGCGCGGGCGACGAGGACGACGAGACCAGGGAGGACGCCGAGGACGAGACCGGGGAGGACACCGACGACGACGAGGACGTCGACCCGCTCCTGGCGGCCAGCGACGTGGCGCTGGTCCCCACCGGCCCGACGGGGATCGACGAGGCCCTGGAACGAGTCGCCGCCTACGGTGCCGAAGGGATCGACGTCTTCGTCTGTGACCTCTGCCCGGACGAGTTCGAGACCGTCGCGGACGAACTGGCCGCCATCCTGGCGATGGCGGGCGAGGTGCGGTGGTTCGACCACCACCTGTGGGACCCCGAGGTGGCCGCGGCCGTCCGGGACGCCGGGGTGGACCTGGTGGTCGGCGAGTCCGACGAGGAGTGCACCGCCGACGTGGCCCTCCGGTCGCTGGAGTACGCGTTCCCCGACCGCTTCGCCGACCTGGCGGCGGCCACCCGCGACCACGACCTGTGGATCCGCGAGGACCCCCGGAGCGACGACCTGGCGGACCTGGCCTACTGGCTCGACCCCGAGACCTACGTCGCCCTCGTGCGCGAGTACGGGGCCGGCCTCCCCGGCCCGGCCCTGGAGTACCTGGCCGTCCGGCGCGAGGAGAAACAGGGGTTGATCGACCGCGCGGTCGCACGCGCGGACCGGCGCGAGGTCGGCCCCTGGGACGTGGCGGTGACCTACGGCCGGTGCTCCCAGAACGAGGTCGCGGAGGCGCTCCGGGAGCAAGGAGCCGACGCGACGGTGATCGTAAAGCCCGCCGGCAGCGCGTCGATCCGGGGCACTGAGGGGTTCGAGCGGTGTCACGAGGTCGCCCGCCTCGTCGAGGGCGGCGGCCACCCCCGGGCGGCGGGGTGCAAGCCCGACATCTACGACGACATGCTCGACTTCGCCCATCACTGGACGACCCGCGGGGCGGAGGCCAAGCGTGCGATCCTCGACGCCTTCGAGACGGTGGCCGAGGACGCGGACGCCGAGGACGCGGACGCCGAGGACGCGGACGCCGAGGACGCGGAAGCAGACGGTGAGGACGAGGAGAACGCCGACGGCGGGTAACTGACGGCCGGATCGGACCTGTCACGGTCGGATCGCGGGGCCGGTCACTCCGTCTCGTACTCCAGCAGTCCGGCCACCCGCTCGACGAACCACCACATCCAGATGCAGAAGACGATCAGGTAGGCGGCGTACCGGGTACTCCAGTGGGGGACGACGACGTGTGAGACCACGAGGATCGCGACCACCAGGGCCGCGACCGCGAGGTTCCGCCTGTTCGGTCCGAACGCCTGCCGGACCTGCTGTACGTAGTCGGCCATCCGGTCGGACAGTCGTTGGGACTCCCGACCAGTAAACCCCGCGGATCACCGCCGACTGTGCCGGTGGTCGGCGTCGAAGGGACGTCGATTCGGGGATCCGGCACCGCTCGTGGACCAGTTCGACGCCGTATCGACGGAGTAGGCGCTCTCTGAAACCGTCGAACCGCCGAAATTCGACTGAAGTGAATAAAATTCGTCCCGAGGGGGGACAGGCTTGATTACGGATCCGACCGTGGCGTGGAACGAACATGCGAACCAACGCCATCGCGGCGGCGCTGTTCGCCCTCCTCGTGGTGCTGGCCGGTTGTACCGGCGGCCTGGCGGGCGACGGCGGGGCCGACGACGGTGCCGGGCCGACCGGCGACGCCAGCGTCGACGACGGCGACCAGCGAGACACCGACGGCGGTGCGGTGAACTTCTGGATCAGCGACCAACCGAACGACATCGACGACTTCGAACACCTGAACGTCACCGTGACCAAGGTCGCGTTCCACCACGTCGGCGGCAACGCGACCGACCGTGAGGCCGGGGCCAGCGACGAGGGTAACGCGACCGACGGGGCCGAAGGCGAGGGCGAACGTGAAGACGGCGCGGAAGACGAGGCGGGCGAGAGCGAGAACGGTCGGTGGATCGAACGCGACGTGGACAACCGGTCGGTCGACCTCACCCGCCTGAAGGGGAACAACGCCACGCTGATCGGAGCCTTCGACCTGCCGGAGGGGCAGTACAGCAAGGTCTTCGTCTACGTCGGCGGGATAGACGCCACCCTGGCGGACGGCGGCGAGTCTGCGAACGTGAAGCTCCCGAGCGACCGGCTCCACCTCAACGAGAAGTTCGAGGTCACCAGTGACGAGTCGCCGGACTTCGTCTTCGACATCGCGGTCCACGAGGCGGGCAACAGCGGGAAGTACATCCTCAAGCCCGTGGTGAGCGAGTCCGGCACCGGCGTACCGATAGAGGACGCGGACCGGGGACGGCCCGACGACCCCGGGAACGGCAACGGCAACGGTCCCCCGGACGACGCCGGCAACGGGAACGGTAATGGCAACGGACCCCCCGACGATGCCGGTAATGGCAACGGGAACGGCAATGGCAACGGACCTCCCGACGATGCCGGTAATGGCAACGGGAACGGGAACGGCAATGGCCCTGGCGGCGACCGGATCGCACCCGCCGACGCCGACCGCCGGATCCCCATCGCGGACCCCGTCCGCTGATCTCCCGTCGCGGAACCCGTTCGCTGATCCACCGTTGTGGAAGTCGTTCACTGATCCCCCGTCGCGGAACCAGACGGAGTCGCCCGAGCCCCACGGCGTAAGTCCCACACGGCCGGGGTGGAGGGCATGGCAGAGGAGCTATCGACCGACGCACTCTACGACCTGACTTCGCTGTCCTACCGGCTCGCAGTGTCGCCGTCGGGCGACCGCACCGCCTTCGTCGCCGTCGAGTCCGACCCCGACGAGGACGAGCGCCGAGCGTACCCGCTCGACCCCGCTGGCGGCCCCCGGGTCGACCACGGCCGGGCGCTCGGCGTCTATCACGTAGGCCGACATGAACCCGGGCGTCCCGAACAGTTCCGTGTCGACCGCGTGGACGTCCGCACACCCCGGGACCTCCTCGGGCATACCGGGCCGGTTGGACCGCCGGGGTCTTGACGGATCCGGCGAACGCGAACGCCCGACGCTCACGAACGGTCGCCGAACCCGCGAGAAGACGACCCCTCGATCCCCCAGGAGGAAGCGACCGTTCGCCCCCCGCGAGGGTCGCTCGCGACGAGCGACCCGAGCACCACCGGCGGACGGTCGGGGAGGTGTGGGGCCCCGCGCTCGGCCGGGGATCCGGCGTGAGCCGCGACGGCCGAGGGGTCGGTCCGGGGACTTCCCGGGCCTCGATCGAGGGGCGGTCTCGATTCGGGGTCCCCGAACCGGCCGATCCGGAATCGCAACGGGTCGATCCCCCTCCACCGGCGGACGGTCCAACCGACGGGTACACAAGCCCTCGGTCCCGACCGGCGGCCATGAGCGAGATCGACGTCGAGCCGGTCGACGACGTCTCCGAGGCGGACGAGGAGGGGCCGGACGACGAGCCCGCGGGGGAGGGGACGGACCGACCGGACGCGGGGACCGAGGAGCGGCCGGACCTGTCCGAGGCCTTCGGGGTCCTGACCGACGCGCCGGAGTACGTCCTCTACGGGGGGAAGGGCGGGGTGGGCAAGACGACGATGGCCGCCGCGACGGGGCTGGCGAGCGCCGCCGAGGGCGCCCGGACCCTCGTCGTCTCGACGGACCCCGCCCACTCGCTGTCGGACGCCTACGACCGGCCGATCCCCGACCGGCCCGAGCGGATCCGCGACGACGTGCCGCTGTGGGCGGTGGAGATAGACCCCGACGCCGCCGTCGAGGACGCGGCCGTCTTCTCCGAGGACGGCGGCGGACCGCTCGGTGGCCTGGGCGAGATGCTCGGGGGCGACGGCGGGAACCCCTTGAGCGGCGGGATGCCCGGCGCCGACGAGGCCGCCGCCTTCCAGCAACTGCTGGGACTGCTCGACGACGACCGGTTCGACCGCGTGGTCGTCGACACCGCGCCGACGGGCCACACCCTCCGACTGCTGGAACTGCCGGACGTGATGGACTCGATGGTCGGCCGGTTCCTGGCGTTCCGCGAGCGGATGTCCGGGATGATGGACGGCCTCTCTGGGATGTTCGGCGGCGACGCCCCCGACCCCGACGAGGAGGACCTGGACGACCTCCGGGAACTCGCCGACCGGATCGAACGCCTGCGGGCGGTGCTCAGGGACCCCGCCCGCACCGACTTCCGGGTCGTGATGGTCCCCGAGGAGATGAGCGTCATGGAGTCCGAGCGACTCCTCGAACGCCTTCACGAGTTCGAGATTCCCGTCGGGACGGTCGTCGTCAACCGCGTCATGGAGGACCTCGTCGACGTGGTCGACGACGAGCGCCTGGCGGAGGAGTTCGTCAGCCCCGACCTGGAGGGCTGCGAGTTCTGCCAGCGCCGGTGGTCCGTCCAGCAGGACGCTCTCGGGCGCGCCCAGGAGATATTCCGCGGCCACGACGTCAAGCGCGTCCCCCTGTTCGCCGACGAAGTGCGCGGCGAGCGACGGTTGCGGATCGTGGCCCGCTGTCTGGCCTGAACGGTCGCGGACCCGCTGTCTGGCCTGAACGGTCGCGGACCCGCTGTCTGGCCTGAACGGTCGCGGACCCGCTGTCTGGCCTGAGCGATCACGGACCCGCTGTCTGGCCTGAGCGATCACGGACCCGCTGACAGTCCGGGAAACCGCGAGGATCAGGACCCGGAGTCGGGCGTCTCCGACTCCCGACTCTCGGTAGTCTCCGACTCCGAAGATCCGGCGGCCTCGGACCCCGAAGTCTCCGTGGTCTCCGACCCCGGATCGGGGGATTCGGACGGCTCGGATCCCCGTTCGTCGCCGGAGTCGGGGTCCGGTCCGCCGGATCCGGCCTCCCGCTCCAGGCGGTCGAGGGCGGTTTCCGCCGTCCGGCCGACCGTCTCGACCGCCCGCCGCGTCGATCGGTCGAGCGCCGGTGCCCGGACGTGGATCTGGCCGTGGTCGCCGATCGGAACCGCGAGCAGGGCGTCGAACGACGTCCCGGGGCGGGCGGGGTCGTCGACGCTCCCGTAGTCCTCGACGAGGCGCGACTCGCCGGCCTCGAACGCGGCCATCTCGACGGTCCCCTCGGTGACGACGCCGACCCCCTCGGCGTCCGTCGCGGCCACCGGGACCAGTCGGTCCCCGTCGGGGTCGTGGGCGTACACCGCGGCGAACGAGTCGGCGACGACGGCGGCGGCGTCGACGGCGGCGTCGGCGACGGCGTCGGGATCCGCCGCGGCCGTCATCCGGCGCGTCGCCGCGTCGAGGGCCTCGATCCGTCGCTCGCCGGTCCGGTCCTCGTCGACCTCGCGCATGTGGTAGAGGGTGCAACCGCGTCCGTCGAGTTCGACGTGGGCGGCCGACACTTCGACCCGGACGGTCGTGCCGTCGCGCCGGACGCAGGTGACGCCCTCGGCCCGGGCGTGGTCCTCCTCGGCGACCCGGTCGGCCAGGTCCCGGAGGGTGTCGACGTCGTCCGGGTGGACCTCCGAGACGGCCATCGAGGTGAGCTCCGCCCGGGAGTAGCCGAGCAGCTCCGCGGCCGCGGGGTTGCAGCCCACGATGGCGTCGCCCTCGACGTCGGCGATGAGGGCCGCCTCGATGCCGTGTTCGAAGCTCTTGCGGAACCGGTCGCTGGCCTCGCGCAGTCGCTCCTCCCGGTCGACCCGGTCGAGGGCGGCCTCCACGTCGCCGGCCAGGACCCGTGCGGCACGGCGTTCCTCGGGGTCGAACCCCCCGGACTCGAGCGACGCGACGTTCAGCACGCCCCAGTCCCCCAGCGGGACGATGAGTTCGCCTCGCATCGCCGTCTCGGGGTTGTAGGCCTCGTCCGTCCCGCCGACGTCCTCGTACACCTGTACCTTGCCGGTCGCGAAGGCCCGCCACGAGAGGCTGTTGCCCGGCACGTACGTGGGGACCTCCTCGACGAGGTCCCGGGCCATGTCGGTCTGGGCGACGGACCGCAACGCTTCGGCACTCTCGTCGTAGAGCCAGACCCCGGCGTAGGGCCGGTCGAGGACCTCCCGGCAGGTCTCGACGGCGAGTTCACAGACCGCCTCGATCGAGGTGGCGGCCATCATCTCCCTGGTGGCCTCCTGGAGCGTCTCGACGCGTCGCTCGCGGCGCGCCCGATCGGTCGTGCCCGGGAGGACCAGCATCGTCGCCGGGCGGCCGCCCCACTCGACGGCCCTGGCGACGGCCTCGACCCGGCGGGGGTCGTCACCCTTGCCGGGGATCCGGACCTCCGTCCCCACGCCATCGTCGACCGCGTCCGGGTCGGCAAAGTCCCCGACACGGTCGCGGTCGTCGGGGTGAACGCGGTCCGCGAAGCGACGCCCGAACAGGTCCCCGCGGTCGTCGGCCCCGAACAGGTCGACGCCCGCACCGTTGACGTAGACGAACTCCCCGTCGACGAGGACCGCGACGGCGACCGGCGACGCCTCCAGGAGGGTCCGGGCCCGCACCTCGTGGTCGTCGTCCCGGGCCGCCGCGACGGCGTCGACGACCGCGCCGGCCAGGGCCTCGCTCCCCCCGACGCCCCCGGCCGGCGTCGCTTCCCCGTCGTCGCTCCCGTCCGCGTCGTCGGTCCCGTCGGCGTCCCCGGCCTCGCCATCGTTCCCGTCCGGCGACCCGCCTTCGTCGGCGTCCCCGACGATCCGGACGTGGTCGGTGGCGATGGCCGAGACGGCCTCCGTCGGCGGCCCGTCCTCGCGCCCGTAGAGAACGAACGGCAGGCCAGGGGCCGCCCGGCGGGCCGCGGCGAGGAGGTCGACGGTCCCGACGGACCGGTACTCGCTCACGACGCAGTCGACCTCGCCGTCGGCCAGGGCGGCGAGGGCGGCCTCGCCAGTCTTCACGACGGCGGTGACCACGGACCGGTCGCGCTCCAGGGACCGGGCCAGGTCCTCGGCCCGGTCCGACTCGTCGACGATCAGGACTCGGATCGGCTCTGGGTCGGTCATGGCGGGGAGAGGCGTGCCCCGGCGGGCGGCCGGGGCGTACACGTCTGCCCGGTTTCACGGACCGGCGACTTTAACGTGACCGTTCGTTCGCCCTGGTTGTCACCTCTCCGGAGCTAGAGCCCTGGATCGCCAGGGCCGACGGTTCCCGGCCGGGCGTGATCGCGGCACGGTTGACCGCCTACGACCGTTACAGTAACTTTACTGTAAGCAGTCGATCCGCGGTCGGTGTCACAGCCAGCACGTGACCCGGGGAGAGGGTCCTCGACGATCCGGAACCGACGGGAACGCGACCGGAGCCACCCGTGAGTCTATCGCCACCGGCCGAGGAGGCGGTAGTCCCGGTTCGGCGTGTACCGCCTGAACGCGAGGCTGTTGGCCAGCACCGAGAGGCTGGAGGAGGCCATCGCGCCTGCCGCCAGGGCCGGCTGGAGCAACCCGAGCGACGCGAGGGGGATCATCGCGGTGTTGTACGCCAGCGCCCAGAAGAGGTTCTGCCGTATCTTCGCCATGCTGGCCCCGGAGATGCGGATGGCCTTGACCACGTCGAGCGGGTCCGAGCGCATCAGCGTCACGTCGCCGGCCTCGATGGCCACGTCGGTGCCCGACCCGAGCGCGACGCCCACCGAGGCCGCGGCCAGGGCGGGGGCGTCGTTGACGCCGTCGCCGACCATCATCGCGGTTCCCCCCGACGACTGGATGGTCTCGACCGCGTCGGCCTTCTCCTCGGGGAGCACCCCGGCGCGGACGTTCTCGGGGTCGATCCCCACCTCCTCGGCGACGGCGCGGGCCGTGCGCTCGTTGTCGCCGGTGATCACGTGGACCGCCAGCCCGCGCTTGCGGAGGGCGTCGACGGCCTCGCGGGCCGAGGGCTTGACGGTGTCGGCGTCGGCCACCACGCCGGCGACCCGGCCCTCGACGGCGACGAACATGGCGGTCTTGCCCTCGCGCTCCAGTCGCTCGGCGGCCCCCTCGGCGGGCGCAGGGTCGATCCCACTATCGCGCAGGAGCGTCCGGTTGCCGACCAGCACCGTCCGGCCCTCGACGGTGGCCCGGACGCCGTGGCCGGGGACGTTCTCGAAGTCCTCGGGTTCGGGGACGTCGATCCCGCGGTCCCGGGCACCCTCGACGACGGCCGCGGCGAGGGGGTGCTCGCTGCCACGCTCCGCGCCGGCGGCCATCCGGAGGACGAAGGTCCCGGGGTCCTCGCCCTCGGGGACGACGCTCTCCTCGCCAGGGTCGGCGAGTTCGCCGCCGTCCGGGGCCGGATCGGCTCCCCCGTCGGCCAGGGTAGCGTCGTCGCCCCCGTCCAGGGCGACCACGTCGGTCAGGCGCATCTCGCCCTCGGTGAGCGTGCCGGTCTTGTCGAAGACCACCGCGTCGACGTCCCGGACGCGTTCGAGGACGTCGCCGCCCTTGAACAGGACGCCGTTGCGGGCGCCGATGGCGGTCCCGACCATCGTCGCGGCCGGGGTCGCCAGGCCGAGCGCACAGGGGCAGGCGATCAACACGGCGCTGGCGAACACGACGACGGCGAACTCGACGGGCGCTATCGACCCGCCGGCGGGGACCGGGCCGCCGCCGACGGGAGCCCACAGGGGCAGGGCGTTGACGAACCCGGCCAGGATCTCGGGGAACACCGACCAGAGGACCGCCCAGACGAGGGCGTTTGCGATCACCGCCGGGACGAAGTAGGCGGAGATCCGGTCGGCGACGTTCTGGATCCCCGGCTGTCGGGACTGGGCCTCCGTGACGGTGCGGACGATCTCCTGGAGGGCGGTCTCCTCGCCGACCCTCGTCGCCTCGACGACCAGGAGGCCGTTCTCGTTGACCGTCGCGCCGACCACCTCGTCGCCGGGGCGCTTCTCGACGGGCACCGACTCGCCGGTGATCATCGACTCGTCGACGGCCGACTCGCCGTCGACCACGACGCCGTCGGTGGGCACCTTCTCGCCGGGCCGGACCTTCATCCGGTCGCCGACCGCCAGTTCGGAGACGGGGACCTCGACCTCCTCGTCGTCCCGGACCACGCTGGCGGTGTCGGCCTCCATCGCCAGGAGTTCCCGGAGGGCGTCGCCCGCACGGCTCTTCGACCTGGCCTCCAGGTAGTTGCCGAGGGTGATGAACACCAGGATGAGTGCCGCCGAGTCGAAGTAGTAGCCGCTGTTCGCGATCAACCCCAGTAGTGCCACCACGCTGTAGAGGTACGCGGTGGTCGAGCCCATCGCGATCAGCACGTCCATGTTGGCGGTGCGGTTCTTGACCAGTGCTTTGTAGGAGTTCTCGTAGAACTCCCGCCCGAGGACGACCTGGACCGGCGTCGCCAGCGCGAAGGCGACCCACTCGAAGTCGATCCCCAGGCCGGGGACCGTCTCGGGGAGCAGTTCCCCCGATCCGAGCAGGCCGACGGCCATGAACGCCACCAGGGGGAGCGAGAGGACGGCCCCGAACAGCGTCAGGCGCAACTGCCGGCGGGTCTCGGCGTCGCGGGCGGCGTCCCGCCGGTCCTGGTCCGACTGGGCGCGACTCTTCCCGCCGCTCGCGGCCCCCTCACCGTCCTCGCTCTCCGTGCCGGCCGTTCCGCCATCCTCCCGGATCGGGTCGTAGCCGGCGCCCTCGATGGCGTCGTAGATGTCGGCGAGGGTGGCGTCGGCGGGGTTGTACTCGACCCGGGCCTCGTCGGTGGCGAAGTTCACGTCGGCGTCGATCACTCCCGGCACCCCGTCGAGGGCGGACGCGACCGACTCCGAGCAGTTGGCACACGACATCCCCGTGATCCCCACGGTCACGGACTCCCTGGCCGGGTCGTAGCCGGCGTCCTCGACGGCCGCGTAGAGGTCGGCCATCCCCACGGCGTCGGGGTCGTAGGTGACCGACCCCTCGTCCGTGGCGACGTTGACCGAGGCCTCCCTGACCCCGTCGAGGGACTCCAGGGCGTCGCTCACCGTCCCCGAGCAGTTCGCACAGCTCATGCCCGATATCTCCAGGCGTGCGGTCCGTTCGCTCATTGGTGACTAGTAGGGGCTCATCGTTGATTGCGGTTGTCGTTAAGAGAGCGGGACTCCGTCGGCGTCCGAACTTTCGGAACCGAAGTCTCGCGGGATCGAAACCGACGAAACGAGCGTGACGGCCCGTAGAAGGGAACCGGATACCGGAGAAAGGGCGTCACTACGGTCGGTTACGCCTGTTCGACGGCCGGGGTCCGGAGTGCGGGGTCACCGGCCGTCGCCGACGTGCCTGCCGGCGGATCACCCACCCTCGCCGGCGGCCTCGGCGAGTTCCTCGTAGCGATCGCGGTAGCGCTCCTCGCAGGAGGGACAGCAGAACTGCGTCACCTCGCCGCCGACCCTCGCGGTGACCCCCTCCTCGGTGACGGTGTTGCCACACTCCGCACAGGAGACGGCGAAGTCGGTGCCCTCGACCGTGATCCGCCACTCGACGGACTCGATGGGGTCGACGTCGTACTCGCGGACCGCGTCGGGGTCGACCGTCGAGAGGAGCCAGCCCCGGACGTCCCGCGGGACGTTGGCGTTGAAGACGACCCGGGCGTTCGCCGTGGTGAACACGTGCTCCACCGCGGGCGCGGCGGCCAGGGACTCGCGGACCGCGTCGACGCTGGCGGGTTCGACCGCAAGGGTGACCAGCACCGGCGAGGACTCCCGGAGCTTCGTCCGGTCGATGTCGGCCGTGAACCGCCGGATCACCCCCTGTTCGCGGAGCCGATCCACCCGGTCGGAGACGGCCGGGGGCGACAGGTCCACCCGGTCGGCGATGTCGGAGTAGGGCCGACGCCCGTCCTCGGCCAGCAGTCGGAGGATTTCGACGTCGGTCTCGTCCAGGTCGCGCATACCGGGATTCCGGCGTCCCGGCACAAGTGCGTTCCGGACCTGCTTAACTTTCCAAATCTGAATCCAACCTTCGCCGAACGAACCGAACCGTGGTTCGGGTAGAGGCCAGGGGAGGCCGACCGGAGCTCTCGGAACTGCTCCTTGACCGGCACTCTCCGGGGCCGTTCGTTACTGACGCTCCCACGACCCATCCCCGCCCGGAGAGTCCGACTCGTGACCCCGGTCACTGGACGGAGCCGGGACGCCTGAACCCGGAGCCGTTTCGCGCCCGGCAACCGCCGGGACCGGTCCGTGACCAGCAAACTTGATATGATCGGCACCTTTCGCGTACGGTAAGAAACGAGGATCCCGAGGTGAACGACGTGGCAAACGAGGCTTCGAGAACCGTCGACAGGTCGGCACGTGTGGCTGCAGCACTCGCTCTGGTCGCGGTCGTCGCTGTGGCGCTCGCCGGGGTCGGCGGGGCGTCTACCGCCGCGGGGACGGGGGCGACCGCCTGCACCGCCGGGGGGGCCGGAGGGTGGGGTGCCGGTGCGGCGGTCGCGCCGACCGCCGACGGCCTCGACCGACCGGAACGCATCGCGGCCGGGGACTGCCCGGCCTCCGTCGACCGACCGGCGACCGCTGGCCGGGTGGCGAGCAACGACAGCGGAGAACCGGCACCCGTAACCACGACGACCGGCGGCGGGACCGGGCCGCCGACGGCCGACTTCGTCTTCTCCCCGGACCGGCCCTCCGCCGGCGAGGAGGTGACCTTCGACGGGTCCCAGTCGAAGCCGCCGACGGACGGGGAGATAGTCCGCTACGAGTGGGACCTCGACGGCGACGGCGAGTTCGACGAGACCGGCCAGCAGGTGACGACGACCTACGACTCCCCGGGAGCGCGGATCGTCACCCTCCGGGTCGTCGCCGCGAACGGCCGGAGCGACACCGCGACCCTGCAGGTGACCATCTCCGAGGCGGAGACGCCGACGCGGACTCCGACCGCCACGCCGACGGCGACCCCGACCGCCACGCCGACGGCGACCCCGACCGCCACGTCGACGGCGACCCCCGAATCCCCGGACGACGACTCCAGCAGCCTGCTGCTCATGGTGCTCCTGGGCGGGTTCTTCGTCGTGGTGGCGCTGGTGTCGGTCGGGGCCTTCGTCCTGTACCGGATCATGGACGGCGACGACGACCCCGAGGACGGGCCCGCGGTGGGCGGGGGCGGCCCCCCGGGCGACACCCCGAGCGACGCGCCACCGCCCCGGGGTGACGACCGGCGGCGCGGCAGGACCGGCGACCGCGACGACGGCGTGGTCGACCAACCGACGGTCACGGAGGGTCCCGAGGACCACCCGACGGTGATAAACAAGGACACGGGCGAGGCCGGCGGAGGGGACCCGGCCGAGCGTCCGACGGTGATCAACCGGGACGACGACCCGGCCACCGACGAGACCGTCATCCGCCGGGACGACAACCCCGCGAGTGACGAGACCGTCGTTCGCCGGGACGACGACCCCGCGAGTGACGAGACCGTCGTTCGCCGGGACGACGACCCCACGAGTGACGAAACCGTCGTTCGCCGGGACGACGACCCCACGAGTGACGAAACCGTCGTTCGCCGGGACAACGACCCCGGCACCGACGAGACGGTTATCCGCCGGGACGACGACTCGGGGATCGACGAGCGAGAGACCGTCACCGGTTCGGACGTCCTGGACAGCGACACCGTCACCGACGCCGCAACCGACGAGACGGTGATCGAACCCGACCTCGACGAACGGGACACCGTCACCGACGCCGACGTCCTCGACAGCGACACCGTCACCGATCCGGCGAGCAGCGAGACGGTCATCGAACCGGACACGGCCGACAGCGAGACGGTGATAGAGCCGGACCACGCCGACAGCGAGACGGTGATAGAGCCGGACCACGCCGACAGCGAGACGGTGATAGAGCCGGACCACGCCGACAGCGAAACCGTCATCGAACCGGACCGCTCCGATGGCGGGGCCGGAAGCGGCGGTGCGGCCGGGGCCGGAAGTGCGGCCGGGGGCGACGGAGCTCAGGACGACTCCCGGTCCGTACTCCCGGCCCAGGAGGTCGCCGTCGTCCGCGACGACATCACCATCGACAAACAGATCAAGGACGACGACGAGGTCCACCGGGTGCGCGTCGAGAGCGGCGGCGAGTCGGGAGTGGCGACGCTGAAGACCCCCCGGCCGGACGGGGCCGACGACGACTCGTTCGCCCGCGAGGTGACCTCGGCGGTCGAGACCTGGAACGAACTCGACCACGAGGGCGTCGTGGACGTCCTCGGGTCCGGACGGCGGCCGGTGCCGTGGCTGCTCACGGAGTACGCCAACGGCGGGAACCTCACGGACGCCATGCCCCTTCCGGTCCCCGCGGGAGTCGCGGCGATGCTGGCGGTCACCGAGGCCGTCGAGTACGCCCACGACCAGGGGGTCGTCCACGGCGACATCAAGCCCGCGAACGTGCTCTTCCGGACCGCGGACGGCCGACCGCCGACCGGCGAGGGCATCGGTACCGGCGAGACGAGGGTGATGGTCGACGACTGGAAGCTCTCGGAGGTGCTCATCGCCAACGCCGGACCCCTGGAAGCCGGGTCGCCCTATGCCGCCCCGGAACAGGTCTCGGACGGCCGCCGGGACCCGGTGATCCACCACTCGGCCGACGTCTACCAGATCGGGGCGGTCACCTACGAGGTGCTGACCGGTCGCCCGCCGTTCGAGGGCACCCTGGAGGACGTCATGCGGAAGATAGAGACGGAGGAGCCGGTCCCGCCGACCGAACTCAACCCCGACCTCCCCGCGGCCGCCGACGAGATAATCGCGACCGCGATGGCCAAGGATCCCCGGGAACGGTACAACTCCGTCGGCGAACTCCGGCAGGCACTGGAAGTCCTGCGGGACTCCCTGTAGGTCCGGACGGCGGATCGTCGCTCCACTTCTCGCACTCGGCGTCGGGGTCGGGCACCACGGGTCAGGACGTCAGCCACCGGAGCAGGGTGAAGGCGGCGTCCCGGACCCTGGCCGGCAGGTGGCGCGCCAGCGAGGCGAAGTTCGCCAGGCGGCCGACGGGGATCCGGGAGGGCGGGTCGGCACACGTCGCCGCCTCGAGGACGGCCTGGGCCACCTCCTCCGGCGGGACGGCCAGCGGGACGCCCCCGAAGGTCTGGGTGTCGTCGTAGAAGCGGTAGAAGTCCCCGTAGGCCTCGGTGCGGTCCAGCGCCCGGCGCTCTCGCTCCGCCCGGTCCGCGAAGTCGGTCTGGACGGGGCCGGGTTCGACCAGCACCACGTCGATGCCCATGTCCTCCACCTCGGCCCGGAGGGCGTCGGTCATCGCCTCCTTGGCGTGCTCCGCGCCGGAGTAGACGCCGCCCCCGGGGAACGAGACCAGCCCCGCGGCGCTGGAGACGGTGACGATCCGACCCTCGCCCTGTTCGCGCATCGTCGGGAGGACCGCCCGGAGCAGGCGGTGTGGACCGAACACGTTCACGTCGAACTGGCGCAGGACCCGGGCCGTGGGGACGTCCTCGATCGGTCCCAGCTGTGCGAAGCCGGCGTTGTTTACGAGCAGGTCGATCTGTCCCGTCTCGTCGACCACCCGGTTGACCACGTCCTCGACCTGCCCGAAGTCGGTCACGTCCAGCGCGGCGGTCTCACAGCCCTCCAGGTCCGCCACGTCCGCCGGATCCCGGGCCGTCGCGTACACCCGCCAGCCGTCGTCCCGGAGGGCCCGGGCGGTCGCCCGCCCGATCCCCGAGGAACACCCCGTCACGATGGCCGTGTCACGGACCGCGACGCCGGACCGCCCGCCGTAGGCCGGCCCCTCGGTCACCGTCTCGCTGTCGCTCATGTCCGTTCCTGGGAGACCCCCGACCAAGTTAGTTCCCCCTTCCGACCGGTACCGCCGGGCAGGATCGGATCTCGCCCGTGGTTCGGCAAACGCCGACTGTCACCCGGACCGGCCGACGCCAGGGCGAGGCCGCGCCAGCAGGCGCGGCCCGCGCGAGGTTCTCGCCGACCGAAGAGAGGCGAGAGCCAGGAAGACGCCGCGCGTCTTCCGCTGGACGAGTATCGCAGACAGTCGAGCGACCGCAGGGAGCGAGACTGGCGAGAAACACAGGAGGCTGGGGAGGATCGAGGCTGCGGTTCGGGTAAGACTGGAAGGGTCCGGGTCGTCGTCGGGCGCGAAGCGCCCGACTGCACGGGAGAGCTAAGTATTCAGCAAAGTTCTAAATGAAATGAGCTCGTTTTACCGTACTGTTTACTGTACTTGGCTATTCAGCCGAGATATGCCTCCAGATAGCTATACAACCGTCACTATCAGCGATAACGTGGCGATGAAGCGCGCGCGAAGTATGTCTCAGCACGATTGCTCCAGTTACGCTGAAGCGATCGAGTCCGCTGCCGATAGGACTCTCCTTCAAGAGGAGGAAACCACCATACTGGAATTGATTCAGTTACTCGCTGAACGAGCCGATGGGATCGACGAATCCAATTTACAGTAAATATTACGGGAAGTTTACCTAGAACTTCTCCCATTCGTCCTTAGTTAAGCGAGAAACCGCGTGACAGCAGCGGCTTATCGAGGCATCTTTGCGAGAGGAATGAGGAGGTGGCAAGTGTGCACCAAGACACCTCCTCATCCCGAATTGTGAGTCGGCTCACTACGCTCTTTCCATCGACGCTGCTCGAAGAGCACGCTGAGGAACTCGGCGTGGTCGAA
>PXRX01000043.1 GCA_003023195.1 Halobacteriales archaeon QS_8_69_26
CTCGGAGGAACGGGATACGTCGCCGGTCGTCGAACCAGTCTCCAGCGATACGTCCGGGTGGCTGACGTCACGACGTGACGAAAACGGTCTACTCCGACAGGGACCCGCGACCGAAAATACGATTTCCCGTCGTTACCGCAATAACTCCCCGTACTCCCCGAACTCATCGGCACTCACTAACCGCCCTGTCTTCTGTAGCTCTCGGCGCAGCGCCCGGACGACGTGTATCATCTCCACAAGTCCCTCGTCGTCAGCGGCGAGGAACGCGGCGGTCAGGGCGATATTTTCGACGTTCCCGCCGGTCAGGTCGAACCCGGCCAGGAACGGGAAGTCGATGTCGCCGGTCGGCGTGTCCTCGGGGAACATCCCCCGCCAGATCTCCTGGCGGGCGAACTCGCCGGGCCGGGAGAAGTCGATGGTGATGTGGATCCGTCGCTGGAAGGCGTCGTCGATGTTCTGGTCGTAGTTGCTGGTCATCAACACGACCCCGTCGTAGCGTTCGATCCGCTGGAGGAGGTAGTTCACCTCGACGTTGGCGTACCGGTCGGTCGAGTCCGAGACCTCCGATCGCTCGCCGAAGATGGCGTCGGCCTCGTCGAACAGGAGGATGGCGTTGCTGTGCTCGGCCTCGTCGAATATCTCCTCCAGGTTCTCCTCCGTCTCGCCGATGTACTTGCTGACGACGCTGGAGAGGTCTATCTTGTACAGGTCCAGGCCGGCGTAGTTGGCGAGTACCTCGGCGGACATCGTCTTCCCCGTTCCGGAGGGGCCGGTGAACAGTGCGACGACCCCCTTCCCGCGGCTGAACCGCTCCCCGAAGCCCCAGTCGGAGTAGACCGTCCCGCGGTACTTGATCCGGACGGCCACCTCCTTGAGCCGGTTCTCGGTGTCCGGCGGGAGGACGAGGTCGGTCCAGCCGTACCCCGGCTCTATCTTCTCGGCCAGCTCGTCCAGGCGTTCGCCCGACTGGGCCTTGCAGCCCTCGTACAGGGACTCCCGGGTCAGGTCCCCGTCGTGTTCCAGCGCCCGGGCCTTGGCGATGGCGTCGTCGACCTGGCCCTGGGTGATCTCGAACTTCGCGGCGAGTTCCGAGGGGTCGACGTCCTCGGGCAGGACATGCGCGCGGTCGGCCCAGAGGTCCTCCCGCAGGGCGTAGTCCGGCCGGGGGAAGGCGACGACGTCGAAGGAGTGGTTCGCGGGGTCGCCCTCCGGCATCCAGGGGTCTTCCCCGGTGAGGTAGACGTCGCCCTCGAACCGGTCCAGGCGGTCCATGGCCGCCTCGCGGCCGAGACGCTCCGTCGATCCGGCCCCACTCGCGTCCGGTCCCGGCTCCCGTCGGCGGTCGGGGTCGACGTCGAACCCCGTCAGGTGGAGTGCTCCGTCCCGGAGGGTCGCCTCGCGGACCAGTCGCTCGAAGGTCGCCGGGTCCTCGGCGACGGCGCGGAACGGTGCGCGGACCAGCGCGTCCCCGGCCCCGCCGGCCAGTGCCTCCACCGCTCGGACGGGGCCTGACCCGTCGGGCCCGTGGAAGTAGTAGGTCGCGGCCCCGGCCCGGCCCGGTTCGACCGCCGCCAGCGCCTCGCGGGTGGACTCCTCCAGGGGGAGGTCTTCCAGGGTGGGTCCACCGTCGACCACCTCGGCGACGCTCGCCAGTTCGGGGTCGAGTTCGTCCGCCCCGCGGAGGTAGGCGACGACCCGTCGGTCGACGGCCACCACGTCCTCGGGGTCGACGCCACCCCCGGACCACTCCAGCAGGGCGTGTTCCCGGAGGGGCGAGGATGGAGCGAACAGCCGTCCCGTCTCGAAGCGCTCGTCGGCGGTGTCACAGAGCAACCGGAGGACCAGGTCCACCGTCGGACGGGTCATCGTCGCGTCGTCGAACAGGTAGGTGTACACCTCCCCGTACCGGCGGTCGATCCGCGGGGCCAGTGCCAGCAGGAGGACGTCCTGGTGGCGCCGCGAGAGGTCGAAGCGGTCGGCCAGTTCCGCCAGGCGCAGGGTGACCCCGTCCTCGCGCGCCTGGTGCTTTCGCTCCTCGATGTCGGCGGCCATCTCGTCCATTCGCTCGCGGACCCCCGATTCACCGGTTCCACTCTCCGCCTCGCCCGAGGGGTCCAGAAAGGCGTCGACGTCGGTCCCCGAGAGGTAGCGGCTCCCGGTCCGTCCCCCGTCCTCGTCCCACCACTCCGAGAGGCGTCCCCTGAGCAGGACCCCGATCCGTTCCAGTTCGTCCTGGAGGTGTTCGTGCGTGTCTGCGTAGGTCATGGTCGTGGGTCTCCGACGACGCTTCCGGCCGCACTGCGAGAACGCCGTCGCTCCGAACAGCCCACCGGTGGGGGGAGGGGCAGTTACCGTTGGGTTTACAGGATCTTTTTGCTGGTTCTTCGGCGGGGCCGCCCCCTCCAAGACCCTCGGACGTGTCCGATCCTCGACGTACCGTTAGAGTGAAAATGGGGGGTGGCGATGTGTCGGCCATGGCAGCGACGCGGCCCGGATCCCAGCGAAGCCCCGGCGAGCCCCGACGCCACCCGACGGGGCCGCGAGGGACCGGGCCGCGCCGGGTACCGGCCGGCCGCCGACGGCGGGCCACCCACCAGTAGGGGTCACGACAATGGGAGAGAACACGTCAGCGACGGAGAGTTCGAACAAGAGCGACGGGACGTCGAAGTCGAGCGACAAGTCGAAGCAGACGAAGTCCGAGTCGTCGACGGACGTACAGCGCAAGCAGGCCCGCCCGGACGCGACCCGGGGGAAGGGACCGCTGGGGCCGGGGGTCGACCGCCTCGTGGTCCAGCGCCGCAAGCAAACCGAGCGATCCCTGGGGCCGACGACCGTGCGCCGCATGCAGGAGAGCGGCGACCTGGGGTCGGATCCCTCGGGCGTCGCCGCGGAGGCCAGCCGACTGGTCGACGGGAGTTCGCCGGACACCGGCGGTTCGAGCGGGGGATCATCGGGGTCCTCCGACGGGTCGGTCGTCCAGCGGGCCATCGACGACGCCTCGGGCCCCTCGAACCCGGAGGTCCAGCGGGAGGCCAAGTCCGTCGCCGAGAACGTCTCCGTCGACCGCTCGACCGACGACGCCGGGAACACCGTACCGATCGACCGGGAGGAGGCCGGAGCCAGCACCGCCAGCGGCGGCGCGAGCGGTGGATCCGGGGGTCGTTCCACGTCCGGCGGATCCGGAGGCGGCGGCCCTTCCGACCTCGTCCAGAGCGTGGTCTCCTCGGGTGGCGGCGGGCTAGACCCGAGCGTCCGGGGCGAGATGGAGTCGAAGATGGGTGCGGACTTCTCGGACGTCCGGGTCCACACCGGGCCGAAGGCGAACAAGGCGGCCGAGGCCATCGACGCCAAGGCGTTCACGGTGGGCAACCACGTCGCGTTCAACTCGGGGCAGTACGATCCCTCCTCGTCGGAAGGCAAGCACACCATCGCCCACGAGCTAGCTCACGTCCGGCAACAGGCCGACCAGACCCGGCGGATGGTCCAGCGGGCCCAGCAGGGTGGGGACATCGAGATCAGTGACCCCAGTGATCCCCACGAGCAGGAGGCCGAGCGCGTGGCCCGGGAGGTGATGGCTGGCGACGAAGTGAGCGTCGACGCGGTGGCACAATCCGCCACTATCGGTCGGTCGAGCCGTGCGGCAGTGCAGTCAGGGACGCGTCCCGGGAGCGGGGATCCGGCTCAGGGCATGGGCATGGACGTGAAGGGCCTCCTGGACCAGATGGCCGAACTGAAGTCGTCGATGGGTGGCGGTGGCGACGGTGGCGGGGACGACGGCGGAATGATGAGCAAGATCAAAGAGAAGGTGTCGAACGGCCGTGGCGGCGGAGGGGACCAGGGCGGCAGTGGTGGCGGTCCCGCGGTCGCGGGTGCGGAGGCGAGTGGCGACTTCGAGAAGGCGGCCAAACAGGACATCCAGTCCCTCTGGGGGGAGGTCCAGGGCGGGTCGATGGCCGGCGGCGCGGCCCAGGAGGCGACCGTCGACATCGCCAAGGAGGGGGCGAAGATGGGTCTGATGGCACTCGCCGGTGGCGGGGCCGCCGCGAGTGGCGGTGCGATGGTCGCGCTGGGCGTCGCGGGTGCCGCGGGCCTCGCGGGCTTCCTCACGAAGGTCGTCTCCGGGGAACTCGGCGAGCAAGCGAAGCAGTACGCCGAACAGAAAGGCCTCAAGGACCTCATCCCAAAGCTGGAAGGGAGCGGTGGATCAGGACACGGTGGTCAGAAGAAATTCTAAGGAGTATTTTATAAATGAATGCCGAGGTTATCGGTGAAGATGATGTAGATATAGGCGCCGAAGTCATTGATAACAATGGAGCTAAACATCACATTGAGATGCATAAGAGCGGGGGCGAAATCTATGCTCATCATTGCGATGATTATGCTGACGATCCATCGGACAGAAACCCAGAAAAAAACGAACACAACGAACAGGCCCGCCGGTTCGCCCGCCACTACGTCTACGAGCAACGCGGCTACGACACCCTCCCGGAGGGTGAGAACCCCGACCGGATCGGTGCGGTCCTCCTGGCCGTCCAGGCGCTCTCGGACGAGGCGTTCGAGGAGTGGTTCGGGGACATCTACGCCCAGCTGGCGGCCGACGACGTCGAGGGCCTGACCCGGCCGGTCGAGGTGCCGGCGGCGGCCCGGGACGCTCCCCTGGTGGTGTTCCAGCAGGACGTCTCCCTCCAGCAGGATCTGGCGGAGATCCAACAGCGAGCGGCCGAGGAACTGCCGACGGTCGTCGAGGACCTGACGGACGTACTCGACGGGATCGACCTGCGCGACGTGGGCCTGGGCGGACTGTTCGAGGCGCTGGACCCGCGGCAGGCGGTCGACTACACGCCCGACGTCGAGGTGGAGGGGATCGACATCGCCGCGGTGTCGGGGATCCACGTCTCCTACCCGTCTGGCGGGGAGTGGCACCACGTCTGGGGGGACCGGCCCGACGACGTGGCCGACGCCCGGATCCAACTGTCGCCGGGGCCCCTGGAGACCATCGAGACGTTTCGGCTGATCCTGACCCACCACCTGATGTGCCAGATCCGGGACTGTTACATCGGGATGGGGGTCGAACCACCCGGGGCGTACCGGCTGGTGGGGCGTGGGCTGTTGAAGTACACGACGCGGTACAACCAGATCGACTTCTACGAGGACTACCACGACTACCAGGCCGAGATCGATGGCTACTATTCGCTGTTCTGAGATCTCGAGGACGATCCTCCACAATGGACGGAAGTGTAGTGGCCGCGAGTGAGGTGTTCCGGCCGCCCATCCAGAGCGTGGTCTCTTCGGGCGGCGGCCTGGTCCCGAGCGTTCAGGGCGAGATGGAGCCGAAGCTGGGCGCGGACGTCTCGGACGTCCGGGTCCACACAGGGCCGAGGGCGAACAAGGCCGCTGAGGCCATCGACGCGAGGGCGTTCACGGTGGGCAACCACGTCGCGTTCAACAGCGGCGCCTACGACCCGTCGTCACCGGAGGGCAAGCACACCATCGCCCACGAGCTAGCTCACGTCCGGCAACAGGCCGACCGGACCCGGCGGATGGTCCAGCGGGCCCAGCAGGGCGGAGACGTAGAGGTCAGCGACCCGTCCGATCCGCACGAGAAGGAGGCCGAGCGAGTCGCGCGGGAGGTGGTCGCCGGGGGCTCGGTGACGGTCGACCGGTTGGAGGACGGTCCGGGAGTCCAGCGACAGGAGCAATCGTCCGGCTCTGGCGGTGGCGGCTTCCAGTCCTTCGAGAACGGAGATCTCGCCGAGGTCATCGGGAAACTCAAGGAGAACCAGCAGCGGATCATCGAGCAGGTGGACGGGGTCGGTGGCGGTTCCGGCTCCGGTGGCTCGACGACGAGTTCCTCGTCGGGCGGGAGTCAGTCCCAGAGTGGGGGTCCCTCGGCAACCAAGGAAGAAGGGTCGAAGCAGGCGGCGGGCCAAGCTATCGGCGGCATCATAAAACAGATAGCGGAAAACCCGGAAAAAGCAGCGCAAGCGCCCGACAAAATACTGGAAATCGCCCAGAGTGCGCCCGATCAGTTGATGTATCTGGCGAATAACCACCAAGCGGCGCTCGACACGCTCTTCTCCAGCATGAATCCGGATGCGGTGGTCGATCTCTTCAGTTCGCTTCCCGGAGGCGTGCAGGTCGTGTTGGTCGGGATCATCGCGGGTGCCGTCGGTGGAACCATCATCGGGGCTCTGAGGGAGCACTTCGGTGGGGACGAGAAGTCCTTCTATCAGGCGGTGAAGAATGTCACCCCCATCGGCGGAGGTGAAGGCGGGGATGGTGGTGGAGGACAGTCAGGTCAGCCTACTGGGTCCGGCTCTCCGGAATACAAGTGAAATCGATCAGCCATGGATGCATCAATTGAGGGAGAGGACGACGACGGTTGCGGTTTAGAGGTAATTGATGACAACGGTGTCGAACACTGGATCGAAATGAAATACGATCCAGGAGATATCTCTTACCACGAACAGGATGATTACCCCGACGATCCATCAAAACGAACGGATTTCGAAGACGAGATGGTTTCACAGTCGCGTAATTATGCCAAGTGGCACGTCTATCAGGAGCGAGGGTACGAGACCTTCCCGCGTGATCGCAACCCCGACCGCATAGCTGCCAGCCTGTTGGCCCTGCTGGAGAGGGATGACGAGGAGTACGATCGCGCATTCGAGACGCTCCACCAGCAACTCCTGAGCTACCACGACGACGTCGACCGACCACTGGCAATCGAGGACGCCGTTCCCGACCCGGAGGCCGTCCTATACATGCAGGACCTCTTTGTCGACACCGACCTGGCTGATATCCGAGGCCTGCACAGAACCGTGGCGGACCGGATAAACGAGGCGGCGATCGACACCCTCGGGGAACTGGTCAACCAGAACCTCGTCGGGCGGTTCGAGGAGGTGGAGGACGTCGTCGAACACGTCGGCACGACCGGTAAACAGGCGGACCTCGACATCGGGGAGTTCGCCTTCGAGGAGGTTTCGGAGCTCTACTACGCCTACTATCCCGGGACGAACGAACTCCGGACCGTCGGCAGGGACGCCCGCCTCGACCGCGACCCGGACACCACCATCCAGCTTTCGACAGGGGATCCCGGGCCGCTTCCGGGGTTCCGGACCTTCCTCGCCAACCACCTCCTGTGCCAAATCCGGGATTGCTTCATCGGGATGGGCGTCGATCCGCCCCTGACCTACCGGGTACTCGGCCTGGGCCTGCACCACTTCACACTGAAGTACATGAACTTCGATATGTATCCAGTGTACGTCGATCCCGACGCCGACATCGAGGGGTACGTGTCCTGGCTCTCGGCGATGTGATGGCTCCGGAGCCAATCCGTGTCGGTGCCGGCCGGTCCGCTCTGCCTTCTCCGGAAGGCAACCACACGATCCTCCAGAAACTGGTCCACGTCCGCCAGCAGGCCGACCGGACCCGGCGGACGGTCCAGCGGGCCCAGCAGGGCGGGGACATCGAGGTCAGTGACCCCAGTGATCCCCACGAGAAGGAGGCCGAACGGGTCGCCCGGGAAGTCGTGGCCGGGGGGTCCGTGGAGGTCAACCCGACGCCGGCCGATACCGGGACACTGTCCCCGCGCGGCACCCCGCTGTCGTCGACGAACGGGATCCGGACCAGTTCCACGTCCTCGGCGTCGGCACTGCCGATGACGTCCGTAGCGGTCGTCACGTGGTCCGGTCGGAACCCATAATCGACGGGTCACCCGGGCAACACTGGCCGGTATCCGCTTCCGGTGACGGGTCACAGCGTCCGCTCCGGTCCCGCCTCGACGACCCCCCACTCGTGGCCGGGGAGGATCCGGTCGCCGCGCTCGGCCACCTCTCGGGCGCTGTGCCACCAGTCGAACTCGTCCATCGCAAGCCCCCGGACGAACGGGGCGTCGTCGGTACCCTCCAGGTTCCGGAAGGTCGGGACGGCGTCGACGGCGACGACGGTCGTCCCCTCCCCCGTCTCGACGGCGACCGACTGGTGACCCACGGTGTGTCCCGGGGTCGGGAAGACGGTCACGCCCTCACAGACCTCCGTCTCGCCCTCTATCGCCGTGAGGTCGACGGTCAGCCACGGGGGTTCCCTGCCCAGCGACTTGGCATCGTACCTGACGGCGTGCATCGGGTAGGGGGAGATGGCGTACTCCAGTTCCCGGCGACTGACGAGGATCTCGGCGTCCTCGAAGGAGTCGAGGGTGTAGCAGTGGTCCCAGTCGAGGTGGGAGAGGACGACGGTGTCGACGTCCGACGGCGCGTACCCCTCGCCGTCGAGGGCGGATTCGAGGTCCTGCCCGGGTTCGCGACGGCAGTCGAACCCCGGGTGGAGGTCGTCCATCAGGTCGGGGTCCCCGAACCCGGTGTCGACCAGCACGGTCCGTTCCGCCTCGACGAGGAAGACGAGCGAGGGGGCCTCCACCTCGACGCCCGCCTCCCCCGCGACGAGGACGCTCCCGTCCATCGCGAGCGACCCGACGCACAGGGGCGTCACCGCTGGCGCGTCCGTCATGGCGGGGCGTTCGGCGGCGGCGGGGTAAAGGGTGGGGTCGGCATCCCAGGCTTCGACGCCGACCGGATCACGGCCCGTCCCTCTCTCATCGCCACAGTGATCCGCCCGGTCCGTGACCGTCGCGCTCGATCGGCCAGGGTCCGGTCCGTGACCGTCTCGCTCGATCGGCCAGGGTCCGGTCCGGGTCCGGTTCGAAGCTCCTTCGCCGTACGTCACAATAAAGGCCCCCCGCTCCGTAGCGAGCACAGGAATGCACGAGCACGACGTGATCGTGGTCGGCGGCGGCGGCGCCGGCCTCAGGGCCGCCATCGCCGCCCACGAGGCGGGTGCCGACGCGGCCATCGTCAGCAAGCTACACCCGGTGCGGAGTCACACCGGTGCCGCCGAGGGCGGGATCAACGCCGCGCTCCGCGAGGGTGACTCGGTCGAGTCCCACGCCTACGACACGATGAAGGGGTCGGACTTCCTCGGCGACGCCCCCGCCATCGAGACGCTCTGCGAGGAGGCCCCCGAGGACGTGATCCAGCTCGAACACTGGGGAATGCCGTTCTCCCGGGAGGAGGACGGGACGGTCTCCCAGCGGCCGTTCGGCGGACTGTCGTTCCCGCGGACGACCTACGCCGGCGCGGAGACGGGCCACCACCTCCTGCACACGATGTACGAGCAGGTGGTCAAGCGCGGGATCAGGGTCTACGACGAGTACTACGTCTCCCGGCTGGCGGTCACCGACGAACCGGCGCCGGAGGACCGTACCTGTCACGGCGTCGTGGCCTACGACATCAAGACCGGCGAGGTCGAGGGCTTCCGGGCCACCAACGGGGTCGTCCTCGCGACCGGCGGCCTCGGGCAGGTCTACGACCACACCACCAACGCCGTCGCCAACACCGGCGACGGCTACGCGATGGCCTACCGGGCCGGGGTCCCCCTGGAGGACATGGAGTTCGTCCAGTTCCACCCCACCACCCTCCCCTCGACCGGCGTGCTCATCTCCGAGGCCGTCCGGGGCGAGGGCGGCATCCTCTACAACAGCGAGGGCGAGCGGTTCATGTTCGAGCGCGGGTACGCCGGCGAGTGGGGGGAGGTCGCCTCCCGCGACGTGGTTTCCCGGGCCGAACTCACCGAGATCAACGAGGGGCGCGGCTTCGAGGACGACTACGTCATGCTCGACATGCGCCACCTCGGCGAGGAGCGCATCGTCGACCGCCTGGAGAACATCCTCCACCTCGCGGAGGACTTCCAGGGCGTCGACGCCCTGGAGGAACCGATGCCGGTCAAGCCCGGCCAGCACTACCAGATGGGCGGGGTCGAGACCGACGAGAACGGCGAGACCTGCGTCGACGGTCTCTACGCCGCCGGCGAGACCGCCTGCGTCTCGGTCCACGGCGCCAACCGCCTTGGCGGCAACGCGCTCCCCGAACTGTTCGTCTTCGGCAAGCGGGCCGGCTACGCCGCCGCCGGCGAGGACATGAAGACCGCAGAGATCCCCGTCGGTCGCCGGGGCGAAATCGAGGAAGGTGACGTCGAGGTACCCGTTTCGGTCGGCACGACCGGCGGTGACGTGGCCGCCGACGGCGCCGGGGCCGTCGCCGACGCCGAGAGCGTCCTCGAACGGGCCGTCGAACGCGAACGGGAGCGCCGCGACGAACTGATGGGCCGCGAGGAGGGGATCCACCACGCCGAGATACGCGCCGAACTCCAGGAGGCGATGACCCGGTTCGTCAACGTCTTCCGCAACGAGGACGGCCTCCAGTCGGCCCTCGGGGCGATCCGCCGCGCCCGCGACCTCTACCAGGACGTCTACGTCAGGGACCCCTCGGAGACGTTCAACACCGACCTGGTCCAGACCATCGAGACTCGCAACCTGATCGACCTGGCCGAAGCGATCGCGCTGAGCGCCCTGGTCCGCGACGAGTTCCGGGGCGCCCACTGGCGCCAGGAACACCAGGAGCGCGACGACGAGAACTGGCTCAAGCACACGATGCTCTCCTGGAACGACGGGTCGCCCGAGGTCTGGTTCCGCCCCGTCCTCCTGGAGGGCGAGGAGAAGACCTACGAGCCGAAGACCCGGAGCTACTGACCCGGCCCCGCTCCCCTCGTTACGTCCCATCTGGATCCGTCGGTAGGTCCTCGAACCGCACGCCAGTCGCGGATCACGGACGTACCGGTCTCCGATTTCCGGAAATCCGCGGTCGGGGGCGTGGAGGGCTCCCCACGGCTACCGAATTACAGTAAATTTACTGTAACGAGCACAGACGGAGCCGTCCGGAGTCACCGGACGGAGTCCTCGGCGGGGTCCTCGACGCCGTACTCCGCGAGCACCGCCAGGAGGTCCTCACGACTGGTGGCGGTGACCACGTCGACCCGGTCGTCGACGCGGTCGATCCAGACCCAGTTCCCGGGGCGGTCGGGCGTCCGGGGGACCCTGATCAGGCCGTCCTCGGTCGTGGCGTTCGACCGGTTTAGCATCGCCCGCCAGGTCCGGGCGAACTCCCGTGCCTCGGCCTCGTCGGCCCACCGGGTTCGCCAGTGGACGACCTGCCTGTCCTCGTCGGACTGGTTCCGGAGGTACACCATCCGGTCGTTGCGCCACCCCCCGGCGGCCGCCCTGGACCGCTCGACGGGGATGCCGTTCGCCCGGAACGCGGTGCGGACCGTCAGTTCGCCCACCCGGTCGATCCGGTACTGGGTCCACCCGTTTGCGCCGGGCGGGGTCGCGCTCCCTGCGGGCCGCTCGGGGGCGCTCTCGGGGTGGAGCAGTGCCGCGGTCGTCCTGGGCGGGTCCTCCAGGACTTCGGTCCGCGCCTCGGGGGAGTCGGTCGTGCGGTCGAAGAAGCGGTAGCCGTGGTAGTACGCCAGGTTCACCAGGTCGATGGGCCAGGAGGCCCGGGTGACGGTGTCGTTGTAGGACTCGGGGGTGACGCCACCCTCCCGGTCCACGTACCGCTCCCGGTACTGCTCGTGGACCACGATGGCGTCGCCCTCGATGAGCGCCTTCAGGGCGAGCACCTCGTCGGTGGTCGGGAAGTCGCTCAGGGCCTCCCAGGCGACGTCGTTCTGGTACTGGAGGACGTGGGTGAACTCGTGGGCCAGGACCACCTGCTGGCTGTCGTTCCGGTACTCCCGGACGGCGTCCGCCTCCCAGACGTTGACCGTCTCGGTCACCCTCGGGTTGACCGACTTCGCGACCCCGGACGAGCGCAGGATGGGGGTCTCGGCGTCGGACTCTAGCTGGAGGGCCACCGCGCCGATCGGTGCGATCCCGTACCGCTCGTCGGGGTAGTCCCGGGTCCGGTTGCTGGTGATCCCCCAGGGCGGCTTCTCGACCGCTAGCCGGACGTCGTCGGTGGCGTCGAGTCCCCGGAGTCGCTCGACGCGCCGCAGGACCAGCGTCGCGCTGTAGTTCAGGTCCGGACGGTCACCGGAGAGGGTCTCGACGCGCGGCGGACCGTCGTCGTCCGGCCAGGGCTCGCGGTCGTCGCTCGTCGTCGTCCGGGTTCCCTCCCCGGTCGTGGCGTCGTCGGTCGTGGTCGTGGTATCTGTCCCCCCGTCGGTCGTCGCCGCCGCCGTCGTCGCTCCGCCGGCCGCGGTCGTTCCCCCTCCGGTGGTCGCCCGCGCGTCGGTCGCGGTCGGGTCGGCCGGGGGGGAGGCGGTCGGGGTCCCCGCTGAGTCCGATACCGGGCCGCTACAGCCCGCCAGAAGGGTCAGCACGGCGACAGCGATCACGAGACTCCTGTGCACGTTTTCCGGTTACGATCGGTCGAAAATAACCCTGTCGGCCGGTCAGCCGCCCGGTGCCAACCGTCCGCCGTCGGATCGGTCCTCTTCCGTCGGGGGAACGTGGTCGCTGGAACTCACAGCCCCAGCGCGTCCAGGAGGTCGAAGCCGTACGGCGAGGCGTCGACGAGTTTGAACCCCACGTAGATGCCGACGATGCCCATCAGTCCCGGCAGTTCCGGCGGGGCGGGGATCGGTATCTCCAGGAAGCTGAACACGCTCCCCGTGATTAGCCCCGTCAGCAGCGCCAGGCCCGTCAGCGTCCAGTCCACCATGCCGCCGGTCGGATAGCCAACCACAGGTCAAAAATGATTCGACTTCTATTCGCTTCCGGGGACAAGATGTGTCAACTTTAGGGCTTCTGCCCGAGGTGATACTTCCGACCTAACCAACGGACCGCCGAACGACTCCGGCATTGGCGGTCGACCGCGACCACCGAGTCTACGCCGGGTCCGGCCCGTCAACGTTGATACTGACCGTCCCGTCGGCCTCCGCCGTCAAGGTGTACTCCAGTCTGAACGCTGGTCCCGCATCTTCCTTCTCGATGGCGACTGCCCGCTTCCCGGGTTCCTCCGTGAACATCAGCCTCTTACTCGTCGTGTATTCGCCGTCCGGGAAACAGGGACCCGACCCGAGATTGTGGTACACCTCGTGTCGGATCGCGTACCGCTCGCCCGGTCCCAGTTCGTGGGTGATCTGTGACGGTCGAACCTGGATGACTTCGCTCGCCGCCTCCGATTCCGAATCGGCGTCGAATCGCCAGCATCCGTCGATGCGGGCGTTCGGGATGACCCCACTTGATAGATCCTCCGGTACCAAGTAGATATCGACGGTCTCGCCCTCCATCGGTGGCAGGTAGTACAGCATCGCATCCGACGAGTCCGGGACCAACGTCACGCTACGGTCGTGGTCGTTCGTGACCCCCAGCTCAACCGTCGGTGGGTGGTCCTCAGTCGGTTGTTGGACCATCGAGGCGTCGGCTGACATCTTCGACACCCTCCACTCCGGAGTCTCCCAGGCCGTGGTAGTAGGGGCACCGTCGGTCGTGGATGTAGATGGACTCCCGGACCCAGTCGTGGTCCGGGGTGATCCCTTCGTCGAATCCGCATCGCTCCCCGGCGACAGCGAGGCACATCCCGCGATAAGCCCTACTAGCCCGACGCTACTCCGGAGGATCGACCTGCGCGTCCGTCGCGCCATACTGACGAGTTATCAAGGTTGTCTAAGTGTCTTCTGTACTGAATTTCACACGATCGGGATAACGAAGCGGTTCTCAGACCGTTGGGTTCCCCGTTTGAATCTGGGCCCGCCTCAGTCGCCGGGTGCGACGCTCGACTCGGGCGCGGGGTCGACCCCGAACATGAGGGCGAAGACCCCCGCCGACAGCAGGAGGAACGCGGCGGCCGTCCAGAAGGCCCCGAACACCGAGGTAGCGTCCCAGATGGACCCGACCGCGACGGGGCCGGCGACCTGCCCGACCTTCCAGGCGATGGAGCGGAGGCTCATGGACCCGGCGACGGCGTCGAAGTGCTCGCCCTCCTTGACGAACATCGCCATGCTCGCGGGAAGCCGGAGGCTGTCGGCCACCCCGAGGACGGCGTAGGCCCCGAACAGCGCCCAGAACGCCGGCGGCAGGTCGAACCCCTGGCCGCCGACGGCGAGCGTAGTGGTCGGGAACACCGCGCCCGCGAACTCCGCGAGCGGTATCAGCGCGGTGCCGAGGGCGTAGAGGACGGCACCGCCGAGGATGAACGGGAACCGCGACCCGTGGGCGTCGGTCCAGGTGCCGACCCGCCCCTGTAACAGCGACTTCGTGAGCTTCCCTCCCGCCAGTATGCCGCCGATCGCTAGCGGATTGATCCCGAACCCTGTGCGGGCGTAGATGGGCAGGAAGATGATGACGGCCATCTTGCCGACGCTGAACGCGAGCCTGAAGGTCACCAGCGCCCGGACCGCCGTCCGGCCCATGAGGTCCCGGAGGGTCTCCAGTCCGGTGGCAGCATCGGGGTCGGCCTGCCCGCCCGGGTCGTCCCGGAGGAACAGGAACACCGACACCGTCGCCGCCAGCGTGACCACGATGAGGACGGCGTAGGTGACCTGGAAGCCGTAGACGTACAGCAACAGGCCGCCGAACACGTCGCCGGCCAGCGAGGAGACGGCCCCGACCTGGTTGTAGGTGCCCAGCCACAGGCCCCGGGAGTCGTCGGGACTGATCTCGCCGACGACGGCCGACCCGGTCAGCCAGAGGATCGACGCCCCCACTCCTTGCAGGACGCGGATAAGGATCACGTCGACGACGCCCGAGACCAGCGAGAACCCGACGAAGACGGCGACGTTCAACAGGAGGCCCACCAGCAGGTAGCGCTTGGAGTTGCCCAGGTCGACGTACCGCCCGAGCGGGAGGACGATCACCAGCTGGGCCAGGGCGAAGGCCGTGCCGAACAGTCCCTCGACGGTCCCGGTGGTCTCGAAGAGGTCCGCGTACAGCGCGAGGGCAATGAGGATGGTCGAGTAGGCCTGCGAACGGGCGAAGGCGGTGCTGGCGAGGGCGAGGAACTCGCGGTTGCCGAAGAGTCCGAGCGGTCCGGACCGCGCTGTCACTATTACGATTCGAAACACTCCAGCACACTAAATTCGTCGGTACCGGGGATCGCCCCCGCCACGACGGCCCCGACCCAGGTGGAAGCGGTGGTTCCTCGGTGGCGGAGGTGTGGCGTCGGAGGGGTTGAGTGGTGGAGGTGTGGCGTCGGAGGGGTTGAGTGGTAGAGGTGTGGCGTCAGAGGGGTTGAGTGGTGGAGGTGGGAGGCTTCGATGGACCAGAGTGGCGGAGATTGGGAGGGGAGCGAAGAACTCGACCGTCGCTACCGGCGGACCGTCAGAGGCCGGCTATCGTGGGGGACCAGCCGGTCACGAACCCTGGCGGTCCCGGACCTGGGGCCAGAGCTTCCCGTAGCCGACGAGGTACAGACCGACGTAGAGGAGGAGACCACCCACGGCCAGTTCCCGGATCCCGAGACTCGTCTGTCCCGCCAGGGCGTTTTGGAACGCCGCCCACTCGGTCACCAGTCCGACCACGGTCAGGCCCGCCGAGAGCGCCGCAGTACCGGCCAGCGCCAGCAGCTCCCCCAGCGAGTCGTACAGGAGTTCCTCCATGTCCGACCGGATCCGTCGCTCCGGAACAAGTCCCTTTCGGACGAGTCGTAACCGTTATTTCCGTGATCCGGCTGGATGGGGTATGGACGACTTCGACGACGTCGGATACGTTACGCTCGCCAAGGGCGGGCTGCTCCTCGGAGTGGGGCTGTTCGTCCTCGGTGCCGGGGGCGAACTGGTCGGACACGCGCTCTACGACTCCCTGCCCGGGTGGGAGAACACGCTCTTTCTCTACTCGGAGGGCCTCGGCCTCGTGATCGGTTTCTTCTCGCCGATACTGTTCGGCATCGTCATGCCGCTCGTCGAGTAGACGGCGCCCGCACCGCGGCGAGTGGCCTGACCCGGATTCTCTGTCCCGGGGGACGGTTCTAGTCGTCGGTCCCGCCGTCGGAGTCGCGTTCGTTGATACTCTCGACCGTGTCCTTGACCTCCTCGCGGAGTTCCTCCAGTCGGGTGGTGAGGCGGTCGAACTCCTCGCTCTCCTCGAGTTCCTTCTCGTGTTTCTCCTCGGCGAGGGCGTCGCGCGTCTCGCGGAGTCGGAACCCCTCGCGGGTGACCTCCTCGTCCTCCTCCAGGTCGAGGAGGCGACTGACGACCCCGTTGAGGTCCTCTGGCATGAGCGGCTTGGTGACGTAGGCGTCGAACGGCAGGTCGACGATGTCGAAGTCGGGATCCACGGCGGTGACCATCGCCACCTCGCAGTCGTAGCCATCCTCGCGGATCCGTTCGAGTACCTCGTCGCCGGTCATCTCCGGCATCCGGCGGTCGAGCAACACGACTTCGACGTCGTCGTCCATGTCGTCGATGGCCTCCTGCCCCCCGGTGGCCGTCCGGACGTGGTACTCGTCTTCCAACCACATCGCGTACACCTCCGTGACGTTGGGTTCGTCGTCGACGACGAGTACGGTCGCCGGGTTGCCACTCACTCGTGCTCACCCCGTCGATACGTCGTATGCACAACCCGGATATAGTTGTACCGACACTGACTTTTGGCCTTTTGGGTTCGAGCCGAATCAGTGCTTGGAATGCCAGAGAGATCGGGATGATCGGTTCGCTTTAACGTAATCGACCCCGCCCTGACCGTCAGAGCTCTATCCGTTCCACGAGGACGTCCTCGCCCTCGTCCTCGCGGGTGTTGACCGCGACGATCCTGACGTGCTCCTCCAGTCCGGAGTTGCGCAACTTCGCCTTCAGGAGGTTGTCGACCTGGTAGACCCCCGCCGCGTTGACCATCTCGATTTCCACGAGGACCGGGCGCCCGTCGCCCTCCTTCAGCGAGACCTTCCGGATCGCACGGCTCGACAGGGTGTCGATGCTCCGCCCGCCGCGCTGGTAGGGGATCCGGGACCGGCCACGCTCCATGTCGAGGGCGTCGGCGACCCTGACCACGCCGGCCTCGGTGGTCAGCGGCTCCTCGGGCGTGTGGTGACAGAGGATCGCGTGGAGCACCTCCGCCTTGACCCGGACCGCCTCGGGCGTGTCGTAGAACTCCGGGAGGATCCGGTCCATCACGTCCGACGCCAGCGGGATGGAGTAGTAGGGGTGGTCGTCGCGGTGGACGACGTGGCCGATGTCGTGGAGTTCGGCCGCGAGCGCGATGACGACCGCCTCGTCGGCCTCGTCCAGGCCCTGCCCGGTGGCGCCGTTGAACTCGACCCCGCCGCGCTTGAGCAGGTCGTACAGACACAGCGCCCTGTTTCGGACGATCCAGATGTGCTTCTTGCCGTGGTCGTTGTACCCCTTTCGCTTGACCGGGTTGACGTTCTGGGCCTCCAGGAGCGCGGTAATCTCTTCGTCGTCGGTCAGCGCCGGGAGGATCCGGTTGACCTTCTCGTCGGGAAAGGCGTGGTCGTCGTCGGGGTCGTAGACCCGGCCCCCCTCGCCGGCCTCCCCGTCGTTTCCGACGTCGTCGCGTTCACTCATGTTTTCCATTCGTTACCCGAGAAGAAAAAATCGGGGGATCACCCAACTTCACGCGGTTTCCGTGCGGACCCCCGCGAGCGAGGTGCGGATCGGGCGAGGTCACTGGTCCGGGGACCACCCTGCCCGCCCCGTCAGATGGACGGAGTCCCTGCTGGGTGACCGGATCGACGAAACCCTCGCCGTGGGATCGACGGAAGGAACGACGGTACCGGACGGGTCGGAGAGCGGCGACCTGGGATCAGTCCTCGTCCTCTTCCTCGACGACCTCGGGGTCCGCGAGCGCCGACTGGAGGCTGTCGAGTCCGTTGAGCCACTCGGTGACGTAGCCGTAGTCCAGCGACTCGGCGATGGACATGTCCAGGTCCTGTTCGGCCGCGACGAGGGTGCCCGCCTGGGCCACGTAGCCGAAGGCGGCGTCGAGGTCCTCCTCCGCCTCGGCGTCGGCGGCGGCCCGCAGGTACTCCTCGATGGACGCCTCCTCGGCCGGTCCGCCGGTGACGTAGCGCATCGCGCTCTCGAAGACGCAGGTCAGGGAGGTCTGGACTCCCTCGACCAGCATCGCGGTGTCCTCGTCGTCGACGGCCACGTCGTCGAGGACGATGGCCCGCATCTCGTCGAGTTCTTCGAGGGTCTCCTCCTCGTCGAGTTCGCCGTCGTCGTAGGCCATCAACACCTTCGCGACGGCCAGGGCGGTGTCGTCCTGCATGTTCAACAGGAGCCGCGCCGAGTCTTCGTCCTCCGGGTCGACCTCGGTATCGCGGATCCGTTCGACCCAGTTCTGCCACCGCTCCTCCGAGTAGAACTCGTTCGGGGAGGTGCTCATACTCAAGGGTGATCAGGCCCGTTGAAAATCCTTTCTCTCGCGGTCCGGATCCTGCCGGTCGCCGGTGGGCTGTACGCGCCGAATCGCCAGTTTCCACCAGGGATCGCCCCGAGATTTTCCCCCTCGGGTGAGCCGTCGCTCGCCCGCCGACTGCTGAAGCCAGGAGACAGTATCACTCCAGCGTCGCCTCGGTGTCGATCCCGTACACATCGCGGGGCGTCTCGACGTGGGCGGTGCGGACCGCCTCGTCGTACCCCTCCTCCAGCAGCCACCGCACCCGCCGGGGGACCGTCCTGGGCCCCATCACCGCGCCCGGCTTGTCCGGGTCGTCGACGAAGTCGGTCTCCATCAGGAACGGATCGCCGGCCTCGGCCGCCCGTTCCAGCCGGTCTTTCTCGCTCATCACGCTCGGGACCGCCCCCGCCAGGCGGCCGTACGCGTAGTGCTTGACGACGTTTCCCGGATCCAGCCCGGCTTCGCTCGCCAGGTCCGCGATGTCGGTCAGGTCCTCGCTGGCCTCGGTGTGGAGCTGGACCGCACAGCCCACCTCGGCGCCCAGTTCGAAGGCGTGGGCCATCACGTCGTTCGAGGCCGCCCAGACGGCGTCGGACACGTCGTAGTGCGGGCGGCCGGACTTCAGCGCCAGCGCCCGGCCGTCCTCGACGTACTCCGCGGCGACCGACAGGCCGTCCTGCATGAGGTTCCTTGCCTCCGCCGGGTCGTGCCCCTCGTCGTCGACCAGTTTCGAGACGAGTCCGGGGTGGACGCCGAGCACCGGCCACGCCCGGCCGTCCAGCACCCCCGTCGCGCGCTCGACGGCCTCGATGGTCGCCTCGAAGACCGGCCGCCAGTCGTCGCCCCGTTCCGGGACCGGCCCGAGGTGCCAGGACGGCTTGTTCACCACCAGCAGGTGGGTGCCGCCGCTGCGGGCGAAGTCCTCGACGGCGTCGATCCCCCTCCCGTGTTCGGGGTCGAGGTGGAGGTGGTCGTCCAGCACCGGCGTGTCCAGGTCCATGCCTGATCGGGGGTGGATAGGGTCCCGCGCCGCCTTATGTCGCGTGGTTCGACGGCCCGCCGACCGGAGGGTCGTGTCCGGACCCCCCTCAGTCCCCGGCCCCGGATCCAGGTTCGACCTCGGCGTAACAGTTGCCGCTGGAGACCCACGACTCCCGGACGCGGAGGTCGCTCGCCGCCAGGTCCGCCGCGAACTCGTCGGGGTCGTAGACGTGGTAGAACCGGTCGACCGTCTGCCCGTCCGGGAGCGTCCAGTCGACGGTGGTGTCGAACCCCTCCTCGCGGTCGAACCGGTCGTGGGTCGTGGCCCAGGCCGACACCAGCGCCCGACCCCCCGGGGCCAGTACCCGGCCGAGTTCGTCGAGGCTCGCGACCCGGCGCGACCGGTCCGGGAGGTGGTGGACCGTCGCGACGTAGGCCGCCAGGTCCACCCGGTCGTCCCTGACCGGGAGGGTCGCGGCGTCGGCCTGGATCCGATCGAACCGTGCGGCGTCGGCCGCCTCGCCGTCGGCCAGTCGGTCCCCGGCGACCGCCAGGAGCGGCCTGCTGACGTCGACACAGAGGACCCGCCCGACCCGTTCGGCCAGGACCGCGGCGTGGCGGCCGTTCCCACAGCCGACGTCGAGGCCGACTGTCCCGTCGGGGCTGGCGTCCACGAACTCCCGCACCTCGGGCCAGGGGCTGTGGCGGGTCTTCGCGAAGTGTTCCGCGATGCGGTCGTAGGTCTCCCGGACGGTCGCCGGATCGCGGGGCAGGTTCCCGGCGTCGGCGGTCCGGTCGCGGTCCGGTTCGTCGGCGTCGTCGGCCCCGTCTCGGCGCGGTTCACCGGCGCCGGGAGGGGTGTCGGGGGCCATCGGGGGCTACAGCAGGAGGAGGAAGGTCACGTAGCCGATGGCGACCAGGACGGTCACGTGTTTCGCACCGTTGCGGACGTCGCCGGCGCTCAACTGGCCGCCGATGAGCCCGGAGCAGGCACCCTGGATGACGGCGGTGTGGAGGAACAGTTGCTGGTAGGCCGCCTCGTCGAGTTCGCCGAGTTGCGAGACGACCGGGACCGGGTTCGTCTCTCCGCCGGCACCCGACCCCGCGGTGACCGACGACTCGGGGAGGCTGGGGATCAGCACCTCGTTGAGCACGCCGACGATGAACAGGAACACGAAGAAGGCGACGTAGACGACCATCAGGTAGGTCAGCATCTCCTGGCGGCGGTCGCGCTTGAGCCGCCGGTCGGCCTTGGCCTGGTTGGCCGCGATCCGCAGGACGGTTCCGAGGTTGCCCGAGGCCTTCATCGCCTCGGTCATCAGCGTGACCACTCGCGAGACGCTCTCGGTCCTGATCCGCGACTCGAAGCGCTTGAGTGCCGTCTCGACGTCGGCCCCCCACTGGATGTCGTGCCAGACGATGTCGAGTTCGTCGTCCAGTGCCCCGAGTTCGGTCCCCCGGACCCGGCGGAGACTCTCGACGACGGTCATGCCGGCCTCGTTGAGACTCGCCAGCCTGTCCAGGAAGTCCGGGATGGTGCGCTCGATGGCCTCTATCCGGCGAGTGTGGATCTCGTAGGCGATGGCGAAGGTCCCCGACAGGAAGAGCAGCGACTGGATCAGCAGGTCGTCGAGTTCGCCGACCGTGAGCGTCCCGTCGGCGATGAGCGTGGGAAGCCGGATCCCGACCAGGAACACCGCCAGCGGGAAGGTCACCCACAGGAGACTGGTCGGCCGGCGGATCACGGTCCTGATGGGCTGGCCGAGGCGGCGCTGTAGTTCCCGGAACCGCTTGTAGGCCTCGAGCCGTTCGATGTTGGCCCGGTCGCGCTGGACGGTCTCGGTGTCGCGGTAGCCCGCGCCCGACCGGCCGTCCCTGTCGTCGTCCTCGGCACCGGACCGGTCCGTTCCGGTGTCGGTGGACTGGTCCGTCCCGGTGGTGCCGGACTGGTCCATACCGGCGGTGTCCGACGGCTCCGCTCCCGGGTCGGTGCCGCCGTCGGCGATCCGGGGGGGAGCCGCGGTCCCGGCGGCGTCGGACGGGTCGAGGCCCGCCTCGTCGGCCACGTCGTCGACCCTGCGCACCCCCTCGGGACGCATCGCTATCTCTATCTCCTCCTCGGTCGGGTCCCGTCGCGAGAGGTTGTCGACGACCGTCGAGAGGTAGACGATGAACCCGAGGTTCCCCAGGGGGATGACGACGTAGGTGATGAGCCGCAGGATCGGCAGGGCGTCGCCGATCGTTATCCCGATAACGACGAGGAGGGTGATGAGAAAGAGCGGGCCGGCGACGCCGAGGGTGACGTAGGCCTCGGCCAGCGTCGCCAGCAACTCCAGGAGCCGCTCCTGCTGTGCCTCGGCCTCCTGGCGGTACTCGTTGTACTGGCGGTGGAGGAACTCGGAGAGGGACCCGCCTGTCTGGAGGACCGAGGAGAGGTTCTCGGCGAACTCCCGGAACTTCCCGGACGGGGAGCGCCGGGCCATCGTCTGGACCGCGGTGACGACGTCCATCCCGAACACGTCGATGTTCCGGACGGCGACCCCGACCTCCTCGGCGGCGTGCCCGTAGACGTGGTCGTTCTCGGCCAGGATCCGCATCACCTGCGGAAACGCCATCCCCGACCGGGAGAGCGCGTAGATGAACGAGACGGTCATCGGCATGCTGATGTCGATCTGTCGCTCGCGCTCGTCGGCGACGTACCTGGGGACGTACCACCGGTAGCCGATGACCGACACCGCAGTGAGCAGTCCCAGTAGTAGCCCTGCCCCGACGTTGTAGGCGGTCAGCGTCGGTCCGTCCGGGGTCGTCGCCCCCATGTGGACCGCCAGGAACTGGAGGCTGTCGGGGAGGTACTCGACCCCGGTCGCCTCGGGCAACCCGAGCAGGATGAACAGTCCCCACATGAGGTAGATCCCCGCGATACCGCCGAAAACTCCCCAGACCAGCCCACGGAGGCCGGTCTCGGCGGCGTACTGCCGGTAGGTGGTGGCCATGTGCGCCGCCCTGAGGTTCGCCCGCCGCTGCTGGCGACGCCGCTCGGAGACGGTGTCCGCGAGGTTCCCGAACAGGAGTATCGCCAGCCGGGTCGTGAACCGGTCCAGGGGCGGCCAGGCCGGCGCCAGCACCACCGGCAGGACGAGGAGGACCGCGAGCGCCAGCGGGAAGAACTGGATCGCGCCCATCTCAGTCCGACCCCGCCAGCCCCACGCTGGGTTCGTCCTCCTCTATCATCGTCATGACCGTCTCCGAGTCGGCGTAGTACTCGTTGATCATGGCGGTGAACCGGCGGTAGTCGGTGACGCCCCGGTCCCAGAGGTACCGGAGCACCCGCCGGCGGTCCCGCAGTTCCGAGAGGAGTTCGCCCTGGCTCCACCCTTCGTCGTCGCGTATCTCCTTGAGCACCTCCGAGCCGCTGGAGTTGAACGTGTCCTCGTCGGCGTCCCAGGTGAACGCCGTCGAGTAGTCCAGTTCTCCTGTCCGCTGGTCGATGCCCTCTATCTCCGCGACGGACTTGTTCCGGCGGACCCGCTCGCCCTCCAGGCGGGTGAGTTGCTGGACGCAGAGCACGTCCAGGGACTGCACCATCGCCCGCGGGACGTTGATCGGTTCGTTCTCCAGGCGGTTGATGGTCGTGCGCACCGAGTCGGCGTGCATCGTCGAGTAGGTGGTGTGACCGGTGTTCATCGCCTGGAACAGGGTAATGGCCTCCTCGCCGCGCACCTCGCCGACGATGATGTACTCCGGGCGGTGGCGCAGCGCCGACCGCAGGAGGTCGTACATGGTGATGTCCGACCCCTCGTGGATCCGCTCGCGGGTCACCGAGGACAGCCAGTTGTCGTGGTACAGCGAGAGTTCGCGGGTGTCCTCGATGGACAGCACCTTCGCCCGCGGGGGGATGAACATCGAGACGGCGTTCATGCTCGTGGTCTTGCCCGACGCCGTCCCGCCCGCGAAGATGAGCGAGCGGTTGTGCTCGATGCAGAGCCACAGGTAGGCCATCTGCTCGACGTCGAACGTGCCGTACTCCAGCAGGTCGATGGGGGTGAACGGCTCGTCCGAGTACTTCCGGACCGTGAAGGCCGACCCCCGGGGGGTCACCTCCTTGCCGAGCGCGAGTTCGGCCCGGGAGCCGTCCGGGAGGGTCGTCTCGACCAGGGGTTCGCCGATGGAGATGTGCCGGCCCGACTGCTGGGCGAGTCTGACCACGAAGTCGTCGAGTTCCTGCTGGGTGAACGAGACGTTGGTCTCGATGTCGGTGTGCTCGTCGTGGTAGACGAAGATAGGGAGGTCGTAGCCGTCACAGGAGACGTCCTCGACGTGCGGGTCGTGCATGATCGGATCCAGCTTTCCGAACCCGCGAAAGGACCGGTAGAGGTAGTAGAACAGCCGGTAGAACGTGTTCAGGTCCACGTCGACGCCGTAGCGTTCGAGGTGGTCCTCCAGGCCCTCCTTGAGCGTCGCCTCGATGTCTATCTGGCGCTCGGAGAAGTCGTCCCGGTAGATGAGCGGGTCGCGGATGTCCTCGAACAGCGTCTCAAGGAGTTCGTACTCGGCCTCGTTCAGTTCGGGCTCGACGACGTAGTAGAGGTGGGCGCTCCCCTCGGGGTCGTAGTTGATGGAGACGAACGCGAAGGGCGCGTTCAGCCAGTAGCGCTCCACCTCCTCGTACCCGCCCAGTCCCTCGAAGTTCACCACCGGACCGTGCACGGTCGGGTCGTAGTTGACCACCTCCAGGGACGTGCCACGGAGCATCTCGAACGCCCGGACGATCCGCCGCCACGGGGCGAACCCCTCCGTCTCCTCGTCGGCCTCCGGCCGCACCGTGTCCTCGCGAGACGGTACGCCGGTCGGGTCCTCGTTTCGTTCTCTCGACATTTGATCCCCGCCCGCGCTCTGCCCGTCGCGGGCGATTTGTACCGGACGTAGCTCCGCGAAGACTTAAATGGGGTGGCCGGACCGGAGTGGCGTCCCGTTCGGGGACGCGCGAGACCCCTTTCGCGGTACTCCGGTCGCGCTACTCGGGGTCGGTCCCGGCGTCGCTCCCCTCGTCCAGGTCGCCGTCACTCTCGACGGCCGTCTCCGTGGCCGGCGCGCGTTCGACCGTCAGCAACGTGTACGCGAACACCCACAGCAGGGCGGTCCCGACCGGGATCGGGAACCCCGGGAGGTCGCTCTGGACGAACAGCCAGGTCGCCCAGGTCAGCACCAGTGCCCCGACTCCCAGCAGTGCCCCCATCGTCCGGACGGGGTCGACCGGGAGTCGCTCATCGACGCCGTCCTCGTCGGCGTACATCGCGAGGCTCAACAGGACCGCCAGGCCGACGACCCCCGCTCCGATCGCCCAGGTGACGTTGACCCCGACGATGTTCAGGCCGACGCCCTCCGGGGAGGTGGCCGCCGTAACGGGGTCCGCCACCCAGATCCCCTGGACGAGTTCGAACCCGGTCTGGCGGAACGACTGGACCTCGCCGTCCACCTCGACGGTCGGGAGCCAGGTGAACTGGACCTGGAGGAACGGGAACCGGACGAACAGCGTGCTCCCCAGCGGCCCGAACTCCGAGTAGGTGACGTTCCAGGGTAACAGCGCCGACAGCCAGGCCGACAGGACGGCGAGTTCCCCGGCGTACTCCGATCTGACCCACATGCCCGGAGGGGAGTGCCGGGCGAGTATAAATCCTCCCCACCCCGACGACGGGGCGTGGCCGTTCAGTCGGTGGTCGTCCCGGCGTCCCCCTCGGTCGTCCCCGCTGGATCGTCCGGCGCATCCGTCGTCCCCGCTGGATCGTCCGGCGCATCCGTCGTCCCCGCTCCTTCGTCCAGGGTCTCCGTCCCCTCGACGGTCGATCCGGTGGGATCGTCGGCTCCGTCCGTCCTCCGGGCGGCCTCGTCTCCGTCCGTCCTCCGGGCGGCCTCGTCTCCGGCGTCGCTCCCGGTCGCCTCGTCTCCGTCCGTCCTCCGGGCGGCCTCGTCTCCGGCGTCGCTCCCGGTCGCCTCGCCGAGGGGACCGTGGATGGTTTCGTGGAACCCGATCACCAGTGCGGGCACCACCACCATGAAAATGTGCTCCTCGATGGGGATCCCCAGGAGGTCTATTCCGGTCCGGGCGACGATGTCGAACACCCCGACTTCCAGGGTGTACCAGTCCCAGACGTACGCGATGGGGTACAGCGCTGCGACGGTCCTGGCGGCCCGGCGGACCGCACCGGCCCTGACCAGGAGCGCCAGGGCGACGCTCCCGAAGACCACCTCGGTGACGATGTAGGTGTACGGGCCGAGCACCGTGATGTCCGGGAGCACGCCCGGACTTGGGTGGGCGGTCGCAAAAACCCTGGCCCGGGCAGTTACAGTAAGATTACAGTATGGGCCGTTCGGGGGAGCGCGTTCACTCCTCGCCGGACTCGTAGTGCTCGCCGGCGGCGGCGGGCAGGCGGGTCCGACCCACGAGCACGAGTGCGACGATGACGGTGACGAAGGGGATGGTCTGGACCAGCGACTCGGGGATGTCGTAGGCCGGGAGTTGCTGGAGGCGGATCTGGAGGGCGTCCAGGCCCGCGAACAGGACCGAGGCCCCGAACGCGCCGAACGGGTTGTAGTTGCCGAACAGGTAGGCGGTGATGGCGATGAACCCCTTCCCGTTGACCATCGTCTGGCCGTTGCCGATGAACAGGCCGACGTGCCCCAGCGAGAGGCCGGCCCCGCCGATCCCAGACAACACCCCCGAGAGGAGGACCCCCGCATAGCGCACCCGGTGGACGCTCACGCCCGCCGTGTCGAGGGCCTTCGGGTTCTCGCCGCTGGCCCGGACCCACCGGCCGAAGGTCGTCCGGTTGAGCAGGTACCACGAGGCGGGAACCGCGACGAGCAACATCAGCACCGTCGGCGCGGCCTGGAAGAGGATCGGCCCGACGACCGGGAGCGCCGACAGCCCCGGGACCGTCCAGGTCCCCAGCGTCCCGACGCCGTCGGAGTTGACCGTCCCGTAGACGACCCGCGAGGCGAACGGCGCCAGCCCCAGCGCGATCAGCCACACCGCCAGTCCGGCGATGATCTGGTCGGCCCGGAACTCGATGCAGACGACCGCGAAGAGCAGTGCGAGGAGGGTACTCGCCAGCACGGCGGCGAGAAAGCCGATCCAGATGCTCGGCATGGCGATCGCGGGGAGCGGACCGATCGCGGGGACCAGCAGCCACCCGGTCCCCGGCCCCAGGAGGTCCGTGACGAGGACCCCCGTGAACGCCGAGATGATCAACAGTCCCTCCAGGCCGATGTTGATGACGCCGCTCTTCTCGGCGAAGATGCCGCCCAGCGCCGCGAACCCGATCGGGACCGAGAGCCGCAGGGCCGCGCGGATGGTGCTCTCCCGCGTCCCGATCCGGACCGCGTCGGCGGTCAGGCCCAGCGTCCACCAGAACGCCCCGCCGACGGCAGAAGAGGGGAGCACTACCCCGACCAGCGCCCACAGGACCACCGCCGCGAGGACCGCAAGCCCGGCTATCCGCCGCTTCGTGTCGGCCCAGTCCCCGACCGCCCGCCGGACGTCGGTCGCGCTACTCATCGCGGCCACCCCCCGGGGCACCGCCGTCTGCGGGGTCAGCTCCGTCGCCAGGGTCGGTCCCGTCGCCAGGATCTGTCCCGTCGCCAGGGTCGGTCCCGTCGCCGGGGTCAGTTCCGTCGCCGGGGTCGGTCCCGTCGCCGGGTCCCGTCGCGTCGAACCCGTTCTCGTCCCCGTCCTCGTCCGCCGTGGCCCCCGGCGACCGGCCGCCGTCGGTGGCCGCCACGCGGCGGTCCCGGTCCGGGACGACGGTGCGACGGCCGATCATCCGGAAGAACTCGGGCATGGCGACGAAGAGGATCACGAGTCCCCGGAGCACGCCGACGAGTTGCCGGGGGACCGCGGTCGCGGATTCGATCTGGAGGGAGCCGCTCTTGAGGACGCCGAACAGCAGGGCCGCGAGGCCGGCCCCGAGCGGGTGGTTGCCCGCGAGGATGGAGACGGTGATGCCGTCGAACCCCAGGGCGGGAACGTCGGTGACGTACCTGCCGTGGACCATCAACACCCAGACGGCTCCGCCGACCCCGCCCAGTGCCCCCGAGAGAGTCATCGCGGCCACCATCGTCCGCGGGGCGTTCACCCCGCCGTAGGTCGCCGCCTCGGGCTGGATCCCGCCGGTCCGGAGGTCGAACCCGAACCTCGTGTTCCAGAGCAGGTAGAAGACGCCGACGGCCAGCGCCACCGCCAGTACCAGCGCGACCAGCGAGAAGTCACCACCGTCGGGGAACACCACCGGCGAGAGGCGCGCGTTCTCGGGGATCGGCCTCGTCTGGACCGCCTGCCGGTTGGGGTCCTTGAACACCTCGGCGGTGAGGACGAACGCCACCTTGATCGCGATGAAGTTGAGCATGATGGTGGTGATGACCTCGTTGGCGTCGGCGTACGCCTTCAGCGCCCCCGGGATCGCGCCGTAGATCCCGCCGACGACCGCCCCGGCGACCAGGGCGACGGGGATCAGCACGAACGACCCCGCCAGGCCCGCCGGGGCGAACGGTTCGATGTAGAGCACGGCGACGGCACTGGCGAGTGCGCCGAACACCAACTGCCCCTGGGTGCCGATGTTGAACAGGCCCGCGCGGAACGCCACGACGACCGACAGCCCGGTGAACACCAGCAGGGTCGTCTCCTTGAAGGTCAGCCCGGTCGCGAAGTTCAGCGGCCCCCACCCGCCGGCGAACGGGTCGCCGAACGCACCCAGGAACAGCCTGGTGTAGACCTGGATCGGGTCGTAACAGAACCCCACGTCGAACACCACCAGCGCCGCCTCCCGGCAGGTCGCCAGCCACCCGGACACGAGAACGATCACCGCACCGACGAGGATGGACAGCACCAGCGCGGCCACGCTGATGAGCAGTCGCTCCAGCGGCGAGGTGGTCGCAAGGCGGTAGAGCCGCCCTCGCCACCCCTCGTCCGGCGGCCCGGATCCCTCCGGGCTACCACCGTCGGGGGCCGGAGCGGCGTCCGGTCCGTCCCCGGGGTTCGACCCCGGATCGCCCGGGTCGCTCACTCCTCGTCCCCCCTCCGGGTGGCCCCGGCGTCGGACCCCTCGTCGGGGGTCGGCGTGCCGACGTCTTCACTCTCACCGGCGTCGCCGTCGGACGGTTCTCCCTCGTCCAGTCTCTCGCTCCCGTCGGATCCGGGTGCGGCGACGGCGTCCTCGTTCGTGGTCGTCCCCACCGGTCCCGGCCCGTCGCTGCCGGCCGGCCCCGTGACCTCGGGGGCCCGATCCCCCTCACCGTCACCGGGACCGGGCGACACCGGGACCGTCAGGTCCTCGACCCCGTCGGGTCGCTCCCCGGCCATCAGCAGGCCGAGTTCCTCCTCGCTCACCGCGTCGGGGTCGACGGTCCCGACGAACTCGCCCTCGTACATCACCGCAAGGCGGTCCGATAGCTGTCGGACCTCGTCGAGTTTCGAGGAGACGAGCACGACCGCCCGCCCGTCGTCGCGCATCTCCAGCAACTGGCGGTGGATGAACTCGATGGAGCCGATGTCGACGCCCCGCGTGGGGTGGGAGGCGACGATGAGCGCGGGGTCGCGGCTGAACTCCCGGCCCACGACGAACTTCTGCTGGTTGCCACCGGACAGCGACTCGGCCTCGGCGTCGGGGTCACCGGGTCGCACGTCGAAGGTTTCGATGACCGCCTCGGCGTGGTCGCGGCTCCGGTCCCAGTCGATCACGCCGCCGCTGGCGAACGGGGGGGAGTGCTGGCTCCCGAGGAGGCCGTTCTCGACGAGGTCGAAGTCCATCACCAGGCCCCGCTCCTGTCGGTCCTCGGGGACGTATGCCATCCCGGCGTCGATGCGCTCCCGGCGGGACGCCCGGGTCACGTCGACCCCGAGGAACCCGACGGTCCCGTCGTCCGGGACGCGCATCCCGGTTATCGCCTCGACGAGTTCGGCCTGGCCGTTCCCGTCGACGCCGGCGATGCCGAACACCTCGCCCTCGCGCACCGAGAAGTCCACGCCGTCGACCACGTCGACGCCGCGGTGGTCCTCGACGCGGATCCCCTCGGCCGCGAGGGCGACGTCGCCCGGCCGGGCGGGGTCGGAGTCGACCTCCAGGAGCACCTCCCGGCCGACCATCAGTTCCGCGAGTTCCTCGCGTGTCGTCTCCGCGGCCGGGACCGTCCCGACTGCCTCCCCGTCCCGAAGGACGGTGATGTCGTCGGCGGCCTCCATCGCCTCGCCCAGTTTGTGGGTGATGAAGACCACCGTCTTCCCCTCCGCCGTGAGTTCCTCCAGGACGGCGAACAGGTCCTCCACCTCCTGGGGCGTCAGTACTGCGGTGGGCTCGTCGAGTATCAGCACGTCCGCGCCCCGGTACAGCGCCTTGAGTATCTCGACTCGCTGCTGGACGCCGACGCTTTCCTCCTCGATGGTGGCGGTCGGGTCGACGTCGAACCCGTAGGCCTCGGCCAGTTCGCGGACCTCCCTGGTGGCCCGCTCCCGGTCGACCGCCAGGCCGAACCACTTGCTCGGCTCGTTCCCCAGGACGACGTTCTCGGCGACGGTCATCGGGTCGACCAGCATGAAGTGCTGGTGGATCATCCCGACGCCCGCGTCGATGGCGTCCCGCGGGGTGTCGAACGACCGCTCCTCCCCGTCGACGAGGATCCGCCCCGCGTCGGGGTCGTAGAGCCCGTAGAGGACGTTCATCAGCGTCGTCTTCCCCGCGCCGTTCTCCCCGAGCAACGCGTGGACCGTGCCCCGTTCGACCCGGAAGTCCACCGCGTCGTTGGCGACCACGCCCGGGAACCGCTTCGTGATCCCCTCCATAACCACGGCCGGTTCGCTCATCTGTCACCCGCTTTCCGTGCCGGGAAGATAAATGCACCCCCGTCGGTCCGGCCGGTTCCGGGTGTCAAGTGGCAGGGATCCGGTGTTCATCCAGCAAGTACCCTGTCGGCATTTCCGTCGGCGTCGGGAAGCGACCCCTCGGGACGGGGATCGGTCGGGGTCGGCTTGGCTCAGGTCAGGGATCGGTCGGGGTCGGCGCGGCCAGCCCAGGGATCGGTCGGGGTCGGCGCGGCTCAGGCCAGGGATCGGCCGGGGTCGGCGCGGCTCAGGCCAGGGATCGCTCGGGGTCGCCGTGGATCACGGCGTCGAGGAACAGGCGGCGGAACCCCTCGGCGTCGATGGACTCAACCACCCGGGCGTTCGCGGGTTCGTCCAGCACGCCCGTCTCGTCGACGAGCGTGTAGCCGCGGGTCATCCCCTCGCGCTCGTCGACGTCGACGTGGTACTCGCCCGATTCCTCTATCAGGTCCGGTTCGATCAGGCAGGCCACGACCAGCGAGTCCGGCTGGGTGGTCGCGTCCTCGCCCATCTCCTCGCGGTTGAACGCCCGGACCTGCTGGGTGATGGTGTCGTAGAACGCCGCGAACTCCGAGTCCTCCGCCGCGTCCTCGATCCGTCCCAGGGTGTCCGGGCCGAACGTCGAGTCGCGGACGGTTACGCCCCAGTCCACTATCGTCGTGGAGAGTTCCCGCAGGACGACGTTGGCGGCGTCGGGGTCGACCCAGAAGTTGTACTCCGCCGCCGGGGTGACGTTCCCGAGGCAGTTGACGTTGCCACCCATCACCCACACCTCGTCGAGCAACTCGTCGAGGTCGGGTTCGCGCTTGCAGGCCATCGCCACGTTCGTCAGCGGCCCGATACAGACAAGGGTGACCTCGCCGGGGTTCTCGCGGGCCGTCTCGACGATGTAGTCCACCGCGTGGGCGTCGGCCGACTCGATGCCGGTGTCGGGGAACAACTCCCCACCCAGGCCGCCCTCGCCGTGGACGTACTCGGCGGTCTCGTACTCCTTCTGGAGTGGCGAGCGGATTCCCTCGTGGACCGGTACCTCGTCGGCCTTCCCCGCCAGGCCGAGCGTGTACTTGGCGTTCTCCACCTCGTGGTCGAACTCGACGTTGCCCGCGACGATGGTCAGCCCCTCGACCTCGATGCGGTCAGAGAGCGCCGCCAGCACCAGCGCCTGGGTGTCGTCGCCAGCCGTGTCCGTGTCGATGATGACGCGCCGCCGGTCCATGCTCCCACCTCCGGCGGGCCGGGCATCAGTGTTTGCCCCGCATCACCCCTGACCGGGGATCCGCGTCGGCGATGGCTTTTTGCCCGCGGTCGGGGACGCACCGGTATGGATCGCTCACCCTCAGACGTGGCAGCGACCATCCAGCACACCGAGGTGGGTCCCACGGCGGACCGCGACCGGATCCGCGAACTCTGCGAGGAGTGTGCGGAGTACGGCTTCGACGGCGCGATGGTCCTGCCGTGCTGGGTGCCCCTGGCCCGCGAGGAACTGGCGGGGACCGACGTCACCGTCTGTTCGGCCGCCGGCTTCCCGATGGGCGGGGACGGACGGATCGCCAAGGCCGTCGCGGTGCGGGACGCGGTCGCCGCCGGTGCCGCCGAGGTGGACGTGATGCCCAACGTCGGCTTCCTGAAGTCGGGGCTGGACGACCGCCTGCTGGCCGAGATGGAACTGGTCGTCGAGGCCAGCGGGGACGCCACCTGCAAGGCGATGTGCGAACTCGGGGCCCTGGACGACGACGAGGCAGGACGGATGGTGGACCTGGCCGTCGAGGCCGGGTTCGACTACGTCAAGACCTCCAGCGGCTGGGGGGAGGGCGGGAAGGCAACCGTCGAGCGCGTCCGGTTCCTCCGGGAGCGCGTCCCGGAGCACGTCGGCGTCAAGGCCAGCGGCGGGATCCGCACCCTCGACGACGCCAACGACCTGCTGGACGCCGGCGCGGAGCTACTGGGATCGTCGAGCGGGGTGGCGATCGTCTCCGGAGGCGAGGGCGATGGGGAGTACTGACGGACCCTCCGGGAACGGTGAGGCAGGGGGCGACGGGTCCGCTACGGACGCGGATCCGTCCCCCGACCGGGACGGATCCCCCACCGTCGCCGTCGTCGGCAGCTACAACGCCGGCTTCGTGGTCGAGATGCCGCGCTTCCCGGTCCCCGGCGAGACGGTCACCGGGTCGAACTTCGAGGAAGTCGTGGGCGGGAAGGGGTCGAACCAGGCCGTCGGGGCGGCCCGCCTCGGGGCCGACGCCAGGTTCGTCGGCTGCGTCGGCGACGACCGTCACGCCGAAATCGCGCGTGACCTCTGGGACCGCGAGGGCGTCGACGCGAGTGCCGTCCAGCAAGTGGACGACCACACCGGCGTCGGCGTCGTCTTCGTCGACGAGGACGGCGAGAACGAGATAGCAGTCGTCCCGGGTGCCAACGGGCGGGTCGACCGCGGGACGGTCGGGGGTGCCGCCGACGAACTGGCCGCGGCCGACGTACTCCTGACCCAGCTAGAGATCCCCGACGGTCCGGTCGCCGCCGCCGTCGAGGCGGCGGACGACGCCGGCCTGGACGTCGTGCTCAACCCCGCTCCGGCGCGGGAACTCCCCCCGGAGGTGCTGTCGGGGGTCGACTACCTGACGCCGAACGAGACGGAGGCACGGATCCTCGCGGGCCTCGATCCGGACGCCGACGCCGACGACGAGGCCGTCGCCGCTCGCCTCCGCGAACTGGGGGTCGGGACGGTGGTACTCACCCTCGGCGACGACGGCGCCCTGGTCGACGACGGGGCGACCCCCGAACGGGTGCCGGCCCCCTCCGTCGATCCGGTGGACACGACCGGTGCCGGCGACGCGTTCAACGCGGGATTCGCCGTCGCCCTGGCGGAGGGGCGATCGCCCGTCGACGCCGCCCGCTTCGGGTGTGCCGCCGGGGCGCTGTCGGTGACGGAGTTCGACGTGGTCCCGTCGCTCCCGGAGCGTCCGGCCGCCGACGAACTCCTCGGCCAGAACGACGGAGGGTAGCCCTCCGTCGAGCGTCTCACGGGACTGTTCGCCCGGAGCGTCGTCCGATCCGACCGCCGTCTCCCTCCGTCGCCTCCGTCGGCGTAGTCTCTTCCACGAAGACGAGCCCGTCCGCGTCCGCCCGCGGTCGGAACTCGTTCACGTCGACGCTCCCTCCCCACGTGAGTCCCACGTTGTGCAGGCCGTGTGTCCGATCGAGCCAGGTCGCGACGTCGGTGTCGGCGCTCACCGCCTCGAAGTCGAGGAAGAACCGTGGGTGCTCCACCTCGGCGCACACCTCGGCGACCGTTCCGTCGACCGGATCCTCGACCTCGGGACGACCGAGGGCGCCGCCCCGCAGACGCGCCGCGAACGACCCCCGGGCGAACGTCAGGACGAGCGGGTAGTAGTCGGACCCGTAGGCCCTCGCGAGGAACTCCCCCTGGGTCGGCGGGGGGTCGCCGTCGGGACCCTCGTCCCGAGTCCCTCGGGCGACGTGGGTGTTGTGTGCCCAGAACGCGACCGGTCCGTCGACGAACTCCGCGACCCAGCGTGCGTTCTCGGCCATCGTCCGCTCGCGGACCTCGAACCCCAGTCGGAGCTTCTCCCTGGCCGTCGATCCCTCCAGCATGGCCTCGCCCCGGAGCCCGCTCTGTTCGATCACCCGGACGTTCCGGAGTGCGAGCTCCCACTCCGCCCGCGAACTCGCGGCGACGTACGACGCGCGACGGTTCTCGAACCGGGCTCGAAGGTCAGCGGCGAGGTCGAGTAGCGTCTCCACCTCTCCCTCGTCGAACTGGCGGTCGTCCGACGCCACGACCCCGTCCAGTCGCTCGTCGACGTCGTCGAGGTACGCCCGATCGACCTCCTGGAGGTACGCCCGGATCCGCCCGGTCGCGTCGCCGGCGGTCTGCATGTCGAGGCCGTACACGCCGACGCGGTCGCGGGGCGGTCGGCCGTCGTTGTACGATCGCAGCCACGCGAGCATGCGCCGGACCTCCTCCGTGTGGAAGATGTAGTCCCCGAACGCGTCCATCGCGGCGTCGAGGTCGCCCTCGCCGTGCCTGACGTACTCGTCGACCGGCCGGAGGCCCGCGAAGTTGTCCTCGAACGCGACCGCCCCGAGCCCGTGCTCGGCGACGAGCGTCCTGACCAGACGGTGCCGGATCGCCTGGAACTCCCAGGTTCCGTGGGTCGCCTCGCCCATCCCGACGACGGTGGCGTCGGCGAGGACGTCCGCGACGGCGGAGAGGTCGTCTCCCGACGTATCGGGGTCGACCCCTTCGATGGGCACCGCCCGCCGCTCGATACCGGCGACGACCGCCGGATCGATCCCTCGGTCGCCACCGCCGGGGGTATCCGTCGGAGTGTCGTCGGTCCCCCGGTCGGTGGTCGTCTGCCGGTCGGTCGCAGTCCGACGGTCCGTATCCGTCTCCCGGTCCGTGGTCGTCCGCGTCGGACTCGTGACGGTCGCGGTTCGGTCGGTTCGCCCCGGACTGCCGTCGTCACCGCCCCCACCACAGCCAGCGACGGTCGCAAGGCCCGCCGCCGCCAGGGTTCGCAGGAACCGTCGCCGAGCGGTGCGGGGTTCGTCTATCCGAGCGGCGCGGGATTCGTCCATCCGGGTGGCTTGGGGGGAGGAGTCCGCGCGGAAAAAGCTTGTGCGGTTGCCCCGGGGCGCCTCAGACGTCGTCGGGGTCCGTCGGGACGGAGATCTCCCCGGCGACGATCCGTTGCCTGGACTCGTCCAGGGCGTCGAGGGCGTCCTGGGGGATCGCCGAGCCGAGTTGGGAGCCCATGACGGCCTCGACCCCGCCACGCTCCAGGCCGAGGGCGACGTTGTTCCCGCCCTGGAAGTTGTCCTCGACAACGTTTTCGATAGACGTGAAGACGGCGTTGTCCACGCGCTTGACCATCGAGGCGACGATCACGTCCCCGAACTCCGTGCTGACCGACTGGTCCGAGTCGACGCCGATGGCGTAGCGCTCCTCCTCGCGGGCCGCCTGGAAGACGCCCGCACCGGTTCCGCCGGCGGCGTGGTAGATGACGTCCACGCCCTCGTCGTACATCGAGAGTGCGGTTTCCTTCCCGACGTCCGGGGCCGAGAAGTCGCCGGCGTAGGACGACGAGACGTCGACGTTCTCGTTGGCGTACTGGACGCCGGCCCTGTACCCCGCCTCGAACCGCTCGATCAGCGGTGCCTCGACGCCGCCGACGAACCCGACCTTCGTCTCGTTCGGGTCGGTCTCGCCGCCGCCTGCCGACAGTTCCTCGGTCGTCAACAGTCCGGCGAGGTGCCCGACCTGGAACGACCCCTCGTGTTCCTTGAACGTGTAGCTGGCGACGTTGTCGAACTGCTCGTCGCCCTCGTCGTCGCCGTCGGTGTCCCGCATCGGGACGAAGTCGACGGTCATGAACTGCTGGTCCGGGTAGTTGTCGGCGTTCTCCGTCAGCGCCTCGTTCTGCAGGAACCCGATACAGCAGACCAGGTCGTAGTCGGGGTTGCTCTCCGTCGCGAAGTTCCGCTGGAGCGTGCTGAACTCCGAGACGGTCTCTGGCTGGCTGTTCTGGTACGATATCCCCAGTTGGCACTCGGTCCGCTGGACGCCACGGTGAGCCGAGTCGTTGAAGGACTGGTCCCCCAGGCCACCCGTCGCGTACACCATCCCGACGTCGACGTCTATCGAGTCGGCGCACCTCTGGGTCGTCTGGGTCGTGCCCTCGGTCGTGGTGGCTCCACCGTCGCCGTCGTCGCCACCGTCACCGCCGGTCTGGGTACACCCCGCCAGTATCCCTCCGATCCCGACTGTTCCGACGCCCTTCAACACCGTCCGCCTGTCCGGTTCCCTCGACATCGTTCGACCGAACGCAGGACGCGGTTGTAAAACCGTCGTTTCACACGTGATCACATACCAAGGGCTACCGGGTCTCCCCGAAACCTCCCGAACCGTCGGGGTGGGAGACGCTGTGACCTGGCGCGAGCACGCCTCGCTGTACCGGAACTGGGGGCTCCCCCGTCAACCCGGAACGTCGGTCCGATCCCCGTCACTGACTGGTTTTCGTGCCTGATCCCGCTCACTCCGGACCGTCGTCGTGCTCACTCGCCGGCGGCCGCCACGGCCGCCTCGACGGTGGCGCTCGCCTCTTCGACGAGTTCGTCCACGTCGTCGCTCTCGGCGTAGACCCGGACGTACGGTTCGGTGCCGCTTGGCCTGACCAGCACCCACGACCCGTCCGGCAGGTCCACCCGGACGCCGTACTCGGTGTCGACGTCGCCCTCGGGGAACAGGTCGGGGAGCGCGGTCTCCAGGCGGTCCATCACCTCGCCCTTCAGCGCGTCCGGACACTCGACGCTGACCTTCCGGTAGGGACGCTCCGTCACGGGGTCCCGGAGCGGGCCGATCCCCCCGGCGTCGGCGACCAGGCACGACACCACGGCGGCGCTGGTCACGCCGTCGATCCACCCGCCGAATGCGGTGTGAACGTGCTTCCAGGGCTCGCCGGCGAAGACGACCGTTCCCCCGCCGTCCTCGGCGGCCGCGACCCCCTCGTGGAGCGCACCCAGTCGGACCCGTTCGACCCGCCCGCCCGCGGCTTCGACCCGTTCGTCGATCCGGCCGGAGGCGTTGGGCGTGGTCACGACCACCGGATCCGCGACGTCGGCCACGTCGACGTAGTGCTCTGCGAGGACGGCCAGGACGGTGTCCTCGTGGACCACCTCGCCGTCCCCGTCGATGACGACGGTCCGGTCGGCGTCGCCGTCGTGGCCGATGCCCAGGTCGAACTCGCCCTCCTCGACGTACCGCCGGGCGTCGGCGAGGCTCTCCGGGGTCGGCTTGGACTCGCGGGCCGGGAAGTGGCCGTCGACGCTGGCGTTCAGGGCGTCCACCTCCGCCCCCAGCGAGGTCAGTACCTGCGGGGTGGCCAGCGACCCCATCCCGTTGCCGCAGTCGACGACGACCGCCAGGCCGTCCAGGGGGTTCTCCCCTTCGCCCTCCTCGCCGGACTCCGTGACGGATCCGGCCCCGAACGCGACCGCCCCGGTCGCCGCCCGGCGGGCGTAGTCGGCCACGGCGTCGCGGTACTCGCCGATCACGTCGACCGTGCCGGGCTTGCCCCACTCGTCGAAGGTCGTCGGGGGGTCGCCACCCCCGACCCGGTTCTCGATCCGTCGCTCGCCCTCGCGGTCGTACTCGACGCCGTCCTCGAAGACCTTGATCCCGTTGTCCTGCGGCGGGTTGTGGCTCGCGGTGACCATCACGCCGTGACGACCCCGCGACGCGAACGCGAGCGCCGGGGTCGGTAGCTGTCCCGCCCGGTAGACGTCCGCGCCCGCGCTCTCGATGCCCACCTCGACGGCGGCCACCAGTGCTGGTCCCGTCTCGCGACCGTCGCGCGCGAGGACGAACGCGTCCCCGTCGCGCCCGGCCGCCCGCCCCACCTGCAGGGCGAGTTCCGGCGTCACCGTCTCCCGGACCGGACCACGGATCCCGGCCGTACCGAACAGCGTCATTGGCCGACCCTCCGACCGGGGAGTACTTAGCTTCCCGCTTCACGGATCGCCGTTCCGGTCCGGATCCACGGATCGTGGGCCATCGCCGTTCCGGTCGGGGTCCCCGAATGGCGGGCCTCGCGGGATCGCTCGTCGCTCGGGACCCGTGGCGAACGCGAGAATATCCCGTCTGGAACCGCCCTGGGGTGGTCTACACCGCGCCGTCGGCGGGAACGCCCGGCTTGGGCGCCTCCGCCCCTTCGATGGCCTCGTCGAGGGCGGCCTCCGTCGCCGACTCCACCTCGTCGGTCCCGTCGTCCGTGCCGTCGACCGCCTCGTAGGACGGGCCCTCCTCCTGGTGTTCGGTGACCGTCCCGTCGCCGCTGACGGTCATGAAGATCTCCCGCAGTTCGTCCGCCTTCTCCCGATCTTCGGTCTCTTCGTCCATGTCCGATCCAGGGGTCGAACCTCCCTATACCCGGTGCCTAACTGGGTAGGTGGTTCGAGGGGTCCGCGAGCGGTCCCGAGAACCGGGCGAGAGTGGGGACCCTGGCCGATCACTCGGACTCCGGGAGTGAGTCGCTCACTCCGGCTCCGCGAGCGCGTCCGCGAGCACCTCGACCGGGTGGGGCGGTGTTCCGTCGTCGTACTCCTCCAGCTGGGTCCGGCACGAGGCGCCGGGGGCGACGACCCGGTCGGCGGGGGACCGGTCTAGCTGGTCGAACAGCAGGTCGGCGATGGCCATGCTCATCGAGTAGTGCTCCGCCTCGTACCCGAAGCTCCCGGCCATGCCACAGCACCCGGAGTCCAGGGGGTCGACCGCGAAGCCGGCACGGCGGAGGACGCCGACGGCGTGGTGGTCCTTCTTCGTCGCCTTCTGCTGGCAGTGGCCGTGGTAGGCGAGGGATCCGCCGGCGGAGTCGACGGTCAGCGACCCGTCCAGCCCGAACACGTCGAGGTACTCCACGACGCCGTAGGTGTTGTTCGCGACGGCCTCGACGTCGGGGACCGCTTCTCGGGGGTCGTCGCGCCCGTTCGATCCCGCCGGTTCCGTCTCCCTCCGGGAGTATCCGCCGTCGGCGGCGGCAGAACCCTCCGGTTCGTCCTCCTCGCCGGGCCGCGGGACGTCGGTATCGCCGCCGACCGGGAACAGGTCGGGGTAGTCCACCTGGTACATCACCGCCTCCGATGGCTCGACGGTCACGACGTCCCAGCCCTCCCGGATCCGGGGGGCCAGGGCCGCGACGTTCTCCCGGGCCGTCTCCCGGGCGTCGTCGAGCAGTCCCATCGAGTAGGCGGGGCGGCCGCTGTCGGAGACGCCGTTCGGCCTTGACGTCGTGGCGCCCCCCGACGAGTACGAGACTCTCGAGGCGCTGGTCGACGACGCCGCCTTCGAGGGAAGGTGTTGCGCCGGAAGGCGGGGAACGATCGCTCGTGGGCGACGCCGACGGTCTTCTCCATCGCCCACCCTGCGCCCGGAAGATCCATCGCCCAGTTCGAGGCCGGTGCGAGCGCGCTCCCCAGCGAGAGGACCCGCTCGACGTCGGCGAACAGGCGCTCCCGGAGGGACACCCCCTCCCGCCGGTGGTACTCGTGGACCACCTCGGCCTTCAGCTTCGCCATGTCGACGCCGCTGGGGCAGTCGCGCTTGCAGCCCTTGCAGCCCACACAGAGGTCCAGCACCTCGTTGACGAATTCGTCGGTGAACGGGTCGTCGGGCAGGTCGCCGTCCATCGCCGCACGGAGCATGTTCGCCCGGCCCCGGGTGGTGGTCACCTCCTCCTCGGCGGCCCGGTAGGTCGGGCACATCACGCCGCCGGTTGTGTCCTGGTGACCGGCACAGCCGGCACAGCCGTGACAGAGTTCGACCATCCCCTGGAAGCCGTTCTCGTTCTCCCAGGCCAGGACCGGGTCGAAGCCGGCGTCGAACTCGTAGTCCGGGTCGAACCGGAGGTGTTCGGTCGGCTCCGTCGGGTCGCGCTCCGGGTAGACCACCTGGCCGGGGTTGAGGATCCAGTCCGGGTCGAAGGCGGTTTTCAGGTCCCGGAACGTCTCCCAGAGGTCGTCCCCGTAGAGCTTCCTGTTGAACTTCGTCCGTGCCCGTCCGTCGCCGTGTTCGCCCGACACCGACCCCCCGTACTCCAGGACGAGGTCGGTCACGCCCTCGGCGATGGAGGCCATCGCCTCGACGCCCGCCTCCGTCTTGAGGTTCAGCAGGGGTCGGACGTGCAACACGCCGGGACCGGCGTGGGCGTAGTAGGCGGCGAAGGTGTCGTGGGCCGACAGCAGGTCCCGGAGGTCGGCGACGTACTCCGGGAGGCGGTCGGCCGGGACCGCGGCGTCCTCGATGAACGAGACGTGCTTCTCGTCGCCGGTCCGGGAGAGCAGGATGGGGAGGCCCGCCTTCCGCATCTTCCAAAACCGCGCCTGCCGGTCGGGGTCGTACGCCTCCAGGGCGTCGACGGCGTGGACCGGGTCGTCGGTCGTCTCCCCGGCCCCGTCAGCGGGGTCGCGCGCGGGGTCCGCACCCGGGAGCCGGTCGGCCAGGAGGTCCGCGACCTTCCGACGCCCCTCTTCCGGCGAATCGGCGTAGAACTCGACGAGGAGGGTCGACTCCGTCCCTTCAGGGAGGTCCCGGACCAGGTCGCCGAACTCGGCGGTCTCCCGGGCCAGGTCGAGGAACACGTCGTCCATCACCTCCACCGCCGACGGGTCGTGTTCGAGGATCGGTGAAACGTCTCGCATCGCGGCCATCACGCCGTCGTAGGTGAGCATGACGACGCTCTTGGCCTCGGGTATCGGCTCCAGGGAGACGGTCGCCTCGGTGACGATCGCAAGGGTCCCCTCGCTCCCGGCCAGGAGGCGTGCCAGGTTCACCGCGCCGTGGTCCCGGGCGTCGGCCACCAGCCGGTCGAGGCCGTACCCCGAGACGTTGCGCTTGAGGTCCGGGTAGCGGGCGTCTATCTCGTCCACCTCCTCGTCCAGTATCCGCGCCACCTCGGCGTACACTCGCTGTTCGAGGCTCGGGTCGGGCACCTCCGCGACGGCGGCCGCCCGCTTCCGGAGGTCGTCGAGGTCCAGCCACCCGAACGTGGTCACGGTCCCGTCCGCGAGGACGACCTCGCACTCCTCCAGGTAGCCGTCCGCCTTCTCGTACTTCAGCGAGTGGGAGCCGGTGGAGTTGTTGCCGATGCACCCGCCGAGGACGCTCTTGTCGCCCCACGCCGGGTCGGGCGCGAACTTCAGCCCGTGGGGTTCGAGGCGGTCGTTCAGGCGCGCGAGCGTTATTCCCGGTCCGGCGGTCGCCTGCGCGCCGTCCGGGTCGACGGACACCAGGTCGTCCATGTGGCGCTTGCAGTCGAGCACCACGGCCTCGTTGACCGCCTGTCCGGCGAGACTCGTCCCGCCGCCCCGGGGGAGCACCGGGATCCCTTCCCCGGCGCAGTACTCCACGACGGCGGCGACGTCGTCGGTCGAGACGGGTGCCACGACGCCGACCGGCAGGCGTTCGTAGGCGCTGGCGTCGGTGGCGTACAGTTGCCGGGTGTAGCTGTCGAACCTGACCTCGCCCTCCACCCTGCGCTCCAGGGCCGCCAGGAGGTCCGGGCGCTCGACCTCCCCGCCCTCGTAGTCGTAGTCGCTCCGCTCCTCGGCGGCCGGATCCTCCCAGCGTCCGGCGGCGTCGGTGGTCGGCCTCCCTCCCTCGTCCCGCGTTTCGGTCGCCCGGGAGGCCTCGGGGGTGTCGTCCATCCGTGTGATATCCGTCTGGTGGCCCGGACGACTAAAGCTTGGGTCGGCGTGGCCTGGGAACGCGACCGGGGTGCGGACCGATCCCGAGCATCCGGGCGTCGGACGTGGACCGGGGATCCCCGCCCCGGAAGATGGGACGTGGACCGGGGATCCCCGAGCGCAATCCCTATAGTTCGCCCATGAGTCGGGGCGCCCATGCAGACTGTCGTGCTCGCGGCCGGTCGGGGGGCCGGCATGCGACCGCTGACCGACCGCCGCCCGAAGCCGATGCTCCCGGTCGGTGACCGGCCGTTGCTCGCACACGTCCTCGACGCGGCCGTCGGAGCGGGGGCCGAACGGTTCGTGGTCGTCGTCGGCTTCGAGGCCGACGCCATCCGGGACCACTTCGGCGACGAGTACCGCGGCGTCGCAATCGACTACGCCGTCCAGCAGCGACGACGGGCCACCGCCGACGCCGTGCTCTCGGCCCGTGAACACCTCGAACCCGCGCCGTTCGTCGTGCTCAACGGCGACACCCTCTACGACCCGGCCGACCTGGCGGACCTCTACGCGGGGTCGGCGGCAGTCGCCGGGTTCCGGGTCGAGGACCCGGCGGGGCACGACGTCCTCCGCACGGACGGGGACCTCGTGACCGGCGTCGTCGGGGCACCGGAGGATCCGGCGTCGGACCTTGTCGACGCGGGAGCCTACGCCTTCCCGGCCGGGGCACTGGAGGGGGTCGCGGCCCAGGAGGCCGAACGGGGCGAACGGGACCTGACCGACGTCCTCTCGCGGGTCTGCCGCGAGAACGACGTCCGTGCGGTCCGGGTCGGCCGGTGGCGGACCGTCGACCGCCCCTGGGAGCTCCTGTCGGCCAACGAGGCGGTCCTGTCCGACCTCGACCGGTCGATCCGCGGCCGCAGGAACGTCGACGGCGACGCGGACCTCCGGGGGAACGTCGTGGTGGCAGAGGACGCGGTCGTGGAACGCGGTGCGGTCGTCGAGGGACCCGTCCTCGTCCGGGCCGGGGCAGAGGTCGGTCCGAACGCCTACGTCCGTGGACCGACGCTCCTCGGACGGGACGTCCGGGTGGGCCACGCGACCGAGGTCCACGCCAGCGTCCTCATGTCGGGGTCGACGGTCGACCGCCTCTCGTACGTGGGTCACAGCGTCGTCGGGCGGAACGCGGACTTCGGGACGGGCACCGTCGTCGACGACGAGGGGCGCGACGGCGAGGCCGTCGAGGTGGCGGTGAACAACACCCTCGTCTCCACGGGCCGGGAACGGTTCGGCATCGTCTGTGGCGACGACGTCTCCACTGGGGTCCACACGAGCGTCGACGCCGGAGTGAAACTCTCCTCGGGCACCGGGACGGCCTCGGGAGAGGTCGTCACCGGCGATCGCTGACTCCTCCAGGGGATATTCCCCGCAAACCGCCGGTGCCCGCCGGTAGGATCCGACTTCTGGATCCCACCGGATCGGTACGGTTCGATTTCTGGATCCCGCCGGGTTCTTGAAAACTGTTATTAGAACCCGGTGACCATTGTTAGACGATCGATGGCAGGGGACCCCTCTGGGAACGTCTCGACGAAGTCCTGCCCACACTGCGGTAGCGCCAACAGAGCCGAGGCGAACTTCTGTAAGTCGTGTGGGGAAGTGATAGAGGAAGAGGCCGGGAACGGATCGGACGAACCGGACGGGGGGACGGACGTAGAGGAGTGTCCCGGGTGCGGTGCCGACCTCTCTCGCGTACCGCCCGAACGACTGGACGACTGCCCCGTCTGCGGGAGCGAACTCCCCGTCGGGTCGGGTGGTGACGACGACGCCGGGGCGTCCGACGACGACCCACCCGCCGACGACGCCGGGGCACAGGAACCGGGAGGGGGTGATCCCGCGGGGTCGGACGCCTTCGAGGATCCCGATGTCGTCTCCAGCGACGCCGACGACCCCGCCACCGAGGCCTCGGACGACGACGTGAGCGTACCGGAAGCCTCGGACGACGACGTCGCCGTCCCCGAAGCGTCGGACGACGACCTGTCGGTACCGGACCCCTCCGAGGACGATAGCGACGACGACATCACAGTCCCCGACGATCCCCCGATTTCCGACGAACCGGACGGGTTCGAGGACACGGCGATAGTGCCCGGGGATTCCGACGGCGAGGCCGACGACGGCGGTACGGGGTCGTCCGGGGGGATCGGTGGAACGACCGGGGGGATCGGCGTCGACGAATCGGCAGACGCCGGCCCCGACGACCCGGTCGGGGACGCCGCGACGGGGGGAGCGGGATCCCCGGTAGAGGACGAGGGACCGACGGACGACGAGGGACCCGCAACGATAGGTTCGCCCGGTGACGGCGGTTCGACGGGGACCTCCTCGGGCGGCGGTTCGACGGGTCCCACGTCCGGCGGGTCCACGGGTGACGCACCCGGTGTCGGTTCGACCGGCACCCCGCCCGGCGGCGGGTCCGACACGGGCCCATCGACCGGTGGGTCCACGTCAGGCGGCGGATCCGGATCGGGTGCAGGATCCACGTCCGGCGGCGGATCCGCGTCGGCTGGCGGATCCGGCGACGAGCGGACCTGTCCCGACTGTGGGGCCGACCTCTCGCGGATCCCGCCCGACGAACTCACGCTCTGTCCCGTCTGCGGGATCGACCTCCCGGACGAGGAAGCGGAGCCCGAGGAGGAGGAGCCCGCAGCGGGCGAGATGACCACCGAGGACCTGGAGGAGTGTCCGGACTGCGGGAAGGACCTGACCTCCATCCCGGAGGAGATGCGGTTCGTCTGTCCCAACTGCCGGGTCGACCTGGAGGAGGCCATCCAGGAGATGTCCGGCGGTGCCGCGGCCGGCGGCGGTGCCGCGACCGGGGGATCCGGCGGCGGGACTGGCGGATCGGCCGGCGGTACCGGGGGGACGGGCGGCACCCCGGCGTCGGGATCCGACGCCGGCGGTCAGTCCACCGGTCCCGCCTCCCCCGGGTCGGGATCCTCCGGTTCGGGCCCGTCCGACGGGGCGGACGCGACGCCGGACCCCGCGCCGGCCATCGGTGCCGGCGAGTCCGGGTCGGACGCCGGCGGGCAACCGGGCGATGGGGCACCGGACCCCGCACCGGCCATCGGCGACCCGACCGGCAAGGAGGGGCGCGAATCGGTGCCCACCGAGGTCGTCATCCGGGTCGTGGGCCGCGAGATCCGTGCCAGCGACGGGGACAAGGTCGGCGGCGAGGTCCGCCAGGCGATGATCGACGGCGGCATGCCCGAACAGAAGTCCCGGTACGTCCACCGGGAGCACGTCCGGTTCGACCGCGAGGACGGCGAGTTCTTCGCCACCAAGATCGGGCGGAACACCCTGGAGGTCAACGGCAAGGAAATCGACCAGGGCGAACGGGTCCGCGTCGTCGACGGCGACGAGATGACCTTCTCGAAACAGATCACCGCGGACGTCCGCCTGGAGTAGGTCCCGGGGACGTCCGTTCGCAGTCGGTTTCGACCGTCCGCAAGCAACGGGATCCGGCACCCGTCGCGTCGGACCCGCCCGGATCTGGATCGGTACTGTCTCTTCTCATCCCCGATAGCCTCTTCTCATCCCCGATAGCCCCTTCTCACCCCCGATACCCCCTCCGTCCCGGACCGCCGGACTACCGGAACCGGTCCTCGGGGTCGCTCCGGTCGTCCTCCACGTCGAACTCGGTCGCCGGTCGTCCGGCCTCCTCGACCACGTCGTCCGCGACGACGATCGGACAGTCGACCCGGAGCGCCAGCGCTATCCCGTCGCTGGGCCGGGCGTCGAAGACGAACGAGTCGCGCTCGCCCCCCTCGTACTTCTCGGCGTCGACCTTCGCGTAGAAGGTGCCGTCGGCCAGGTCGTCGACGCGGACCCGGTCTATCGCGCCGCCGAACTCGGTGAGCAGTTCCACGAACAGGTCGTGAGTGAGCGGTCGTTCGTACTGGATCCCGTCCCTAGCGAGTCGCATCGAGTGGGCCTGCTCGGGACTCACGAAGATGGGGACGATCCGGTCGTCGACCTCCAGAACGACCGCGGGCGCGCCGGGGCCCTCCTCCCCGACGCTGACCCCGACGCCCCGTACCTCCGCCTCGTGTTCCATGGGGCAGGCAATGGACACCAGGAGTATAAGCCCTCGGGCGGCCCGTGCCGGTTCGCTCGTCCCGCCCGCCGCCCGGTTACTGTACGCTTGCGGCGTCCCACCGGAGTCGTCGGATCTGTCAGGGGTCTCGTCCTCGCTCCCCGTCGTCGCCGGACTTTTCGGCCCGGGATCCGGCGTGGTGTCCATGGAGAAGGTGGCCATCGAGGACGTCGAGAACGAACCGAACCCCCTGCAGGTCCACGAGGTGCGCAAGCCGGTCTCGCGGGTGCTGGGGACCGAGCACTTCGCGATGAACTACTTCGAACTCGGTCCCGGCGAGTCCTTCTCGGGCGGTCTGCACCGCCACAACGACCAGGAGGAGGTCTTCTACGTCGAGACGGGGACCGCGACCTTCGAGGTCGGGACGGACCGCGACCGGGTGACGGTCGAGGCGGGGGAACTGATCCGGTTCCCGCCGGGGGAGTTCCAGACCGGCCGGAACGAGGGCGAGGAGCGGGTCCGGGGGTGGGCCCTCGGCGGCCCCGGTGCGATGCACGACTGGGACGAACTCCAGTCGCGGACCCACTGCCCGGAGTGCGAGACCGAACGCACCCACGACGTGGGGTTCGCAGGCGGTCGCTTCGAGTTGACCTGCACCGAGTGCGGCCACGAACAGGGGTGACCTGGTCCCGGGGTCGGATCCCGATCGGCGTCCGACCCGGTCGTCCCCGGCGACGGCCGGACTTTTATTGCAGGTAATTCTATCCACCGGCGTGATCGAGATCGACGGCGGGATCGGCGGCGGGCAGGTCGTGCGGACGGCCCTGGCGCTGTCGGCGGTCACGGGCGAACCGGTGACCGTCGAGGACGTCCGCGGGAACCGGTCGGAACCGGGCCTCGAGCACCAGCACCTCGCGGCGGTCAGGGTGCTGGGACGGATCGCGGACGCCGACGTAGAGGGGGACGAACTCGGATCCGGGCGGGTCGTCTTCGAACCGGGCGCGGTCCGGGGCGGCGAGTACGAGGTCGACATTCCCACCGCCGGGAGCGTGACGCTTCTGTTCGACGCAGTGTTGCCCCTCGCGGTCGCCACGCCGGACCCCATCGCCGTGACGGCCACCGGCGGAACCGCGGTGAAGTGGTCGCCGACGATGGCCTACTACCGTCGGGTGAAGCTCCCGCTCCTCCGGCGGGCGGGGCTCCAGGCCGCCGTCGACGTCGACCGCGTCGGCTACTACCCGACGGGTGGCGGGCGGGCGCGCCTCTCGCTGGCACCGTCGACGGTGACGCCCACCCTCGGCGATCGGGGAGAACGAGAGGTGGCCCGCGTCTACTCGGCGGCCGACTGGCGGCTCTCGGACGACGACGTCGCACGGTGCCAGGCCGAGGCGGCCGCCGAGGCACTCCGCGAGTCGGGCGTGGACGTCGCGGACGTCACGACTGCGTCCGTCGCGGCCGACTGTCCCGGGTCCTCCGTCGCGGTCCGGGTCGACTACGGGACCGCCATCGCCGGCTTCGACTCGCTGGGCGAACCGGGCCGGCCGGCCGAGGCGGTGGGCGAGGCGGCCGCCGGGGCGGCCCGTGAGTTCCACGCCGGGCCCGGGGCCGTCGACGAGCACATGGCTGACCAGCTCCTCCCGTTCCTCGGGCTCTGCGGTGGGCGGGTCCTGATCCCCGAGGTGACCGACCACGTCGAGTCCTCCATCGAACTGCTCGGTGCGTTCGACCGGGGTATCGCTGTCAGGGAGTCCGGGGACGGGTGGCTTCTCGTCGGCGACGACTGATCCGAACCCCGGGGTCGCTGTGACCCGCCCCTCGGGATCATCGGGGGCCCCGCGACCGGGTCGAAGTAGTCGGGGCGACCCGGCGACCGGATCCCCCGGGCCGACGCTCAATAGGTGGGACGTGCTAGCGGGGCCATGGCAACCGATCCCTCCTTCGAGGTGTCCGTCCCGGCGGACGCGACCACGGCGACTGACTGGTCGTCGGCGTCTCGATCCCCGCGCTTGCCGGACTGGCGGCGGCGGACTACCTCGTCGAACACATCGACGTCGACCCCATCGGCCACGTTTCGGCCCACGGCGTTCCCTCGCTGGCCCCGTTCAGCGAGGGCCGCCCCCGGCCCCACACGAGGCTCTACGGCGCTCCCGGGTCCGACCTGACGGTCCTGGTCGGGGAACTGTTCGTCCCCGTCGGCCCCTCCGAGGCGTACGCCGATGGGATCCTCGCCTGGGCGGAGGAGGCAGGGATCGAGGAGGTGACGTTGCTGGCCGGCGTCCCCTATCCCCACGCCCCGGAGGAACACGCCGTCTACTACGTCGCGACCGACGAGTACCGGGAGCGCAGGCTCTCGGACACCGACGTCCAGGCGCTCGGCGGGGGCTTCCTCGACGGGGCCCACGGCGAACTACTGAGCCGTACGGCCGAGGGATCGGCGCCACCGACCGGGGCGCTGGTCACCCCGAGTCACCCGCCCGGCCCGGACCTGGAGGCCGCTCTGCTGTTCGTCGGTGCCCTGGAGGGGATCTACGGCCTCACCGTGGACGCGGGGGAACTGGAGCGGCTCTCGGCCGACGTCAGGCGCCACTACGAGGAGATGGCGAAGCGCCTGGAGGCGATGACGGAGGGGAGCGCGACGATGGAGGGCCGGGACCTCCCCGAGGACCGGGCGTAGATGTAGGGGGATCGAGGGCCCGTCTTTGTGGGCCCCCGTCGGCGTCCCTGCGGCCGTCGGCGTCCCTGCGGCCGTCGGCGTCCCTGCGGCCGGCGGATCACCGCTGCCTCTCGTGGTCGGCGTACCCGCGGCCGGCAGATCACCGCTGGCTCTCGTGGTCGGCGTACCCGTGGCCGGCGAGGAGGGCCGTCCCGTTGACGCCGACCAGCAACAGGAAGGTCGCGACGTCGGTCGGTCGCTCGATGCCGCCGGCGAGCAACGCGACGAGGGCCACCGGAAGCGCGACCGCCACCCAGAACGCGGCCGCGGCACCGATCCGGGCCGCAACGGCGGCGACGCCGTCGCTCGGGGCGGCGGTACCGGCGGCGTCGTGGGTGTCGTCTCGGGTCACGTCTAAGTCGTCGACGCCTGCCCACTAAATACGACCTCTAGCTAAAGCGTCTCTTTAGGATACTGCGGCTTCCTCGACGGTGACCGGCTACCGCCTCGCGACGGGTCCGATCCGCACCCACCCCGCCACCTCGCCGGCGGGCGAGTCGTCCTCGTAGGTCGTTCCCTCGACCCGGACTTCGTCGGGGTCCGTACCGTCGGGGAGGTCCCACCGGATGACGACCGACTGGGACTCCCCGGCCGGGATCCGTCCGGTCGAGCGCTCCCCCGCGACGGTCGGGCCGTCGACGGTCCGGAGGTCACCGATCCGCAGTTCGTAGGGGCGCTCGCCGGCGTTCTCGACGGTGACCGCCAGGGTGAACGTGCGGGTGCCGCCCGCCGTCGAGACGAACGCGTCCTTGACGGTCTCCGACTGGGGGGTCGAGGACAGGAGGTCGTCCCCGACCCCGACCCCGCCCCCACGGGTGGTCGTCCCCGGGTCGCTCCCGTCGCCGCCGCCCCCGAAGAGCCCGCGCTCGACCAGTCCGATCAGCGTCCGGCCCTCTATCGCTACCGGGATGCCGATGGCCAGTGCGATCATCAGGCGGATCAACCACCGGGGGGAGGGGTCGCCGTCGGACTCCGGCGGGTCCGGGGCCTCCGGCCGGGACCCCTCCGGCTCCGACTCCGGGGGGTCGATCGGGTCCCCGTCCTCCGCGTCCGGTTCGGCGTCCGGGGTCGGTTGGTCGGCGTCCCCGTCGCCGGATCCCTGGCCGTCGCTCCTGGCGGGTCTCGTCCTCGTCCGTGGCTGGTTTCCGGTCATTCGGGGGTTCGTGGTTCGTGGGCGGCGGTCGGTTGACGCTTCGTCCGTCGGAATCCCGGGAACGGTCCCGGGATCAGACGCCGATGGGCGCGCTCCCGGGGTTCAGGATCCCGTTGCTGATCATGTCGTAGATGGGGAGCCCGTAGGCCAGCACCACGAGCAAGACGGCGATCCCGAGCCAGATCCGCATGTCGTCGAGGACCGGGGACTCGCCTCTGGCCCCGAGAGGGCGGGAGGGTGCCGTCGACGTCGATGGTCCTGGTGCGGCTCCCGAACCGGGCGGCCGTGACCACGACGAGGAACAGCGCCAGCGAGACGAACAGCAGGATCGCACCCCTTACGTCGACCCGACCCGGATCCGGACCAGTGACCGACGACCACGAGTTCCTGGCGACGACCAACCCCGGTCTCGAGCGAGTCGCCTGCCGCGAAATCGAGGAACTCGTGGGCGCGGACGCGGAGCGGGTCTACCGCGGAGCGGTCGGCTTCTCGGCCCCGGCGTCGGCGGCCTTCGCGCTCAACCGCCGGTCGCGGGGCCTCCACCGGGTACTCGTCCAGGTGGCCGACGGGCGGGTCGACGCCATCGAGGACGTCTACGACGCGACCCGGGCGGTCCCGTTCGAGGAGTACTTCGATCCGGAGCGGTCGTTCGGAGTGCGCGCCACCCGCCACGGCCACCACGAGTTCACCAGCGTCGACGTCGGCGACCGGGCCGGCCAGGCCGTCGTCGACCGCCTGCGGGAGACGGCCGGAACACGGATCCCCGTCGACCTGGACGACCCCGACCAGGTCCTCCGGGCGTTCGTCCGCGACGACCGCTACCTCCTGGGGATCGACACGACGGGCGAGCGGTCGCTCCACCGGCGGCCCTACCGCGTCTGCGAGCACGACGCCCCCCTGCGACCGACCATCGCCCACCAGCTACTGCGCCTCGCGGGGTTCGAACCGGGCGACGACGTGCTGGACCCGATGTGTGGATCGGCGACCATCCCCACCGAGGCGGCACTCTGGGCCGCCGGCCGGCCGCCCGACCCCGACCGGGGGTACGCCTACGAGCGGTTGCCGTTCCTGGACCCGTCCGACTCCGATCCCGTCCAGGATCCGCCCGGCGACGCTCCATCGCGGGAGGACGACCCCGACGACGAGGGGGCGATCCCCGGCTCCTACCGGGGGATCGACGAGCAGTCGCGGTGGGTGCGGTGTGGCCGGGTCAACGCCGAGGCCGCGGGGCTGGACGGGGTGGTCGAGGTGGAGGAGGGCGACGCCACCGAGGTAGACGTCGACGCCGACGTGGTCGTCTCGAACCTCCCCTTCGGGATCCGGACGGTCGGCGACATGGCGGCGCTCTACGAGTCGTTCTCCGAGAACCTCGGGGCGGGCCGGTGGCGTACGGCCGCCCTCCTGACGACAAGTCCCGACCTGCTGGACCTGCCGGTCGAGCGCGAAATTCCGGTGACCTACGGGCGCCTCGACGCGACCATCGTGATCGCAGACGGTCCCGGGCGCTGAGGGACCGCCGACGCTCGGATCCGTCCGGACCGGGGTCTCAGATCCGTTCCGCTATCCGGTCTCTCAGAACCGTCCTGTGGCACCGCTTGCTGTCGGTGTTCTCGTAGCAGACGAGTGCGACATCCTCGCCGGATCGGACGCGGTCGGCCAGGTCTTCCATCACTCCCTGGGCCTCGTCGCTCCCGTCGAGGTACTCGCGGTACTCTTCGACGAAGTCGAGTTCCTCCCAGGCGGCGTTGTGGGTGCCCTCGTCGCACATCCCCCGCACCTCGAGGTCCTCCCGGTGGTCCTGGAACTCCGAGAGCATCCCCTCGGGCGGCCCCAGGGCCGGGTGGTTCTCGTCGACGAGGGGGTGGAACCACGCCGTCGGGGTGCGGACGACCCCGGCCAGGGTCGCGCCGTCGGGCACGTCGGCGATGTCGTGCTGGATCGCCGCCGCGTAGGTGTCCGAGAGGGTACCGGCCCCGCCGTCGGCCGACTCGTCCGCGTCGGTCGGCCCCTCCGCGTCCGGTTCGGTCACGGTCGATCGAAGGGCACGACGGCTATTGAGTTCCCGGGGTGGTTCGTTGCCAACGAACGGTTCGGTGACGGGGTCGCCGCAGGATCACTCCGCCCAGTCGGCGTCGGTGAGGGTCCGCTGGACCGCCGTCTCGCCGACGGCCCGGGCGAGGGCCTCGAAGCCGGCCCGCTCCTGGCTGGTGTCGGAGTCGGCGAGCAACCGGGAGACGATGAACTCGGGGGTGGACTTCCCGACGGTTCCGAAGCGGGGCTGGTAGTCGACCTCTAGCTGGAGGTCCTGGTCGAGTCCCTGGGCGAAGATGCCGTCGGTCCGGGCCGCCTCGGGCAGAGGCTCCAGGTCGTCCGCGAGGTGGGTGACGAACGCGCCCAGGGACTCCCGGTCGACGGTCAGGGTGACCAGGCCGTGCAGCAGGTCGGCGGCCCGTCCCGGCTCCGTTATCGCCTCGAACTCGTCGACGAGCATCAGCGTCCGGTCGCGCTCGGTCAGGGGCGGGACGATGGTCCGCAGCGTGGATTCGAGGACGCCGGCGTTGAACGAGGCGTGTCGCCGGTGGAAGACGACGGCGTCGACGAGACTCACCTCGGCCGCCTCGGCGGGGACCGGCAGACCCATGTGCGCCAGCAGTGCCACCTGGCAGAGCGTCTCCAGGAGTGTGGTCTTCCCACCGCTGTTGGCCCCGGTGACGACCGTCACGCGGTCGCCGCTGGGCGGGCGCGAGGGGGTCGTCCCCGACAGCGAGTGGTCACCGATCCCGTAGGAGACGGGCTGGACGTCGCCGTCTCCGGCCGCCAGGGCGAGGTTCCGGGCCTCCAGGACCGCCAGCGCGTCCCGGTCCTCGACGTAGGTCGGACGGGTGAGGTCGAACGCGGCCGCGAACCGGCCCAGCGAGAGGAGGAAGGTGGCGTCGTCGACCGCCGCGTCGGCCGCCGCCACCTCCTCGCGCGATTCGTCGAGGGTGTCGGCCAGGCGCTCGCGCACCTCGGCCTCGCGGTCCTCGACGGCGGCGCTCAGGTCCTCGACCAGCCCCCGGAGGGTCCGGCTCACGAAGTCCGTCGCGTCGGCGGCGTCGCCGGGCGCGGCCTCCCGGAGCCGTGCGGCGTCGACGCCCGTCTCCTCGACGACGTGGCGCCGGAGTGCGGTGCGGAACCGCTCCGGGTCGGCCGCGCCGGCCCCGCCGACCTCCTCGACGACGGCGGCCGGCCGCCCCGCGAGGTCGTCGACCGCCCGCAGGGTCGCCCGGAGGTCGTCCAGGCGGTCGTCGGCCCCATCGGCCACCTCTCCGTCGGCGTCCCCGCCCAGGGCCCGGAGCGCCTCGGCCCCGGCCCGGAGCAGGTCGCCGTCCAGGTCGGTCACCGATTCGAAGACGCCGCCCTCGACGCCGGCCTCCCGGAGCGCCAGCGCCGCCTCGACGGCCGCCAGGTCGCCGCCCTCGCTCTCGTCGTAGGCCTCGAACGCCGCGAGCACCGCCTCGCGGGTCGGCCCGTCCAGCCCCTCCCAGGACTCCCGGGCGAGGTCCACCTCGTCGAGTCGGTCATCCATGTCGGCCCGGTCCGCCAGCGGCGTCAACACGCGGATCCGGTCGGCCGCCCGCCGCGTGACGGCGTAGTCGGCCGCCAGGTCGACCAGGTCCTTGTAGACCGACCGCGCGTCGCGGGTCGCCAGCAGGTCCATGCCCGCCTCGCCCTTGGCGTGCCGGAGGATCCGCGTGGCGCGCCCCCGGCCGAGGCCGGCGTCGGTCAGCGCCCGCACGTCGGCGGACTCGATGGCCTCGACGGCGGTCCCGACGCCGAGTTCCTCGGACAGCAGCGCCGAGGTCTTGGGCCCGACTCCCCAGTAGTTCTCCAGTCGCATCGTGCCCGGACAGGGAGGGCGCTCCCTTAACGGTTACCAGGTCGCCGCGGCCGGTTGCGGCTCCGACCGGCCCCGGATCCCGACCCGACGTCTCCCCGGAAACTCAACCGTTAAGTGGCTCCCTGTGCCGGGGTACGCACATGGACGCGATGCCGGGACCGAACGGATGTGGCTTGCCGTGACGGATCTCCTGAACCGGCTGGTCGTGCCCGTGGCCGAGGAGGACGACGCCCGGAGGACGGCCCGTGGCCTGCGGCGACACGTCGACGGCGACCGGCCGTCGGAACTGACGGTTGTCTACGTCGTCGAGAAGGCCGGCGGTGCCCCCGACGCGGCCTCCGTCGAACAGCGAGAGCAGGCCGCAGAGGAGGCGTTTGCGGCCTTCCGGGAGGCGGTCGGCGACCTGGGCGACGTCGTCGAGACGGAGGTGCTGTACGGCACCGACGTCGCCGAGACTATCTTCGAGGCCGCGGAGGAGCACGACGCGACGGCCATCGCCTTCACACCGCGTGGCGGCGGACGGTTGATCCGCCTGCTGACCGGGGACGTGGCGCTGTCGCTTATCACGGAGACGGACCGGCCCGTCGTGGTCCTGCCCGACGAGGGCGACCAGCCCGAGGTTCCCGAACGCACCGACTCGCCGGACGAGACGGAGTCGCCGGAGGGCCCCGACTCGCCCTCGGACTCCGACGACTCGGACGAGGAATCCGTATGAACGGGGATCCGACGACCGTGACGGTGAGGGTATCGCCGACCGACCCGATCAGCGACCGTTCCGTGAGGATATCGCCGACCGACCCGATCAGCGACCGTTCCGTGAGGGGTGGTCGCCGTGAGTGACCAGGACCTCGCCCGGGACCTGGGCGTCCTGGAGGCGTACACCATCGGCCTGGGGACGATGATCGGTGCCGGCATCTTCGTCCTGCCGAGCATCGTCGCGGAGCAGGCGGGACCGGCGAGCATGGTGTCGTTCACCGTCGGCGGGATGGTCTCGCTGCTCGCGGCGCTGTCGCTGTCGGAACTGGCGACCGGGATGCCCCGGGCTGGCGGGAGCTACTACTACATCAATCGGGCACTGGGCAACTTCTTCGGGAGCATCGTCGGCTGGGGCATGTGGGCCGGGCTGATGTTCGCCTCGGCGTTCTACATGCTCGGGTTCGGGCAGTACCTCACCTTCTTCCTCGACATGGGCCCGACCGGCGTCGCCATCGCCGCCCTGATCGGTGCGGCCGCCCTGACCGGCATCAACTACTACGGCGTCAAGGAGACGGGGGCGCTCCAGAACGTCATCGTCCTCGCGCTGGTGGGATTGATCATCGTCTTCCTCACCTTCGGCTTCCTCGACCAGCCGAGTTACGACGAGTTCAACCCCTTCGGCTGGGGGAGCGTCGCCGTGACCGTCGGGACCGTCTACGTGACCTTCATCGGGTTCGAGGTCATCGCCACCTCCGCCGAGGAGATCAAAGATCCCAGCCGGAACCTCCCGCTCTCGATGATAGCGGCGGTGCTGACCCCGACGCTGCTGTACGTGATGGTGATGTACGTAAGCACCGGGACGCTGTCCATCGACGCGCTGGCCGACTCGAACATCCCGGTGGCGGCGGTCGCCGAGCAGTTCACCCCGACCGTCCGGTTGCCCGACCTCCCGCTGGTCGGGTCGGTCGCGTTCAACCTCGGTGCCCTCGCGATGGTGCTCGGCGCGGTGCTGGCGACGGTTTCCAGCGCGAACGCGTCCATCCTCTCGGCCGCCCGCGTCAACTTCGCGATGGGCAGGGACGGCATCCTGATGCAGTGGCTCAACGAGGTCCACGGGCGGTTCCGCACGCCCTACCGGTCCATCGTCGCCACCGGCATCGTCATCGTCGCGCTCATCGTGGTGGGCGTCGGCATCGACACCCTCGCGGAAGTGGCGTCGTTCATGTACCTGGTGACCTACTCGCTGGTCCACGTCGCGGTGGTCGTGATGCGGTACGCCGACCCCGAGGACTACGACCCGGCGTTCACGCTGCCGGTCGTGGCCTTCCCGGTGGTCCCCATCCTCGGGTTCGTCGCCTCGGTGGTCATCCTCGTCTTCGCGATGAAACCCACGGTCCAGCTCATCGGCGCCGTCATCGTCCTGGGCGGGATCATCTGGTACGCCGGATACGCGCGGACCCGTGGGACGCGCGAGAGCCTCCTCGGCGAGGCCATCGCGCCGTCGGAGACGGTCGCGGCAAACGGCAACGACGTCTACCGGATCGTCGTCCCCGTCGCCAACCCCGACACCGAGCGCCAGTTGCTCGAACTGGCCGCCGCCAGCGCCAACGCCCACGACGGTCCCGCCGAACTGGTCGCGGTCAACGTCATCGAGGTGCCGCCCCAGACCTCCCTCGAACAGGACGTCACCTTCGAGGAGGAACGAGTCGCGGCCCAGCAGGAACTGCTGGACGCCGCCCGCGACATCGCCGACGACCTCGACATCGGGATCCGGACCCGGGCGGTCGTCGGCCGGGACGTCGGCGACGTGGTGCTCGACGTCGTCGAGGACGAGGACGCCGACCAGGTGTTGCTCGGCTGGCGGGGGTCCCGCAGCGCCCGCGAACACGTCCTCGGGTCGAACATCGACCCCATCGTCGGCGAGGCTCCCTGCGAGGCGACGCTAATCAAGCTGACCCCGGACGGCGAGGTGCGGAACCCGGTCGCGCTGGCGGGGGAAGGCCCGCACGCCCCCGTCGCGGCGCGGCGCGCCAACGAGTTCGGCGCGGTCGGCGAGGACGCTATGCTGACCCTGCTGAACGTCCAGGAACCCGACGACGACGCGACCGAGACCGAACTCGAGGACCGCGGGATGGACGTCATCCGGGCGGTCGCCGAGGAGGCCGGCATCGACGAGGGCGACTACGTCCCGTCGGTCGTCGTTGCGGAGGACGTCGAGGACGCCATCCTGGAGGAAGTCGAGGAGTACGACACCGTCTGCGTCGGCGCGACCCGTTCCGGCCCGGTCGCCCAGGCCCTGTTCGGGTCGATCCCCGAGCGGATCGGTGCCGAGGCGTCGGGGACCGTCGCGATGGTCCGGGGAAGCGAACGATCGCCGATGTCGATCCGCGAGGCCATCGTCGAGCGCCTGGGCGGGTGACCGCGGCCTCCCGGTCCCTCTTCGCCCGTTCGCGCAGTACCGCCGGGGGTGGTGACAGGCAGGAGCTTCCCGGACCGCCGATCCCCGGGGAGTTCGCCGGTCCGCCGAGCCGCGGGGGTAGGGTGGACCGCCGATCCGTGGATGCGGACGGGGGCCGCGGCGGCCGTCCCGGTCTCCGTCACCGGTCCAGGCCCCTCGCCACCGGGTGGCCGATCCCGTCACCGCTCCCGACCGCCGGATTACGTGTGACCGATCCCCGCCGCTACTCCCCGCTGACGAACCCCTTGTAGAGCACGTACCCGCAGAACGCGGCGAGGTACGCGGACGCGACCCCGGCGGAGACCACGTTCTCCCGCCCGAGCAGTGCCACGAGCCCGACCACGAGGGGCCCAGACAGCAACAACACGTCGAACACCCTGTCGTTCGGTCCCGCCTCGATCACCCCGTGGATCACGGGGAGGTCGCGTGGCCTCATCGGTACAGCCCCCCACGACTGAAGACCCCCCGGAGCAACACCAGCACCGGGATTATCTCCAGGCGGCCGATCCACATGTTGAACAGGAACGCCACCTTCGCGACCGTGGGCATCGAGGGGCCGGTGATGCCCGTCGAGAGGCCGACGTTGCCCTGGGCGCTCGCTATCTCGAAGACGGCGTTCTCCAGGGTGTACTCGCCGGGCGGGAGGACCGCCAGGAGGACGAACAGGCCGAGGCCGAGGAACGCGACCCAGAGGAACGTGATGATGGCGGCCTCCTCGAACTCCCGGCGGACCTCCTCGTCGGAGAGGCGGCGGTCGTCTATGGTCAGTCGCCGGACCGCGGTGTCGGGGTAGAACACCCCGGCGACCCGGTGGCGCGTCCCCTTCAGCAGGGTCGCCAGTCGGATCACCTTGATGCCGCCGACGGTGGACCCGGCGGCCCCGCCGACGACCATCCCGAAGGTAACCGTCAACTGCCCCATCGCAGGCCAGTTCCCCAGCGCCACGTTCTCCGGGTTCTTCACGGGTCCCACCGCGGTCTGGAACCCGGTACAGGTCAGCGCCGAGACGAACTGGAAGGTACCGTACCGGAAGGCGGCGAACGCCGAGTCGATGGTTCCCGTGAAGTACAGTACCCCGACCAGCAGTCCGGACCCGAGGACGAACAGCACCAGCAGCCACCGGGTCTGGAGGTCGGTGTAGAAGTTTCTGAGATCGCCCCGGAGGATCAGGAAGTGCACCGGGAACGCGATGGACCCGAGCACCATCACCGGGAGCATCACGAAGTCGATGGACACGCTGTCGTAGGTCGCGATGGAGTTGTCGGTGATGGAGAACCCGCCCGTCGAGAGTCCGGTCATCCCGTGGTTTATCGCCCCCCAGACCGGCATCCCGGCCAGCCACAGCGCCAGGATCGCGACGAACGTGAACAGGACGAAGATCCACCAGATGGTCCGGACCGTCGAGACGATGCTGGGGTGGATCTTCTCCGACCTGGCCTCGCTCTCGTAGAGGGTTAGCGACCCGCTACCGGGCCGGGCCAGCACTGCGGTCGTCAGGACGATGACGCCGACGCCACCGATCCACTCGCTGAAGGTCCGCCACCACTGGAGGGTGCGCGGGAGGACCTCCTCGTCGTCGGTCATCGTCAGCCCCGTCCCGGTGAAGCCGCTGGTGCTCTCGAAGAGGGCGTTCAGGGGGTCCCGGAACGCCGCCAGGGTCGGGGTCATCTCCGGCGTCGCCAGCATCGCGGGCGAGAGTTCGACGGTCCAGGCCAGCGTCAGGAACGGGAGCGACCCGAAGACGCCGACGGCGGCCCACCCGCCGGCAGCGATCATCATCCCGTGGAGTTTCCCCGGTTCGTCGGCGCCACCGTAGCGCCTCGTGAGCACCCGGCCGATCCCGAGCGGGACCAGTCCCGACAGGACCATCCCGGGGACCGCCCAGAACTCCCGCCAGGCGAGCGAGACGGCCACCGAGGCGAACATCAGCCCCGCCAGCGCCTGGAGGATCCGTCCGAGGTCCCGGCCGATGGTCGCCCGTGCCCCGTTCATGCCTCTGCGCGCGGCCGGTTCGTCGGTCCCGTCGCCGCGACGGGCGGTCCGGCTCTGTCCCGCATCGACTCACTCCCCCCGGTCCTCGTAGTGGCCGAACAGGTCGGTCACCTCCGGGGTCGCCCCGCGCGCGGAGTAGACCGTCAGGAGGTCGCCGGGCCGGATCCGCGTCTCCCCTCGTGGGGTGATCGGTGACCCCTCCCCGTTGCGCTCGACGGCGACCACGAGGAGGTCGTCCGGGAGTATCCCTTCCTCGCCGGCCTCTATCAGGGACTTGCCCGCGATGGGCGGCTCCTCGGTGACCGTAATCTCAAACACTTCGGCCTCCTCGCCGATGCGCATGTAGTCGACGATGGCCGGGCGGGCGGCCGCCCGGTAGAGGTACTCCGCGATGAGTTGCTGGGGGTTCTGGATGGTGTTCACGCCGATCCGCCGGAACAGGGCCATGTGCTCGGGGTTGTGGACGACAGAGACGATCCGCGTGACCTCCAGTTCCTTCGCGAGCAGACAGACCATGACGTTCGTCGCGTCCTGGTCGGTGGTCGAGATGATGACGTCGGCGCGGTCGGCCCCCGCGTCCTCCAGGGTCTCCATTACCGTCGCGTCGGCGTTGAGGACCAGGCAGTCGTGCTCGTCCGCGACCGCGTCGGCGCGGTCCTCGTCGCGTTCGACGACGACGACCTCGTTGCCCGACCGGGTCGCGGTGTCGATGAGGGGCGTCCCGATGTCGCCCGCCCCGACGATGACGATGTACATGTGCGGCCCGCTTCGGCGGCCCCCCCCGAAAACGTGTCCCTTTCGATTCGTGGAGGTCTCGGGGATTCTCACCCGAGACGACCGCCAGACGCGGTCAGGACTCGACGGGTTCGGCCCGCTTTGACGGCGAGGTGAATAGCCCACGGAGGTAGACGTACACCGGGAAGAGGTAGTCCTCCAGGCGCCCCTGAACGCCGCCGGGGCTGGCGTAGACGAGGACGGGGACGCCTTCTCCGGCAGCCAGGTCGATCACCCTGTCCGGGGTGCTCCCGAGCACCCACTGGCGAAGCCGCCGGTCCCGGGAGGCACCGATGATCAGGACCCCGCCGTTCTCGCTGGCCTGGGAGACCAGCCCCTCCGCGACGCTGGGCGCGGAGACGTTGTGGACCTGGACCGATTCGACGCCGCCGAGTTCGGAGAGCGTCTCGGCCGGGTCCTCGGCCTTGTGGCGCGGTCCCTGCTCCGGGTCGACGCTTATCAGGTGGGTCGCCAGGCCGGACGCCCCGAGTGCGTTCACCAGGGGGAGCAACGCCCGGTGGTGGGGGCCGCCGCCGACGCCGACGTTGACCGTGTCGACGGCCGGATCGTCCCGGAACCCGTTCGCGTACACCACGTCGCAGGGGGTCTTGTACTCGACGTGTTCGGCCACCTCGGGATGTTCCTCCGGGTAGCCCATCAGGATCATGTCGGCCTCGTCGTTGCGGGCCGTCTGCACGATGTCGAACCCGACGTCCCGCGAGACGTGGCCCTCGACCGTGTACTCGGCGTCGGGGTCGGCCTCGGAGAGGGCGTTCCGGATGCGGTCTGCGCGCCCCTGCGCGGTGTCGATGACCAGTTCGTTCGGCGTCTGGTCGGGTATCTGTGTGACCGTGACGACCTGGACCAGTGGCGTACCCTCGCGGACCCGCCCGAGGATCCCCGCGAGGCGGACGTACCGGGCCGCCCGGTTCGGTCGGGCGACGGGGACGAGGATCCGGTAGACGTCTTCCCCCGCGACCTCGGGAGTGCCGGGTTCGGCCGTTCCCTCGTCGCTCCCCGCACCGGCCGCTACCTCCTCCTGACCCGGGCCGGCCGGCGACGGCGGGCCGGTGGGCTCGGACACCCGCTCGTACAGCTCCTCGACGTCCGGGGCGCCCCCCCACGCCCGGTAGGCCGCCAGCAGGATCCCGACCAGCAGCAGGCCGGTGACGATCCCCTTCGGCGGGAGGCGTGCGATCAGCGCGATGTTCGCCAGGATGCCGATGATCGGCACGAGCGGCACGAGCGGAACCCTGACCGGGCGGTCCATCTCGGGGAAGTGGCGCCGCGAGTAGATGAGCGCGATGTTGACCAGCGACAGCGGAACCAGCAAGTTCAGCGTCGCGAACCCCGTCAGGGTCGTCAGCCCCAGGGTCAGGTGCGGGAGCGGCGTCGCCTCGCCGATCAGCGCCCCGACCCCGCCCTCGGCCGGGAATATCGCGATGAACGTCACGATGAGTGCGACGATGGTCGCCGTGGCCGTCGTGACGCTCCAGAACGGCGTGCCGTAGTCGGGGTGGATCCGCGAGAACCGGCGTGGTGCCTGGCCCTGGCGGCCCATCAGCGACCCGATCCCCGAGGCGGCGAGGATCGACGCGTTCGAGGCCGACACCATCGAGAAGACGGCACCGGCGACGATCAGGCCCCGGCCGGCCGGCCCGATGAATCCGGCGGCGACCCGGCCCATCGCCGTCTCGCCCTCCTCGGCGATGACCTCGGGGGGGACCGGCGAGTTGACCATCGCGACGATCACCAGCGCGTAGAGGACGGTGACGGTGAGGATGCTGGCGGCGATGGCCCGCGGGACCACCCGCCGGGGCTCGATTATCTCGCCGGCCGAGGCGGCGATGGCCGAGAACCCGAAGAAGGTGATGAACGCCAGCGCGGCGATGGAGACGATGCCGGGGAGGTCGGCCTGGAAGCTGTCGACGAAGGTCCCGGTCGCCGCCGCCGGCCCCTTGAACGCGAACGCGCCGGCGATGAAGGCCAGCAGGACGGCGACCTTCGCGCCGGTGACGATGAGCTGGAAGGTCCCGCTCTCCTCGGTCCCGCGGGCGTTCAGGACCCCGAGCAACAGGGCCGCCCCCACCCCGGCGGTCCCGTGGGGGAGGAAGTGCAGCGACTCCGGGATGATGAACCGGAAGAACCACTCGTCCATCGTCGCCAGGTAGAACGCCGTCGTCCCCGTGTACCCCAGGAACAGCGAGACGCCGATCCGTGCGCGAGGAGAAGAGGTAGCCGCCGCCGTTCTCGGAATAGATGGAGGCGAACTCCGAGTAGGACGCGGCGGTGAGACTCGCGACGATGGCCGCGATGACGAACGCGATCACCGCACTCGACCCGATCTCCGCGACCGCGGTCCCGGACAGCGAGAAGATGCCGGCCGCGATCATCGTCCCGAGACCGAGCGCGAACGCGATCTTGAAGTCGAGCGTCCGGGTGTGTTCGACCATTGTCACACGGTAGCTACCCGAAAATAAAAAATGCACCCGGATCTGTCCGACGCTGCTCCGGCCTACCCGCCCGTCGCAGAGTCGGGAGCCTCCCGGGACCGGTGGACCGTCAGCACCGGCACGGTCGCCGTCCTGACGACCTTCTCGGTGACGCTGCCGATCAGGTAGCGTTCCAGTCCCTGCCGGCCGTGGGTACCCATGACGATCAGGTCGACGTCTTGCTCCTCGGCGTAGTCGACGATGGAGCGGTGGACGGCCCCGTGGACGACGTCGGTCACCACCTCGATCCCCCGGCCTTCGGCCGCCTCGGAGACCGTTCCGGTGGCGTCGGTCGCGGCCTCCTCCAGGGCCCGGTCGACGTTCCTGGCGTCGATGGTCCGCGGGACGGAGGCGGTGTCGACCACGTAGAGGGCGTGGAGCGTCGCGTCGAACCGCTCGGCCAGGGCCAGGGCCTCCCGGGTCGCCGTCTCGGCCCCCTCGCTCCCGTCGGTCGGGACCAGGATGGTCCGGTACATGTCGGTAGATCTGAACTCCACGGTGAAATACCCCCACCACGGTCCCGGCGGGATCGGGGGTGGTCGCACACGATACTCGAAACTGGCGACCGGAGAGGCGGGAACCCGGAACTGGTGGCGTGCGGGACCCGGATCGCAACCGGCGACGGGAGGAGTAGAGAACCGGGGGATCAGTCGTCCGGGTACTCGACGGCGGACGCCGACCCCGACCCGGCGCTGGGTGTGGCGGTGGCCGCGAGGCCGTCGAGTGCGTCCTCGACGGTGCGGGTGCGGTCGACGTCGGTGTGGGGGTAGACGGCGACGAGGTCCTCGCCGTCGTAGGCGGCGAGGCAGGCGACGGGCGTCACCAGCATCCGGCGGCTCTCGCCGGTGAACTCGGAGGTGATTTCCTTGCGGTCGAACGCGGGCCGGAGGGTCACGTCCTCGCCCTCGGCCCACTCCTCGAAGCGCTCGCAGGCGTCGACGAGGTCGTCCTGGCCCGTCGAGAAATCGATCCGCGAGGGCCAGGTAGTGACGTCGATGTCGGCGACGACGCCGTCCTCGCGGAGGTCCTCGAGGCGGTTCGCGTACCTGTCGACGGCGCTCGCGGTCGTCGTCGACGCACGGCAGAACAGTTCCACGTCGAGGCCGTCGTCGGGGGCGGCGTCCGGGAGGGGGCTGGGGCTCATGGCCTACTAGATACTACGACAACAGGTCCTATATTTGTCCTCCGGATCCCCGAACGTTGGGGACGGGTTGGCACGGGTACGGATCGCACGGGCCCGGACGAACGGAGGGCCAGGACCTGGTCCCGTCTGCGGTCGTGTGGACGGCCCCGGACCCGAACGAAGGAAAACGATGGGACGGAAAGCAGGGGGGATCGGTTCCCGGATACGCGACCCGGGAACCCGGGAGTGGAAACCGGGACCGCTCCCGGTGGTCAGCCCAGCAGGAGCTTCAGCCACTCGTTGTTCCGGACGAACCCGGTGTCCTCGACGTACTGGTCGAGGCCGAAGATCCGCCCGGCGCCGAACGCCCCGAGGCCGAACAGGATCAGCGCGTAGACGACGTGGTCGTCGATTATGATAGCGTGCTCCAGGGGCAGGCTAGCTGCCCAGAAGAACAGCATCATCACGGCGGCCCAGAAGGCGTTCCAGCGGACGAACGCCCCCAGGACGAGGCCGAGGCCGGTCAGGGTCAGCCCCGCCATCACGAGGGGGTCGATCAGCCAGAGCCACTCGCCCGCCATCGTGGCCCAGACGCCGCCGAAGGGGTTCCCCTCGGGGATCCCGTGCAGGAGGAACCCTTCGGCGGACCAGTCGCCGGCGAGGACCGTGTCGATGCCCGCGTAGAACAGTACCCAGCCCATCACGACCCGGAGGGTCAGCAGGGAGTAGCCGACCCAGGTCTCGGAGTACTGGAACCTCGCCTCGCGGCCGAACAGTTCGGCCTCCATCTCGTTGGTTGCCATGGTTGGTCACCTCTACGTGAGAATATCGCCGTGGAAACTCCCTAAATACCGGAGCGGATTCCTACGCCGTGGGAATCCCGGCGAACGGCCGGGTCCACCCGCGATCCGGATCGTCCCGACTACCCGGCGGGACCGCGGAAGCGATCCGAACCGCCGCCGCTTAACTCTGTGGCCCTCGTTCTGTCCGACATGGACGGACTCGACCGTCTCCGCGCGACACTCCGGGACGCACCGGTCGTCGACATGGGCGACTACGACTACGTGGTCACCCCCGTCACCGACGGGATCCCGCCGGTCGAGCCCGAACTGCTCCGCGAGATCGCGACGGCGGTCGCCGAGGTTGCCGACGTCGAGGCCGCCGACAAGATAGTGGCGCCGGAGGCGATGGGGATCCACCACGCGACTGCGCTCTCCCTGGAGACGGGGACGCCCTTCGTGGTGGTGCGAAAGCGCTCCTACGGCCTCCCGGGCGAGGTGAACGTCCACCAGGAGACCGGCTACGCGGAGTCGGAGCTCTACGTCAACTACGTCGACGAGGGCGACCGGGTCGTCGTCGTCGACGACATGTTCTCGACGGGCGGTACCCTGACCGCCGTCTGTGACGCCCTCGAATCGATCGGGGCTGACATTCTCGACGCCGTCACCGTCCTCTCTCGGGGGGACCCGGACCCCGACTTGCCGACCGACCTCGCTCACTTGCTGTGGATCGACCTCCAGGACGGCAAGGTGGTCGTCCGGGAGGAGCCACCGGCGGACGCCGGGGACTGACCCTGGGACCGCCGCCGACCGATCCCGGGGCCGGGGACTGACCCTGGGACCGCCGCCGACCGATCCCGGGACCGGGGGATCCCCGGTCGTCCGGGGACCGGGGTCGACAGCCATTTGCCCGCGCCGGTCGACACCGGGTGTATGACACGCGGCCCGCGCCGGCAACTCGCCGAACGGATCGCCGGCGAGATAACCCTCAGCGAGGAACCGGGCGCGACCATCCGCAAGTGGCGCACCGACTTCGGCGTCTCCCAGACCGAACTGGCCGAGCGCCTGGACGTCTCCTCGTCGGTCGTCAGCGACTACGAGAGCGGCCGCCGGAGTTCCCCCGGGATCGGGGTGGTGCGACGGCTGGTCGAGGCCCTCCTCGACGTGGACGAGGAGCGGGGCGGCGACCGGATCCGACAGTACGCCAGGGTGCTGTCGGCGGGCTTTTCCGGGGACGTGGTCCACGACCTCCGGGAGTACCCCGCCGTCGTCCCGCACCGACGGATCTACGACGCCATCGGTGCCACGGAACTGGTGGCCGGCGAGCGCGACCGCTCGTCGGGCCACACCGTCATCGACAGCGTGGGGGCGATAACCAGCCTCTCGACGGCCGAGTTCTACCGGCTCTACGGCCAGTCGACCAACCGGGTCCTCGTCTTCACCGGGATCACCCGGGGAGAGTCGCCGCTGGTGGCGATGCGCGTGGTCTCGCCGACCCCCAACGCCGTCGTCCTCCACGGGATCGGGGTCGACGAACTCTGGGACCACGCCCCCGACCTGGCGCGGATCGACGGCATCTCGCTGGCGGTCACCGAGACCGACCGCGAGGAGATGGTCGACGCCCTCCGGGACCTTCCCTGAGTACCGGATCGACGCGGATCCACCTCCGGGCGATCCATCGGTGGACCGGATCGCAAAACCGCTTTCCGTTCTCCGGTCCGAGACCGGACCATGAGCGACGGCGGCAAGGTCGACCGGGCCTTCTTCGAGCGGTACCTCCGTCCCCGACTCGGCGCGGACCGGGACGACGTCGCCCTCGGACCGGCCTACGGCGTCGACTTCGGCGTCGTTGAGGTCGGAGGCAGGGCGGTCGTCACCGCGACGGATCCCCTCTCGATCCTGCCGGACCTGGGCTGGGAGCGGGCGGGCCGGTTCGCCCTCCAGGTGGTACTCGCCGACGTGGCCGTCTCGGGGCTGGTACCGACCCACCTCTCGGTCGCGTTCCACCTGCCACCGGACCTGAGCGACGAGGCGTTCTCGGCGGTCTGGGAGGGGATCCACGCCGAGGCCGAGGACCTCGGGGCCGCGATCGTCACGGGTCACACCGGCCGCTACGAGGGGTGTTCGCTGCCGTGGGTCGGCGGCGCCACGGCGATGGCCGTCGGCGACCCCGACGACGTCGTCCGGCCGGACGGCGCCCGGCCCGGCGACCGACTGCTCGTGACCAAGGGCCCCGCCGTCGAGACGGCCGCCCTCCTCGCGACCCTGTTCGGCGACCGGATCGACCTGCCCGCCGGGGACCTGCGGGCGGCCCGGGACCGGGTCGACGACCTCTCGCCGGTCCGGGACGCACTCGTCGCCGCCGCGGCCGGCCCGGTAACCGCGATGCACGACGCGACCGAACGGGGGATCGCGAACGCCCTCGTCGAGATGGCCGACGCCGCGGGGGTGCGTATCGAGGCCGGGCGCTCGTCCGCGCCGCTGCTGGACGGCGTCGGGCCGGTCTGTGCGCACTTCGGGATCGACCCCTGGGTCGCCGGGAGCGCCGGAACGCTTCTGGTGACGGTTCGCCCCGAAGGGGTCGAGGCGGTACTCGGTGCTCTGGAATCCGAGGGGATCCCCGCCGCCGAGGTCGGTCGAGTGCGGGACGGCGAGGGTGCGACCCTGGACGGCGACCCCGTCAACGTTCCCGACACCGACCCCTTCGCGGCGGTCTACGCGGACCTCCTGGATGGGGGATCCTGATCCGTTTCGGCGGGATCCCGGATCAGGTCCGGGCGGCTACTTCTCCCGGTCGGTTACGCGGATGTCGATGCCGCCGTCGCTCCAGATACTCACGGTGACGTCGGGCAGGTCGATGGTCACCGACACCTCGATGTCGGCGGTGTCGTGGAACAGCATGTCGATCGCCCTGGGATTCACGTGCTCATAGAGATCGAACTCGTCGACGCTGATGGAGTCGTCCCGGTGCGCCTCGACCGCCTCGAGGACGGCCTCGCTGAGCGGAGCGTCCTCCTCGTCGGGGTAGTACCGTCGGCGCTCGGGCCGTTCGTCCATGGTCTGGTCCTCCGGGATCCCTAGGTGACGGAGCCGGAAATGGGTTCCTCGGATGAGTCCGGAGCGAGGGGAACGGGTCTTGGGAAGCCGGAAGCGGATCGACGTGGCGGAGACGGATCGCCGGGTCGATCGGTCGAAACGGCCGGGAGAAGCCGGGCAACGGGGTCGACTACTCGACGTACGTGTACTTCCGCTCGCCCATCCGGCCCCAGCCGTCGAAGACGAACTCGCCCTCGGGCGTGGTCATCGGTTCGACGTCGGTGTCGGTGTCGTGGTTGTGGGTGTCGTGGATCTTCCCGTACTCCTCGAAGGCGAGGTCGTACCGGCGCTCGAGCTGTTCGAGGACGTTGAGGTGAGCTATCTCCTCCTTCCAGCCGGGCTGGACGACCTCGGTGTGGACCTCGGCCTGCGCGCCGCTCCCGTAGGAGGCGACCGCGAGGCGCTTGCCGGTCAGGTCCCAGTCGTTCTCCAGGGCGTGTTGCAGGCCGCTGGCACGGGCGACGTGGACGCTCCCGGTGTACCAGTTGCCGACTTCCCTGCTCAGGTCGAGGGTGGGCTCGACGACGCGGTCGTACCACTCGCCGTAGGTGTCGGTCTCGACGAGGCGCTCGGTGTACTCGCCCATCGCGTCGAGGTACTCGTCCTCGCTGTCGAACGCCTCGGGCCGGGGCTGGCGACCGATCTCGTCGGCCAGGTCCTCCTCGATGCTCGTGTCGCGGATGGTGTGCCGGTAGGCCAGCGAGGCGGCCCGCCGGACCATCCCGGGGAACGGGGTGTGGAACGGCAGCAACTCGAAGTCGTCGGGGTGGAGGTCGCCGCCGACGCTCTCGTAGTCCTCGACGGCCTCGCGCATCCGGGCCAGGTAGACCTGGATGGACCGCTTGCCGTCGACGCTGGGGAACTGCTGGTTGGGCTTGAGGAAGTCCGTCTCGTCCATCGACCCGTACCCCTGTTCGGGGCTCAGTTCGACGAGGTCCGGGTCCTCGGAGATGTACATCGCCACTGCGCCCGCGCCCTGGGTCGCCTCCCCGCTGTCGCCCCGTTCGTAGAGTGCGGTGTCGGTCGCGACCACCAGGGCACCGCGGTCGCGGTTGCGCCCGGCGCGGATCCAGTTGTAGGCGTCGTCGATGCTCTGGGTGCCGGCCACGCAGGCGAACTTCCGTTCGCCCTTGTTGGCGTACCGGAAGTCACCGTCGAACACCTGTTCAAGGCACCCGGCGATGTACGTCGAGACGGGCTTGGAGTTGTCGAACGCGGACTCGGTGGCGACGTCGATCCGTCCGACGTCCTCGGGGGTCAGCCCCTTTCGCTCCATCAGGCGCTTGCAGGCGTTGGCCCCCATCGTGACGATGTCCTCGTAACTGTCGGGCAGCGAGGAGGCGTACAGCCCCAGCCCCTTGGTGTACTTCTCGGGATCCTCGCCCTTGGCCGGGGCGAACGTGCCCGGCAGGTCGAGTTTCAGCTTCCCCGTCCATATCTCGATGGCGTCGATACCGACCGATGTCATGCTACACGTAAGTCAGTGAAACCGGTATAAGATATTGTCGACTCACAGTTCGACGATCGTCGATAGGACCAGGGTCGACGGAACCGACGCCGACGCGGACGGTCAGTCGTCGCTCGTCGCAACCCGCACGTGGAAGATGTCGTACAGGGTCGCCCGCCCGTCGTCGGGGTCAGCGTCCTCGAAGACCAGGTACAGGTTTCCGGTCCGGTTGACGTAGGCCCGTTCCTCGGGCGAGAGTCGGAAGCTTGCGGTTTCGATGGAGCCGTCGGTCGCCGGAAGGGTGTAGGTATTACCGGTGATCGGCGTCCCGTTCGGGTAGACGACGGTCACCACGTAGTCCTCGTTGTTCGGATCGGGGCCTCGCTCGGTATTCATGTTCGTGCGATACCGAATCTCCACGGTCTGGTTGGTTCCGGAGGGGATCCCGTACGTGGCGACGCCGACGCTGACGTTCCACTCGGAATTGCCGACGCCGGGACCGCCGTAGTTGACCTCGTCGAGCCATCCGAAGTTGTCGTCCGCGACTTGGTAGTCGGCGAAGTCGTTGACGTTTCCTTCGGCGTTGTCGGGCGTAAGGGAGCTGTTCTCATTGGGTTCGTCGGGTCCGCCGCAGGTCCCACACTCGTCGTCGTCGAACTCGCTAACGTACGTGCGAACGACTATCCACGCCGTGTCGCTCTGTCCGCTGGCCCCCTCGTTGCCGACGGCGTCCTTGGCTTCCAGCAACGTTGCCGTGAACTGTCCGGTGGATCCCGTCGTCGTGGTGGCGGTGTAGGTGTACTCGCCGCCGCTGACGTCTTCGTTGAAGTCGGCCCTGGTGAGCCTCGCGACGGTGTTCCCGTCGCCGTCGGTTATCTCCACGAGGATGTCCGCCAGCGCCTCGTCCGACGCGAACTCGACTTCGAGGTCTGTTCCGCTCGGATTCGTCAGCGTGAAGTTCGATATCGCCGGGGCGACGGTGTCCTTGGTCCGGTTGTTGGCGCTGGCGGTGTAGCCGCTGGGGTTCTCGTTGCCGTAGTCGTCCACGACGCGAGCCTCGGGCTTGATGGCGTCCACGCCGTCCGACAGCGAGGAAACGTCGATGTTCTGGAAGACCTGGGTGTAGCTGCCGGTATCCACGGCCTGGCTGACGACCACGGTGTTACCGTCGGGCCCCGTCAGCCGGAGGTAGACCGTCCCCGACTCGCGCGGGGACGGCAGGTCCACCTCGGCGGTGACGTCGTTCTGGTTGCTGATGTTTATCGGGCTCGTGAGGATCCGCGCCTCGTCGGGGTCCTGCGGCCGCTTGGTGTCGACGTAGAACTGGTTCGACGTGTCGGGGTTGGGCGTCTGGAGGTTGCCCGCGTCGTCCTCAGCGCCCTCCACGTGGATGGTCGCGTTGCTCTCGTCCGAGTTCCTCGGTAGGTCGACCGTCCCCTCCCAGGTCGTCCCGTCGACGTAGGTGCCGCTGACGGTCACGTCGTTGGACTCCGGGAGGTCCGTTATCTTCACCGTCGGGTCGACGCTCTGGTCCATCGACTCGTTGAACGTGACGGTCACGACCTGCGTGTTCCCCGCGTCCGAGTAGTTGATCGGAGCGTTGGTGATGCTCGCGTCCGTCACCGAGGGCGGGCCCGTGTCGGACGACCCGACCGAGACGACCTCCGTCGTCGTGTCCTTCGCCGTGTCGTTGTCGGTGACCGTCAGTTCCACGGTGTAATTGCCCGGCGAGGCGTAACTGTGGCTGACCACCTCTCCGGTCGCCGTCGTGCCGTCGCCGAACTCCCAGTCGTAGGAGACGATGACCCCGTCCCTGTCTCCGGAGTTCGAGGCGTCGAACGTCACCGTCTCGCCCGTGGCCGGGTTGGAGGGCGAGTAGTCGAACCTCGCGGTCGGGTCCCGGTTGTTGACCGTTATCGTCTTCGTCGTCGAGTCCGTCGCGCTCCCGTCGTCGACGGTCAGGGTCACGGTGTAGGTGCCGTCGTCGGCGTAGTCGTGGACGACCACCTGTCCGCTGTCGGACGTCCCGTCGTCGAACGTCCAGGAGTAGTTCAGCGAGTCGCCGTCGGGATCGCTGGACCCCGAGGCGTTGAACTCGATGTCCTCCAGGGTCAGGACCGTGCTCTCGTTGGTCGAGAACGACGCCGTCGGCGGCGAGTTCCCGGGCGGCACGTTCTGGACGGTGATCTGGATCACGTCGACGCTCGTGCCGGACCTGACGGTCACGTTGACCGTGCCGTTCGCCTTCGGCGTGAGGGTCGTCCACACCTCGCCGGCGCCGTTGGTCGTGTTCGTCGATGGGGTCACGGACGCGACGGAGGTGTCGTCGAGGTTGAAGTTCGCGGAGACGCCGCTCGTCGACGGCGCAGTGGCCGCGCGCAGGTCCAGGACCCCGTCGCTGTCGGCCCCGGCGTCCCAGGTACACTGGTTGCCGTTGCAGGTGCCGACCATGGCACCGTTGTCGTCGGTCTGCCTCGGGCTATCCCAGGCGATGCTGTAGCTCCCACCGGCCGCCGGCTGGACGTTCACGGTGAAGTTGACGTGGCGGCGGTCGGAGCCGTTGGGATCGGTCCCGAACCACGCCTGGACCGTGGCGGTCCCCGCGGAGGTCGCGCGGTAGTCGAACGCGACCCGGCCGTCGGCGTCGCTGGTCGCGTTCGCCGGGCTGACGGTCCCCGGTCCGGAGACGACCGAGGCGTTGACCAGTTCCCCGGCGACGGGGTTGTTGAACCGGTCGCGCACCTCGGCGACCAGGGTCACGTTCGTCCCGGTCGTCACCGTCTCGCCGTCGCCCTCCACCTCGGTGAGGTAGGTCGACTCCGGTTCGGTCACTCCCGATCCCACCCCCACCTTCGCCATCTGGAGGGAGTACTCGACCCCGGCCTCCAGGCGGATGTGGACCAGGTTGAACGGTTCGGAGGGGACGTCCGTGGACGAGACGGACTTGACGTGACCCCCTTCGGAAACGAACTCCTCTTCGAGGAGCTCCCGCCAGTCGTCCTCGGAGAGCCGGGTCGGGAGCGTGATCGTGATCGGGTCGTCGCTGGCGTTGCGGACCGTGACGACGTTGTCGGAGGTGCTGACGTCCCGCAGGTCCACCGAGACGGTTTCGCTGGAGGACTCCTGGTAGGTGCCGTTCAGCGTCCCGAGGGTGATCCGGCGGCCGTCGACCACCCGCTGTTCGGACTGGAGCAGGGTCTTGTCGTCCTGGACGTCGTAGACGACGGTGTTCTCGTAGACGCTCACCGGCCCCGACTGGTACTCGTAGTAGGTCGGCCGGTAGGCCAGGCCCCTGGTGGTGTAGGTGCGGTTCGTCCCGTTCCAGAAGTCGCCGACCTCGCCGGTGGCCCTCGCGTTCTCGACGACGACCGTCCCCGGCGGTCCGGTCCGCAACTCCCCGGTCGGTCGTGGCGGGTTGCGGAAGATGGTTCGCTCGGGGTAGCTGGTGCCCAGCGTCACCGACACGGACGTCCCCTCCCCGCCACCCGGAACGGAGACGACCCCGTTGCGGAGGTCCTGCATCTCCCCGCGCACCTGCTGGTTGTGGTTGTACTCCACCTCCGCGTTCTGCGCCGGCACCACCTGCGCCTGGTAGGCCGCGATGGCGAGAACCACGAACGCCAGGAGGATGACCACCCCTATCTGAACGGCCGCCCCCCGATCGTCCTCCCGAAAGTTCATTGCGGCGCGGTAAGCGCGAGAGCCGTAAAACGCTTGTTGCCGACGCCGACGGCTCGGGTAAGCCCTCCTTACCGAGCATGGGCCGGGGAGTCCGACCCTTCCGTCCGTCAAAAGGCTCTGCTCCGGATTTCTCGTCCGTCAGAAGGCACCGCTCTGGAACCCGCGCTGGATCGTCACGGATCGGTCACCGCTGGATCGCGCAGGCCGAAGTTAGTACCGTTCCGCGGCCTCCGGTGGACTGGGCGCGCTACGGCGAGGGGGTCACTCGGCGTGACGGTCGATAAGCCGGAGCAGGGACTCCTTCCGTTGCATCCCGACCAACCGTTCGACCGGGTCGCCGTCCGCGAACAGGACCAGCGTCGGGACGCCACGGACGCCGTACTCCGCGGCGAGACGCTGGTGCTCGTCGACGTCCACCTTCGCCACCGTGGCCGGAGACTCGGCGGCCACGTCCGCCAGGACCGGTTCGAGCGCCTGGCAGGGCCCACACCAGTCCGCGTAGAAGTCCGCGAGGACGACGTCGCCGGACCCGACGAGATCCGAGAGGTGGTCGGGCCCCTCGACGTGGACCGGTTCGTCGCCGTCCGGGGACGCGGTGCCCCCGGCGTCTCCCTCGCCGTCGCCGGGTTCGTCGATCATCTCCGCTATCTTCTCCTGTCGGATCCGTTCGAGTTCGTCCGGGTCGGCCATATTCCCACTAACATTTCCACGGCCATAACGGAACGGGAGGAGTGCGGGCGACGTGGACGACCGATCCCGGGCGGGCTTGCCGGTACCGCGGTTTCCGACGCGCCGGGTGGCCCCGTCTCACTCCAGCGGTTCGGCCACCCGGACCAGCGCCTGGCCGGCGGTGACCGTCGCCTCCCGCGTCAGCGTGTAGAGGATCCCGGCACGGTCCGTGCGGACTTCCTGGAGGACCTCGTAGGTCGTCGGGTCGTGGAGGGTCCCGACGTGTTCGTCCGCCCCGACAGACTCCCCGACCGTCCGGTCGGGGTCGGCCCGGAACAGGCCGGAGTCGGCCGCGCTCACGCGCCCCAGGTGGTTTGTCGCCTTCCGGCGCGCGCCGTTGTCGACGACGTCCCCCGGCAGCATCCCCCGGTCCCGGAGCACGTTCAGGAACCCCGTGACGCCCGTCCGGATCGCCGGTTCGACGAGTTGTTTGTTGTGGGCGAGTTCCGGCGTTATCGAGGGGACATCCGCGTCCGTCGCGGCGACCCTGAGCTTCCCCGAGAAGTCCCGGTCGTGCCACTCCTCGTCGGCGTCGTCGCCGGCGGCCTCCGCGAGGAGCAGGTCGGTCCCGAACGCCTCCGCCAGCGCCCGCGACCGGTCGTCGTCGCGGCGGTAGACGACGTGGGTCGCCATGTCCGGGCTCCCGGTGTGGAGGTCGACGATGGCGTCGGCCTCGCCCGCGTACGTCCAGAGGCGGTCGGCCATCCGCTCGTGGATCGACCCCTCGGGGTCGCCCGGCCAGACGCGGTTCATGTTGTCGTTGACGCTGTCCAGGGCCTCCGGCGTGGTGTAGGACACCCGGTCGAAGGTCAGCGGATCCGCGACCGGCACCGCGACCACCCGCCCCGGCAGCTCGGTGGGATCGATCCGGTCGTGGACCCGGCGCAGGACCTCGGTCCCGTTCACCTCCCGGCCGTGCTGGGCCGCCTGGACGTACACCGTCGGGCCGTCCTCGCTTCCCTCGTAGGTGTGGACCGTCGTCTCGATGGCGACCCCCGACGGGAGCCGTGCCAGCGTGACCCGCTCGGCGGTGTGTCCGGTCATGGACCGATCCTCGGCCCCAGGGGTATCAAGGCTGTCGGGTGCGGGACCCGTCCGTGGGGTCGGTGTGGTGTCGGTCCGGAGTCGAACCGTCGAGAGAGACGATGGGTTCGCCGGGTGGCGAAGGAATAACGACCGGTTATCGATGGTCCGCGGCGATCACCAGAACTTGAGACTCTCCTTGACGGCCTCGCGCTTGAGTTCCTGGATGTGCTCGGTGAGCGGGATGTCCTTCGGGCAGACCTCGGTGCAGGAGAACTGGGTCTGGCACCGCCAGACGCCGTGTTCGTCGGCGAGGACGTTCATGCGGTGTTCCTTGACCTCGTCCTCCTCGCGTTCGTCCATCGCGAAGCGGTAGGCCTTGTTGATGGCGGCGGGGCCGAGGTACTGGTTGTCGCCGGCCGCGATGTTACAGGAGGACATGCAGGCCGCACACCAGATACACCGGGTGGACATCTTTATCTTCTCGCGGTTCTCGCGGCTCTGGCGCTGCTCCTCCAGGTCCTCCACCTCGGGAGTGTCGATGGCCTGGAAGTACGGTTCGACGGCTTCCATCTGGTCGTAGAAGTGCTCCATGTCGACGACCAGGTCCTTGACGACCTCCTGGTGGGGGAGGGGTTCGATCCGCACCGGCTCGTCGAGTTCGTTCAACTGCGTCTTGCAACAGAGCGTCTGGCGGCCGTTGACGAACATCGCGTCCGAGCCACAGACGGCCTGCTGGCAGGAGTGCCGGAAGGTGAGCGACGGGTCGTAGTGGTCGCGGGCGTAGATGAGGGCGTCCAGCACCGTCATCCCCTGTTCGTAGGGGACGTGGAAGTCGTCGAAGTAGGGGTCGCCCTTGCCGTCGACGTCCGGGTCGTACCGGAACACCCGGAGGTGGTAGGTTTCCTCGTCCTCCGCGACCCGGTCGCGTTTCTCGCGGGTTCGCGCCCGCTCCTCGGCGCGGCGGGCCTTCTCGGCCATCCGGCGCTGCTGGTGTTCGGACTCCGGTTCGGCTTCCTCGGCCTCCTCGGCGGGTTGTTCGGTCTCGGCGTCCTGTGGTTGCGTGCTCATGTGTTGTGGAGTAGGTTGACGGCTCAGATCAGCGTGCTCATCGCCATCGCCACGCGGGTTCCCTGCACGATCAGTAGCAGTCCGGCGACCCCGAGCACCACTTGCACCACGCGTTTCGTGGTGCCCGTGAGCCCCTGGTTGATCAGCGCGTTGTAGACGCCGTTGACGCCGTGGAACGTCGCGGTCACCAGGAACAGCCACATCGTCGCGAAGTAGCCGACGTCGCTCATCCGGGCCTCGGTGCCGGCGAAGGTCACCTCGTAGGCGTGGTTGAGGAAGTGCAGGTTGAAGAAGTGGAAGGCCAGCACCACGACGAGGAACGCGGCGGTCACCCGCTGGAGGAACCAGCCGGTCCCACCGCGCTCGAACGAGCGGTACTCCTCGGCCATCACGCACCACCTCCCAGGCCCGAGAGGAACGTGGGGACGCTCGCGACCACGATGGCACCGGTGATCACCAGCGAGGCGTAGAAGCTCCGGTCCTGTGCCTCGAGCCCGATCCCCAGGTCGACCATCAGCAGGCGGATCCCGTTGAGGATGTGGAAGACGGCCGCCGCGAGGAGGCCGACCTCCATGACCCGCACGACGAACAGTCCCTCGAGGGTCTGGATCGTCTCTGTGTAGACGGCGCCGCCCTGCATGGCGGAACTCAGCACGGCGATGTGGGTGAACAGGTAGCCCACCAGCACCCAGCCGGTGAACTTGTGCAGGATCCAGGCCCACATGCCGGCCGAGAACTCCGTCCATCGCCCGAAGTCCTCGACGGCGCCCCGGTCGTACGACTGACTCATGGACGCCGGGAACTCGGACCGCCGCCGGTAAAGTAGTTTCTACCGCGGTAGCGGCACCGCTCGCCGGACCTCCCCGGCTCGCAGTGGCGTCCGCCCTCCAGCCCTCCGGATCGCCGGGGAGTCCAACGTCCCACCCGCCGGATCGACGGACATACGTCCCCACGGACACGACCGGATCCCGAGGAAGCCATGGAGGACCGGACCCGGCGGTACGCGTGCCTGGCGATCGGAGTGGGACTCATCCTGACGGGGACCTTCGCGACCGGCCTGCTCCCCTCGACGACGCTCTACCAGGTGTTCGCAGGGGGGATCATCGTCCTCGGGTTCGCCGTCGTCTGGGCCTGTCTCGGGAGCCTCGACGTCGAGTAGTCCTTCCCGGCGCGTACGACTCCGAGTGCTCACTGCCGCCACCCGGGTGCGGTCCGGGAACGTGGGGTTTTACCGTGGCGCGCTCGTCCGTCGAGAGGAGATGCGCGAGGCGACGATCCGGATCCCCGACGGGGCGCTGGAGGAACTCGGGATCGACCCCTCGACAGTGCGGGAGCACCGCCAGCGTGCCCAGCGAAACCTCGTCGGCGGGGTGCTGGCGTCGGATCGGGGGCGATCGGGGGACGGGTAAACTGGTATCGGGTCAGGGGCGATCGAGCGGCGGGTAAAAACCTCCCCACGCACGTGGGAGATAGGCCCAGTGTCGCCCCGCTCCTCCGTCTAGGTGGGATGAGCGACAAACGACCCGCCGCCGACCGCATCGACGAGGAGTTCGCCAGCCACGTCCAGCGCGCCTTCGGCTTCGACGAACCGCCCGGGACCTACGGGGAGTTCTGGGAGGAGATGACGACGACGTTCGCGACTGCCCTGGACCGCGACGTCAGTCTCGACGACCTCTGTACGACCGACGAGTCGCCGCACTGGGCCTCGGTGGACGGCGAGCGCCAGTACTACCAGTGCGTGACCGACGCGTTCGTGGTCGGTGCGACCCTCGACGACCCCGTGACCGTCCGGACCGTCTCCCCGGTGAGCGGGACCGAGATAGTCGTCGAGTTCGACAGGGACGGCGTCGTCTCCGCACCCGAGGATGCCGTCCTCTCGTTCGGCGTGGAGCGGTCCGTCGAGCGACCCGACGGGCCGATCACCCCACAGAAGATGTACGGCCGGTTCTGTCCGTACAACGAGGCGTTCGCCTCCCCCGAAGAGTACGAGGAGTGGGCGGCCGACAACCCGGATGTCGTCTCCGACGACAAGTCCCTCGGTCGCTCGCTCGATACGCTGGCGCGGGTCGTCCCCGACGCCGGCTTGGCCGACGACGGCGAACTTTCCCAAGAGTCGGGCCGGGGCTGTGGCTGCTGAGGACCCCGTCTGCGTGGTCCTCCGGGAGTTCCGTCCCACCGTCGCGGCCGGAGTCACCCGCCAACCGACTGACTCCCTCACTCCCCGCTGACCCCCCGAACTGCTCCGCCCCGCTGGACACTTCCGGCCCTGCATGGCTCGTACTACACCAGTCGGAATCACCCGCAGTGACGCCGGAACCAGGCCCGTTCGCCGACCGGCGACTCTCCCCCCTCCAGGTCGACCCGGTCGTCCCGTGGTCCGCTGGCGACGACCAGCGATCTCGGCCTGGCGGGTTCCGGACGTTTTTTCTCCTTCCGGGACGGGTCCCGACGACCACCGGAGAGTAAGACGATCCTATACGCAACGGAAGGCGGTTCGGCCGGGCCCACCCCGCCTCCGCCACCGTGTTCGGTTGCGGATCGGTCCGTATCGACCGGCGAGAAGCCGCGGTCCTCGCTGCCCCCGACGCGGTGCATGAGCGGGCGTGACGCCGTCACGGTAGCAACGGGGTACCGATAATAGGTAAAAACTTACATTACTGTCACTTGTGGACGATCGGGTGTACCATGCCAACACCAGGCGACGAGGGGATATGGCTCTGGATCGGCACGGCCGGAATGCTCCTGGGAATGCTGTACTTCATCGCCCGTGGCTGGGGCGACGAGGACGAACGACGCCAGGAGTTCTACATCGTCACGATATTCATCACGGCCATCGCGTTCGTGAACTACCTCGCGATGGCGCTGGGGTTCGGCCTCACGACGGTCGAGGTCGGCGGGGAGGAACTCCCCATCTACTGGGCCCGGTACACCGACTGGTTCTTCACGACGCCGCTGCTGCTGATCGACCTGGGCCTGCTCGCCGGCGCGAACCGGAACCAGCTCTCGGCCCTCGTCGGCATCGACATGCTGATGATCGCGACCGGCGCCCTGGCGACCCTGTCGGGCGGCGAGGGACCACTGGACGCGGGCACCCGCCGACTCATCTGGTGGGGGGTCAGCACGGGGCTGTTGCTCGTGCTGCTGTACTTCCTGTACGGTGCGCTCGGGCGGCAGGTACGGCAACTGAGCGGTGACGTGCAGTCGAAGTTCGGCACCTTGCGCACGCTCATCGTAGTCGTGTGGCTGGTCTACCCGGTCTGGTGGCTGCTCGGCACGGAGGGGTTCGAAATCATCGGGCTCTACATCGAGACGGCCGGGTTCATGGTCATCGACCTGATCGCCAAGGTCGGGTTCGGGATCATCCTGCTGTCGAGCCGGGAGGTACTCGACGCGGCCGGGACCGACCGACCCGAGACCCCGCCAGCGAGGGACGACGCCCCTCCGGAGTCCGATCGGGCGGTCGACCCGGAAGCCTGACCGGCCCGGGTCGGACGTCACCCGGACTGTCGACGGGGCCGGCCCTCGGGGAGGCCGTCCCGGCGGTCAGAGTTCACGGGTCCCTCCGCGCCGGGCCAGGGGCCTCGTCAACTGGACTCGGAGAAGTGCGTAGGCCGGGATCTGAACCCGATGGCGAGACGGTCCTGCTCGCTCGCTGCGCTCGCTTGCAGACTGCGACTCGCGTGGTTCGAATCCAGTACGCACTTCTCTCTCCGTTGCTGATTCGCGCCGCTCCGCGTTGCTGCGCGGCGCTCATCGACGGACTTCGAGAGAAGTGCGTTGGCCGGGATTTGAACCCGATGGCGAGACGGTCCTGCTCGCTCGCTGCGCTCGCTTGCAGGCTGCGACTCGCGTGGTTCGAATCCAGTACGCACTTCTCTCTCCGTAGCTGATTCGCGCCGCTCCGCGTTGCTGCGCGGCGCTCATCGACGGACTTCGAGAGAAGTGCGTTGGCCGGGATTTGAACCCGGGTTATGTCCGTGGCAGGGACATGTGATACCGCTACACCACCAACGCTCGGCACGAAATCGTTCGACGAGGGACGGAATAAGCCTTCCGAAATGCCGTCGGTGCGACCGATCCGACCCACCATTTTGACGGTCGATCGCCCGCGTGTGCGAGGTTACGAGGAATGTTACAGTAACGTTACTGTAACGGTGGAAGGCCGACGGATCGGGGTACCGTCCCGGTGCCCCTCTTGTCACTCCGTCACGTGGCGGGGCAACGGTTAATGGATAGACGGGCGTCGTCACTCCCGATGGATTGATCCGCCAGGTCGGGGGTTGCCCGCCACGCGTTTCGCGGCCGTCGCTCACCGGTAGCCGTACGGAGGACCGCGCGGCACGGTAGCGGCCGGACCCCCGATCCACTCGTTTTTCGATTCGCCCTCGGTGGGACCCGTCGGTTCGACCGGTCACCACTCGTCGGTTCGACTGGTCACCACTCGTCGGTTCGACTGGTCACCACCCGACGGTCCCGCCGCTGGCGGGTCGCACGAACCATCACCGACGGACGCCAGTTCACATCGACTACCCACACGACCGATGGACCACGACCGACCCCGGAGACGGGAACCGGACGAGACGAATCGAACGCGAACCGACCGATCCGAGACGCCACGCATCCGATGACCGACCGAACCATCCCGCGCGACCACATCGAACGAACAGTAGCGACGATCGACCCCGACTGGCGAGTCCTCGCGGCCGACCCGGCCGAGGGCGGGGCGCTCCCGGTCTACCGCCTCTCCGTCGAGACGCACGCTGGGACCCGGGAGTGCTACCTGAAGGCCAGCCCCGAGGGCGAGGACCCCTGGATCGACGTCGAGGCCCGCCTCCTCTCGTTGATCGGCGGGGCCACGTCGGTCCCGGTCCCCGAGGTGTACGGCGCGATAGACGAGGGCGGTGACCTCCCGGCGCCGTGTTTCCTGATGTCGGCCGTCGACGGACGGATCGTCGAGCGACCCGACTTCGGGACGGTCGACCCGTCGGTCCACGAAGGGATCGCCCGCTCCGTCGGGGAACACCTGGCCGCCGTCCACGCGCTGGAGCCCTTCGAGGCCTACGGCTACCTGGAGGTGGCCGACGGCGAACCGCTTCGAGGGGAACGCCCGCCCGCCGACCCGTCGACCGTCCGCGTCGCGGACCCGACGGAGGACTGGCGCGAGCGGATGCGCCTGGAGGGCGACCACGAACTGGAGAAGGCCGCGGACACCCGCTTCGGCGACGCCGCGGACGGAGTGGCGTCGGTCCTCCACGAGCGCATCGACTGGCTCTCGGGGCCGTTTGAACCGCGGATCTGTCACGTGGACTTCGCCCTGGAGAACCTGCCCCACGACCCGGAGACGGGCGAGGTGCGGGGAATGATCGACTGGGCCTTCACCGTCGCCGCGCCGCCGGACTACGACCTGCTCTACGCCGTCCGGAGTCTCTCCGGGGGGCACCTGCGTCTCGTCCCGGACACCCCGGACCGGCGCGACCTGGTCCGGTCGGCAGTAATCGAGGGCTACGAGTCGGCGGGATCGACGGCAGTCGTCGAACGCTACCGGGAGAACCGGGACGCCTACAGCCTGCTGGCCAAGGTCCGGGAGGCGAACATCTTCGAGTCGGCGTTCGACCACCCGGGGATCGGTGGGCAGCGACGGGAGGCGGCCGCCGAGCGCCTCGCGTCCGAACTGGCCGACCCGGGCTGACCCGGTCCTGCCCTCGCTGATCCGGCTCGAACCGATCGAGTTCGTCCCGTCCTGAACCGGTCCGACCGCCGGGGGTGCCATGGTATCTCCGGGACGGCGACGGCCGACCTAGGCGTGCGATCGCGTCCCAACCCGGGGACGGATCCGCCACCCTTATACCGTCCCGCAGGCGAGGTACCGGCACAGTCTAGTGACACGGCGTGGACGCGCCCCGGCATGACAGTCAGCGTACTCGTGCCCTCGTCCCTCGTCAGGGAGGCCGAGGACAAGCGGGAGGCGACCCGGAAGTTGGGATCCGTCGCCCGCGCGGCCACGGTCTTCCGGTGCGACCGCCTCGTGGTCTTCCCGGACCCCGAGGGGGAGCGACGATGGGGCGGCGGGTTCGTCGAAACCGTACTGTCGTACGCCGCGACGCCCCCCTACCTCCGAAAGGAGGTGTGGGGCGAGCGGGACGAACTGGAGTACGCGGGCGTCCTGCCGCCGCTCCGCGCCGCGTCACGGACCGGCTCCGGACCACAGAGTTCGGGGTCGTTGAGACAGGGAATCGTGACCGAGGTCGGCCCTGATGGGCGCGTCCGGGTCAATTGCGGACTGCAACACCCGATCTCCCTCGCCGCTCCCGAACGGGAGTTCGACGAGGGGGAGCGCGTGACCGTCAGGATCTCTTCGAGACGCCCGGTCCGTGCGAAGATCGTCGACGAGCCCCCTCCGGGCTTCGAGGTTGAGCGTGCGGACCTGTCGGGAGTCCTCGGCCGTGAGGACGCCGGGGTCCGGATCGCGACCAGTCGCCACGGGACGCCCGTGACGGTTGGCCGGATGCGGACGCTGGCCGGCCGCCCCGACCGTGACGGTGTGACCGTCGCGTTCGGCGCGCCCGAGCGAGGACTGCCGGCGATGATCGGGATCGACGTCAACGACCTCCCCCGGTGGGAGGACGCCGACGCCCTCCCCTCGCGGGAGGTGGCCGACGGGTCGGACCCCGGGTTCGACCTGTGGCTCGACACGGTTCCGAACCAGGGGAGCGAGGTCGTGCGAACGGAGGAGGCGATGTTCGCCACCCTCGCCCTCCTGAACTGCAGGGAGTGAGCCCGCGTCGAACGGCCGGCACCCGGCCAGTGGGGCCTTCACCGACACGGTGTCGATGGGAGTTCCCCGGGACGGCGCGGTCTCGGCCCTGTCTCATAGGAGTGAAACACGAATGCCACAACCGAGCAGACCACGCAAAGGTTCGCTGGGGTTCGGTCCACGGAAGCGCGCGGAGAGCGAGACCCCGCGCTTCAACTCGTGGCCGGACGCCGACGGACAGCCGACGCTCCAGGGGTTCGCGGGCTACAAGGCCGGCATGTCCCACGTCGTCATGATCAACGACCGGGCCAACTCCCCCCGAGAGGGGATGGAGGAGACGGTCCCGGTCACGATAGTGGAGACGCCGCCGATGCACGCCGCGGCCCTGCGGGCGTACGAGGACACCTCCTACGGGCTCCGACCCGTCACGGAGGTCTGGACGGACGACCCACACGAGGACCTGGACCGGCGCCTGGACGTGCCCGAGTCGGGCATGGACGACGCCGACCTCCAGGACGCCCTGGAGGAGGGCCGGGTCGACGAGGTCCGTGCGATCACCCACACCGTGCCCGGCGACCTGGGTGCGGTGCCGAAGACGGCCCCCGACGTGATGGAGACCCGGATCGGTGGCGGCTCCGTCGAGGACCGCGTCGAGTACGGTCTCGACCTGGTCGCCGACGGCGGCGAACACGACGTGAGCGACGTCTTCCGCGACGGCGAGTACCTCGACGTCGCCGGCGTCACGAAGGGCAAGGGCCTCCAGGGCCCGGTCAAGCGCTGGGGCGTCCAGAAGCGCAAGGGGAAACACAAGCGCCAGGGGTGGCGCCGACGGATCGGCAACCTCGGTCCGTGGAACCCCTCGCGGGTGCGCTCGACGGTGCCCCAGCAGGGGCAGACGGGCTACCACCAGCGGACCGAACTGAACAAGCGCCTGGTCGCGACGGGCGACCCCGACGACGACGTCACCCCCGACGGTGGCTTCGTCAACTACGGCGAGGTGTCGGGGTCCTACGCCCTCGTGAAGGGCTCGCTGCCCGGACCCGAGGCACGGCTGGTGCGGTTCCGGCCGGCCGTGCGACCGGCGGGTACGTCTCGACCACATCCAACCAAGGACAATGACCGACGCAACAGTACTCGACCTGGACGGCGACGAGGAGGGAAGCGTCGGGTTGCCCGACGCCTTCGACGCCGTGGTCCGACCGGACCTGATCCGGCGGGCGGTGCTGGCCGCGCAGGCCAACCGCAAGCAGGACCACGGCGCCGACCCCGAGGCCGGCCTCCGCACGACCGCGGAGTCCTTCGGCTCCGGTCGCGGGATGGCTCACGTCCCGCGGTCGGAGGGGCGCGGCCGGCGCGTCCCCCAGACGGTCGGGGGTCGCAGGGCCCACCCTCCCAAGGCAGAGAAGGACCACTCGCTGGACATCAACGACAAGGAACGAAAGCAGGCGACCCGGTCGGCGGTCGCGGCGACCGCCGACGCCGAACTGGTCGAAGAGCGCGGCCACCGCTTCGACGACGGGGTGGCGTTCCCGGTCGTCGTCTCGGACGCGTTCGAGGACCTGGTCAAGACCCAGGCCGTCGTCGACACCCTGGAGTCGCTGGGGCTGGCCGACGACGTGACCCGGGCCGAGGAGGGCCGGACGGTCCGGTCGGGCCGCGGGAAGACCCGCGGCCGGAAGTACCGGACGCCGGCCTCCATCTGCTTCGTCACCTCGTCCGACGCGGGCCCGTCGAAGGCCGCCCGCAACCTCTGTGGCGCCACCGTGACGACCGCACGCGAGGTCAACGCCGAGGACCTGGCCCCCGGTGGCCACCCCGGCCGCCTCACCGTGTGGACCGAGAGCGCCGTCGAGGAGGTGGGCGAGCGATGACGGGGATCATCGACTACCCGCTCGTGACCGAGAAGGCGATGAACCTGATGGACTACGAGAACACGCTGCAGTTCGTCGTCCGGATGGACGCCGACAAGCCCGAGATCGCCGACGCCGTGGAGTCGCGGTTCGGCGTCGAGGTCGAGAACGTCAACACGATGGTCACGATGAACGGCACGAAGAAGGCGAACGTCCGACTGAGCGAGGACGACGACGCGGAGGACGTCGCCTCCAGGATCGGGGTGTTCTGACGATGGGACGCAGAATTCGGGGACAGCGGCGTGGACGTGGCGGCCCGACGTTCCGGGCCCCGTCCCACCGCTACGACTCCGAGAAGCACCACAAGAAGACCGAGGACGGCGACCTCGTCTCCGGCACGGTCGTCGGCATCGAACACGACCCCACCCGGTCGGCGCCGGTCGCCCGGGTGGAGTTCGAGGACAGCGAGGCGTCCGGGGACGCCTCTGGCAGCCGGACGGAGTCCGGCGACGGCGACCAGCGCCTGGTGCTCGCCCCCGAGGGCGTGGGCCTGGGCGAGGAGATCCAGGTCGGCGTCTCGGCGGAGATCAAGCCGGGCAACACCCTGCCCCTGGCGGAGATCCCGGAGGGCGTCCCGGTCTGTAACGTCGAGGCCAAGCCGGGCGACGGCGGGAAGTTCGCCCGCGCCTCCGGCGTGAGCGCCGACCTGATCACCCACGACCGCAACGCCGCGGTCGTCCAGTTGCCGAGCGGCGAGGTCAAGCGCCTGGACCCGGAGTGCCGGGCGACCATCGGCGTCGTCGCCGGCGGCGGCCGGACCGAGAAGCCCCACGTGAAGGCGGGCAAGATGTACCACAAGTCCAAGGCCCGCGGCATGAAGTGGCCGACGGTCCGGGGCGTCGCGATGAACGCCGTCGACCACCCGTTCGGTGGTGGCGGCCGCCAGCACCCCGGTCGGCCGAAGTCGGTCTCGCGGGACGCCCCGCCGGGCCGGAAGGTCGGCGACATCTCGTCCCGGCGGACGGGACGTGGAGGTGACCAATGAGTTCCGAGGAATACCGCACCGGCCGCGAGGGCGAGTTTACCTACCGTGGCCACACGCTCGACGAGTTGCAGGAGATGGACGTCGACGAGGTCGCGGAACTGCTCCCCGCTCGACAGCGGCGAACCATAGTGCGCGGGCTCTCGACCGAGCACCGCAAGCTCCTGGAGGAAGCCAGGGAGGCCGGCGACGAGGAGACGGCGGCCGACCCCATCCGGACCCACCTGCGGGACATGCCCATCCTCCCGCCGATGGTGGGCAAGACCTTCGCGGTCCACACCGGACAGGAGTTCGAGCGCGTCCAGGTCGACCCCGAGATGATCGGACACTACCTCGGGGAGTTCCAGCTAACCCGCCAGCAGGTCGAGCACGGCCAGGCGGGCATCGGCGCGACGCGCTCCTCGAAGTTCGTACCCCTCAAGTGAACCATGGGAATCAGCTACTCGGTCGACGCCGACCCGGACACGACGGCGAAAGCGATGCTCCGGGAGCGTCACATGAGCCACAAGCACAGCGTCGCGATCGCCCGGGCGATAAAGGGCAGGACCGTCGGGGAGGCCCAGGCGTTCCTCCAGGACGTGATCGACGGCGAGCAGTCCGTCCCGTTCAAGAAGCACGACGGCGGCGTCGCCCACCGCTCGGACATCGACGGCTGGGACTCCGGCCGGTTCCCCGAGAAGGCCAGCGAGGCCTTCCTGGACCTGCTGGAGAACGCCGCCGCGAACGCCACCCACCAGGGCTTCGAGGCCGACTCGATGGAAATCGTCCACGTCGCCGCCCACAAGGTCGGCGAGGTGGAGGGGCGCAGGCCCCGCGCGTTCGGTCGCGCCTCCCCCTGGAACACGCCCGAGGTGGACGTCGAACTCGTCGTCGAGGCCGACGAGCCCCCCGCCGGAGGTGAGGAGTAGATGGCGGACGAACAGCAGTTCATCGAGGACGGCCTCCAGCGCACCCAGATAGACGCCTTCTTCGAGGAGGAACTGGGCCGCGCGGGCTACGGCGGCATGGACGTCGCCAAGACCCCGATGGGCACGCAGATCGTCCTCAAGGCGGAGAAGCCGGGGATGGTGATCGGAAAGGGTGGCGAGAACATCCGGAAGATCACCACCGAACTCGAGACCCGGTTCGACCTGGAGGACCCCCAGATCGACGTCCAGGAGGTCGACGAACCGGACCTCAACGCCCGGATCGTCGCCGACCGCCTGGCCAACGCCCTGGAGCGGGGCTGGTACTACCGCCAGGCCGGCCGGACCACCCTCGAACGGATCATGGACGCCGGCGCACTGGGCGCCGAGATCGTCCTCGCGGGGAAGGTCACTGGTGCCCGCTCGCGCGTCGAGAAGTTCAACGAGGGCTACATCAAGCACAACGGCGAACCCGCCGAGACCATCGTCGACCACGGCCAGTCGGTCGCGGTGATGAAACTCGGCACCATCGGGGTGAACGTGAAGATCATCCCACCGGGCGCGGAACTGCCCGACGACTTCAGGGTCGCCGAGGGTGCCGACGTCGAGGACCTGGTCGCCGACCGGCCCGAGGACGAGGAGTCCCTCGATGAACTCCTCGAAGAGCCGGAGGGGCCCGCGGAGGACGAACCCGTCCCCGAGGGGATGCCCGAACCGCCCGAGGAGCCGGCCGAGGAACCGGCCGAGGAGCCCATCGACGTCGACGAGGCCGACGAGGCCGAGTTCGAGGACCCGGAGATCCCGGGCGGCGACGACGTCTCGGAGGAGCTCGACGAACTGGAGAGCGAGGTCGAGGACGCCTCCGAGAGCGCCAAGGAGGAGGCCGAGCGCATCGTCGCCGAGATGGACGACGACGAGGACGGAGGTGACGAGGAGTGACGATCCTCTATCCGGAAGAGATCCGGGACATGACCCCCGACGAGCGCGAGAGCGAACTCGAGACCCTGGAGACGGAGTTGCTCAACTCCAAGGCGGTCAAGGCCGCCGGTGGTCAGCCGGAGAACCCCGCCCGCATCGCGGAACTGCGGCGGGCGATCGCCCGGATCAAGACCATCCAGCGGGAAGAGGGCGACCTCCAGGAGGACTAGATATGGCACTGACCCCGGAAACGCTCCCGCGACACGAACTCAACGGCCTGTACGTACGGGTCGTCGAGGCCACCGACCCCGGACTCGTCGGGGTCGAGGGCCGTGTCGTGGTCGAGACGGCGGGCACCCTCCACGTGGAGGACCGCGCCCGCGACGGCGTCGTGCAGGTCGGCAAGCGCGGAGCGACCTTCGAGTTCGCCATCGAGGCGAGCGATCCGGGGTCGCACCCGGCCGACGCCGAGAAGTGCGGGACCGAGCACGTGACCGTCGACGGTCACAGGCTGACCGCCCGGCCCGCGCGACGAACCGAACGACGAGGTGATCCGACATGGCGATAGGACTGGACGTACCCAAACCACCGGAACCAGACGACCCGGACGAATACGACTACGAGACCTGTCCCTTCCACGGGGAGCTGTCCGTCCGCGGGCAGGTCCTCGAGGGGACCGTCGTATCGACGGACATGGCCAAGACCGTGGTCGTCGAGCGAGAGTACGACGTCTACGTACCGAAATACGACCGATACATGAAGCGCCGCTCGAAGGTGCCTGCCCACGTGCCCGGGGTCCTCGACCCCGAGGAGGGCGACGAGGTGAAGATAGCCGAGTGTCGCCCCCTCTCGAAGACCAAGTCCCACGTGGTCGTCGAAGTGCTGGGAGGTGACGAGTGATGCAGGCGATAAACGCCGACGTGACCCAGGGACTGGAGAAGGGATCGCGGGTCCTCTGTGCCGACAACACGGGTGCCCGCGAACTGAAGGTCATCTCCGTGTCGGGCTACTCGGGGACGATGAACCGGCACCCGAAGGCCGGCCTGGGCGACAAGGTGACCGTCTCGGTCACCAAGGGCACCCCCGAGATGCGCCGACAGGTGCTGGAGGCGGTTATCGTCCGCCAGCGCAAGCCCATCCGCCGGCCCGACGGCCTGCGGGTGAAGTTCGAGGACAACGCCGCCGTCGTCGTCGACGACAACGAGGAGCCCCGCGGCAGCGAAATCAAGGGGCCGATCGCCCGCGAAGTCGGAGAGCGCTTCGGGGCCATCGCCTCGACCGCAACGATGATCGTCTAACATGAGCAAGCAACCACGCAAACAGCGAACGGAGGCCAGGGACGCGGACCTGCACGAGCGACACGACCGGGTCCGGGCCCACCTCAGCGAGGAACTGCGAGAGGAGTACGGTCGCCGCCGCGTCCGGGTCGCCGAGGGCGACACCGTCGAGGTGATGCGCGGCGACTTCGCCGGTCACGAGGACGAGGTCGCCGGCGTCGACCTCAAGGACGAGGTGGTCCACGTCGAGGACGTCACCGTCGAGAAGGCAGACGGGGAGGAGGTCCCCCGGCCGCTCGACGCGAGCAACCTCAAGGTCGTGGACCTGAACCTGGAGGACGACCTGCGCCGCGAGCGCATCGAGGGGGGTGACTGACCGTGAGCAACCACCAGAAGCGGCTCTCGGTGCCCCGTGCCTGGCCGGTCGAGCGCAAGACCGAGAAGTACACGGTCAAGGCCGACGCCGGTCCCCATGGCGAGGACGGGGTCCCGCTCGTCATCGTCCTGCGGGACGTGCTTGGCTACGTCGACTCCCTGAAGGAGGCCCGCTACGCCATCGACGGCGGATCCGTGGCGGTCAACGGCGACGTCGCCGACGACCCCCGGCGGCCGATCGGGATGTTCGACATCCTGGCGTTCACCGAGCGCGGGGAGTACTACCGCGTGTTCCCCGGCGAGGGTGGCCGCCTTGCGCTGACGCCAATCGACGAGTCCTCGGCCGGGTCGAAGCTCGGGAAGGTCATCGGCAAGCGCCAGGTCTCCGGCGGCCGGACGCAGCTCAACCTCCACGACGGGGGCAACATCCTCGTGGAGGACGACGCCGACTACGGCGTCGGGGACTCCGTCGTGGTCGACAACGAGGACGGATCCGTCGTCGCCCACTTCCCCTACGAGGAGGGCTGTCTCGTGACGGCCGTCCGGGGGAGCCACGCCGGCGAGGTCGGAGAGATGGTCCGCCGGGACGTCACGTCCGGGTCGGACCCCAACTCGGTGGTCTTCGAGTCCGGCGACGAGCGCCTCGAAACGGTCGAGGAGTACGTCGTCGTGATCGACGAGCAGTTCGCCGGCGACGACGCCGACGCGGACGAAGAGTCGGACGACGAGGACGAGACCGACGACGCCGCGGCCGAAGAGGAGGCCGACGAGGACGAGACCGACGACGCCGCGGCCGAAGAGGAGGCCGACGGGACCGCCGAGGAGTCGGAGGAGTCCGACGCGGACGCTGCGGAATCCGAGGAGTCGGAGGAGTCCGACGCGGATGCTGCGGAATCCGAGGAGTCGGAGGAGTCCGACGCGGCGGAATCCGAGGAGTCCGCCGGGGACTCCGACGAGGCCGAAGAGTCGGACGCCGACGACGAGGAGGTGAACGACGATGAGTGAGGCCGACGAGGGCTTCCACGAGATGCGCGAACCGCGGATCGAGAAGGTCGTCGTCCACATGGGCGTCGGCGAGGGCGGCCGCGCCCTGGGCGACGCCGAGGACATCCTCGTGGAACTGACGGACCAGGAGCCGGTCCGCTCGACGGCGGGCGCGACCGAACCGGCCTTCGACATCCGCGAGGGCGAACCCATCGGCGCGAAGGTCACCCTCCGCGGCGAGGACGCCCACGACTTCCTGGAGCGGGCCCTGCCCATCGCCGACGTGTCGCCGTCGCAGTTCGACGACACCGGCAACTTCAGCTTCGGCGTCGACGAGCACACGGAGTTCCCGAGCCAGGAGTACGACCCGAACGTCGGAATCTACGGCCTGGACGTCACCGTCAACATGGTGCGGCCCGGCTACCGGGTGAAAAAGCGCGACAAGGTCACGCGGTCGATCCCGTCGAAACACCGGCTGACGCCGGAGGACGCGATCCGCTACCTCGAGAACACCATGGAGGTCGAGATAGAATAATGTCCGAGAGCGAGCAACGGGACCCCGACGCCGAGGAGGCCGAGGAGCAGGAAAAGACCGGCAACACCCACGTCTGCCGGATGACCGGGCGCGAGCAGGGACTGGTCGGCAAGTACGACATCTGGCTGAGCCGACAGTCCTTCCGCGAGGTCGCGCGGGACATGGGATTCGAGAAGTACGACTGATGACGGCGAACGATCCACTGGCGAGCGCGCTCTCGGGGCTCGACAACGCCGAGAGCGTCGGCCACCTCACACACGAGGTATCGCCCGCCTCGAACCAGATCGGTCAGGTGCTGGAGGTCTTCTACGACCGCGGCTACATCGACGGCTTCGAGTTCGTCGAGGACGGCAAGGCCGGCAGGTTCGAGGTCGAACTGAACGGACGCATAAACGAGTGTGGACCGGTCAAGCCCCGGTACTCGGCCGCGGCGGACGGCTTCGAGAAGTGGGAGAAGCGGTTCCTGCCGGCCCGGGACTTCGGGTCGCTGATCGTCTCCACCTCGCACGGCGTCATGAGCCACTACGAGTCCCGGTCGGAGGGCATCGGTGGCCAGATAATCGCCTACGTGTACTGATGCGAGCAGAAATCGAGATCCCAGACGAGGTAACGGCCGAGGTCGACGGCCTCCAGTTCCGCGCCGAGGGTCCCAACGGGACCGTCGAGAAGCGCCTCTGGTACCCCGACGTGACGGTGTCGGTCGAGGACGGCCGCGTGGTCGTCGAGAGTCCCAACGAGGACGCCAAGACGGCGTCGACCGTCGGGACCTTCGAGAGCCACGTCAGGAACGCGTTCCACGGCGTGACGGAGGGCTGGACCTACGAGATGGAAATCAACTACGAACACTTCCCGATGCAGGTCCGGGTCGAGGGCGACGAGGTCGTCATCGAGAACTTCCTGGGCGAGGCCGCGCCACGGCGGTGTGCCGTCCTCGGCGACACCGAGGTCGAGGTCGACGAACCGGTCGTCACCCTGCGCGGCCCCGACAAGGAGGCCGTCGGTCAGACGGCCGGTAACATCCAGGAGACCACCCGGATCACGGACAAGGACACGCGCGTCTTCGAGGACGGCGTGTTCATCACCGAGAAACCGGAGGTGACCCACTGATGGCGGACCCCGAGGAACTCGAGGACATCAGCGGCGTCGGCGAGTCGAAGGCCGAGTCGCTCCGCGAGGCCGGGTTCGAGAGCGTCGAGGACGTCGCGGGAGCGACCCAGGACGAACTCTCGGAGGTCTCCGGGATCGGCAACGCCCTGGCGGCCCGGATCAAGGCCGACGTGGGCGAACTGGAGATCGAAGAGGAGACCGAGGCCGAGATCGAAGACCAGGAGCCGGAACCCGAACCCGAGGAGGAAGCAGCCGAGGCCGAGGAAGACGAGGAGGTCGAGACGGTGGTGCGCCCGCGGGGCCACGCCGACGAGACCCCCGACCTGGACGACGAGACCGAGCGGTTGCTCGACGAGCGCCGCCGGGAGGACGTCCACCAGTTCAACCGGCAGGACCACCACAAGAAAAAGCGCCTGCCCTCCTCGTGGCGGCGACCGCGGGGCATTCACTCGAAACAGCGCGAGCGAGTCAAGGGCAAAGGCGCGGTCGTCGAGGCCGGACACCGGTCGCCCGCCGCGGTCCGGGGCAAACACCCCAGTGGCTTCGAGGAGGTCCGGGTCCACAGGCCCGACGACCTCGACGGCGTCGACCCCGACTCCGAGGCGGTCCGCATCGCCTCGGCGGTCGGCGGCCGCAAGCGCGAGCGCATCGAGGACCGCGCCCAGGAGATGGGCGTGCGGGTGCTCAACCCGACCTACGAGGAGGTTCCCGCCGAGGAGGTGGAGACCGATGAGTGACCTGTCCGCCCAGCGCCGCCTGGCGGCGGACGTGCTGGAGGTCGGCGAGAACAAGGTCTGGCTCGACCCCGAGCGCCAGGGCGACATCGCCGAGGCCATCACCCGCGAGGAGGTCCGCGAACTGGTCGAGGAGGGTGCCATCCGCGCCGAGGGCACCCGCGGCAACTCCCGCGGCCGGGGCCGCGAGCGAACCGAGAAGCGCTCGTACGGCCACCGGAAGGGGGCCGGCTCCCGGAAGGGGAAGGCCGGCGCCCGCCAGGACCCCAAGGCCGACTGGTCGGCGCGGATCCGCGCCCAGCGGAAGAAGCTGCGGGAGCTACGGGACTCGGGCGAGCTGACGCCCGCCCAGTACCGCGAGCTCTACAACAAGGCCAACGGCGGCGAGTTCCGGAGCGTCGAGCGACTGACCAACTACATCGAAAACAACTACGGTGAAATCTGATGGCGACTGGACCCAGATACAAGGTGCCGATGCGGCGTCGGCGCGAGGTCCGGACCGATTACCACCAGCGGTTGCGCCTGCTGAAATCCGGGCGACCACGGCTCGTCGCTCGCAAGAGCAACGGGCACGTCAGGGCGCAGCTGATCGTTCCGGGCTCGCAGGGTGACGAGACGGTGGCGAGCGCACACTCCAGCGACCTCTCGGAGTACGGCTGGGAGGCCCCCACGGGTAACCTCCCTGCGGCGTACCTGACCGGGCTGCTCGCGGGACGACGGGCGGTCGAGGCCGGCCTGGAGGAGGCCGTCCTCGACATCGGCCTGAACTCCCCGACTCCCGGCTCGAAGGTGTTCGCCGTCCAGGAGGGCGCGATAGACGCCGGCCTGGAGGTCCCGCACAACGACGACGTGCTGGCCGACTGGTCGCGGACCCGCGGCGAGCACATCGCGGAGTACGCCGAGAGCCTGGACGAACCCCTCTACAGCGGGGAGTTCGACGCGACCGACCTCCCCGAGCACTTCGACGAGACCCGGGAGGTGCTACTCGAAGAATGAGCCAGAACGACTACGACGACGGCTGGGAACCTCGAACGAGGCTCGGCCAGAAGGTACAGGACGAGGAGATAACCTCGATGGACCAGGCCCTGGAGTCGGGCCTGCCCCTGAAGGAACCCGAGGTCGTCGACCAGCTCCTGCCGGGGCTGGACGACGAGGTGCTGGACATCAACATGGTCCAGCGGATGACCGACTCCGGTCGCCGGGTGAAGTTCCGGTGCGTCGTCGCCATCGGCAACCGCGACGGCTACGTCGGCTACGCCGAGGGCCGCGAGGACCAGGTCGGGGCCGCGATCCAGAAGGCCATCGACATCGCGAAGCTCAACCTCATCAAGGTCGACCGCGGCTCGGGCTCCTGGGAGGACCGCTCGGACGAGCCCCACTCCCTGAAGCGCCGCACCGAGGGCAAGGCCGGTTCCGTCACGGTGGAACTGATGCCGGCCCCGCTCGGACTGGGCGTCGCCGCCAGCGACACGGTCGGCGCCGTCCTCGAACTCGCGGGCATCGAGAACGCCTGGACGAAGTCCTACGGCAACACCCGCACCACGATCAACCTCGCGAAGGCGACGTTCAACGCCCTGGAGAAGGTGTCCTTCGAGGGCGCCCGCCGCAGCGACCGCATCGTAGAGGAACTCGGCGAGGAGGTCGTCGAACGATGAAAGCGGTCGTCCAGCTTCGCGGCGAGGTGAACATGGCCGGCGACGTCGAGGACACCCTGGACATGCTCAACGTGGGCCGGGTCAACCACTGCACGCTGGTCCCCGAGACGCCCGCCTACGAGGGGATGATCACGAAGGTCAACGACTACGTCGCCCACGGCGAGCCCTCCCAGTCGGTCCTGGCCACGGTGCTTCGAAACAGGGCCCAGAGCGAGGACGGCGAGCCCGTCAGCGACGAGTGGGTCGCCGACACCACCGACTACGGCGACGTCGACGAACTGGCCGAGGCCCTGCTCTCCGAGGAGACGACCCTCCGGGACGCGGGCCTGTCGCCGGTGTTGCGCCTGCACCCGCCCCGTGGCGGTCACGACGGCGTCAAGGGGCCGACCATCGAGGGCGGCCAGATCGGCCAGCACTCCACCGAGGAGATGGACGAACTCCTGGAGGCGATGCGATAATGACTGACAAGAAAGACAGACAGCGCGGCACCCGGACCCGCGGAGGCGGCAGCCACAAGGGCCAGCGCGGCGCCGGCAACCGTGGCGGTCGCGGTGCGGCGGGACGGGACAAGCACGAACGGCAATTGCACGGACCGCTCGGCAAGCACGGGTTCACCCGTCCCGAGGACGTCCAGGAGGAGGTCCTGGAGGTCAACGTCGGCCGCCTCGACGAGGACGCCATCCTCTTCGCGGCCGAGGGGGTCGCCGAGGAGGAGGACGGCGCGTACGTCCTCGACGCGCGCGACGTCGTCGAGGACGGCCACGAGGCCGACGCCGTGAAGGTGCTCGGCGGCGGCCAGGTCCACAACGAACTGGTCGTCACTGCCGACGCCTTCAGCGCAGGGGCCCGCCAGCTCATCGAGGAGGCCGGCGGCGAGGCACGCCTCAGCGACCGCGCGGAGCGGGAGACCGAAAGGGATTCAACGGACAACTCGCAGGAGTAAGCTAAGCATGGGCTGGAAGGAGACCGCCGAACCTGTACTCACCCGGATGCCCGGCGTCAGGCGCCCGGAGGGGCACGTCCCCTTCAAGCGCAAGCTGGGCTGGACGGCCGGGGTCCTCGTGCTGTATTTCTTCCTGACGAACGTCACCCTCTGGGGAATGGCCGGCGAGGGGACGGACCTGTTCGGACAGTTCCGTTCCATCCTCGCCGGGTCCCAGGGGTCGCTGATGCACCTCGGGATCGGCCCGATCGTCACCGCGTCGATCGTCCTGCAGTTGCTCGGCGGGGCCGACCTCCTGGGGCTGGACACCGACGACCCCCGGGACCAGGTGCTCTACCAGGGCCTCCAGAAGCTCCTGGTCGTCGTGATGTCGGCGGTGACCGCCTTCCCGATGGTGTTCGCCGGCGGCTTCCTGCCCGCTGGCACCATCGACATCGCGGGGACGTCCCTGTCGGGGACGGAGGTCCAGACGCTCATGTTCCTCCAGATCTTCATCGGCGGGATCCTGATCCTGTTCATGGACGAGATCGTGAGTAAGTGGGGCGTCGGGTCCGGTGTCGGCCTGTTCATCATCGCCGGCGTCAGCCAGCGGCTGATGGGCGGATTCATCGGTCCGAACGGCTTCTTCGCCACGTGGATCGCGATCATCACCGGCGAACAGCAACTCGGCTCCATCGTCGGGGGCACCGGCCTCCAGGTGGCCGTCTTCGGCGACGGTGACCTGCTGGCGCTGTTCACCACCTTCCTCATCTTCGCGGTCGTCGTCTACGCGGAGTCGGTCCGGGTGGAGATCCCCCTCAGCCACGCCCGGGTGAAGGGCGCGCGGGGTCGGTTCCCCGTGAAGCTCATCTACGCCAGCGTCCTGCCGATGATTCTCGTCCGGGCGCTCCAGGCGAACATCCAGTTCGCCGGGCGGATCCTCCGCTCGCAGATGGGCGATAGCATGCCCGCGTGGCTCGGCGAGTACTCGGTCCAGGGCGGCAGCGCACAGCCCACCGGCGGGCTCTTCTACTTCACCGCCCCGGTCCGGACCCCCGACCAGTGGATGTGGTGGCTCCCCGGGTCGACCGCCAGCGCCCATCCCCCCTGGGAGATCCTGTTACGGATCGGGGTCGACCTCACCTTCATGGTGATCGGCGGGGCCATCTTCGCCATCTTCTGGGTCGAGACGACCGGGATGGGCCCGAAGGACACCGCCGAACAGATCCACAACTCCGGGATGCAGATCCCCGGGTTCCGCCAGAACGTCGGCGTCATCGAGAAGGTCATGGAGCGGTACATCCCGCAGGTGACCGTGATCGGCGGTGCCCTCGTCGGTCTGCTGGCGGTCGGTGCCAACATGCTCGGGACTATCGGGCAAGTGTCCGGCACCGGCCTGCTGCTGACGGTGAGCATCACCTACAAGATCTACGAGGAGATCGCAGAGGAGCAGTTGATGGAGATGCACCCGATGATGCGCCAGATGTTCGGGTAACCGACCCGGATATCCTGCCTCCGACGAACTAGCGATTCTCCCGTTCTCGACCGACTATCGACAGATCCGTCGCCGAACGGATCGCCTATACGCTGTCGGGCGCTACGACCACCCAGGAACCCCGTACGGGGAGGATCCACCGTGACCGCGAACGACCGCGACGGGACGGGGTGTGCCCTCTGCGGGCGGTCGACGGCCGGACACGAGGTCCGGGCCGACGACGGCCGCACCTTCTGTAGCCGGGGGTGTCTGGACGTGGACGATGCCCTCGGAGCGGCGGACGATGCCGGTCCGGACCCGGAGGAGTCGGGATCGGATCCGATCCGAACCGACGATCCGGACTCCGAGGGCCTCGCTCCCGGCCCGACCCGGACGTTCTTCGCGGTCGAGGGAACCTCCCGCCCGGCCGACGAAGCGTTCCTCGAATCGGCCGCCGAGGACCTGGACGGCGTCGAGGCCGCGGAGGCGAGTTACGTCACGGGCACGGTCCGGGTGGACCACGACCCCGACCGGGCCGCGACCGACGAGGTGGCGGCCGCATTGAGCAGGATCGGGTACGAGGCCGACCGGCGGCGGACCCACGGCGAGGGGACCGCGGACCGCCGGGACCAGTCCGGCCGGACGCCGGGCGAGCGGAAGCGATCGACCGAGGAGGCGCTCTCGATGCGGTACGTCGTCGGGGTCGTCTTCGGGTCGTTCATGCTGTTGCCCTACCTTGTGTTCCTCTACCCCGCCTACCTCGGGCAGGCGATGGGCGGCGGGCCGCTCGCGCCGTTCGCCCGGACACTGGGGAACGCGAGCATCGCCGCGATGCTCCCGCTGTTCGCCGCGGTCACCGGGGTCGTCCTGTTCTTCTCCGGGATCCAGGTCCTCCGGGGTGGCTACGTGAGCCTCACCCTGCGCCGGGCGACGACGGATCTCCTGGTCTCGCTCACCGTCGTGAGCGCCTACCTCTACGGGGTGTGGGCGCTGTTGCTCGGTCGGAATCACGCGTACTTCGACCTCACCGTCGTCGTCGCGGCGGGGGTCACCGGCGTGGCGTTCTACGAGGCGACGGTCAAGCGCCGGGCGCTGGACCGGCTCACGGACCTGACGACCTCCGGGGTGGAGGCGGCCCGGCGTGTCGAGGACGGGGGGACGACGGAGGTACCCGTCGAGGACCTCGCGCCGGACGACAGGGTACTCGTCCAGGCCGGCGAGCGGGTCCCCGTCGACGGTACGCTCGCAGAGGGCGAGTGTACGGTCGACGAGTCGGTCGTCACCGGGGAGTCCCTGCCGGCGGTCAAGCGGGCCGGCGACCGGGTCGTGGGCGGGAGCGTGGTGACCGCCGACGCCGCAGTGATCGCGGTCGGCGAGGGGGCCGTCAGCACCATCGACCGGATCACCGAGGCCCTCTGGCGGATCCAGAGCGCGGACCACGGGGTCCAGCGCCGGGCCGACGGGCTCGCGGCGCGGGCGTTCCCGGTCGTCGTCGGGGCGGTCCTCCTCGCGGTCGTCGCCGCCCTGGTGACCCGGACGCCACTGGCGGCGGTCCCGCTCTCGGTCATGCTCGCGGTGGTGGTCTGCTGTCCCTGGGCGCTCGGGCTGGCGACCCCCGTGTCGACGGCGACGGCCATCGAGGAAGCACTGGCGGAAGGGATCGTCGTCTTCGAGGACGCGGTGTTCGAGCGCCTCCGGGACGTCGACGTCGTCGCCCTCGACAAGACGGGGACCCTGACGACCGGCGAGATGTCGGTCGTGGACGGGACCGGTCCGGAGGAGCTACTGGTCGCCGCCGGTGCCCTGGAGCGCCGGGCCTCACATCCCGCCGCGGCGGCGATAGCCGAAGCGTTCGCGCCCGGCGACGACGGTGCCGACGGCACGGGCACTCCTGGGGACGAAGAGGGCGACCCGGACGACGGGGCGAGCGATCCCGACTCGGCGGACGCGACCGCTGACGGGGGATCGGACCTCCCCGAAGAGGTGTCCGGATCCGACGGCGGTGACGGCCCGACCGTGACGGAGTTCCACACCCACGCGACGGGCGTCGAGGGGACGGTCGATGACGACTCGGTCCTCGTCGGCCACCCCGCCCTCTTCGCGGCGCGGGGCTGGGAGCTGAGCCCGGGTATCGAGGAGCGGGTCGCGGACGCCCGGGAGGTCGGTCGCCTGCCGGTGGTCGTCGGGCGGGAGGGGAGCGCAGGTGGGCTGGTCGTCCTCGGCGACGAGTACCGCGAGGGGTGGGCGGACGCGGTGGCCGACCTTGCCGGCCGGGGAGTCGAGGTGGTCGTCCTCAGCGGCGACGACGGCGCGGTGACCGGCCCCGCCGCCGAGAGCCCGCACGTCGACCGCGTCTTCGCCGGGGTACCACCGGAGGGCAAGACCGCCGCGATCCGTCGGCTGGGCGACGGGCGACGGGTGGCGATGGTGGGCGACGGAACCAACGACGCGCCCGCCCTGGCTGCCGCGGACCTGGGGATCGCCCTGGGGAGTGGCACCGCGCTGGCGTCGGACGCCGCCGACGTCGCGGTCGCGGACGACGACCTCGGGGCGGTGACGACGGCGTTCGACCTCTCCGCTGCGGCCGGGGCACGCGTCCGCCGGAACACCGCGCTGGCGTTCGTCTACAACGCCATCGCGATCCCGGTGGCACTGGCCGGCCTGATGAACCCGCTGTTCGCGATGGTCGCGACCCTCGTGACGGGCGGTCTGATCGCCCTCAATTCGGCCCGGCCGCTCCTGGGGGACTGATCCGGATCGCCGGCGGGCGGGCCGCTCGTCCCCGCTCCGGACCGTCACTCCCCGGCCGTGACGAGCGAACAGATATATCCCCCGGGGCCGCTACCTTCACCCCGATGCTCGGGGTCCTCCTGGGGATCGCGGTATGGCTGCTCTCCTTCCTGGCCCTCGGTCTCGGGGTTCTCGCGGCGCTGGACCCGGACCTCGTGGTCCTGTTCGACGTGGTGTTGACCTGGGCCCAGGTCCCCGTCGTTGCCTTGACCTACGTCACCCTGTACCGGGAGGGGCTTCCGGGGGGCGCGAGCGAACTCCGGGCGCTCCTCTCGTGGGCCGGCGGCGACGGCGGCGAGGACGTCTCCGAGACCGCGTTCAATCCGGCGCTGGCCGGCCTGGAACTCGGGGCGCTCCTGCTGGCGAGCGTGGGCCTCGCGCTCTGTACGCTGTTCTCGATATCCATCCTCGTCTCGGGCCTGACCGTCGTGGGCGGGTCGGTGGTCGACCCGACCCGGATCACCTTCGCGACCGTCGCCCCGAGCAACGCCTTCGCCACGTTCCTCGCCGGGGGGGTGCTCTGGCATGTCGCCCTGTTCGCGGAGGGGTTCGAGGGGGTCTAAGGTCCCGGCGGCGGTCCCGACCGGTCGGACACCGGTGGTCCGTCCGGGGATCCGGTTCTCCGTTCCCGGGAGACCGGTCTTCCCGTCATATTGATGTGGGTGGGCGTCGGTGTATGTACCGATGGGGCACTCGAAGGGAGGACGCCACCGATGAGCGGGCCCGACCCGGATCGATCGGTCCTGACTTCCGACCCCGTGGTCCTCATCGTCGAGGACGAACCCGACCTGGCGCAGTTGTACACGGCCTGGCTCCGCGAGCACTGCACCGTCCGGACCGCCTACGACGGCGAGGAGGCCCTCGAACAGATCGACGACGAGGTGGACGTGGTTCTGCTCGACCGCCGGATGCCCGGCCTGTCGGGCGACGAGGTGCTCGACACCATCCGGGAGCGCGACCTTGACTGCCGGGTGGCGATGGTGACGGCCGTCGAACCCGACTTCGACATCGTCGAGATGGGGTTCGACGACTACCTCGTCAAGCCCGTCTCCGACGACGACCTGATCGACACGGTCGACCAGTTGCTGTTGCGCTCGACCTACGACGAGCAACTCCAGGAACTGTTCGCGCTGGCCTCGAAGAAGGCGCTGCTGAAGTCCCAGAAGACCGAGGCAGAACTCCGCGCTTCCGAGGAGTACGCCCGCCTCGAGGACCGCATCGCCGTCCTCAGGGCACAGATCGACGACACCGTCGCCGAACTGATCGACCAGGACGCCTACCGCCGGATGTGCAAGGACATCTCCGCGGAGAGTTACCAGTAGTCGGCCGGACGACGGGCCCGCCCCGGGATCGCCGCCCTTAGGTTCCGGACCCCGTTTCTCCCGTGATCCATGCCCACCGACCAGGACCCGGACCGCGAAGCCGGTCCGGTCACCGATCCCGACGGGGACTGGGATTACGAGGCGCTCGGAGCGCGGTCGCGGGAACGGGTCGACGACGTCGCCGACCGACTGCTGGACCGCTACGACGACGTGAACTACGTGGAGTTCGCTGTTGAGAACGACCGCGACCGCTTCGAGAGCGGCTACGAACTGGTGGCCGAGGGGTTCGTCGGCGGTGCCGCCGCCTGGCCGTACGACGGGGACGGACGGATCGCTGTCGTCACCCGGACCTCCGGGTGCGGTCCGCACAGTCAGTGTTCGACGAACTCCACGAGGACCCCCGCGGTGTCCCGGGGGTGGAGGAAGGCGACGGTGTGACCCCAGGCGCCCGGTCGTGGCTCGTCGTCGATCGGTTCGATCCCCATTCCCCGGGCGCGGTCGAGGGCAGCCCTTGCGTCCTCCGTCTCCAGGGCGAGGTGGTGGATCCCCGGTCCCTCGCGGTCGAGGAAGCGGGCTATCGCCCCCTCCTCGTCCAGTGGTTCGAGCACCTCGAAGTAGCCGTTCCCGAGGTCGAGGAAGACGACCCGCATCCCGTCGAACTCCTCGGCGTGGACGCGGTCGGCGTCGAGGAGGTCCGCGAACAGGTCGGCGGTCCGTTCGGCGTCCTCGGTCGCGATCCCCGCGTGGTCGAAGCGCATAACCGTGCCCTCGGACCGACGGCCAAATAGTCCGGTGGATCACCCCCGCCGACGCCGCCGTCCGATGTGATAACCATCCCCAAAAGCTATCGTTCCGGCCGGACGAGTTTGGGCCGATGAACTTCGCAAACGAACTCGACCGCGTCGCCCGGAACGACCCGGAGAGCCTCGCGGTCGCGGACCCGAACAGGGGGGTGACGTTCGCGGAACTGGCGGCCGAGACGGACCGGTTCGCGAACGCGCTGGCGGACCTGGGGGTCGCGCCGGGGGACCGGGTGGCCCTGTACCTCCCGAACAGCGTCGCGTTCGTGGCCGCGCACCTGGGCGCGATGAAGCGGGGGGCGATCCCGTTCCCGATCAACATGCGCTTCGAGGGGAACGAGGTGGAGTACGTCCTGCAGGACGCGGGGGCGGTCGCGGCGGTGACGGTCGGGGGGTTCGAGGACGCCATCGGCGACCTGGACGCCGGCCTGGACCACCTGGTCGTGGCGGGGGGATCGCGGGGCCACGACTACCGGGACCTGGTGGGAAGCGCGGACGACGAGTGGGAGGTCCACCCCCGGAAGTACGACGAGACGGCCGAACTGGTCTACACCTCCGGGACAACGGGGCGACCGAAGGGCGTCGAGCACACCCACCGGAACCTCCACGCCAACGCCCAGGGGCTGGTGCGGTACCTCGGGTGGTCCGACGAGGTGGTGGGGCTGACGGTCGCGCCGATGTTCCACGTCTCCGGCCTGAACATCACGACCACCCCGTTGCTCTACACCGGCGCGGAGAACCACGTGCTGCCCGCCTGGGACGCCGAGGACGCCCTGGCGCTTATCGAACGCGAGGGGATAACGGACACCTTCTTCATCCCGACGATGCTCATCGACCTCCTCAACCGCGGGGTCGAGGACTACGACGTCTCCTCGATGGAACGGATAATCGTCGGGGGTGCCCCGATGCCCAGGGAGCAGATAGCGGCGACGGAGGCCGCGTTCGACTGCACGCTCCTGGAGGGGTACGGCATGACCGAGACGACGCCGCTGGCTGCGATCAACACCCCGGGCCAGGACGTCTACAAGCCCGGGAGCATCGGCCCGCCCGCCAGCGAGGTCGTCGACGTACGGATCGAGGACCCCGAGACCGGCGAGGAAGTGGGGACGAACGAGAAGGGCGAACTCCTCTGGCACGGCGACACCGTCACGCCAGGGTACTTCGGGATGCCCGAGAAGAACGAGGCGGCCTTCGTTACCCGGGAGGGAAAGACGTGGCTCAGGTCCGGCGACGTCGGCCGGATTGACGGGGACGGCCACCTGTTCGTCGAGGACCGCCTCGACGACATGATCATCTCGGGCGGCGAGAACGTCTACCCCGCCGAGGTCGAGGACGCCCTCTACGAACTCGACGGGGTCGTGGCGGTCGGCGTCGTCGGCCTGCCCCACGACCGTCTCGGGGAACAGGTGACCGCGTTCGTCGTCCGCGCCGACGACGGACTCACAGAGGACGAACTCGAGGACCACTGCCGCGGCAGACTCACCGACTACAAGATCCCACGCCGGGTCGAGTTCGTCGAGGACCTTCCCCGGACCTCCACCCAGAAGATAGACAAGGTGGCGCTCCGCGAGCGACTCATCGGTGAGTAGCCGACCGCGCGGGGGACCGGACCGCCGGATCCGGCCGACTGGGGATCAGACCGCCGCACCGGGCCGGTACTCGCCGAACTCCGCCCGCAGTACGTCACAGATTTCGCCGACAGTGGCGTAGGCCTTCACCGCGTCGACGATGTAGGGCATCAGGTTCTCGGTCCCCCGGGCGGCGTCCTCCAGGGCGGCAAGCGCGGCCTCGACCGCCCCGTCGTCGCGGTCCTCGCGGACGCCGTTCAGGCGGTCGACCTGGGCCTGCTGGTCCTCCTCGGTCACCTCCTGGATGTCCACCTCCGGTTCCTCGTCGACCTCGTAGCGGTTGACGCCGACGATGATCCGCTCCTCGTTCTCGATTTCGCGCTGGCGCTCGAAGGCGGTGTCCTGGATCTGTCGCTGGACCCACTGCTCGTCGATGGCCCGGGTCATGCCGCCGCGGTCGTCGACCTCCTGGAGGATCTCGAAGGCCCGTTCCTCGATGCCGTCGGTCAGGCTCTCGACGTAGTAGCTCCCGGCGAGGGGGTCGATGGTGTCGGCGGCACCGGACTCGTGGGCGAGGATCTGCTGGGTTCGCAGGGCGGTGCGCACGGACTCCTCGGTGGGCAGGGCCAGGGCCTCGTCCTTCCCGTTGGTGTGGAGGCTCTGGGTGCCACCCAGCACGGCCGCCAGCGCCTGGTAGCCCACCCGGACGATGTTGTTCTCTATCTGCTGGGCGGTGAGGGTGGAGCCGGCGGTCTGGGTGTGGAACTTCAGTTGCTTGGACTTCGGGTTCTCGGCGCCGAACCGCTCCTCCATTATCTTCGCCCACATCCGGCGGGCGGCCCGGAACTTCGCCACCTCCTCCAGGATGTTGTTGTAGGACGCGAAGAAGAACGAGAGCTGTGGTGCGAACTCGTCGACGTCCAGGCCGGCGTCGAGGGCGGCCTCGACGTACTCGATGCCGTCGCCCAGCGTGAACGCCACCTCCTGGGCCGCCGTGGACCCGGCCTCCCGGATGTGGTACCCCGAGATGGAGATGGTGTTGAACTTCGGGGTCTCCTCGGCGCAGAACTCGAAGATGTCGGTGACGATCCGCATCGAGGGTTCCGGCGGGTAGATGTAGGTGTTCCTGGCGACGTACTCCTTGAGGATGTCGTTCTGGATGGTGCCACGCAACTCCTCGCGGGGGACGCCCTGCTTGTCGCCGACGGCGATGTACATCGCCAGCAACACGGAGGCAGGAGCGTTGATGGTCATCGAGGTGCTCACCTCGTCCAGCGGGATGCCCTCGAAGACCGTCTCGAAGTCGTCCAGGGTGTCGATGGCGACGCCGGATTTCCCGACTTCGCCCTCGGCCATCGTCGAGTCGGAGTCGTAACCCATCTGGGTCGGCAGGTCGAAGGCCATCGAGAGGCCGGTCTGGCCCTCGTCCAGCAGGTAGTGGAACCGCTCGTTGGTCTCGCTGGCGGTCCCGAAGCCCGCGTACTGGCGCATCGTCCAGAGCCGACCGCGGTACATCGTCGAGTAGACCCCGCGGGTGTACGGCTCCTGGGCCGGGAACCCCAGGTCCTCGCCGTAGTCCACGTCCGAGACGTCGTCGGGGGTGTAGAGTCGCTTCACTTCCTGTCCGCCGGTGTCGGTGGTGAACTGCTCCTTGCGCTCCCCGAACCGGTCGACGGTGGGTTCGACCTCCTCGGCCTCCCACTCGGCCTTCGCCTCGCGGATCTCCTCCAGGTCCTCGGGATCGAACATCGTCCCCGCTACGGCCCCGCGGGGACTTAATCCCTGGCCGTTCCGGCGCGGGTCGACTGGCCTGCGACGGAGTTCCGACCGGCCGTCCCCTGTCCGACTCCCGACCCCCTCGCCGGACCTCCTGCACCGGTTACAGTAAGGTTACCGTAAGCTGTCGACTTGCCGCTCGCTCCGCCCCTGCGGATCGGATCCCGTCCCCGACGGGCCTCAGACCCCGTCGTCGATCCCGCGCGCGGCCGCCAGCACTTCCTCGTGGGCTGTGCCGTTCGAGACGACGAGGCCCCGGTCGTCGTGGCGCCAGCGATCGCCCTCCAGGTCGGTGACGACGCCCCCGGCCTGGCGCACCATGTGGACGCCGGCGACGGTGTCCCACGGGTTCGTGACGACGTTCGTGATCGCACCCTCCAGGGTGCCGTCCGCGACCATCGCCATCGTCGCCTGGGCGCACCCGAACCGGCGCATGTCGGCGAACCGTTCCAGGATCTCCCGTGCGGCGGCGGTGTACTCGGCCCGGCGGTCCCTGGACCACCAGATGGTCGGGACGACGGAGAACGTCTCGGGGTCGGTGCGGTCGCTCACCGCCACCCGGTCGCCGTTGCGGTAGGTGCCGTCGGCGTCGGAGACGTAGGTGTCGCCGAGGGCCGGCATCGCGGTCGCGGCGGCGACCGGTTCGCCGTCGACGACGGCCGCGACGCTGGTCGCCCAGATCCGCAGGCCACGGACGAAGTTGTTCGTGCCGTCGATCGGGTCGATGACCCAGGCCGCCCCTTCCTCGGGCACGGCCGACCGTTCGCGGTCCTCCTCGCCGACCACCTCGTCGTCCGGGAACTCCTCTTCGAGCACCTCCTCGACCCGTTGCTGTGCCTCGCGGTCGGCGCGGGTCACGAAGTCCGTCTTGCTCTCCTTGGTCTCGACGGCGATGTCCGACCGGAAGTACTCCAGTGCGACTGCCGCCCCCTCTTCTGCGGCCCGCTCCGCCATGGCGGCACGAGACGCGATGTCGTTCATTACCGGTACCGGACGGTCCCGGTCAAAAGGGCCTCCGATCTCGGGTCGACGGGCCCCGATCTCCCGCCGGAACGGGATTCACCCGTGACGCGGCACGGCCGCCTGGCATTCCAGGGTTGCGTGATAGCGTATGACGAACGTCGCACTCTATTGCAGTAGTTTTTGCAAATTACGGCGAAAAATTAATACGTGTATGGAATCGATGACGAACCGACCATGGGCATCGAACCACGAGGGGGGTTCAGCGCCGACCGGGAGGCGGTGTTGCGGGGATTCGGGCTCCCGCCCGAGGAGGCCAGGGACGACGGGGCGTCCGACGGTCCGGCCGACCGGGACCGGGTGGTCCGCTCGCTCGCGGACTCGACCCGGGGGATCCGGGCGCCTCGCCGCTACTGGACGCCGACTGCGGCCAGCCAGATAGACGACGCGCTCGACCCGTTCGGGTACGACCTGTCGTTCGAACCGCTCGACGACCGGGGGATCGCCCCCGGGGACCCGTTCCGGATCGTCCTGGAGTCGCGACACTGGACCCGGCGGATCCGCTTTCGCTCCCCCGACGGGGGGCGAGCAACCGACGACTACGCCGCTCTCGTCGGTGCCGTCGACGCGGAACTGCTCCCGGACTCGCTACGAATGGTCCGTCTGGTCGACGACGGCGACCACTGGCAGTTCCTCGCCGTCAGGCCGGTCGACCTGCTCCGGATGCGGGACCGCTACGGCGAACGGGTCGCAGTAGGGGGACGCCCGCTACTTGCGGCCCACCAGCCCGAACCCGGTAGCGCCGAGTTGGAACCGCTCCACGGCACACCGGCCGGCCTGGACCGGCGGACGGATCCGTCCGGCAATTCGCGCCACAGCGGTGGCCCAGCGCCGGGCGACCGTCGGGACCGGGTCGACGCATCCCCCGACGGCTACGGAGCGAACCGGGCCCGCACCGCGACGACCGAGGCGGCCGCCGCGACCGCCGGAGGCGACGGGCACTCGTCCGGGACCGACCGGGGACGCGCCGAGTCCACACTCGACGGGGGAACTGACCGGGGCGCGAACGGCGAGAACGACGACAGTCACCGGGGCGACCCCGACTGGCGACTCACCGAGGAAGAGTGGAACGAGTGGCGGTCGGACCCCGAGGACCGATCCAGGAGTGACGACGAGGTGTCGATGGAGTTCACACAGGTGGACGTGGCGGAGTCGACGGACGGGGTAGCGGAATCGACGGACGGGGTAGCGGAATCGACGGACGGGGTAGCGGAATCGACGGACGGGACGGACGGGGTAGCGGAGTCGACGGACGGGGTAGCGGAGTCGGACGACCCGGTCGAGCGCCTGTCCGACACCGTCGAACGACTGCTCTGATCGGTCGGCCGTCTGCCGTAACCGGTCGAACGTTGCTCTGATCGGTCGAGCGACCGCTGGTCGACCGGGGAGTTCCGAAGGAGATCGGACGGGAAGTCGGGGCCGCTACCAGCGTATCTCCGACTCGTCCAGCCCGTTCACCGATCCGCAGTTGCTACACCGCGACTGGATCCGCTCCATTCCCGACCGTCCGGTCCGACGCCAGGTGAGCGGGCGAACCGGACCACCCCCACAGTCCGGACACTTCTCCATCGATTCCTCCATCTCTATACCGAGACTTCGCGTGTGAAATTACTAAAGCCTAACGGTCAAAAATTAGCGTTCGGGGCCCTGAACTTTCGGTTCCCGTGCGAGGATGGGCAGTCGTCGATTGGACGTTCTTCCTCGCTGGGGTGATCCCCGGTCTTAAGGTTCGCTGCACACAACGGTTCTGTATGGACGTCCGCCAGGCAACCACCTCCGACATCGAGGAGATCCGCCAGGTAGCCCGCCGGTCGCTGACCAGTTCCTACGACTTTCTGGACGAGGGGATCCTCGACAGTGCCCTCGAACAGTGGTACACCGACGACGCCCTCGAGGAGGACATCACCGAGGACAACGACGTCATAATCGTCGGCACCGTCGACGGGGAACTGGTGGGGTTCTCCCAGAGTTCGTTCATCGGCGCCGACGAGTCCGTCGGCGAGATCCAGTGGCTCCACGTCGACCCGGACTGGCGGGGCAAGGGGATCGCGGCGGAACTGCTCGACCGGAGCGAGGAGGTCCTGAGCGCCGCCGGCGTCGACCGGATCCGGGGGCTCGTCCTCGCCGGCAACGAGTCGGGGTCGGCCTTCTACGAGGAGCACGGGTTCGAGGCCGCGGGCGACCGGTCGATCCGGATCGGTGAGGGGGAGTACGAGGAACTCTTCTACGAGACCGGAAGCTGGCCCCGGGAGGACGCGGACGCCGGGGCCGACCGGGCCGACATCGACGGCGAGTCCGTGTTCGTCTACCGCGACGAGGGGGACCGCGGTTCGAAGGGGATGTTCTACCCCGCCTACCGGAGCCGCGACCGCGACGAACTGGTTGGGTGGATCTGCGACTGCGGGTCCAGCGACAACGCGATGGACTCGATGGGACGCCTGGAGTGCAACAACTGCGGGAACACGCGCAAGCCCACCCGCTGGGACGCCGCCTACCTCTAGCTCCAGGTACCGGGTTTCGATCCCGGACGGCACGACCCGTCCCCCCACGCCGTCCGATCTCTCGTGGAGTCCCCCGTCACTGCGTCCGTTCAGCACGCGGGAGACGCCGCCGACCGGAGCCTTTAATGTTATCGGGGGGCCAGGATTTACCGAGTGAGTATTAAGAACGACTTCGATATTATTAAATCGCTCAGGGGTGTCTCCCCGCTGGGGATCGGGGCGGTCCTCGTCCTGGTCGTCCTGACTGGACTGGCGCTGGGACCGGCCGCGGACAGGCCGGGGATCGGGAAACTCGTCGGGATCTCGTGGGTGGCGTTCGTGGCGATGGCGGGGGCGGCGCCGCTCGGTGCCCGGGCGGCGGCCGACCAGCGGGCCCGCACGCTCGTCTGGGGGTACGGGCTCGCGAGCGGTGCCATGATCACCAGCGCGGCCGTCTTCCTCGTCCCCTCGGCCATCGACCACCACCCGGCCTACGGCGGGTTCGGCGTCGCCTCGGGGATCCTGGTCGGCTTCGGCGCCCACGTCGTCGGCCACCGGATAACCCACGCCGAGGCGTTCGACCACACCGCCCTGGAACTCAGCGCCCACGCCCTCTCGGCCGGGGTGATCATCGGCGTGGTCTACGGCAACCTCCCGGAACTGGGGCCGCTGCTCGGCCTTTCCATCGTCTCCCACAAGGGGCCGGCCGGCTACGCGGCCGCCCGACGACTGGCGGCCGCCGACAGGCCGGTCTCCGTCCTGCTGGTCCCCGCGAGCGGCGTCGGCATCACCGGCCTGCTCTCGGCGATGGTCGCGCTCCCGACCGACCCGGTGATCAACGGGGTCGTGTTCGGCTTCGCCGCCGGCGTGTTCCTCCACGTCGGCATGGACTTCCTCCCCGAGTGCGAGACGGGCGGCGAGATCCACCGCGCCGCAAGCGTCGGGGCGGATGACCACGGCCTGCTGGACCGCCTTCGACTCCACGCCGTCGCCGCGACGCTGATCGGTGGGCTCGCCGTCTTCCTGGCCTGGCTCGTTCTCGTCTGAGGCTCGGATCCGCAGGAGGAACTCAGAAGCTACTGTCGGCGTGCTCCCAGTCGTCGTAGTACTCCGCCTGGGCCGCGGTGAGTTCGTCGACGCTCAGGCCGAGGGCGTCGAGTTTCCGCTCGGCGACCAGGCGGTCCAGGCGGTCGGGGACCGAGTAGAGCCCCGCCGCCAGGTCGGCGTCGAGGAGGTCCCGCGCCGCCGCGTAGATGGCCCCGAAGGTGGTGTCCATCACCTCGATGGGGTGGCCCTGGCTGTACGGTCCCGTGAGGTTGACCAGCCGTCCCTCCGCGAGCAGGTCGATCCGCCGGCCGTCGGGGAGGTGGTAGCGGGTCACTCCTGCCGTTGGGGTCGACGTCCGCTCGGCCATCCTCTCCAGGTCCGGGAGTGCTATCTCCACGTCGAAGTGCCCCGAGTTGGCGAGGGTCGCGCCGTCGGCCATCTCCCGGACGTGCTCCTCGCGGATCACGTCCCGGTTGCCCGTCCCGGTGACGAACAGGTCCCCCTCGGGTGCGGCCTCGGCCATCGTCGCGACCCGGTGGCCGTCCACGTGGGCCTGGAGGGCCTTGCGGGGGTCCACCTCGGTGACGACCGTGTGGGCGCCCAGCGCCCGGGCCTTCCGGGCGATCCCACGGCCGCAGTGGCCGTACCCGGCGACGACGACGGTCTTGCCCGCTATCGTCGCGTTCGTCGTGATCATCACGTTCGCCAGCGAGGACTCGCCAGTGCCGTGGACGTCGTCGAACAGGCGCTTCATCGGCGTGTCGTTGACGCCGTAGACCGGGAACGCCAGGACGCCGTCGTCGTCCATCGCCTCCAGGCGGTGGATCCCCGCGGTGGTCTGTTCGCACCCGCCGACGACCACCCGTGCGACCTCGGGATGGTCGGCGTGGACCTTCGCTATCAACTCGCAGCCGTCGTCACAGATCAGGTCCGGTTCCCGTTCCAGGAGGGAGTGCTGTGCGTCCGCGAACTCCTCGTCGGTCATCCCCTCCCGGGCGAAGGCCTCGACTCCCTCGCGCCGGTCCAGTTCACGCACCACCTCGCCATGGGTGCTCTCCGGTTCGCTCGGCGCGAACAGCACCGCCGCGCCGGCCTCGTGGAGGGTTTCGATAAAGACGCCGGTACTCGCCTCCAGGTGGGAGGCCACCGCGACGGTGTATCCATCGAACGGTCGCCGCTCGCGGTCCGCCGCGACGAACTCCCCGAGGACGGGCGCGTGGTCCCGGGCCCAGGCGAGGGGGTCGTTCGCGTCGGTCGGGTCCGCGTCTGTCGATCCCATACCCGAACGTCGTGAAGGGATGACAAAAGTCCGTTCCCGCCCCGGCCGGTCCCGGTCCAGCCGATACCCCCTGACCGTGCGACCCCGAAGTTCAAGCCCCTGGCTGCACCAGGATCCGGGGTGGCACGGTTCAGGTTCGCCCCGGCCGCGCCCGAGGAGGAAATCGTCTTCGGCTCCTGTGCGCCGGACTGGGGAACGAGGGGGACGGAACCCGTCGATGAGTGGATAGAGTTCGTCCGGGACCGCGATGTCAGGCGCGCGCTGTGCTTGCTCTCGGACGGCCAGGTGGCCGACCGTCCGGACCTCCTGGAGACCTACCGGGCGGCGTTCGGCCCGGACCGCGTCCGGCACGTCCCGATCCCCGACCACCACCTGCCCGACCCTGCTCGCCTGGAGTCCGCCCTCTCGTTCCTCCAGGCCTCCGAGCACCGCGGCGAACGGGTCGTCGTTCACTGTCTGGCGGGGATCGGTCGCACGGGCGTGGTCCTGGCCGGGTGGTTGGTCGCCCGCCACGACTACGACCCCCGGGAGGCCGTCGAGACGGTCCGGGCCACCGGCCGTCGGCCGACCGACGCGGTCCGGTCAGGTAACGCCACCGAGTCGGACCTGTACGACCTCCTGCGGGCGGTCGGGTGATCGGATCCCACTGTGAGGAGTGAAATCGGATCCCACAGTGAGGGGGAAATCGGATCCCACCGAGAGGCCGGAATCCGATACCGACCGGCGGACGGGAATCCGACCCCCGACACCGGGCGTCCTCGCTACCGCTGGACGGTGACCGCCCGCCGCTCCAGGGTCTCCGGGTGGGCGTCGGCCAGCCACTCGCGGACGGTTTCGACCAGGCCCGGATCGTCCTCGTCACACCGGTAGAGGGGTGCGATCCGCATCACGTGGAGTACCGTGAACTCCCCCTGGAGGGCCTCGGCCGCCATCTCCCCGCGCTCCTCGGCTATCCAGGCCAGGAACGACGCGACGACCTCGCTCGGCCGCCGGTCGCTCGGCGGTCCTCGCTCCCCGACCAGTCGCTCCAGCGTGTCGTGGACCTCGATGGCGTCCCCCAGTGCATCGGCGTGTTCCGCGGCCGCGGCGAGCAGATCCGCCCGGACCGTCCGGTACGCCAGCAGGTCCCCTTGCTCCGGTCCGTCCCCCTCGTCGCGGTCCAGCGGCACCGTCGCGGCGGTGTCCGGATCCCCGCTCTCGGTCGGGACCACGGCAGCCACATCCTGCGGTTCGTACCCCCCGAACCGGTCCTCGAACTCCGCTTCTAGGTGGGCGCGCACCGCCGGGTGCAGGCTGACGACCACCTCGGATCCACCTGCGTCCCTGCCCTCGCCGGCCGATCCCTCGGCAGCGGCTTCGTCCCCGTCGTCGGTCGGCGGGTCACGGATCACCGACCGACAGACCGACGACACCGCTTTCCGCCGGAACTCGCGGTACTCCTCCTCGTTCATTCCCGATCCCTGGGTCGGCCGGGCAGTTAGGTCTCACGCCCGATCGATCCCCGCCGTCGGATCGAAGCCGTCGCCCTGACGCCGGCGGGGGTACGTCGGAATCACTAGATGGGTAGGAGCACACCCTCGAAGAAGCCGAGGCCGTCGCCAGCGGTGCCTCGATGGGCACGAACACCGCGTCCGACCTACTGAGCAACGTCTCTGGAACCAGCAAGTGCCCCCTGGACTACCTCCGCGAGGACGAGGGCCTGCAGTTCTACCTGACCGGGCGGGGCCACGCGTTCGTCCCCGACCAGCGTATCCTGAAGGCCGCCGGCTACCCGGCGACCGAGTTTCGGATCGAGTACGCCGACGTGGAGGCCGTGGACGTAGAGGACGCCACGACCGACAGTACGATCCAGGTCGAGACGTCGGATCGATCGTACTCCCTCTCCGCCGACGAGAACACCGAGGACGAACGCCGCGAGTGTGCGGAGTACATACGAGAACAGGTCGGACTCTAACTTCGCCTCTCTACCGGCCACCGGGACTCCGTATCGTCTCGGTCGGATCCGTCAGATGGTCGGGCTCGCGGTGAATTTTTGGACCGTCCGTGGATACTCCACTGCGATGGCCGAGCAGTCGACGCAGGAATCCCTGATTCACGATACCGACGACCAGGTCGTCGCGCTTGCTCCCCACGGCGGCGAGATGGAACCCCACACCGACGACCAGGCGATTGTGATGGCCGATTCGATGGACGCGTGTTCGGCCTGGACGTTCCGTGCCTATGCCGCCGAGACCAGCGCCTACGACGAGTTCCACGAGACCAGCACCGAGATAACCCCAGACGGGTACCAACTGCTCCGGAAGGTCGGTGACGGGTTCGAGTACGGGGTCGCGTTTCACGGGTACAAGTATAGCGGCGTCTACGTGGGGGGTACGCTCGATAGGGAGCGACGGGAACGACTCGCCGAGCGGATAGAGACTGAGACCGGGCTGGAGGCGACCGTCGCCAGACGGGGTGACGAGCTCTGGGCCGACTACGGCGGGACTCACCGCCGAAACCTGTTGAACCGCCTCGCTGCCGAAACACTTCAGCTGGAGCAGGGCGAACTCGCACGTGAGGGCCACGCGGAGTCGATAGCGATCACCGTTGCGGACTTCGTCGAGGACCTGTAGGTCCAGAGTTCGGGTTCCGCGACACCGGCATCACATCGGTCGCGCCACCAGCCTGACGAGCAGGTCCTGGACCCCCGCGAACATCGGACCGATGCTCGCGATGGATGCGATCCGATCCTCGTGAAGACGGTCCTGCTCGCCCCCTCCGGTCGCTGCGCGGTCGCCGGCGCGAAGCACCGGCTCTCGTAGAGGGGACCTTCGGTCCATCTCTCCTGCGATTTCCCTGGTTCGAATCCCGACGATACTCCGTGCTCGCGGTGTGCTCGCACGGAGTATGCGAGGGATGGGATTCGAACCCATGGACCCCTGCGGGAGCGGATCTTGAATCCGCCGCCTTTGGCCAGGCTCGGCTACCCTCGCAGGCGTCCGTTCGGTGGTCCCGCCGGGAGTAAAACGTTCCGTCTTCCGGTGATGAGGCCTCGATCCCCGGGATCGGGCCTCCCGGATCCCGCCGGGGAACGGTCACCGATGGATTGACCCCTCGGGCGGCCGTAGCGTCCCTGGATGGACGACCACACCCGCGACCCGACGGTGAGGGGCGACCCGACCGGGTGGGATCCCGGCGCGTGCGTCTGGGAGCACGCCACGCTCCGGCGGGCGACGGTCCACGGCGTTCGCCTGTTCAACGCCGGGGAGTACCACGAGTCCCACGACTGCTTCGAGGTCGAGTGGTACAACTACGGGAGCGGGACGACCGAGAGCGCCTTCCTCCACGGGATGGTCCAGGTGGCCGCGGGCGCCTACAAGCACTTCGACTTCGAGGACAGCGAGGCGCAAAGCGCCTCTGGCAGCCGGACGCAGTCCGGCGACGACGACGGGATGCGGAGCCTGTTCAGGACGGCCCTCCAGTACCTCCAGGGGGTGCCCCGGGACTACTACGGGGTCGACGTCCTCGACGTTCGGACCGTGGTGACGAACGCACTGAACGACCCGGCGGCCCTGGAGGGGTGGAAGATCGCGGTCGACGGCGAGCGACCGACTGCCGGCGGTGCGGACTACGAGTACGCGGCTGGGCTGGAGTGACCGCGGTCGGGGCGGAGGCGGGGTGTGGTCGCGCCGACCCTACATCGCCTCGTACAGTTCCTGGAGTTCGTCGCGGAGGTAGACGATGTTCTCGTAACGGTCCTCCTTCTCCCTGGCGAGGGCCCGCAGGAGCACCTCGTCGAGTTTGGCGGGGAGGCCTGGTGCCCGCTCCGTGGGCGGCGGGATGTCGGCCTCCAGGATCTTGTAGATGACCGAGGAGGCGTCGCCGGTGAACGGCGGGCGCCCGGTCGCCAGCGCGTAGCCGACGGCCCCGAGCTGGTAGATGTCGGTCTGGTGGTCGACCTCCCCGTACTGGTCGGAGTCCAGTTGCTCGGGAGCGGCGTACAGCGGGGTGTACCCCTGGATGCTCCGGCTCTGTCGGAGCAGCATCTTCGCCAGCCCCCAGTCCGCGACCTTGGGGACCGGCCAGGTGTCCTCGCCCGTCCGGCGCAGGAGGACGTTGCCGGGCTTCAGGTCCAGGTGGGCGACGCCGCGCTGGTGGGCGTGGTAGACGCCGTGGACGATTTCGAGGAGCGTCCAGACCGCCTGTCGGGGCGAGGCGGTCCCGGCGACTGGGGTCAGGGGACCGCCGTCCATGTACTCCATCGCGATCCAGGGGATGGGCTCGGTGCCCCAGTCGACCACGCCGACGACGTTGTCGTGGTCGTCCAGGCGGGCCCAGGTGTCGGCCTCGCGCTCGAACTCGCGTTCGATGTCCCGGTCGGCGGTGTCCTCCAGGCGTGGCTCCTTGAACGCCACCGTGACGTCGCCACGCGAGGTGCGGATGACCCCCTCGTAGACGTCCGCGCTCCCCCCGGAGCCGAGGCGACCGCCCTTCCGGACGTCCTCGTAGGAGAACGTCAGGTCCGGGGCGGTCGGGATGGACGCCGGCGGCTTCGAACCGTCGAGGATCCCGGTCGGCCGCCCGTCGCCGTCGACCAGGTCCCGGTAGGCCGCGGTCACGTTCACGTCCAGTCCGTACCTGGTGGTTCTGGTCCGGAGCGTGCCGAGGTCGAGACCGGCGTCGCCGCCGGACTCCCGGAGACGTTCCAGCTGGTCCAGTTCCAGCGCCGCCAGGTCCCGGACCTGGGCCGCCCGCTCGACGGCCTGGCCGTACTCGCTGGCCTCGTAGTGGCTCCGGGCGGCGTCGAGGGCGGCGGCCGCCGGGCCGTCGGGGAGGCAGTCCGCCGCCAGGCTCTCCGCCTCGACGATCGCCCTTGCGCCGATGACGACCACCGCGTCCCGGCCGAGGAGGTTCACCCGCTCCGCGACGTCGTCGGGGACGGTCCCGTCGCCGTCGATGGCTTCCAGCACCGTGTCGGCCTCGTCCAGGCCCTCCAGGATCGTGTCGACCTCCTCCAGCCCGGAGACCGGTCCCCCGACCAGTCCCTCGGGGAGGGTGTCGGACCCGGCGATCCCCTCCAGGAGCGTCTCGCGGCCCTCGATGCTCCCGGGGAGTGTCCGGGGGACGTCGGCGTCGCCGGGGTTCCCGTGGAGTTCGGGGTCGGCGCGGCCCCGGCTACCCCGGCGGTCGCGTTCGACGCCGACCCGGAGGCTCGTGTGGTGTCCGACCTCGACCACCGCGTCGTTCTCGACGGTGATGGCGTCGCCCGCCCCCACCTGGTAGGTCCGACCGCCGCCCATGGTGACGACCTCGACCGCGTTCCGGTTCCTGTTGTTCCGGATCGCCACGCCGTCGTCGCGGGCGACGAGTTCGACCGGCGGGGTCCCGCCCTTCTTCCGGGAGACGGTCACGTCGGCCGGGCCGAGGGGCGTCTCCCCGTCGTCCGTGCTGGCGACGACCCGGTGGGACCCGTCGTCCATCCGGTAGATCTCGGCCTTTCCGTCGAACTCGGCACTGGTCGATCCGTCGTCCTCCGCCGGTGAGATGATTCCCTTCATGCGCCTCCGGGACGGTCGGTTACGTGGGCGATCCTACACGGAGGCGGACAATAGTTCTTGCTGCTGTCCTCGGGGATCCAACGATGGGATGGGCGGCCTGACCGTCGGCGGCGAGACTACAGCGTCTCGCCGTAGTCCCGGGTCCTGATGGTCCCGGTTACCGTCGCGGTACGGCCGTCGGTCTCGACGTCGACGTCGCGTATCGTGTCGAAGGTGCTGTCGGTCCCGATCCAGGTGTCGACGTCGCCTTCGACGACGTCGCTGTTGTCGAGGAACACCAGCACCAACCGCATCTCCGTTTCCTCGCCCGTGACGTCCGTCGAGAATCCGCTCGCGACGTTGTTGCGGAAGGTCCCGGTCTCGGCGTTGGTCTCCTCGGGTCGTTCCCTCGTAAACGCGACCACCTGGTCACCGGACGGGAGTTCGCCCACCAGGGTGTCGAAGTCCTCGTCCACCTCCCTGAAGCCGTCCCGGTTGCCGGTCGCGGTGTCGAGGACGTCCTGGACCATCCGGTACGGGTCCCGGTCGGTGTCCGTCACGACCAGGTGGGTGTCGTCGAACGCCACGGCACGGTCTTCCCCGTCGTCCAGGTACACCTCGAACTCCTCGTACTCGCCGCGGGAGAAGTACTCCCTGTCCCGGAGGTTCCTGGCGATCCGGTCCCCGTCGACGTCGGCGGCGAACACCTCGTAGGCGCCGGACCCTCCGCGCGAGCGCACCCGGTCGTACCGGTCGACTTCGTCGGGGAGAAACCGGACGAAGTCGTACGCATCCAGTACGGAACGCTGCATCGCTTCCCAGTCCTCTGTCCGCAGGTGTTGGGCGTGGTCGGCGACCGACGAGAGCGCGATACTCGTGAACGAGACGTGGTTCGCGTCCAGAACGAGGGGGTCGACGACCCAGTCCGTCGCCGGGTCGTCGGAACCGCCCAGGAGGTCGTCGAGCCCGACACACCCCGCGACGCCGCCGAGTAGTCCGGTCGCCAGGACCCCGCTGCCGGATCGCAGGAACGTTCTCCGGGACGACATGTTCCGATCGACGGAAGATCGTCAGTTAATCGTTGTGGCCTCCCCACGGATCTCTCTTCGGTCGAGCCGCCGGAGTGGGACGATTCCGGGCCAGTTCGATCCGCCACGACCGTCCCGGGGATACATCTAAGTTCCTCCTGGCCGACGTTCGACGGGATCATGGCCTCATCGCCAGTCGACCTGTGCGTCTACAACGCGCGGGTCGTCACGCCGAGCGGCACGGTCGACGGCGGCGTCGCCGCCGAGGACGGCGAGATCGTCCAGGTCGGCACCGACCGGAAACTCCCCGACGCCGACCGGGAGATAGACGCCGAGGGGAACTACCTGATCCCGGGGTTCATCGACCCCCACGTCCACTGGGGGCTGAGCCGCTACGAGTTCGAGTACCACGAGGGGCTGGAACACGACTTCGAGACCGAGACCCGCGGGGCGGTCCACGGCGGCGTCACGACCGTCGTGAACTTCCTCCTCCAGCCGGAGCCCTACACCCCGGACATGGACTTCTTCCGGCGCGCCGGCGAGGAGCACTCCTACATCGACTTCGCCTACCACGCCATCATCCACAAGGACCACCACTTCGAGGAGATAGACGGTCTGGTCGACGAGGGGATCCGGTCGTTCAAGATATTCTTCAACTGGTACAAGTACGCCTCACCCGAGTTGGGGATCGAACACTCCGACGCCGGCCGGGTGTACGACCTGCTCTCGCAGGTGGCGGACGTGCCCGGGGGCGTCGTGATGTTCCACGCCGAGAACGAGGACCTGGCCGACAGGCGACGCCAGGAGTTCCAGGCGGAGGGCCGGAACGACCTGGAGGCGTGGTGTGAGTCCGCCCCGAACATCTGCGAGGCGATGCAAATAGAGCAGATCGGCCGCATGACCGAGATGACCGACTCGCGGGCCTACATCGTCCACATGTCCACGGGCGAGGGCGTCGACATCTGCAAGCAGTTCCAGGACCGCGGCGTAAACCTCCACTCCGAGACCCTGCCCGCCTTCCTCACCCACACCAAGGACGAGGCGGACCTCGGGGTCTGGGGGAAGATATCCCCGCCGCTCCGTGGTGAGTGGAGCAAGAAGCGCCTCTGGGAGGGACTCCGCGAGGGCACAGTCGAGTACATGGGCACCGACCACTGCCCGCACAAGAAGCCCTTCAAGGAGAAAGAGGAGGGCAAGTTCGGCGACGTCTGGGACGCCATCCCCGGGGACAACAACGGCATCGAGTACTTCCTGCCGGTGATGATGAGCGAGGGCGTCAACAAGAATCGGATCAGCATGGAGCGCCTCGTGGAGGTCTGCTGTGAGAACAACGCCAGGCGCTGGGGTCTCTACCCCCGGAAGGGCGCACTCGTGGAGGGGTCGGACGCGGACATGGTGATCGTCGACCTGGAGAAGTCGGCGACGGTAGACGAGGACTTCTATCACACGATGGAACCGAGGTACTCCTCGTTCCACGGGTGGGAACTCCAGGGTCTGCCGACCCACACCATCGTCGGCGGCGAGGTGGTCGTCGAGGACGGCGAACTCCAGGTCGAGAAGGGCGGCCGGAACTACCTCCCGCGGGGACCGAACGGCGTTCCTAGCAGGTAATTTCCCATTCAAATCTTACCATCCCCACCAGCGACCCGCCGGCTTTCTCAGGATCGAAGATTATCGTCACGGTCGGTCCCTCGGGGACTTTGATCGAGAGGCAACCACCAAATATGTAGAAATTTTATTATTAGAAGCGAGTATCAGTGAGTTAGGTAATTCGATAGATAGGTTTCAACCTTATCATCCGTACACCAAGAAAGACTGTAGTTCATCGCCTCCGCATACTCATCATTATTTCCGTAGCAGGTTTGACATGGTGGAGAGTTTCCGCTACACGGATCAGCATCGTACCAGATCATCATTGGCGAGACTTCATCTATCCATCCATCATATATCCTTCCTGCACTATGTTCTAAGTATTGACTGTCGTCGTTACTACATTGTTCTGCAGGGTAGGAAGAAGCGGCCTCGTCTTCATCTTGGAGAGCATGTAATACCTCATGGATAACTGTCATATTGTATGCCTTTGCACCGTTTCCGGAATAACAGCTAGTCCCATTTTCATAATCGTATACCTGGGCATTCACGCCACCACTCGTGGCCTTAATATAGTCATAACCCCAGACTCTGGGACCGGCCTCACCAACAGCTCCCCCTTCCATGCGGCCGGCACCGTAGTCTGCGTTTTCAGCTACGATCAAATGGCATTCGTTGTCAGAGGGAGTCCCATATTGGGTTAAAACCTCCCCTCTAAAATCCTCCAGCAGTTCTCCCCAACCGCTATAGGAGCTTTGTGGGAGTTTAAGTGGATTACTCAGCTTTGCACGTTGGGTGGTTGACATACATTTCGGAGTAAGAGGCGGATGAGGTGGTCTATCACCGATTTCAAACGTCAGCAGTTCAGCGGAT
>PXRX01000044.1:0-38373 GCA_003023195.1 Halobacteriales archaeon QS_8_69_26
CGCGGTGGAAGAAACACCTGAGCTGATTGCTTATCCATCGTTGAACGACGCTTGGCTCGCCAGCAGAATTGATGTTACGATCTATCGAGATGAGCGATTTCTTTTTCCAAACGTGAACATCGACATCTGACATTATTGGGCACCTCCCTGGATTTGAACAGCCTTCACATCAAGCTGCCCGTGGTTTTCGACAACGATCATCGGTTCAATGTCGTGTGAGCTTCGGTCACTGGGAGAATTGTCTCTTGTAATTGCCTTCACTGACCTTTGTTCCAGTCTTAGTTGCCTTGTTGAATCTGGTGGAACGATCGTTTCGTTATTCTCAGAAATGATTTTTAGTGATTTATCCTCTGAGAGTTGGCGAATCGCAATGTTCGGTATTTGGTGTTCCTCTGATAGCCTAGCTGTCTTCGTCGGATCGTATCGCTCGTTCAATTCAAGTGGAATCACCTTCTGCTCTCTTCCCTCGTTGATCATATCTGATGGGATTTTCCCGAACCCGTTATAATAGTATATCGCGCTATTATTTTCAACAAGTTTCAGGTCCTTTTCGCTGACTACAATGTGTCTGAGCAGCTTCTCATCCTTGTCGATCTCATGAAAAGTCAGCTGATCAGTATGACTGATTGGAGTGAGAGTTTCTGACTGGTATTTGATCCCCATTTCGACGAGCTGTACAGAACCAATTTCGGTCAGGTCTTCTTCTGAAGGACCAGCACGCCCCACATCTGTGATGGTCTGTGAACCAACAGAAAATGCTCCGACCCCGATACCCGCTCGCTTTAGAATTTCTCTTCTGTTCGCCGTCGATCGTTCGTTATTATTGCCTTCCATACCAACGTGCCATAAATTAAGGGTGAAGGTTAAAAATGTTTCTATGAAGTATAATTATATATAGAACTGACTATCTCGATTATTAACTTCATTCACTAATTTCACTCCGAGATCAGCTACCTTTCTTAACCAGACCGAACAGAATCGCAATACCGATAGAAAGGACGACTGGAGGCGACAACGGCCTTATCCCAACGAAAATAACTAGGTAGGCCGAGATAGTAATAGCCACCGAGGCTGGGATAGCAACGCAGGTGGTGATTGTTCTAAATGGTTGACTCTCATTCCGAACCACTTCGTGAGCCGCAATGCAAGCCCCAACAACCGCGATCACCGGTGCAATTAAAGTAATTATAAACGGTAAGAAGAATCCATTCGAGCTGATGAGGGGGCTTAACCCGAATGGAGGAAAATATCCAATTATCGGGACAGTACCGGCAGTTACGATACCTAATGCGATTACGAACCGGCCAATGTTATCTTTGGCCATGTTGATAAGGAGTAACCATTAGTGGTAAATACTTTTTGTATGTCTTAAACAGTATATTACATTAAAATGAAAAGTAGGAGAGTATGCTTTTGTGCTATTCTATAACAAAATCTCCAATTATATGAAGATATATTACTTGGTATATCATTTGGCACCGCAGACGAAGCCTTTACAGATCATCGATCTTGGTAATCGAACTTTTTCGAATTGAGCAACAATCGAATATTTCGTCTGAATGTAGGAAGTTCGACGTCGAGTCCGGTAAGCCACCGTTCCGGACTGGTCGAACCAAGCCAACCAAATGCCAGTGGTAAATACCCCCGATAAGGTCCCCTGTAACAAGGCTGTGATTCAAACCGACACAGAGCAGTTCTGGCTGTACTTCTTCATCGATCAAGCCAACGATATTTTTGATACCAAGCTATTGTAAATGACCGCCTCGATGGAAATATTACTGTAGAGACTCGCTCAAGATCTCGAAGTCTAAACGCCACCTTTCTGATCGGTGACCCACAGCACTCCAGATGGGTCTGCGAAGAACCGGCCACGAATTCAGAGCCGACTGGCACGGATGGCGGAACGCCGTCGACCTTGGTCTTTCGTAATCTGAATCATCGCAGGTCTTCAGTCTCAAATAATTTCAGTCGCGCTCGGCCGCGACGGAAGAACCGCGTTTCCCAGCTTCGCTGTCTACAGGAGGCGTGGCTACGTCACCGCCGCCGACTACCAGATCCAGAAGCTAAAAGCCGTCCACGGCCCAAAGCCGAGAGTGCTATGGTCGTGCTCGAATCCGACGAGGTGCTCCAGCGCGGCGACACCGCGCCGGAGTTCGAACTCGAGGGAACGGACGGCGAGACCTACACGCCCGAGGACTTCGCCGAGGACCACTCGGTCCTGCTGGTCGTGTTCACGTGCAACCACTGTCCCTACGCCCAGGCGAAGATAGGGACCCTGAACGACATCGCCGACGACTACGAGGAGGTGGCCGTCGTCGGGGTCAACCCCAACGACGAGGAGGAGTACCCCGAGGACTCCTTCGAGGAGATGGTCGCGGCCGTCGAGGACGGCGAGGTCGACTACACCGCCTACCTGCGCGACGACCTCCAGGAGGCCGCGGCGGCCTACGGCGCCCGCTGTACCCCCGATCCCTTCCTGTTCGGCCGGAAGGACGGCGAGTGGGTCCTGGCCTACCACGGACGCCTGACCGACGCCACCAACCCCGACGAGGAACCCACCGAGCACTACGGCCGGGAGGCCATCGACACCATCCTCTCGGGCGGCACCGTCGACATGGAGTACCGGCCCGCACGCGGGTGCTCGATCAAGTGGCGCGAGGGCAACGAACCCGACTACGTCGAGTGAAGCGGCCGGAGCCACCGGCGATCCCGCCTGAAGTGGCCCCGGACGTGGTGCGACCCCTCCGTGAACTGACTCCCGAGAGGGTTCGATCCCCCGGGAGTGGCCGCGGAGGAGGGTGCGATCCCCCGCTCGTTCGGTCGGATCCACACCAATATTTAAATCGAACCCGGCGCTACCTGAAAGGGTCCGAGATATGAGTGTCGACGACACACCCCAGACCGAGCCGCCGACCGAGGAGATATCGTTGACGGTCAACGGGGAGACGGTGTCCGCCGAGGTGGAGCCCCGGCTCAAGTTATCGGACTTCCTCCGCCGGGAGCAGGGGCTTCGGGGCGTTCGGGTGGGCTGCGAGCACGGTGTCTGCGGTGCCTGTACTGTACTCGTCGACGGGAAGGGCGTCAAGTCCTGTCTGATGCTCGCGGTCCAGGCCGACGGGAGCGAGATAACGACCGTCGAGGGCCTGACCGGGGACGGCGGGGCCCTCCATCCGATCCAGGAGGCGTTCCACGAGACCCACGCGCTCCAGTGTGGGTTCTGTACGAGCGGGTTCGTCGTGGCGACCAAGGAACTCTTAGAGGAGAACCCGGACCCGGACCGGGACGCTATCGAACACGGCCTCGCGGACAACGTCTGCCGCTGTACGGGCTACCAGAACATCTACGAGGCCGTCGAGCGGGCGGCCGACTACGCCGACGAGGGATCCCACGGCGGAGGTGACGGGTGATGTCCGGGTCCGAGGCCGCCCCGGACGCCGAACCGGAGGCCGCGCCGGAGTCGGAGTCGTTCACCGGCCAGTCCGTCCGGCGGTTCGAGGACCGGCGGATCCTCACCGGGGAGGCCGAGTACATCCACGACAAGGCGCCCGAGGGGACGCTGGAGCTGGCGCTGGTCCGGAGCGTCCACGCCCACGCCGAAATCGAGTCCATCGACACGGCAAAGGCGGAGGACCACCCGGACTGCGAACTGGTCCTGACCGCGGAGGACCTGAAGGAGCACTACAACCCCCAGCCGTGCGGCCTGAACGGGTTCGAGGAGTGGTCGCTGGCCGACGGCAAGGTCCGGTTCGCCGGTGAACCGATCGCGGCCGTCGTCGCGAGGGACCGCTACGCCGCCGAGGACGTCGCGGAACTCGTGAACGTCCGGTACGACAAACTCCCGCCGGTGGCAGGCGCGAGCGAGGCCCGGAAGGACGAGGTGCTGGTCCACGAGGACGAGGGCACGAACGTCCCCGACAGCGAGCACCTCACCTTCGGCGACCCCGGGATTGCCTTCGAGGAGGCCGACCACGTCGTCGAGGGCGAGTACTCCTGGGGCCGCGTGTCGGGGGTGCCACTGGAGACGGCCGGGGCCGTCGCCGAGTACGACCCCGAGGGCGATACCTTCCACATCGACTGCAACATCCAGTTGCACACCCTCGTCGACGACACCGTCTTCGAGACGCTGGGGTACGACCCCGACGACGTCTACATCAACGTGCCGCCGGACGTCGGCGGGAGCTTCGGGACCAAGATAGCGATCCACCGGTACGTCAACCTGGTCGCGATGGCGTCCCACCAGCTCGGTGGCACACCGGTCAAGTTCGTCGAGGACCGCGTCGAGAACCTCCAGGGTGGCGACGTCCACTGCTCCGAGCGCGACTACCGGGTGCGCCTGGCCGTCGACGACGACGGCACCATGCGGGGCCTGGACGTGTTCTTCACCGACGACTTCGGGGCCTGGCCGCACTACCCGATCAACCAGGTGCTCAAGCCGCTGTCGGTGCTGACCAACTCCTACCACATCGACCACGCCGAGTACGAGTACGAACTCGTCCTGACGAACAAGACCGCACAGACGGCCTACCGCGGGTTCGGCGTCGACCCCCACCACTACGCCCTGGAGATGGTCGTCGACGAGGCCGCCCGGGAACTCGGGATGGACCCCACCGAGTTCCGCCGGCAGAACCTGATCGACCCCGACCAGATGCCGTACGTCCTCCCCTCGAAGAACGTCTACGACTCGGGGGACTACCCCGAGGCACTCCGGCGGATCGAGGCGATGATCGAGGACGAGCGAGACGGCGGCCTCCTCGACCCGGAGGTCGTCGCGGAGAAGCGCAAAGAGGGCAAGTACCGGGGTACACAGCCCAGCGTCGTCATCGAACCCGGCGTCTCCGGATCGGACTGGACCGACCGCCAGCGTAGCGACCGGGACGCCCTTGCCGACCGGACCCCCGACGACGCCGACGAACTCCCCGAGCACCTCCGGGCGGAGGTGGCCGAGGACGGGACAGTCAGGGCGTACCTGGCGACCGACTCCTCGGGGCAGGGCCACCAGACGCTGGTCGCCCAATTGCTGGCCGACGAACTCGGGATCCTCCCCAGCGACGTGGCGGTAGACTACCTCGACAGCGTCGACGCGCCCACCGAGTACGGCAGCGCCGCCTCCCGGATGGCCGTGATGCTCTCCGGCGCGGCCGAGGGCGTGGGCGAGGAACTGCGCGAGAACCTGGTCGAACTGGCGGCCGACTACTGGGGGGTCGACCCCGGGGACGTGAGCTACCGGGACGGCGGCGTGGACCGGGTGGACGGCGACGACCGCCTGGAACTCTCCGACCTGGCCGACGTCGACGCCGTGCGCCTGGGCGAGAGCGGCACCTACGCCGAGTTCGACTACCCGCACCCCGCGAGGGACGTCCCCGAGTTCGACGAGGCCTTCGCCCGGAAGTACCCCGTCTACCCGACCGCCGCCTACGGCGCGAACGCGCCCATCGTCGAGGTCGACGTGAACACCGGGGAGGTCGACATCCTCGAGTTCTACACGGTCAGGGACTGCGGGACGATGCTCAACCCGATGATCGTCGAGGGCCAGGCCCACGGCGGCATCGCACAGGGGATCGGGGCCGCGCTCATGGAGGAGTTCGCCTACGACGACAACGCCCAGCCGACGGCGACGACGCTGTTCGAGTACCTCCTCCCGTCCATCAAGAACGTGCCCGACATCGAGATGGACCACACCGTGACGCCCTCGCCGTTCACCGAGACCGGTGCCAAGGGCGTCGGCGAGGGCGGGATGATCGACGCCCCGGCGTCGGTCGCGACGGCCATCAACGCCGCACTGGATCCGCTGGGCGTGACCGCCGACAGGTTGCCCTTCACGCCCGACCGCGCCCGGCGACGCCTGCGGGAGGCCGGGGTGGGCCCCGGCACCGACGGGGAGGGCGGCGACGCCGTCACCGACGGCGGTGGATCCGGTCGCGGTAGCCACGACGGAAGGTTCGACCACGCCGACTCCGCGGGAGGTGACCGCCGGTGAAGCCCGCACAGTTCGAGTACCACCGGCCGGACACCGTCCAGGAGGCCGTCGAACTGCTCGACGAGATGGAACACCGCGCCGAACTGATGGCCGGCAACCAGTCCCTGGGGATCATGCTCTCGACCCGGCTGGCGACCCCCGAGAACGTCATCGACATCAATCGCCTGGACGCCCTGTCGGGGATCGAGGTCGCCGACGACCGCGTCCGGGTCGGCGCGATGACGCGCCACCGGGAGATAGAGCGCTCGGACGCCCTCGGCCGGGCGGTCCCGATGCTCCCCGAGGCCGCCGAGCAGATAGCCGGGCCGGCGGTCCGCAACCGCGGCACCTTCGGCGGGTCCATCGGCGAGGCCGACCCGGCCGGCAACTACCCCTGCGCGATGGCCGCCCTGGACGGGACGATCCACCTCCGGTCGGTCGACGGGGAACGCGAGGTCCCCGCCGACGAGTTCTTCATCGCACACATGTTCACCGAACTGGAGGAGAACGAACTGATCGTCGGAGGGTCGGTCGACTGCTCGCCCTGGCCGTCCGAGCGGTCGGGGATGGCGTTCGACGAACTCAAGCGGGCCGCCCAGACCTGGCCGACCGTCTCGGCGGCCGCCGCGGTCAGGGTCGACGACCCCGGCGCCGGGGATCCGACCGTCGAGGAGGCCCGCCTGGCCCTCGCCAACGCCGCCGACGTGCCCCTCGGGGTTCCCGACGCGGAGGACGCCGTCGAGGGCGAACCGCTCTCGGAGGGATCCCTCGAGGCCGTCGCGGAGGCGACGATGGCCGCCGCCGACCCCGAGGACGAGATGCACGCCGACGCCGAGTTCAAGACCGAGGCCGCCGCCGAGTACGCCCGGCGGGCGATCCGGACCGCATACGAACGGGCGTCCGGGTAGCCCTCCGGCACTGGCGAACCACGACCGGGTCGCTCCCGCTCACCCGGTCGTTCTGTCGCCGGCCGCGGCCCGGCCGGTCGTCCCCCGAACCCGACCGTCGGCGGGTTCGAGTCGCATCCGGACGAGGGTCCCCTCGCTGTCCTCGGTCTCGAAGCGGAGGTGTCCGCCCGCGGCCTCGACGGTCCACTGGACGAGCCACAACCCCAACCCACTGCCGTGGTCGAGGGCGGTCTCGAAGCCATTGTCGAGCATCATTACCTCGGCCTCGGGGATCCCCGGGCCTTCGTCGGCCACCCGGAGTTCGACCCAGTCGGAACCTGCCTCGCGCACCCGCCCCGACTCGACCGTGACCGTCGGCGAGGGGCCGTCGTCGTGTTCGACCGCGTTCTGGAGGACGTTCTCGACGGCGACCCCGAACAACGTGTGGCCCCGAACCGGGAGGCTCTCCGGGAGGTCGACCCGCAGGTCGGCGGCCGGGTACTCCCGCCGGACCGACTCGACGGCCTTCCCGGTGACGACGGCCAGGTCGACCGTCTCGGCCCCACCCCCGCTCCCCTGGAGGAACCGTTCGATCCGGCGTACGTCGTCGCCCAACTCGGCCAACTCGACCGCCTGTCGTCGGATGGTGGCGGTGTGTTCGTCCGCGTCGGCGCCGTCCCTGGCGAGTATCTCCGCAGACCCCTCGATCAACTGTGCCTTGTGCCGGACGTCGTGGCGGAGGACGCGGTTGAGGACGCTGAGCTGTTCGTTCAACCGGCGCGCCCGGTTTCTGGCGCCCCGTCGCTGGGCGTCGTAGAGCCCGACGACGAACCCCACGACCGAGCCGACGGTGGCGCTGTTGATGATCACGAACCCGGTGTCGGCGACCCGCACCCCGTGGAAGTACTGATACAGGACCAGTAGTACCGACAGGACGGCCAATACGACCCCGCCGCCGACGGTCGCTGCCCCCACGACGGGGAGGTACTCGTCCTCGATACCGCTGTAGTGGAGCCACACCCCTCCGGCCACCACGGCGAGGCTCAGGACTATCGGGAGGGCGATACCCGCGACGAAACTGGCCAGGTTCTCGTCATCGTTGACCGCGTGGGCCCCGTGAACCACGAGGAACCCGAGTCCGACGGCCACCGTGAGCGCCGGTCCGGCGACTCGGGGCGCGGAAACCGAGGGAAAGGCCTCGGTCCCGACCGCGTGGAGGCCCAGGGCCCGACCCCAGTCGTTCGAAGTCGATCCGTCCGAAGACATCGTATTACGATAGGTCCTTGGACGTAAATCCGTTATGCCCATCTAGTTACCCTCGTCGCGGGCGTCCCCGCCGTCCGCGAACTTATTTATGCCCGGCGAGCGCAGGGGGGAGTCCATGCTGGACGGCTACGAGATGTACGACCTGACCCAACCGTGGTCGGTCGACACGCCCGCCTGGCCCACCTACGACAACCCGAAGGTCTGGTACGAGAAGTCCCTGGACACCGAACGGGTCAACGGCCAGAAGATAGAGTTCATGAACCACACCGGCACCCACCTCGACGGCGAGAAGCACTTCCTCGCCGACGGTCGGGACATCGAGGGGGTGGGACTGGACGAACTCGTCGGCGACGGGGTCGTGGTCGACCTCTCGGACGCCGTCGACGACTACGACGTCTACACCTCCGAGATGGTGGAGGAGCGGGTCGACGTCCGCGAAGGCGACATCCTGTTCATCCACACCGGCCACCAGCAGTACGCCTGGTACCAGGACGACGCCGACGCGTCCCGGTACTTCTGCAAGCACCCGGGTCCCAACCAGGAGTTCGCTGACTGGTGCAAGGAGAAGGGCCTGAACTACCTGATGCTGGACTGTGGGTCGGCCGACCACCCGATGAACACCATCGTCCGGGAAGTCCGGCCCGAACTCGCGAGGGAGGCGGCCGACCACCTGGGGGTCGACGACCTCGACGAAATCTTCCCGCCCGAGGGGTACCAGTTGATGCACACCGAACTGTTCCCCGAGGGGATCATCCACGTCGAGAACGCCCGCGTGCCCGAGGAACTCCTGAACGAGCGGGTGCAGATCGGTACCTTCCCCTGGCGGTTCCGCGGCGGGGAGTCCTCGGTCTGCCGGTGCGTCGCCTTCGTCGAGGAGTAGCAGGTCGCCACCTCTCGGTTCTTCGTGGGTGGCCGGTCACGATGGGGCCGTCCGTGGATCGGAGTGGGGAACCGTCTGTCAGTCGTCCTGGGCCTCCTCCGAGGTGTCCCTGGCCGCCACACGCCCCGTCACGGTCCGGGCCTCGACGTCCAGGCTCCGGACCGCTATCTCGTCGTGGCAGGTGTCCGGCCCCTCCGAGGCGACGTACAGGAGGACCGACCGGTCGAACTCCGTCTCGTCCACGAACGTCCGGGCCGGTCCGTGGCGTTCCTCCGGGACGCCCGCGAGGATACCGTCGTCCAGCCCCGCCTCCGCCCGCGAGCGTGACCGGTAGAGTTCGACTGCGCCCGTCGCTCCGTCCCGCCCGCTCCAGTCCTCGACCGCGGTCGTCGGGCCCACCTGGTGGAGTTCGTACTCGGTATCGTCGCCGCCGTCGCCCGAACCGTCGAGACAGCCAGCCAGCGCCATCCCCACCGGGAGCGCGAGTGCCTGGACCGCGAGCCGCCGCGTGAGGGTCGCCATGGGGGGCTCCTGGAACCCTGGCGACAAGACTGTACGGCCTCGTGGGGGTCCGGTCACCCGACGAGCGCACGATCCAGGTCCGGTCACCCGTGGAGCGCCCGATCCAGGACTCGCTCGACGAACTCCCCCTTCGCCGCCGTGTAGGCGTCCCGGTCGTCGGGGTACTCCGCGGCGAGGTTCCGCTTCAGGGCCGCGTACTCCTCGGCGACCGACGGGTTCTCGCGCAGGTGGTCCCGGAAGGCCACCGATTCCCGGTGGACCTCGCTCCCCCGTTCCGTGATCGACAGGTAGTGCGTGCGGTTCGACCTGGGCCCCCTGGCGAGGAAGATCCGCCCGGCGACGTCGCCGTCGGGGCGGTGTTCGTAGCCGTGGTCCGTCAGTTCGGGGACCAGGTCGCGGGCCGTCGTCAGGTCCTCGACCAGCGCCAGCAGGTCGATCACTGGCTTCGCTGGTATCCCCTCGATGGCCGTGGAACCCACGTGCTCGTACCCCAGGAAGCGGTCGCCGGCGATCGATTCGAGGCGCTCCACCTCGGCCTCGTAGGCCTCCCGCCAGGCCGGGTCGTGGGGTACCAGTGCCACGGTCCCGCGTTCCAGCCCGACCATGGGATCCCTCGAGCCCGTGCCCCCATGAGTTCGACGGTCCGCGTCCCTCGTCGGGACCGGCGACCCGGAGAAGGTCCATCGGCTCTCGGTGACGGACCCGGCGGCCTGCCGAACTAAGGGGTCCGAGAGCGTCGATCCGTCCGTGACCGACGAGACCATGCGAGCGGTCGTCCTCGACCGGTGGGGCGGCGACCTCTCGGTCGAGACGGTACCGGTACCGGACCCGGGTCCCGGCGAGGTGCGCGTCGACGTGCGGGCCTGCGGGGTCACCCGGACCGTCGAGAACGCGATCGGTGGCGGCCTGGCCGACGATCCCGGCCTGACCCCGCGGATCCCCGGCCACGAGTTTGCCGGCGTCGTCGAGGCCGTCGGCGACGGCGTGACCGGCGTCGAGGTGGGCGACCGGGTGCTGGCGTACTTCTACCTGACCTGCGGGGACTGCGACGCCTGCCGGCGCGGCGACACCGCCCAGTGCCTGGACTTCGGCGGGTGGTACGGGGTGAACTGCGAGGGCGCCTACGCCGAGCGGGCGGTGTTGCCGGCCGAGAACGCCCTGCCGCTCCCCGACGGCGCGTCGTTCCGCGAGGGTGCCGTCGCGGCCGACGGGGTCGCGACCCCGATCCACGTCTGCGAACGGGCGGACGTGACCGACGACGACGCCGTGGCAGTCCTCGGTGCCGCTGGACGGATCGGCGTCCACGTCGCCCAGGTCGCGGCGCTCCGGGGTGCGACCGTCCTTGCGGTCGACGTGGGCGAGGAGCGCCTGGCCCACGTCGAGTCGGTCGTCCCCGGCGCTATCGGTGTCGACGCCTCGGAGGGGGACCCGACGGACCGCCTGGCGGCCGCGGCGCCGTACGGCGACGGCCCGACGGTCGTCGTGGACACGGTCGGGAAGACCCAGCCGCTCCGGGCGGCCTGGGAGTCGCTAGCGATGGGCGGTCGCCTGGTGACGCTGACCACCCACCACGACCGGAGCCTCGACGTGCCCCTGAAGGAGTACGTCGTGACGGAGGCCTCGCTACTGGGATCCCGGTACGCCACCCGGGACGAGGTCGTCCGGGCCGCCAGGACGGTCGCGGACGGCCGCGTCGAGGCCGTGACTACCGGGACCACGGACCTGCCCGGGATCCCCGAGGTTCACCGCCGGATCCGCGAGGGCGAGACTCACGGGATGACGGTCCTGGATCCCTGATCCCGGTCGGAAAAGGGGCGGACGGCACGCCGATATACTTCTTACAGTAAGGTTACCGTAACGCCGGCTACGACCGTGCCGCGAGGTACACCACTGCCGACTGGTGGAGCGCGGGGTGTGGGATCGCGGCGGGTCGGGCGGCCTGCACTTCCTCCAGGCCCGCCCGGAAGTCCGTTCCCTCCTCGGCCGCCACCGCCGTCGCGGCGAGGGTGGTGCTCCGCGAGATACCGGCCTTGCAGTGGATCAGCGAACTCCCCTCCCGGCGGTACAGGTCACGGGCCGCGTCGACGGCGGCCGCGAAGTCCGACCACTCGTTGTCAGGCCCGTCGTCAAGCGGGTGGTGGTGGGTCGTCAGCGGGCGGGGCTCCCTCGTCGCCGAGAGCACGTGGTCGAACGACCGATCGTGGGCCGACGGGTCGGCCGCGAGGTGGTTCCCGAGGAACAGGTCGCGGTCGCCGATTCGCCGGACGACGGCCCAGTCCTCGACGTACCCGAGTGGCCGGACGACCGGCGACCCGTCGTCAGAATCGTTACCGTCGGTGGTCACTCGCGAACGTTCCGCCGGAGTGGACAAGAATCTGTCCCGTTCGGTGCGAGCCCCCGGTAACTCTCGAGGTCGCGGTCCGGAACTGTTCGCCCGGGTGCGTGGTCCGGATCAATCGGCCGTCGGTCGCGGTCCGGATCAGTCCGCCCGGATGTCGCGGGTCAGGAGGACGACGATGGCGGTGAAGACGACGGCCCCCCCGAAGTAGACGGCCAGGACCGCGGTGCTCGCCGACGAGATGGCCGTCGCGCCGAGTGCCAGCGATCCCACGGCGAACATCCCCGCTCCCAGCCGGAGGCGTCGCTTCTCGTCGTCCGAGTACCTGTCGAACACGCTAGCCCCCGGGCTGGACCGGCAACTCGACGTGGGTCGGGTACTCGGCCTCGTGGTAGACGGTGTTCTCCGCGACCCGCGGGTCGCGGTCGTCGGCCCCCGCGTACAGGGCACCGCCGGTGTTGTGGTTGACGTCGAAGCGCGGCCAGTTCGACGACGAGACGTCGAGTCGGATCCGGTGACCCGCCTGGAACGTGTTGGCGGTGTCGTACGGTTCCATGGAGAACTCGTAGACCTCCCCGGGGTCGACGAAGTCCGGTTCCTCGCGGTAGCCACGGAACCGGGCGCGACAGACGGCGTCACAGAGGTTCAGCGCGACGCCGTCGGGGTGGACCTCGCTCTCGGGGTACTCGTCTATCAGCTTCGCGGTGAAGTCGGTGTCCGGGGCGTCCGTCGACCCGTAGATCCCGACCCGGATCGGACCCGCGATGGTGACGGGGTCCTCCAGTGGCGGGGTCCGGAAGACCAGGACGTCGTCCCGGTCCGCGAGGGGGCCGTACGGCGGGTCCGCGCCGAAGGTGTCCTCGTCGGTTCGCTGGTCGAACCCGCCCCAGCCGGTGATGTTGACGAGCATCCGGTCGCCCAGGGGGTAGGCGGTCACGGGTTGGTCGCGGGGCTCGTAGGTGATGTACGACGAGCAGTTGCCGCCGATGGTCGGCACCGGATCGGTGGGGTCGAACTCGTAGGAGGTCGCGCCGCCGTCCGCCGGCGGTTCCTCGGGGGAGAGTGTGCCGTCGCCGTGGGCGTAGAACTTCCTGTACTCGGTCCCCTCGGGGGGCCAGTCGCCGGCCTCGTGCCACTCGCCGCCGTGGAAGAGGCGCCCCTCCTCGGTGCGGTGGCCGTCGCCGGTACCCATCCCGAAGTACTGGACCGTCGGCACGTCCGCCCAGGTGTCCATCCCCTTGAGGTAGTGGTCGAAAAAGCGCAGGCGGGTCTCGCGGTAGTTCCGGACCGCCGCCTCGCCGAAGGCCAGGTCCCCGGCGTTCGGGACTCCCCAGGACGGCGGCGGGTACAGGAGGGCGTCGCTGTGATCGTGCAATCCCGGGAGCCGTGCCAGGTGGGTCCATGGACCGACCAGCAGGAAGTGGTCGCTCTCTTTCAGTTCCGAGAGCGCCTCGAAGTTGTCGCAGGTCGCCTTCGTGTAGGAGTCGTACCACCCGCCGGAGTACACCGTCGGAACGTCCGCGCTCTCCTCGTAGTACCGCTCGAAGTTGATCCCGGGGTTCTGCCACAGGTCCTCGGAGAGGGCACCGGTCTCCATGACGTCGAAGGCCCACTCCTCGTACTGGGGGAGTTCGGCCAGTGGTGTCTCGCCGCGTTCGAGGGGCGAGTCTTCCAGGATCTCCCGGACGTCGACGTCGGCGAAGATCCCCTGGACGTCGGGGTCGGCCAGCGACTCGTGGGCGAAGCCGGCACCGAGGGTGTAGGCCCAGCAGAGCCACCGGAGTTCGACGGCACCGTTCTGCCGGAAGGTGGCCGTCCGGCCGTTGGCGGCGCCCATGTTGACGAACATCGCGGCGAGGCCGTCGGGGTCCTGGGTCGCCAGGGCGTTCTGGACCCACGCGCCGTAGGAGGTGCCCAGGGTCCCCACCTGGCCGTCGCAGTACTCGCGGTCGGCAAGCCACTCGACGGTGTCGGCGCCGTCCTCGGCCTCGTTGACGTGGATGTAAAAGTCGCCCTCGCTGTCGAAGCGCCCGCGGCAGTCCTGGATGGCGACGACGTAGCCCCGCTTCGCGTACCACTCGCCGTGGCGGGACTGGCCGCCGCGCTTGCCGTAGGGGGTGCGGTCGAGCAACGCGGGCCTCGGTTCGTCGATCGGTTCGCCCGTCTGGGGATCCGCGGGACGGTAGACGTCCGTCGCCAGGCCGACGCCGTCACGGGTCTCCACCATGACGTTCAGTTCGGCCGCGACGGCGTACTCCGGGTCGGAGGCCATGCCACGACACACCGGGACCGTCCGAATATAGTTTGCCCCGACCTGATCCGATACCACCGGCGTCCCGTTTTATCGACGATGTGTCCCTGCCAGGGAGCCGAATTTACGACAACGTTTATATATCTTTGCGGTATGGTCTGGCATATCGCGGTGACGGCCGGGAGTCGTGCCCCCCGACGATCCGGGGAAATGGCTGTCGCCGCGTGGAAGGGATACGGTGACACGACATGACAGAAAAAATGACTGACGGTGGATCGGAGTCCGGTGACGGGCCGGAGCAGGCCTCGTTCGTCGAGTACGGCATCGAGGACAAGCCGCCACTCGGGGAGTCGGTCCTGCTTGGCGTACAGCACTACCTGACAATGATCGGTGCGACCATCGCTGTTCCGCTCGCGTTAGCGGGCGCGATGGGGATGTTCACGGCCGGGCCGAACGGCGGACCGATACCCGAGATCGGACGGCTCATCGGGACGTTCTTCGTGGTCTCCGGGATAGCGACGCTGGCCCAGACGACCATCGGGAACCGGTACCCGATCGTCCAGGGTGCGACGTTCTCACTGTTGATCCCCGGGCTGGCGATCATCGGCGTCATCGCGGCCCAGGACCCGAGCGGGCCGCTCTGGGAAACTGCCATCCTGGAGCTACAGGGGGCGGTCATCGTCGCCGCCATCTTCGAGGTGTTCATCGGCTACCTCGGGATCATGGGTCGGCTCAAGCGGTTCCTCTCGCCGGTGGTCATCGCCCCGACCATCGCGCTCATCGGGTTGGCGCTGTTCAACGTCCCACAGGTCGTCAACCCGACCTTCCAGGAGTTCGGGCAGGGGAGCGCACAGAACTGGTGGCTCCTGGGGCTGACGCTGCTGCTGATCATCCTGTTCTCGCAGTACCTCGACAAGTACCACCGGAGCTTCCGGCTGTTTCCGGTGTTGCTCGGCGTGACGACGGCGTGGGTCCTGGCGGCCATCGGGTCGATAGCCGAGGTGGGACTGATCCAGCCGGGCACCGTCGGCTACGTCAACTTCGGTCAGATCACCGGCGCGGAACCGGTCTACGCCATCGTCCCCCTGCAGTGGGGGATGCCCCAGTTCACGACCTCGTTCATCATCGGGATGTTCGCGGGCGTGCTCGCGTCGATGATAGAGAGCTTCGGTGACTACCACGCCGTGGCACGGCTGTCGGGCGTCAGCGCCCCCAGCAGGAAGCGCATCAACCACGGCATCGGCATGGAGGGGCTGGGCAACATCTTCGCCGGTATCATGGGCACCGGTAACGGGTCGACGTCCTACTCCGAGAACATCGGCGCCATCGGCCTGACCGGCGTCGCGTCCCGGTACGTCGTCCAGATCGGTGCGGTCGTCATGATCGTCGTCGGCTACATCGGGTACTTCGGGCAGACGGTCGCGACCATCCCCTCGCCCATCGTCGGCGGCCTGTTCATCGCGATGTTCGGACAGATCGCCGCCGTCGGCCTCTCGAACCTGGAGTACGTCGACCTCAGCTCCAACCGGAACGTCTTCATCGTGGGCATCGCGCTGTTCGCCGGGCTGGCGATCCCCCGGTACATGAACCAGGTCGGCTCCCCGGACACGTTCCGGCAGGGGATGGAGGGGGCCGCCATCATCGGTCCGCTCATCTCGCTCGGTGGCGACCCGGTCGTGGCGACGGTGTCGAACACCATCTTCGTCATCGGTAGCACGGGGATGGCGGTCGGCGGCCTCATCGCGTTCGTCCTCGACAACACCATCGAGGGCACCCGCGAGGAGCGCGGTCTCGACGTCTGGGAGACCATCGCCGAGGACGAGGACGAGTTCCAGTCCATCGTCGACCGTATCCAGAACCGGGGCGAGGACGAGACCGTCGCCGGCGACTGAGGCAGTTCCCCGACCGCTACACCCCCCTTTTTCGACGACCCCGGCGAGAGCCCCGCGACCGTCGACTCCGGGTCAGGCGCGGTCCCGGACCGGGGTTCCGGAGGACGGCGTCGGACCGGGGACGGGCGAGCGTCAACCATTTGTGGGGGTCGGGCGAACGGACGGGTGATGTCGGTCGACCGCCTGGAGTCGGTCCTCGAGGACGGCGAGGCGCTCCGGTTCGACGCCACGGTCCGGACCGGCGGGGCCGTCGGCCTGACCGACGGGCGACTGCTCGTCGTCCGGGACGGGCGGGTCGAGACCGTCCCCTTCGAGAACGTCGACGAGGTGCTCGTCCAGTCGTTCGACTGGTTCCTGGGCGTGATGAGCGTCGGGCTGGTCGGGTTCGGGCTCTACTCGACGACGATGGATCCCCTGCTCGGACTCGGGTTCGCCGTCGCCGGGACCGTCAGCTTCGCCCTGACATACCGCAGGCGTGGTCGGGTCCGGGTCGAGATGCACACCAAACCCAAGCCGCTGGTCTTTCACCTCGCCCGGACCGACCCCTTCGAGGAGGCCTTCGAGCGCCACATGAAGGCGTTCAAGGAAACCCGCGAGGAGTGATCGGCTCCCCGCCCCGAGACCCGGAAGCGGTCGGTCCGGGTCTCCACCCCCGGGGTCAGGGGCCACACGCTCGCGGGGACGGCCCGTCCCTCGGGGAGAACGCTTTTGTCCGCGGCCGTCTCCCCTACGGCACATGACTCGCGACGGCCGCGTACTCGACGGGATCACGGTGGTCGACTGTACCACGTTCGTCACCGGCGGGTTCTGCTCGCTGATGCTCGCCAACCAGGGGGCCGAGGTCGTCAAGGTCGAACGCCCCGGCGTCGGCGACGACAACCGCCACTCGGGACCGCCCTTTATCGACGGCGAGTCGCCGTACTTCTGGACGGTCAACTACGGGAAGCGGTCGGTCGAACTCGACCTCAAGACCGACGCCGGCCTGGCGGCGCTGTACGAACTCGCGAGCGAGGCCGACGTCTTCCTCCAGAACTACCGGCCGGGCACCGCCGAGAAACTGGGCGTCGACGAGGAGTCGATCCGCGACCAGCGCGAGGACGTCGTCTACTGCGCCATCTCGGCGTTCGGCCAGACCGGCCCCTGGCGGGAGCGGCCCGGGTACGACCTGCTGATCCAGGGAATGAGCGGTATCATGTCGGTCACGGGCGAACCGGACGGCCAACCGGTGAAGGTCGGCCTCCCGGCGACCGACCTCATCACGGCGATGTGGGCCGCGTTCGGCATCACGATGGCGCTGTACCGCCGCGAGGTGACCGGCGAGGGCGAGTACATCGACCTCGGGATGCTCGACGCCACCCTCCCGTGGCTCACCAAGCAGGCGGGGAAGGTGTTCGCCGGGGAGGAGCCCGGTCGGATGGGCACCCGCGACCCCGTGCTCGCGCCCTACCAGACCTTCGAGACGGCCGACGGCCACCTCAACGTCGCCTGTCTCAACGGGAAGCTCTGGCGGGGGCTCTGCGAGGCCGTCGGCCGGTCGGAACTGGCCGACGACGGTCGGTTCGCCTCGAACGCCGACCGCGTCGAGCACATGGACGAACTGGAGGACGAACTCGCGGCGACCTTCCGGGAGCGCACCACGGACGAGTGGATCGAACTCCTCGTCGACGAGGCCGGCATCCCCGCCGGACCCGTCCAGTCCGTCGAGGACGCCCTCCACAACGAGCAGACCGAGGCCCGCGGGGTCGTCAGGGAGATGGACCACCCCGACCGCGACCGACCGATCCCCGTGATCGAACACCCCCTGAAGTACGGCAACGCGGACGCCGGGTTCCGCCGCCCGCCGCCGCGTCTCGGCGAACACAACCGCGAGGTGTTCGCAGACCTCGGTTACTCCGAGGCCGAGATTGACGAGATGGAAGAGCGCGGTGCGTTCGGCGACGTCGAGGACTGACCACCCGCTCAGTCGCCGCCAGTCCCGGGAGACACCGGTCCGTCCTCCGGATCGCTCTCTCCGGAATCCGAACCACTCCCACCCGGTTCGGGATCCGACCCCGTCCCGCTCCGCTCCCGATCCGTGTCCGCTCCGGTCGCGGATTCCCCCTCCCGGATCGACAGCAATACGAGTGCGATCAGGCCGGTGGAGGCCAGGGCGGTCCCGCCGACGAGCGCGGTCCCCACGTCGAACGCGAGGCCGGCCGCGGCGGTCCCGCCCCCTGTCAGCGTCACGACTGCGGCGAGTACCCCGCCGGTCCCGGTCGGGACGGCCCATCGTACACCGCCGGCGTCGTCGGTCATCCGGCGACCGTTCGGCCCCGGGGGTGTTGGGGGTTGCGCTCCGCCGCGCTCCGACCCCTCCGATCGACGGGTCCCCCGCGTCCGACGCCTGGGTGCCAGACGACCACGCTTAAGACCGGTCGCTCGCTGGGATCGCCCATGCCCAGCATCGAGGTCTCCGCGGAACAACGCGCCTACGTGATGGCGTTGCGCGACGAACTCTCCGATCAGATCCCCTACGGCACCGTCAGGGTCGAGGACGCCGTCCAGTATCTTATCGACCACCACCGCAACGACGGGGAGGTGGACGTGGAGGTCGAGGGGGACATCGATCCCGACGTGGAAGGCGGGGGAGGTCCGGAGGGTGCGACCGGCGGTGGCGGGTCCACTGGCGACCTGGACATCGGGGACAGCCTGTCGGATCCCGGTGGAACGGACGGGTCCGCGGACCCCGACGGGACCGGGGAGTCCGGCGGTTCCGGAGTGGGATCGGACGAGGGCGGGACGCAGACGGGCGGATCGATCGGTGGGGTCGGGGAACCGACCGCCGGGAGTGGCGGATCGACCGACGAGGGCGCGAGTTCGGTCGAGAACGGGGTCGGCGGGGAGAGGTCCGACGACGGTACCGGCGAGGACGGGCCGGCGACCGGTGGGGACACCGGGACTGTCGAGGGTGGGGACTCGCCGTCGGTTCTGGAGAGTGCGGCGGCACTCAGCGGCGGTCCGACCCCCGCCGGGGACGACGGCGAGGACGCCGACGACGGACCGGACGACCCTGACGGGGGAGACGACGACATGGTCGGTGAGATGATGCAACTCCTGGAGGCGCACCGCGAGAAGTGGTCCGAGACGGACGGCTCCGACGGCAAGTACGAGGTCGAACTCCCCGACGGCGGCGTCGAGACCGCGATGACCAGGGACGACGTGCGTGCGATCCTGTTCCAGCACTACCGGTGACGTTCCCGCACTATCTGTGACGCTCTCGCACTGCCGGTGATGACGGATCCGTGAGTGGCGTCCGCGGGGTCCCGAAACCCCTATCTTCCGCCCCGGCCACCGGGCGACCATGACCGACGCAGCGGACGCCGTACTCGACCTGCTCCTGGAGAACGCCCGGTACACGACCACCGACATCGCCCGGATGACCGGACTCGACGAGCCGTCGGTGTCCGAGACCATCCAGTCCCTGGAGGACGAGGGTGTGATCCGCGGGTACCGCGCGGTGGTCGACTGGTCGGAGGCCGACCGCGAGCGAGTGCAGGCGGAGGTGGAGGTGAACGTGACCCTCGACCGCGAGACGGGGTACGAGGACGTCGCCGAGCGCCTGGTGGAGTTCGACGAGGTGACCTCCCTGCGGCTGGTCAGCGGCGACTACGACTTCGACATGGAGGTCGAAGCCGACAGCATGCGCGACGTCTCCGCGTTCGTCAGCGAACAGGTCGCGCCCATGCCCGCCGTCGACGGCACCGTCACGCACCTCGTGATGGCCTCCTACAAGGAGGGCGGGATGGAGATGGACGACGACGACGACGACCGGTTGTCGGTGTCACCATGACCGGCCACTCCGACCGGGTCGACCGGGTTCCCCCGTCGGGGATCCGCCGGTTCTTCGAACTCACCGAGGAGGTCGACGACGTCATCTCGCTGGGGGTCGGCGAACCGGACTTCGCCGCACCGCGCCCCGCCCGCGACGCGGCCATCGAGGGGCTGGAACGGGGCCGCACCTCCTACACCGCCAACCGGGGGATGGCGGAGCTCCGGGAGCTCGTGGCCGAGGACTACGCGCGGTTCGGCCCGACCTACGACCCCGGGAGCGAGGTGCTCGTGACGACCGGGGTCAGCGAGGCGGTCGACGTCGGGGTGCGGGCCCTCGTCGACGCCGGGGAGTCGGTGGCGGTCGCCCAGCCGGCCTACGTCTCCTACGTCCCCTGCGTGCGCTTCGCCGGCGCGGAGGTCGTCGACGTCCACACGCGCCGGGCCGACGGGTTCAGGCTGACGCCCGAGGCCCTGCGCGCCGCCGGGGCGGACGAGGCCGAGGCGCTGATCCTCTGTTACCCCAACAACCCGACCGGCGCGGTGATGGACCGCGACGAACTGGCCGAGGTGGCCGCTTTCGCCCGCGACCACGACCTGACGGTGATCAGCGACGAGGTGTACGCCGACCTGCGGTACGACGGGGACCACGTCTCCGTCGCCTCGCTCCCAGGAATGCGCGAGCGGACCGTGGTCCTCGGCGGGTTCTCGAAGGCCTACGCGATGACTGGCCTGCGCCTGGGGTACGCGCTCGGCCCCGAGGAGGCCGTCGCCGCCATGACGAAGGTCCACCAGTACGTGATGCTCTCGGCCCCGACCCCCGCCCAGCACGCGGGAATCGAGGCCCTCCGGTCCTGTCGCCCCGACCTGGAGGAGATGCGCGAACGCTACGACCGCCGCCGCCGGTTCGTCCTCTCTCGGCTGGACGGGATTGGGATCGACTGCTTCGAGGCCCGGGGGGCGTTCTACGTGTTCCCGGAGTGCCCGGCCGACGACGCCGGGGCCTTCGCCGAGGAACTGCTCCGGGAGGCAGGCGTCGCGGTGGTCCCCGGGGGCGTCTTCGGGGACGCCGGCGAGGGCCACCTCCGGATGTCCTACGCGGCCGGCATGGACGACCTCCGCGAGGCGATGGACCGGATCGAATCCTTCCTGGGGTGACGCCGGGATCGGTTCTCCGCGACGCGTGGATCGACCCGTCACCACGCCGGGATCGAACGGTTAATTCCTCCCCCCCGAGCACAGGCGTCCATGGTGCGCGTGCTCTCCGACGAGGACGTGGCGGAGCTTCTGGAACTCGAGGCGTTGCTGGACGTCATCGCGGATGCGTTCCGCAAGCAACGGGACGGCGAGGTGGAGCGACCCGAACGGCCACACTTCCCGGTGGGGACGGGGCTGGCCCAGGACCCCGAGGCAGCGATGGGGACGGCGCTGGCGATGCCGGCGTACGTCCACGGCGACGACCACTACGCGACGAAACTGGCGAGCGTCCACCCCGGCAACCCCGACGTCGACATGCCGACCGTCCAGGCACAGGTCGCCGTCTCCGAGGCCGCGACCGGTCGCCCGGCAGCCTACATGGCCGGAACGCGGATCACCAACGCCCGGACCGGCTGTATCGGTGGACTGGCGGCACGGGAACTGGCGGATTCCCCCGTCAGGCTGGGGATCCTGGGTGCCGGTACGCAGGCCCGGTGGCAGGCCCGGGCCATCGCGGCAGCCACCGAGGTGGAGTGGATCCGGATCCACTCGCCGAGCGACTCGAAGTACGAGTGTGCCGACGACCTCGCCGGGGAACTCGGCGTCGAGACCGAGGCCGTCGAGCGACCCGACGAGGCCGTCGAGGAGGCCGACGTGGTGGTGACCGCGACGACCGCTCGCTCGCCGGTGTTCCGGGGGGCCGACCTCGCGCCCGGGACCCTGGTGATCGCGATCGGTGCCTACACCCCCGACACCCAGGAGATAGACGGAACCACCGTCGAACGGGCCGGTCGGATCTACGCCGACGTCCCCGAGGAGGTGGCACGGATCGGGGACGTGCCCGACCTGGAGGCCGAGGACCTCGTCCCGTTCGGGGACGCCTTCGACGCGCCCGCCGTCGACGCCGAGGAGGACGACGTGGTGATCGTCGAGAGCGTCGGGTCGGCCACGCTGGACGCCGCGACCGCCGAGTACCTGGTGGGCGAGATGGGCGACGGGGTCGGTACCGAGGTCGACCTGTAGGGGGCGGTCCGGGCCGGGATCGCTACAACTGCCCACGAGTTTACCGTAGGTTGCAGTAAACCGGATATCGCACTCCCTCTGGGGGTGCGTGCTGGGACAGCCACGAGATTTATGCTTCCGCCCGCCGGACAGGCACGGAAGGGTCGAATGCTCGTGCAGGGTGCGGGGCCGGACGGTCCGGCCGCGAAGGGGACCCCCGACGGGGTCCACGGAGGTGAGGGTCGGTGAGCGACCGTGAAGGCCTCCCCGCCGCCTTCCGCCAGACGGAGATACTGGAGCGGATCACGGACGCGTTCTTCGCCCTGGACTCGCGGTGGCGCTTTACCTACCTCAACGACCGGGCCGAGGCGATGCTGGACCGGTCCCGGGAGGAACTGCTGGGACAGGTCATCTGGGACGAGTTCCCCGAGACCGTCGAGACGGAGTTCCCGGAGGGGTTCCACCGGGCGATGGAGACCCAGGAACCCGTGGCCTTCGAGGTGTACCACAAGCCGCTGGACACCTGGTTCGAGGCCCGCGCCTACCCCTCGGGCACGGGCCTGACCGTCTCCCTGCGGGACGTCACCGACCGCAAGGAACGCCAGCGGGAACTCGCCCAGTACGAGACCATCGTCGAGACGTTCCGGGACGGCGTGCTCAAACTCGACGCCGAGAACAGGATCACGCTGGTCAACGAGGGGTTCGAGCGGATGTTCGGCGTCGACCGCGAGGAGGTGCTCGGCGAGGGCGTCGAGACCATCCCCGAGGTGGCGACCATCGACCAGGAGGGGATCCGCGACATCGGTCACGGCCTGGACATGCTCCGCCGCGGCGACGTCGACCACCATCGGATCGAGTTCACCTACACCGGTCCGGAGGGCGGCGACCGGGTCGCAGAGACCCAGATGGTGTCGCTGGGCGACTACGAGGTAGCCGGGGTCGTCCGGGACGTCACCGACCAACGGGAGTACGAGCGCGTGGTACGGTCGCTGCACGCGATCACCCCCGAACTGCTGAGCGCGGAGGACACCCTGGAGATCTGTTCGATCGCCGTCCACGCCGCGGGGGAGGTGCTGGACCTGCGGGTCTCGGGGATCTGGCTACTCGACGAGGAGCACAACCGGATGGAACCGGTCGCCGGGACCGCGGGCGCCCACGAGGAACTCGGCGGTCTCCCGCACTTCCCGCGCGGGGAAGGGGTGGTCTGGGACACCTACCGGGAGGGGGAACCGACCCTCTTCGACGACGTCCGCGACCACGGCGCGGGCGACCAGGGACCCCTCCGTTCGGAAATCGTCGTCCCCATCGGGGACCACGGCGTCCTGATGGCCGGCGAGACGACGCCCGGGGCGCTGACCGAGACGGACCTGGAACTGGCGACGATACTGGCGGCCAACACGGAGGCGGCGCTGGACCGTGCCGACCGCGACCAGCTATTGCGCCGGTCGAAGGACACCCTGGAGCGACAGAACGAGCGCCTGGAGGTGGTCGAGACCGTGCTCTCGGCGGACCTCCAGGACCACCTCGCGGTCGCGGCCAGTCGCGCCCGGGAGGCCGGCGCGGAGGAGGCCGTCGAACCGCTGATGCGGGCGCGACGGCTCGCCGGGGACGCCCTCGAACTCGCCAAGGGTGACCTGTCGGTCGGGCCGCGGGGACCGGTCGAGGTCGGGGAAGTAGTCACGACCGCGGCCGAGGTGGTCGACGGCGTCGACGTCGAGGTGGTCGACGGCGCCTGGCTCCGGGCGGACCGGGACCGCCTGGTGCGGATGTTCGAGGCGTTCCTCCTCGACGCCCGGCGGCGGGCCCGGGAGGCCGAACCGGCCGACGCCGAACGGCAGGCGGGCGGGGCCGGGGACGGTGCCCTCGCCGCGGAGGACCCCTCCGAGAACGCCGCAGGGATCCCGGACGACCACCTCGCCGACGCCGGGGGTGGAAACGACCGGGCCGCCGGGGACGACCGGACGGTCGCGGTCGAACTCGGCATGATCGACCGCAGGGGGATCTACCTGGCTGACGACGGTCCGCCCCTCCCCGCCGACCGGCGGGACCGCGCCTTCGACATCGGCGACGCGGCCACCGAGGACTCGCCGGGACTGGGTCTCGCGGTCGCCGCCGAAATCGCCGACGCCCACGGGTGGGACGTCGACGCCACCACCGACGCCGACGGCCGGATGTGCTTCGAGGTGACCGGGATCACCACGCTCGAAGCGGCCGAGTGAGAGCGGTCCGGCCCGGATCTGATGGTTTTACGAAACTCCGACAGGTAGTCCCAGTTACTGGAACTGTCGGCGACCGGGCCTTCCACCCCGTTCGCGAAGGCGGGACTCCCGGTCGTCGACGGACACCTCCACCGAGACGCGATACTCGGAGGAACGGAACGGTCCCGAAACCGCCGGTAAGAGTTCCTTACTCCGGGTGATTTCGAGTTACCAATATTCCGGATCGGGCGAGAGCTTTATGATTGCCCGTGTACGCAAAGGAGTAATGGATCTCAGCGGGCCCTCGAGGGGAACGGCCGATCGGGATCGCACGCTCCCGGATGCGGTTCGAACGGGGATGATCGCGAGATGAGGGGTTCGTCCCTCCGGGGATGGGGGGCAGTCCTGTTCGCGGTCCTGATGGCCGGGTCGGTCGCGGCCCCGGCCGCGGCCGGTACCGTCGAGTTTGCGTCCGGTAACGGGGCCTTACCGGCGGATTCGGCGGAACGAGCCACCGACCAGGTGGACGGGCCGGCGGATCCGTCGGGTGGTTCGCACGGTCCATCGGGCACCGTCTCGGATCCGGCCGCTGACCCCGGGGGTCCGCCAGGGGACCCCGGCGACCCGGGGACGAACGACTCCCGTGCGCGGGGGCTGGATCCGGGTGACCTGCCGGACCGGGCGGCGGCACCGCTCCGGAACTTCGACGGGTCCGAGGCGGGCCCGGTCCGGGTCGTCGTCGTTCGCAAGCCGGGCGTAGAGGGCGCCCTCGGGGACCACGTCGCACGGCTCCGGGGGATGGGCCTCCCCGTCGAACGGGCCTCTGGACGGTGGATCACCGCCCGGGTCGTCCCCGGGGAGGTCGAGGGGCTCAGGAACCTGCCGTGGGTCGAACGCGTGCGCCGGCCGTTCCCCGCGGTCCCCACCGAAGTCAGCGAGGGGGTTTCCGTCATCAGCGCCGACGACGTGCAGGACGCCGACATCACCGGCGAGGGGGTGAAAGTGGGAGTGATCGACGTCACGGGGTTCGAAGAGGGCAACCCGGAGATCGCGGGCAACGTCGCCGGGTCGAAGTACTTCTCCAGCCAGGACCGGGGGACGGACCACGGAACCGCGGTCGCCGAAGTCGTGGTCGACACCGCGCCGGACGCGGACCTGTACCTCACGAACTTCGACGACCGCGGGAGCTTCGAGAACGCGAAGGACTGGCTGCTGGACAAGGGCGTCGACGTCATCGTGATGTCCGTCGCGGTGTACGGACAGCCGAACGACGGCACCGGGCCCTACTCGGAGGTGGTCGACGACGCCGCCGGGACCGGGGTGCCGTGGGTGAACGCGGCCGGCAACGACGCGCGGGTCCACTGGGAGGGCGGGTTCGCCGACGGCGACGGCGACGGGGTCCACAACTTCACCGGCGGCGCGGAACTGAACTACGTCGAGGGCGGGGAGAAACTCGACAGCGACCGTCGGGTCCGTGCCTTCCTGACGTGGGACGGATGGCACGGCACCGACCAGGACTACGACCTCTACATCGTCAATGGGAGCGGGGGGGTCGTCGCGGAGTCGACGGCCGTCCAGGACGGTGACGACAGGGCCTTCGAGTACGTCAACACCGTCGTCGACGGGGGAGAGCGATACGCCGTCGTCGTCGAGAAGGCCGACGCGACGGGCGACCAGTCGCTCGAACTGTTCGTCCAGGGGACCCGGAAACTGGAGTACCGCCGGGCGTCCGGCAGCCTCGTCGCGCCGGCGACGGCCGACCGGGTGACGGCCGTCGGCGCCGTCGACTACCGGGACCTGTCCCTCGAGGGGTTCAGTAGCCACGGGCCGAGCAACGACGGTCGCCGTGGGGTCGACCTGGTAGCGCCGGACAGGGTGTCGACGTCGACGTACGGCTCATTCGCCGGCACCTCCGCCGCGGCCCCGCACGTCGCGGGCGTGGTCGCCCTGCTGGCGTCGGTCGACGGGTCGCTGTCCCCTGCCGAGGTGGAGGAGGTGTTGACGGACACGGCGACGGACGTCCGCGAGAGCGGTCCCGACGACGCGAGCGGTTACGGGGTCGTCGATGCCTCGGCGGCCGTCGACCGGGTGACCGAGGAGTACCCGGTGGTCGAGCCCTCGGTGTCCGTGGCCGGTCCCGGCGGAGTCGCCCCCGGCGAGTCGGGAGCCGTGACGACCGAACTGACCGTCGACGGGTCGGCCGCCAGTACGACCCTCTCCCTGAACTTCGACCCCGACTTCGGCGCGGTCGAGGTCGCGTCCGCGGGGGTGGACGGCCCGGGATCGGTGTCCTCGACGGAGGCCACCCGGTCCGGGGTCGACGTCGGGGTGACGGACCTGGAGGCCGACAGCACGGTGACCCTGACCGTCGAGGTGACCGTCCCCCAGGACCCCTCCGGGGACCACGTCGTCTCGACGACCGTGACGGTCGACGGCCGGAGCTACGACGGGCCTTCGGTCGAGGTGCCGGTGGCGGAACCCACGTTCACCCGGCCAGTCGACCCCGGTGCCGGCGACGTTCCCGACCAGCGCGAGGGGACGGTCCTCGCCGACTTCGCGGGTAACGCCGACGAAGTGGCGGTGGCCGTCGAACTCGCGCCGGGTGCCGACGCGGACCCTGGGTCCTACGCTTCCAGGCTCCGGGAACGGGGTGCGACCGTCGAGTCCGTCTCGGAGCGGTGGATCCACGTCCGGGTCGACCCCGCCGCCGTGGAGGAGTACCGGGGCCTGGACTGGGTCGCCGGGGTCTCCCGCCCGTACGTGGCGTCCCCGGCGGTCACGGCGGACGCCGGAACGCTCGGCGGGGCGTCGGCGACGCCGTGGGCCCTCGGCACCGAGAACGGGACTCCGTGGAACGTCACCGGTTCGGGCGCCTCGGTCGCAGTCCTCTACCCCGCGACGGTGAACCTCTCGGGGACCGGGCTGTCCGACCGCGTCGTCGCCTCGCGATCGTTCGGGGCCGTCTCCGGGAACGCCTCCGGTCCTGCCGTCGTGGGCGCACTCTCGGCGGCGACGCCCGACGCGGACCTCTACGTCGCCACCTTCGGGGACACCGCCGGCTACGTCAACGCAACGCGGTGGATCCGGGACCAGGACGTCGACGTGGTGGTCATGCCGGCGAACTTCTACGGGGGACCCGGCGACGGGAGCGGTCCGGTCTCGGGGGTCGCCGAGAGCGCCGTCGACGACGGCGTCCTCTGGGTGAACCCGACCGGGGAGGCCGCCGGGAACCACTGGCGCGGCGAGTTCGCCGACGGGGACGGGGACGGCGTCGCCAACCTCACGCCGGACGCCGAGTTCACGTTCCTCAACGACGGCGAGGTCCTGACGGCCGGCCGGGCGGTGGAGGCCTGGCTGACCTGGGACGACTGGCCCGCGACGGACCGGGACTACGACCTCTACCTGTTCGACGGGAGCGGGGACGTCGTCGCCCAGTCCGTCCGTGCACAGACGGGGGACGACGCGCCCCGGGAGCGGATCAGTTACACCGTCACGGAGGGGGGATACTACGCGCTGGCCGTGGTGGCCCACGACGCCCCGGGGAACGCCACGCTCGACCTGACCGTCCGGCGGGGCGGCCCCCTCTCGGTCCGGACCCCCTCGGGGAGCACCCTCGCCCCCTCGACCAGTCCCGACGTGACGGCGGTCGGGGCCGTCGACGCGTCCGACGGGACGGTGCTGCCCGACAGCGGCAGGGGGCCGACCGCCGACGGTCGCCTCGGCGTGGCCCTGGTCGACCGCGGCGGGCTCTCGGGATCGGAGTTCGGATCGGTCGGCGGGACGGGCGTCGCCGCGTCCCGGGTCGCCGGGGTGGCGGCACTGGTCGCGTCGGTCAACGACTCGCTGACGCCGTCGGAACTCTCGGCACTCCTCGAATCGACCGCGGACGACGTCGGACCGTCCGGGCCCGACGAGGCCACCGGCCACGGCCTGGTCAACGCCACGGCGGCCGTCGACCGCGCCGTGCCCGGTGAGGGTGTCCTCGGGGCCGCCGCCACCCGCGACGCGCCGTCGTACCTCCGTCCCGGTGAGTCCGGCGAGGTCACGGTCCGGGTGAGCTTCGCCCGGTCACTGGACCGGTTCGTGCTCACCGAGACGTTCGATCCCGGCTTCGCCGACGCGACGATAACGGACGTCTCCGTCGTCGGCGAGGGCGCCGTCGCGGACCGGTCGGCCGGTGCGACCGGGGTCGAGGTAACCGCGACGGGGCTGTCGGCCGGGACGACGCTCGCGGTCACCTACCGCGTGACGGCACCGGAGGAGGAATCGGGGACCGTCGGGGTCACAGCGGAACTCGCCCGCGACGGCACGGCGACCGAGGGTCCCACCGACGCCGTGGTCGTCCGTCCCCAGTCCGAGGCGCGTACGCTCTCGCGAACGGCGGTCCCACCCGGCGGCGAGACCACGGTGACGACCACGGTGCCGGTCGACGCGGCCGGGGACCTGACAGTCCAGGAGACGGTCGACGGCGACGCGACCACGACCATCCAGGACGTCGCAGTCGAGGGCAACGGGAGCCTGGTCGCCACCGCGAGCCTCCAGGGGACCCTGACGGTGACGGTGTCGGGGGTCGACGCCGGCACGAACGTGACGGTGACCTACACCGTGGCGGTGCCGGAGTCACTCGCGGAGGGTGACCTGGTGACCGTCGACGGGACCGCGGCAGTCGGGGACGACGACCGCTCGCTCGGACGAACGACCCTCGTCGTCTCCGGTGGGCTCGCGGCATACGCCAACGACGAGGGAGTCGTCGACACGCAGGCCCTCAACGAGGTGATCGGTGACTGGGCCCGGGGCGAGGTGACGACGGAGTTCCTCGGGGAAGCGATCCGGGCCTGGGCCACCGGCGAACCGGTGGACTGACCGCCCGTACGCGGTCCGATCGCGGGCCCTCCACCGGACCCGGACGCCCGGGGTTCCGAAGGGGTTTTGCCCCCGCGCCGTGATGCGCCGCACATGACCACCCACGAGGCCGACGTCGTCGTCGTCGGGGCCGGGACGGCGGGGTGTTACGCGGCGGCGACGGCGGCGGGAGCGGGCTACGACGTCACCATCGTCGAGCGGAAGTCCGAGGAGGAGGCTGGTCACATCGCGTGTGGCGACGCCCTCAAGGGGGCCGACAGCTTCCCGGACGCCATCCCGAAGTCGACGCTCGAACCCGCGTTCACGAACACCGGCGTCGACCACGGCCGCTTCGAGATTCCCCAGGAGGACACGGTCCTGGAGATCCCGGTCCCCGGCGAACTCGCGGTGATCGACCGCTGGGAGTACGGACGGCGGGTCATCGACGGCGCGACCGAGACGGGGGCACAGGTCCACTACGACACCGTCGTCAAGGACGTGATCCAGCCCAACGGCACGGTCGAGGGGGTCCGGGCCAAGCGGCAGGGCGAGGCCGTCGACTACGACGCGGACGTGGTCGTCGACGCCGCCGGCGCACTGTCGATCCTCCAGGACCACGCCGACCTCTCCGATGCCACGTTCGACACGAACGTCACCTACCAGCAGTTCTGCTCGGCATACCGGGAGATCGTTCGCGTCCCGGAACCGGTTCCCTGGGACGACGCCCTGGTGTTCAAGCCCACCAAGCGCGCGGCCGGCTACCTCTGGTACTTCCCGCGGACGGAGACCGAGATCAACGCCGGACTGGGGTTCCAGATGAACGAGGAGCCGATGCAACTGGTCAACGACCTCAAGCGCGACCTGCGGAACCGCGAGGAGTTCGAGGGCGCGACGGTGGAGGACAAACTCGGCGCCGCCCTCCCGACCCGCCGCCCCTACGACTCCGCGGTCGCGCCCGGGTTCCTGGCGGTCGGGGACGCGGCCGGCCACGTCAACCCCACCACGGGCGGCGGGATCGCCGGCGCGGCCTACGCCGGCAAGTACGCCGCCGAGGCCGCCATCGAGGCCATCGGGGCCGGGGACGTGAGCGAGGCGGCCCTCTGGGAGTACAACCAGCGTGTGATGGACCACTTCGGCGCGCGCTACGCCGCCCTGGACGTGTACAACGTCCTCTCGACCGCCGTCGACATCGACGACCTGATGGGCCTGCTGGCGGCCCTGCCCGGCGAGAAGATAGCCGAGTCCCTCTACGAGGGCAGCGCCTCGCTGGGGATCCTCCAGAAGGTGAAGATCGCCCTCCAGAGCTACGGCTACTGGGGACAGATCTGGAACTTCTACCGGACGAAACAGCGGGCCGACGAGATGCTCGCCCACTACGAGAACTACCCCAGCGATCCCGACGAGTTCGCGGACTGGCAGGCCGAACGCGACCGCCTCATGGAGGACGTCTACGAGACGACCGGCGCGGATCCGAAGTACTGAGTCCGGGTCTCGGCCGCCCTGTCGGGGATCGATAGGAGATACCGGAGACGACTGCCGGCAGACGTCGGTACCGGCCGGCGGGTAGTTCTCGCGGGGACAGCGATAAGAACAAAGGGGTCCCCGGCTGTACCCCTCCCCATGCCAACCGGTATCGACGTGGACGCGTCGCGCGTCGTCGTGGCCACGCCGGCGGGGACGAGTCACCACCACAACGGGGTCTTGCGGGTAGAGGACGCCGACGAGGACGCCCTCTCCGCGGAGACCGACCACGCCACCTACCTGATCGGGTCGGACGCGGCCGGGGAGACGGGGGATCCCGCGGGGCTGGACCCGTTGATCGGGGGCGAGAGCAACCTCTCGGAGGAGGCACGCCGGGCGACGGTCCGGGCGTTCGTCACGGCGATGGCCGACGAGGACGGGCCGGTCAGGGACGTCACGCGCCCCGGTACGGGGGCCGACCCCCTCGACGACGTGCTCCGGGTCATGGAGTACGACGCCGGAGAGGTCGACGCGGGCCTCGCGGTCTGTCACGACGTCTTCGAGGCCCCCGTGACGGGGCTGGGGGTCGCCATCTTCGAGCGGAGCGTCACCGCCACCGTCGCTGTCGGGGGGATCGCGGTCGGGTCGGCGACGGTCGACGCCACCGACGACTGGTACAACTACGGCCGCCTCGACGGCGCGGACGAGGACGGCCTGAGCACCGCGTGGGCGACGATGCAGTACGAGACCCTGTTCGCGGACCTGGCGGCGGAACTCGCCGGCGAGGTGCCCAGTTTCGACGGCTCCGTCCCGGTCGCGGTCGGCGGCGACGCCGCCCCGGACGGGATCGGTGACCGGATAGCCGACGCCCTGGCGGAGGGCCTTCCGGTCGAAGTGGGCGAGGTGACGGTGGCCGACGACCCCGGGGACGCACCGGCCCGGGGCGCGCTCGCCGTCGCGGAGTCCGCCGGCGACGGGCCGACCACCACCCCCGCATACGCCAGGGACGTCCCCCACGGCTCCGGCCCGACGGACCCGGACGCCGTCGTCAGTTCGGTCGGCGGCGGGGTCGCCAGGTCCGAGGCCACCGCCGGCACCGTCGCCGGCCCGGGTCGGACCGAGGTGGCGTCCGACGGGACCGAGGTCGAGGCCGCCGTCGCCAGCGCGCACGAGGACCTCTCGAAGCTGGAACGCCGGAGCGCAAAGACCGCCCGCGCGCTCTCGGAGCTGATCGGCCAGCTAGACGACATCTCGGCGGGGGCGGCGAGCCTGTCTGCGATCCGCGAGGACCTGGACGAACTGGAGGAACGCCTCGGCGACGAGGCCGAGGACCTGGGGACGACCGTCGAACGACTGGAGTCTCAGGTCGGATCCCACGACGAGGAGACGACCATCGCCGAGACGCTCGCGGACCTGGAGTCGACGCTCTCGACGGTCGACGAGACGGTCGACGAACTGGAGGACGAGACCGTCGACATCCGGTCGGCGGTGGCAGAACTCGACGGGGACATCGACGCGGACTTCTCCGGCCCGATGGAGGAGGTGGCCGAACTCCAGGACGACATCGACGCCCTCGAGAAGCGACTCGAGGAGCAGATGGACTACGTCTGGGAGGAGATAGAGGAACTCTCGGACGAACTGGTCGACGTCGCCGCGACCGTCGAGGACGTGCCGGAACTGGAGGCGGCGGTGGCCGGAACCCAGGACTCGGTGACCGACCTGGAGGGGACGACCCAGTCCCTCCAGGAGTCACTCGCCGACGTCCGGGAGGAACTCTCGACGCTCCGGACGGAGTCGGTGGCCGAGTCCCGCCTGGAGGGGGTCGAGTCCGAACTCGACAACTTCGCCGACAAACTCGAACGACTCCGGCGAGAGGTCGACGAGAGCGAGGACGTCGACCCCGAACGGATCGACGAACTGGAGACGACGCTGGACGGCCTCAGGAAGACGATGATATCGCAGGGCGAACGGATCGACGCCCTGGAGGACGACAAGGCGAAACTCGACGACCGCATCGACACCGTCTACCAGAACAGCGCCAAGGCCGAGGCCCTGTCCAGCCTGGAGACCGAGGTGAGCCGGATCCGCCAGACGGCCGCGGAGGCCAACGACGCGGCCACCGAGATGGAGTCGACGGTGCGGGGCCTCTCGGACACCGTCGACAGCCACCAGCAGGAGATAGCGACCCTCTCGACCAACGTCGACAACCTCGCGGGCAGTGCGGTCACCAGGAACGAGGTGGACACCGAACTCGACGAACTCGACGAGCGCATCGAGGGCGTCGAGATAGACTACGGCGCCGAACTCGACGACCTCTGGGACCTCCACCACGAACTGGCCGAGGCGGTCGAGGGCGGGGACGACGACGACGGCGTCCAGTACGCGGTCATCCTCCAGGGGCTCGCGCTCGTGTTCGTCGGCATCCTCGGGGGCATCCTGGCGTTCCAGTCCGGCGAACTCATTCTGCTCGCCGCGTTCATCGTCCTGGTGGTACTGCCCGGCGCGTTCTCGTGGATGCTCGGCTAGAACCGGGCTCGTGTCTCCGCTCCGGGCAACTGACCTGGGACGACGCCGTCGGATCCAGTGCTTACGGTAACATTACTGTAACTCTCGGACGGGATCCCGGTTCGGGCGGTCCCGGAGTCGCCGGGTTTCGACCGGCCCGGGTCGTCGCGTCGCCACGGATCACTGCAGGTCTGTCGCGGGCTTCTAGCCACCCCTCCACGCCCCGTCTTCGTCCGGGGTGGAGTGCGTGGATTTTAACTCCCGGCTCACCAACCGGGTCGCATGGACTTCGACCTTCCCGACGAGCACCGGATGATCCGGGACGAGGTCAGGCGGTTCTGCGAGGAGGAGATAGAACCGATCGCCCAGGAGATAGAGGACGAGCACCGCTACCCCGCCGAGGTGTTCGACCAGCTCGGGCAACTCGACATGATGGGCGTCCCGATTTCCGAGGAGTACGGGGGCCTCGGGGGCGACCAGCTCATGTACGCGCTGGTCTGCGAGGAACTCGGGCGCGTCTCGGGGTCGGTCGGGCTCTCCTACGCGGCCCACGTCTCGCTCGCGAGCAAACCGATCGAGCTGTTCGGCACCGAGGACCAGAAGGAGCGCTGGCTCCGACCGCTCGCGGAGGGCGAGTACGTCGGCGGCTGGGCGCTGACCGAACCCGGGTCCGGGTCGGACGCCAGCGACATGGACACCACCGCCGAGAAGGTGGAACGTGCCGGCGGGCACGCGGGCGACGAGTGGGTGCTCAACGGCACGAAGCAGTTCATCACCAACGCCTCGGAGGCGGGGTCGGTGCTGGTCAAGGCCGTCACCGAACCGGGAGCAGGCTACGGCGGCATCTCGACGTTCGTCGTCGACCCCCGCAACGACGACGGGTTCGAGGTCACCACGGTCTGGGACAAGATGGGGCTGAACGCCTCGCCCACCTGCGAGGTCCAGCTCGACGACGTCCGCATCCCCGAGGACCGCCTGCTGGGCGAGGCGGGCGAGGGCTGGGACCAGACCAAGAAGACGCTCAACGGCGGTCGGATCTCCATCGCCGCCCTCTCCGTCGGACTGGCCCAGGGGGCCTACGAGCACGCCAGGGAGTACGCAAAAGAGCGCGAGCAGTTCGGCCAGCCCATCTCGAAGTTCGACGCGATCCGCAACAAGATAACCGCGATGGAGCGAAAGACCGAGCGCGCCCGCCTGCTGACCCACAAGTCGGCATGGCAGTACGACCAGGGTCGTGACGTCACCACCTCCTCGTCGCTGGCGAAGTGGGACGCGAGCGAGGCCGCCCGCGAGGTGGCCGAGGACGCCGTGCAGGTGCTCGGCGGCTACGGCTACACCGAGGACTTCGCCCCACAGCGGTTCTACCGCGACGCCAAGCTCATGGAGATCGGGGAGGGGACCAGCGAGATCCAGCAACTGGTCATCGGGCGCGAACTCGGGCTCTGACCGTCGCTACTTCTCGCGGAGTTCGAACTCCATCGCCAGGGGTTCCGGATGCTCTGGGTGACCCTAGGGGTCCCCGTGTCGATGACATCGACGCCGTCCGGATCCGCTCCTGGCGGTCGCCCTGGCGGGTCTGATGGGATCGACGACCAGGCCGGAGCGAGACCGCCCGGAGGTGCCACGTCCCCGTTTAACATATAAAGGTATCGTTTGACACTGTTTGACACGGCACGTAGGCGGAGTTTGCGACCGGATCTGCACTCGATACCGGTATCTTTATTTAGAAGAGCATTCAACCTCTCTATTGACCATGGCTCAGCAGATGGGCGGACAGCCCCTCATCGTTCTCTCGGAGGAGAGTCAGCGAACCTCCGGCAAAGACGCACAGTCGATGAACATCACGGCGGGCAAGGCCGTCGCCGAATCCGTACGCACGACCCTCGGCCCGAAAGGGATGGACAAGATGCTCGTCGGCTCGACGGGCGACGTCGTCGTCACCAACGACGGCGTGACCATCCTCAAGGAGATGGACATCGAGCACCCGGCGGCCAACATGATCGTCGAGGTCGCCGAGACACAGGAGGACGAGGTCGGCGACGGCACCACCACCGCGGTGGTCGTCAGCGGTGAACTCCTCAAGAAGGCCGAGGACCTCCTCGACCAGGACATCCACCCGACCACGCTCGCGCAGGGCTACCGCCAGGCCGCCGAGCGCGCGAAGGAGGCCCTCGAAGAGATCGCCATCGAGGTCGACGCCGACGACACCGAACTCCTCGAGTCCATCGCCTCGACGGCGATGACCGGCAAGGGTGCCGAGAACGCGAAGGAAACCCTCGCGGACCTCGTCGTCTCCTCGCTGCGCTCGGTCGCCGACGACGAGGGCATCGACACGGACAACGTGCAGGTCGAGAAGGTCGTCCGTGGCTCCATCGAGGACTCCCGGCTTGTCGAGGGCGTCATCATCGACAAGGAGCGCGTCCACGACAACATGCCGTACTTCAAGGAGGACGCCAACGTCGCCGTCCTCGACGACGCCCTCGAGGTCAAGGAGACCGAGATCGACGCCGAGGTCAACGTCACCGACCCCGAGCAGCTCAACCAGTTCATCGAGCAGGAGGAGAAGCAGCTCCGCGAGATGGTCGACCACCTCGTCGACGTCGGGGCCGACGTCGTCTTCGCCCAGGACGGCATCGACGACATGGCCCAGCACTTCCTCGCCGAGGAGGGCATCCTGGCGGTCCGCCGGGTCAAGTCCTCCGACGCCCAGGCCATCGCGCGCGCCTCCGGCGCCCGGATGGTTTCGAACGTCGACGACATCACCGAGGACGACCTCGGCTTCGCGGGTAACGTCACCCAGCAGGACATCGGCGGCGGCGACAACCGCATCTTCGTCGAGGACGTCGAGGACGCCAAGGCCGTCACCCTCCTGCTCCACGGCGGCACCGAGCACGTGCTCGACGAGGTCGAGCGCGCCGTCGAGGACGCGCTGGGCGTCGTCCGCGTGACCCTGGAGGACGGCAAGGTCCTGGCGGGCGGCGGTGCCCCCGAGACCGAACTCGCGCTGGAGCTGCGTGACTTCGCCGACTCCATCGAGGGCCGCGAGCAGCTGGCCGTCGAGGCCTTCGCGGACGCACTGGAGGTCATCCCGCGCACCCTGGCCGAGAACGCCGGTCTCGACCCCATCGACTCGCTGGTCGACCTGCGGAGCCAGCACGACGGCGGCGACACCACCGCCGGCCTGGACGCCTACACCGGCGAAATCATCGACATGGAGGAGGAGGGCGTCGTCGAGCCCCTCCGCGTCAAGACCCAGGCCGTCGAGTCCGCCACCGAGGCCGCCGTCATGATCCTCCGGATCGACGACGTCATCGCCGCGGGCGACCTGGCCGGCGGCGGCAGCGACGACGACGAGCCCGACCCCCAGGGTCCGGCCGGCGCCGCGGGCGGCATGGGCGGCATGGGCGGCATGGGCGGCATGGGCGGCGCGATGTAAGCCCGGCCGCTTCCATCCCCCTCGACCGCCGCACCGCTCGCCGACCGACGACTCTTCGTTTTTATCGATCTCCCGGTGAGCGACTGCGCCGCCGGTCGGTCCTCCGGAACCACCGGGAGCATCGGATCGCCGGTGGCTGGGGATCTCCCGAGAAGGATCGCGGGAATACGCGAACCCCGCGACGGTTCGAAAGTGACGGCGCGGCCGGGACTAGGGGGTCCGGAGCTGTGCGACGTTCTCCTCGGAGGCCCAGGCCTCGACGACCTCCTGGAGGAAGTCGAGCGAGATGTCGTCGGCGGCCCAGTCGCTGACGGCCTCCCTCAGGCCGGGAGTCTCGATGACGCCGTCGTCGTCGATGTCGTAGGCCGACAGTCCGCCGCCCTGAACGTCGATGACGGTCGTCCCGATGTCTACCTTCTTGGTCCCCCCGTAGTAGATCTCCCCGGAGATCTCCAGCTGGTCGGCGCTACCGATGGCCGGCGAGGTGACGATCTCGTAGGACACGGTGATCGTGGTGTCGGGACCGACGCCCTCCACCGCGACGCTGACCTGGTCGGGCCCTTCGGCGGTGGTTGCGACGCTTCCGCTACCGCCGATCTCGACGGACTGGATCGACAGGCTCTCGACGGCAGGGGAGACGCTCTCGACGACCGCGACGCGGTCCTGGCCGGTGTCGGGGCTCACTTCCACGGTGGACGTGGTGGAGTCACCGGCGTCGATCGACTGGCTGTCGACCGAACGGTTGTCCGAGGTTTGGTTGCCACCGTCGCTCGACTGGACGGTCACGGTGGTACTCGCGGAGTCGCCGCCGGCCGCGACGGTCGCGGTGTAGTCGCCCGCGTCGCCGGAACTCGTCGCCCACGAGAGCGTGACCTGGGTCGACTCGCCGGCCCCGAGGGTCACGCTCGTCGAGTCACGCTGGCTCCCGCCGACGTCGAGCGTGACCGTCTCGGTCGTCTCGCTATCGCCGGTGTTCTCGACCGTGGCGGTGACGTCCAACTGGTCGCCCGCCGTGACCGGGCTGTTCGTCGAGTCGATCGAAACCGCGATCGTCGAGGGCTCGCCTTCAGTGTGGGTGATCTGCGCGTCGTCCTGGCCCATCACGTTCCCGTCGGCGTCGAGGTACGGGGCGTCCCACTCCCCGCCGGACTCGGAGTAGTCGAACAGCCGGTTCGCGTTGTCGTCCGTGTGGGCCGTGGCGTACAGCGTGGTGTCGCTCTCGACCGGCTGGTCGAGTGTGACCGTCACGTCCTCGTGGACGCCCGGACCGAGGTAGTCGGAAACGCCCCGGACGGCGGAGGGGTTCCGGCCGGACTCGTTCGAGACGGCGACGAAGCCGCCCTCCGAGAGGTTAACGCGGTCGATGGTGACGGTCTCGCCGGTCGTCGACTGGTCCGCGAAGTCGACGCTGGCGTCGTTGTACTCGTAGGTGACCGAGGTCGTGGCGCTGATCGACGGGTCGAGGCCCTCGTTGACGGTCACACCGACCTCGAACGTCCCGGCGTTTTGCGGGTTCTGGACCGGGCTCAACACCACAACGATCTGGTCGCCCTGCTGGATGGTCAGGTTCTGGTTCGTCTCGATCTTCACCGCGGTCCCGTCCTTCTGTCCGGTGACCTCGGTGACCGTCGCGCTGACGTCGATCTGCGTGCCGGGATCGTCGTTGCCGCGGTCGATCCCGACCCGTTCGATGGTGCCCGCTCCGACGTTGCTCACGTCCGCGGGTTCGGCGCCGAGACTGTAGTCGACGAAGACGTTCTTCAGGTCGCTACCTGCGACCGCCGAGTCGGCGACCGTCATCCGGACGGCGTGTGTCGATTCGGCTTCGCTCGGGTCCGTCGGTGTCGGGTCGATCTGGACGTCGTGGCCGCTTGCGGCGTCGGCCGCGAGCGTCGAACCGACCGCCACCGACGACAGTACCATTAATACTACG
>PXRX01000044.1:38545-42044 GCA_003023195.1 Halobacteriales archaeon QS_8_69_26
CTGCTACTCGCCGTCCGGAAGCAACGGCAGGGGACTCACCGGGCAGAACATCGGCGCCTCGGTGAGCAGGTGTCGCAGGACGCGAACGTGCCCGCTCCCGGCCAGCAGGAGGATCCGCTCGTCGTCGGGATCCATCGTCCGCCAGAGATGGTGACCCATCCGGAGATTGCGGTCGTACCAGTGAGCCAGCCCTGCCGGACTCTCGCCGTTTGCGGTCCGGATCGACCAGTCGAACATGAGGTCGTGGTTGCCCCTGAGGTTGTCCTCCCGGTTGAGCCACGCGTGGTACTCCGGGACCGTGGAGTCCGGGAGTCGTTCGTTTGCTTCGCGCTCCAGGGCTTGGGGATCGGTCACCGGTACCGAGGTCTTCCGGGCCGGGTCGACCTCCCGGTCCGCGAAGGGGTCCTCCGACGGCGGGTCGGGGTGCTCGTCGATGGCTGCCACCCGGTCGTGCCCGCACTGGTCGGCGAGCCGAAAGCCCACCTGGACGACCTCGCTCCGACACTCCGTCGCCGGTTCGTTCCGGTCGGGGTGCGGTGCCGGGAATTCCTCCTCGCGGTCGTAGGCCCGGTCGCCGTCCCGGTACTCCCGGTATATATCGTTCACCTCGTCGCCACGGTCGTAGGGTCGTTCGACCGCGACCCGCTCCGGTTCCCAGTCCGCCAGCCGGTCGACCAGGTCCCGGATCTCCGCCTGGCGACGGTCGGAGAGCACGTCGTCGGCCTCGACGTTGACCTCGTCCAGCCCCGGGTTGTCCATGTGGTAGGTCCCGAGCACCATCACCCGGACCTGTCCGTCCCTCGGCTCCGGCCAGGGACCGTCGTCGGATGTCACCATAGATGTCGGCGATCGGTACGGTCCCTGTTAAATCCGGGGCTTCCGTTGTCGGTGTGGCGACCCCTCCCGAGGCTCCGACGGGAGCGTTCCGCTCCCTCCGTTTCAGGGTGATCCACCTGGAAACCTCGGTCGGCCGGAGCGTCGTCTGCCGACGAGTCCCGCGACCTTCGACTCCCGCCGTCGTGACGCGTCACCTGCACAAAACACTTACTACACAGACAGGTATGAGCGATGATGGCACGCAGACGATCCGTACTCGCAGCCGGGGGTGGACTGCTGGCCGCACTGGCGGGGTGTCTCTCCCCGACGTCGGGGCGGCCCTCCGGCCGGACGGACACTGCGTCGAACGGTACGAAGGAAACGACCACGACGGCGCCCGCGACCACCGGCGAGACGGGACCGCTCCCGTTCGGTCGCCCCTACGATGGTGACGGCTTCGTCCTCGAACCCCGGGACCCCGCTGTCCGGGAGTCGCTCGTCTACAGCGCTCCCGGAGAGGTGGAATCCCACCGGAGACTGGGGATCCACGACGGGGGTGGCGACCGCTTTCTGCTCCTCGGGGTGGACGTCTCGCGGTCGGACGGGGATCGCCCCCCGAGGTCCGCATATCGGGTCGCAGTCAGCGGGGACCGCTTCGAGTCGTGGACCCAGTGGCTCAATTTCGACTGGGAGCACCCCGACGGCAACCCCTACGGCAACACCCGGACGGGGAGCCCGGGGAGTATGCTCGGCTTCACCCTCCCGGCGCCGGTGTCGGGCGACCCGGAACTGGTGTTCCGGGGGGAGAACGCGACTGTCCGCTGGTCGTTGCCCGACGACGTCGTGGAGGAACTGGCGGCACCGCCGCCGGAGTGGGAGTTGCTGTCTCACGACGTCGACACCAGTGACGTTCCGGGGTCCGCGTCGATAGAGTTCGAGAACGTGGGCGACGGCGACGGACTCTTCCGGGCGGTGCTGGTCACCGAGGGGAACGCCTACTACTCGCGGGCGCTCTCGTACCCCGTGGCCCCGGGCGAGTCGCGGACTGTGACGGCCCGGTTCCCGAGTCCGCGCGGCGGGAGCCCGGTCCACGACTATCTGGTCGACACGGTGGCGGGAGGATTTAGCGCCGACGCGTAGCGCGGGCCGTCGATCCGGAGTGAGACACCCCGTCGTGCCCGGTTCGGGTGGTCCCCATCCTTGCTGGATCGAGCGATCCCCGTCCATGCGGCATCGGGTCATCGTGCCCTCGCTGGCAAAAATTTCGATTCCTCTAAGTGGCGTCCTCGGGAACCGGGAGACATGCAGACGCTCCTCCTGGACGGCGACGACGTCGACGAGAACGCGAGGATGCCGGACGTGATCGGTGCAGTAGCGGACGCGTTCGCGGCCTACGCGCGGGGCGACGCGCAGATGCCGGCGAAGTCCTACATCGACCTGCCCCAGTACAACGGCGACTTCCGGTCGATGCCCGCCTACCTGGAGGCCGAGGACTGGGACGCCGCGCGTTCCCGCTGGCGATCATGGACGGGACGGTGCTGACACGCAAGCGGACCGGCGCGGCGGCGGCCGTCGCGACCGACCACCTCGCCGTCGAGGACGCCACGACGATGGGCATCGTCGGCGCCGGCGTCCAGTCGTACACACAGCTGGAGGCCGTCGCGGAGGTCCGGCCCATCGAGGAGGTGGTGGTCGCCGACAAGAACCCCGGGAAGGTCGAGGAGTTCGCCGACGAGTTCGGCGACGAGTTCGACGTCCGGGGCGGGTCCATCCCGGAGGCCGCGTCGTGTGACGTCCTCTCGACGGTCACGCCCGTCGAGGCCCCCATCGTCGCCTACGAGGACGTCGGCGAGCACACACACGTCAACGCCATGGGGGCCGACGCCGCCGGCAAGCACGAACTCGCGGACGAGATCCTCCTGAACGCGAAACTGGTTATCGACGACTACGAGCAGTGCATCCACTCCGGCGAAATAAACGTCCCCTGGAGCCAGGGGATCCTCGGGGACGAGGACCTCTACGGCGAACTCGGCGACATCGTGGTCGGCGACCTGGCGGGCCGGACCCCCGAGGACGGGATAACGGTCTTCGACTCGACGGGCCTCGCGATACAGGACGTCGCCGCCGCCCACGTCGTCTACGAGCACGCCGACGACAACGACAACGGCACCCCGTTCGCACTGCTGGACACGACCGTCTACTGAGGCTGCCCGCTCCTGGTCGGATCCTTTTTGTGAGAGACGGGGTAGCAACTCACCGCCAGGAAACCCATCCCGACGACCAGCAGAAGGTGGGCCAGGACGTAGTCGCCGGCTACGCCCACGACGGCCGTGGCTGGCGGTTCGTTCCCCCCGGTCGTCGGGTGGAACCACGCGGCGACGGCCACCACGAGCGGTCCGCCGAACAGCAACAATCGCTGCAGGACCGTCTCTACCCCTCGTTCCAGGGGACCCCCGGTGGGAGCACTGCCAGTTCTGTTCGATTGCACTTCGTCACTCACGACCGACCCTCCGTTCGTAGACGCGGCGCTGGACGGTTGTTTTCGGAAACTCACGCATGGAAGTTGGCTACGGGGAACGGCCACTTGACATCCTCCTCCGCGTAAACGCGGAGGAATCCCGAGCGGTGGGAGTTTCAGGTTCGCAGTCCAATCACCGGACTACCACACCTTTCGGGCGCGGGT
>PXRX01000045.1:0-5706 GCA_003023195.1 Halobacteriales archaeon QS_8_69_26
TACATGACGAAGGCGATAAGGAACTCGCCGGGGGCGAGTTCCGCGTCGTAGAAGGGCGTGCCCAGGGTGTCGGTCGACATGAACGAACAGCGGCCACACCAGATCCGGTCGGAGGATTGGCCGGCGTAGATTTGGCCGACACCGCAGTCGGGACAGGTACGTTGCTCCCAGAAGTGCTTGCGCCGCTGCTCGACCAGGCGGTCGAGCCGCTCAGTCCGAAACTCCAAGATGCCCAGCGAGGCAAATTCCTGTCGCATCCCGCCGAACGCTGTTCTTGCTGGCATACAAGACCGCATTCGGCGGGATGCTGTAATCTTACCCGCGTTTCGCTACGGTGAGCGAGAGCGTGTAATCTTACCCGCGTTTCGCTACGGTGAGCAAGAGCGTGTAATCTTACCCGCGTTTCGCTACGGTGGGCAAGAGCGAGCGAGGCTTCCGAGAGTTCGTTCTCCTTGTCTGCAAGGTACAATTCGAGTGCGATTTCTGCGTCGATTGGTTCAAGACTCATGGTTGGTCTTCTCCGGTCAAGCGAACCCCACGAGTCCCGGTTACTGCCCGTTCCGAACCAATGGCTACAACGCCCGAAATCGCCAAAAGGAAGGGTTGTCACGCCACGTGACCAAGGCCTGCAGCGCCCGTCCCCCTTGTCCTGTAGGATCAGTTCCCCCCCGTAGCGATGGGGTCCGTGACGGATCACCCGGAGGGATCACCCTTCCGATCCCGTCCTCTCCTCGCGTTCCGTCAGGAACCGTTCGGTGCCCTTCCTGACGATGTGCGGGAACCGCTGTGCGAGCGCCAGTCCGATCCTCGTGACCCAGTCGGTGTAGATGACGTGGCGGGTCGACTCGATTTCCCCGGCGAGCTTTCGGCCGACGTACTCGGGGTCGCTCATCCGTGACTCCGGGTAGCCCAGCGTCCGGGCCGACTCGGTGCTCGCCAGTCGGGGGTGCATCACCGTGCACGCCACGTCCTCGTGTCGCAGTTCGAGTCGGAGCGATCGGGTGAACGACTCTATCGCACCCTTCGTGGCGGCGTAGCCGGTGAGGCCGGGATTCCCGACGCGGCCGACGCCGGAACTCACGTTGTGGATTATTCCCTCGTTCCGGGCCCGCATGTGCGGCAGGACGGCACGTATCGTCCGGAGGTACCCGAAGAAGTTCACCTCGAACACCCGCTTCGCGTCCGCGAGTGTCTGGTCCTCGAAGAACCCGAACTCCAGTATCGCGGCGTTGTTCACGAGGACGTCTATCCGGCCCCACTCGTCGAGGACCGCTTCGACCGCCGCCTCGACGTCCCCGGATCCCGGGACCCGACGACGACGTCGTGCCCGGCGGCCGCGAATCCCGTCGCAAGCGCGGTTCCGACGTCGCCCGTCCCGACGATGCCGATGTGCATGGTTCGATCCCCCGTTGGTGGTCCATCCATATCGGTTCTCCACCTCGGGGTCACCGCTCCAGGTCCGTCAGGTTCGACGGAGTGAGAGTCGAGGGCACCCGTGGCGCGAGGTCCACGGGACCGGAGGGGACACCTTTAGGTCCGATCCCGACCCATGGGTGGGCGTGCGGGTCGAGAACTCGTTCATCCCGGTCAGGGGGGTCGGCGAGGTCACCGAGAAGAAGCTCTGGCGATCGGGCGTGACCGCCTGGGAGGAGTTCGACGGCTCCGTGGTGGGGCCGACGCTCGCCGACCGGATCGAGTCGTTCGTCGACGAGGCCCGCGACCGGTTGCGGGCGGGCGACGCGACGTACTTCGACCGGGAGTTCCCCGGCGGCGAGCGCTGGCGGCTCTACGAGAACTTCCGGGACGAGGCCTGCTTCTTCGACATCGAGACGACCGGCCTCTCGAAGTACCGCGACGAGGTGACGACGGTGAGCCTCCACCGGGACGGCGAGACGACGACGCTGGTCCGGGGCCGGGACCTGACCGCCGAGCGTCTCCGCCGGGAGTTCGCGGACGCCTCCCTGCTGGTTTCGTTCAACGGTGCCCGCTTCGACGTCCCCTTCCTGGAGGCGAACTACGACCTCACCGTCGAGACGCCCCACCTCGACGTGATGTACCCCTGCAAGAAGGCCGGCTTCTCGGGGGGGCTGGGGGAGGTCGAACGCGCCCTGGGGATCGACCGCGCCCGCCCCGACATCTCGGGGGAGGACGCCGTCCGCCTGTGGTACCAGTACGAGCGCGGCGGCGACCGGGACGCCCTGGAGACGCTGGTGTCGTACAACCGCGAGGACGCCGAGAACCTCCGCCCCGTCGCCGACGCCGTCACCGGGATCCTCCACGACGAGGTCTTCGAGACCGTCCGGGACGACTAGCGCCGAGGGATTCCGCCTCCGGGGATCCCGCACCTCGCATCCCCCTCCGCGGGCGTCAGACCCATTGTGCTGGCCCTCCACGTCGTGTTCGATGACGGCCATCCTCGCCGAGGGGCTGACGAAGCGGTACGGCGACCTGACGGCGCTGGACGGGCTCTCGCTGTCGATCACGGAGGGGGAGCTGTTCGGCTTCCTGGGCCCGAACGGCGCGGGCAAGACCACCACCATCGGGATCCTGACCGGACAACTGCTCCCCGACGGCGGGCGGGCGTCCGTGCTGAGCACGGACCCGACGACGGAGCCGGTGGAGACGCGCCGGAAGGTGGGCGTGTTGCCAGAACAGGAGTCGCCGCCGAGTTTCATGACCCCGCGAGAGTACTTCGACTTCGTCGGCACCGCCCGGGACGTCGACCGGGACACCGTCGAGCGCCGGGTGGCGACGTGGGCCGAGCGCCTCTCGTTCGAGGAGAAACTCGACACCATCAACACAGACCTCTCCCGGGGCCAGCAGCAGAAGGTGATGATCACCCAGGCCTTCCTCCACGAACCCGGGGTGGTGTTCATCGACGAACCGCTGGCGAACCTGGACCCGATCATCCAGGAACGGGTCAAGCGGTTCGTCGTCGACTACGCCGACCGCGGCAACGCCGTCTTCCTCTCGACCCACCACATCGAGGTGGCCGAGGAGGTGTGCACCCGGGTCGGCATCGTCAGCGGTGGGCGACTGATCGCCGAGCGCCGTCCCGCGGAACTCGGCGAGGGGGAGTCCCTGCTGGAGGCCTTCGTCGAGAACGTCGGCGCGACCGACCTCGACCGGGAGTGGATCCGCGAGGGGGCCGGCGCCCGGGGCCGGACCGCCGGGAGCGGGGCGGCCGCCGCCGGCGACGCCGCCACGACCGAGGGGTCGGGCGAGGACGGGACGGCCGCGGAGGGGTCGACCGCCGAGGGATCGGGCGAGGACGGGACGGCCGCGGAGGGGTCGACCGCCGAGGGATCGGGCGAGGACGGCGAACGGACCACCGCGACGGACCCATGAACGTCCGCCGGACCCGCACCGTCTTCACCTGGATGCTCCGGGAGGAGTGGCGCATGCACAGCCACCTGTTCGGCGGCCGCCGCTTCGCCGCGTTCCCGCTGTTCGTGACCCTGCTGGCGGCCGGCACCGCCGAGTTCCTCGTCTTCGCCGGCACCGACTTCGGGGCGGTGGTCGCGGGCTTTCACGCCCTCGTGTTCGCCTTCGGCCTCCACACCGGGTCCATCGGCTTCGTCGGCCGGGACGCCCAGGAGAACGTCCTGCCGACCGGGACCCTGCTGGTGTTCACCGGCCGCACCCTCCCCCTGTCGCGCCGGTACCTCATCGCGGTCTTCCTGGTGAAGGACGCCGTCTTCTACGTCTTCCTGTTCCTGTTGCCCCTGACCGTCGGGTTCCTGCCGGCGGTCGCCGAGGGGCGCCTGGCGGCGACCGCGGTCCCGGTGCTGTGGGTCTCCATCGGGGCCACGTTCCTCCTGGGGACCGTCGTCACGTTCGCGGCCATCGCCCTCTCGACGCGGGGGATCCCGGGGTGGGTCGCCTTCCTCGTCCTGGCGGGGGCCGCCGGACTCCTCCTCGCAGTCCCGGCGTTCGTCGGCTTCACCCCCTACGCCATCTACGCCGACGGATCGGCCGCCGCGGTGGCCGGCAGCGTCGCCCTCCTCGGCGGGGTCGCACTGCTGGGATTCGCGAGCTACGACCCCAGCTACGAGCGTCCCGCCCGGTCGGCCCGCAACGAGTTCCGGGCGTGGAACGACCGCCTCTCGGGGGTCGGGGGACTCCCGTCGGTCGCGGGGCGGTCCGCGGACGGCCGGTCCGCGGCGGCCCGCCGGAGGGTCGACGACGGCCTCCTGACCAAGTCCTTGCTCGACGTACGCCGCTCCTCCGGTGGGATCTTCAAGCTGTTCTTCTCCGGAGGGATCCTCTTCGTCGTCAGCACCTTCCTCATCGACTTCGCCGGGGACCTGTTGACCGACGCCGCCGGCGTCACCGTCACCCCCTCGACGGGCGTCTCCTTCGGTGCGATCCTCGGGCTGACGGCCTTTACGACCTACAACTGGCTCACGTCGGTCGACTCCCCCGGGGAGTACCTCCCCTACCCCGTCTCCGTGGCCGACGTCTTCCGGGCGAAGTTCCGGGCGTTCCTGATCCTGGGTCCGCCGGTCGGGGTGCTGTACTACGCCATCGCGGCCCTCTGGCTGGGGATCCGGCCCCTCGAAGGGGTGGTCGGCCTGGCGCTCCTCCTCGGCCTGATGTGCTACCTCTTCGGGGTGACCGTCTACCTCACCGGGTTCTCGCCCAACGAGTTCCTGTTCGACACCCTCCTCTTCGCCGCCTTCTTCGTCGCCGTCGCCGCCGTCACCGTCCCCGTTCTGATCACGGGGTTCGTCCTCGCGCCGCTCCCCCCGGCCGGCCTCGGCGGCCTGACCCTGGCCAGCGTCGCCCTCGGTTCCCTCGGCCTCGTCCTCTACCGGCGGGCCGTCCCCCGGTGGACGCGGATCCACCGGCGCGGGGAAGCCTGAACCCCCCTGCCGGCGCGGAGTCGACGTCCTCCAGGTCGGGTGGACGCGGATCCACCAGGTGCGGGGAGGCCTGAACAGGGGTCGGTCCGCCAGGGCGGGGCGGCTCGAACGCGTCGACGGGTGCCCGGCGAACCGGATCCCGGTTACTCCTCGTCGTCGTCCCTGGTCGCCAGCCCCGCGAGGTGGCCGACCTCCGGGAGGATCACCTCCTCGATCCCCAGGCGTGCGGCGTTCTCGCTCCCGGGGAGACAGAAGACGAGCACGCCCTCGCTGGCCCCGGCGACGGCGCGGGTACCGACGACCCGGGTTCCGATCTCGTCGTAGGAGAGCCGCCGGAACAGCTCGCCGAACCCCGGCAGTCGCTTGTCGAGGAGGGGGCTGACGGCATCGACGGTCACGTCGTCGGGGGTGACGCCGGTCCCCCCGGTGGTGACGACGGCGTCGACGTCTTCCCTGTCGACCATGGTGTCGACGGTCCCCTGGACCCCGTCGTAGTCGTCGGTGACGATCTCCCGGATCGGGACCTCGTGGCCCGCGTCCTCGACGGCCGCGACGATGGCGTCCCCCGACGGGTCGTCGGCTACCGTGCGCGAGGAGGACACCGTCACGACCGCGATCCCCAGGTCCTCCTTGTCGTGGGCGTGGTGGTGGTCGTGGTCGTGATCGTGGTTGTGGTCGTGTCCGTGGTCGTGATCCCCGTCGTGGCCGTGGTCGTCCCCGTGATCGTGGCCATGGTCGTGATCGTGACCGTGGTCGTCCCCGTGATCGTGGCCATGGTCGTGATCGTGACCGTGGTCGTCCCCGTGATCGTGGCCATGGTCGTGATCGTGACCGTGGTCGT
>PXRX01000045.1:5718-109200 GCA_003023195.1 Halobacteriales archaeon QS_8_69_26
GTGATCGTGGCCATGGTCGTGATCGTGACCGTGGTCGTCCCCGTGATCGTGGCCATGGTCGTGATCCTCGCTCATGGCCGTGGGTTCCGGCCCCTGGCCCCTAACCGTTCTCCATTCGACGGGCCTCATTTACAGTAAAATTACTGTAAGAATTGGGATGGAGCGGGTGTACCGTCCGCGATCCCGCTACTGATCCCGAACTTTCTCCCCATCCCGGACTTCCGGGATCGGCGTCGAAAGCCCCCGGCCCCTTTCAGTCCCACCCCCTCGATCCTCCCCAGCCGTCTGTGCTCCTCACTCCCTCCTTCCAGTCGGTCGTTGCGGTGCTCGCCCCTCGCGCGGAAATCGCCGCGGTCGCCTCGCGTCGCTCGGCGACCGCGACCGCGCGCGCCGTGTGGCTGATTGGCCCAGGGTGGCACTCGGGGCGAGGGCGGCTCCGCCGGTCGGTGCTTGGAGTGGCGGTACCGGCAGCGGGGGATCCGACCGGAACGCTCTTTCCCGCGAGTGCCGAAGCGGGGGCGAGATGTCCCGTCGCGAGGACCCCAGCGTCGGCTACGTCGCCGGGAGCCTCATCGCCGGCGTCTTCCTCGGCGGGGTGGGCGGCGGCGTGGCGTTCCCCACGCTCCCCACGCTGGGGTCGGTGCTCGGCATCTCGGCGTTCACCGTCGGGGTGATCCTCTCCATCAACCGGTTCACCCGCCTGCTGTTGAACGCGCCGGCGGGCCAGGTACTCGACCGGTTCGGGACCCGTCGACCGATGATCGCCGGGTTCGTTCTCCAGGCGGCGGCGCCCCTCGGCTACGCGCTGGGGCTCCACCCCGGGTGGGTCCCGGTCGGGGCCGCGACGGTGTTCCTCCTCTCCCGGGGGCTCTGGGGGGTCGGCTCGGCGTTCGTGTTCGTCGGCGCGTTCTCGACCATCACCCACGTCACGACCCCGGACAACAGGGGCAAGTGGGTCGGCTATATGCGCGGCGGCCAGTCGCTCGGGTTCCCGACGGGGCTGGTGGTCGGCGGACTCCTCGCGGACGCCTACGGCTACGAGGAGGCGTTCCTGACCGCCGGCGGGGCGGGCCTGCTGGCGGCGCTGGTCGCCGCCGCGGTGTTGCCCGACCTCAGGGCCGACGTGGCCGCGACCAGCCGGCTCCGGGACCTCCCGGGGCTGGTGTCCGCGGACGTGCGGATCCTCTCGGTCGGCCTGGTCAACCTCGCCGTCCGGTTCCTGTTCGCCGGGGTCCTCCTCTCGACGGTGGTGCTGTACGCCGAGGCCTACGGCATCGAGATCGGGGTACTGTCCTCGACGGGCGTCAGCGGCGTCGTCATGGCCGTCAGCGTGGTCGGCGCCAGCGTCACGACGGTCCTGGTGGGCCGGTACACCGACCGGCTCTCGAACCGGGCGCTGGTCACCGTCCCCGCCCTGGCGGTGCTCGCGGCCGGGTTCGGGACCCTCGCGCTGGTCCCCGACCTGGTCGCCGTCCTGGTCGCGGTGGCGCTCATCGGCGTCGGCGTCGGGGGGACGAACCCGCCGTTGCTGGCCTACCTCGGCGACGTCAGCCCCGCCGAGGACGTCGGGAAACTGGGCGGCGCCTACAACGTCTTCGGCGACGTGGGCTCGACCCTGGGACCGCTGGTCGCGCTCCCGCTGGTGACCACCATCGGGTTCGAAGTCGGGTACCTCGCCTGCGCCGCCCTCGTCGTCGGCGTCGGGGCGCTGGTCGCCGGCACCCTCCTCGGGGGATCGACCCGCCCGTCGCCGGCCGTGGAGACCGACGATTGAGTCGCCGTCGGTCCCGCCGCCGACCGGTCCCGGGTGGTCCCCCGGCGGGCGGTCCGGGAGCGGTCTCGGCGAGGGATCCGGGCACTGCGTCCCCGGGAGCGCCTTCGAACGGAGAACTACGGATCCCTCCGGAGCTGTTTTTTCGAATTGCGAAACGAATTAGTTTAATTTATTACTGGGGGGAGAGCATGGCGGTGTATGCGACGGAGGGACTTCCTGGCGGGGCTGGCCGCTGCGAGCATCGGTTCGTCCAGCACCGTCCGACGCGCGGCGGCGCTCACGTCAGCGACGGCATCGAGCGACCAGATATCGGAACTGTTCGTCGAGTCGAGTTCGAGCCTGCTCGACGCATCCTACGGCGAGTTGACCGACCCGAACGTGTTGTCGGTCCACCTGGAGGACACGGCCGAGAACGTCGACGAGGACGGCAACGGCGACGCCGTCATCTACTCCGAGGCGACGGACGTCCCCGTCTCGGCGACCGACGGGAACGTCGTCGGCTTCGGCTGGATGGTCGTCGAGGACGGCACCAACTGGCAGTACGGCAACGAGGAGTTCCTGCTGAACGTCTGGGACGAACACGCCGGCGGTGGGACGGTGCTGTACGACGAGGGGCACGGCCAGTACTACACCCTGGCCGACTTCTCGGAGTTCGAGGACTACGCCGAGAACAACGGCTACACGGTCCAGGCCACCACCTCGCTGGCCTCGGACCTCTCGAACGCCGACGCCGCGTGGATCACGTCCCCGAGCACCTCCTTCACGAACAGCGAACTGAGCGCGCTCGCCGACTTCGTCGCCAACGGCGGCGCGGTCTTCCTCCACGACGAGAGCGACTACAGCGACTACGACGAGACCGGCAACCTCAACGAGATCGCCGGCGACCTCGGACTGGCGTTCCGGTTCAACGACGACCAGGTGATCGACGAGGTCGTCAACGCCAGCGCCGACTACGAACCGGAGACCGACGAGTTCAACACGAACTTCCCGTACTTCACCGACCGCTCGGGGCTGGGTCTGGACCCGACCAAGACCTACGACGTGACGGTCACGTCGGTGACCGACGGCGACACCGCCGACGTCGAGTTCTCCGACGGCTCCACCGAGAGCGTCCGGATCCTCGGTCTGGACACGCCCGAGACCTCCTCGAACAGCCAGTACGAACGCGTCCAGGAGTGGGAGGGCATCGAGAGCAACACCTACCTGGAGAACTGGGCCGACGAGGCCACCCAGTTCTGCAAGGACGAGATCGGCGGGAAGACCGTCGACCTGTACTTCGACTCCGAGGAACCCGTCCGGGACGCCTTCGGACGGGTGCTCGGCTACATCGACTACGACAGGAACGGCGACGGGAGTCGGAGCACCAACTACAACTACCAGTGCGTCACGAAGGGCTACGCCCGCATCTACGACTCAGGGTTCAGCAAACACGAGTCCTTCTGGCAGGCCGAGAACGACGCCCGGGCCAACAAGCGCCGGGTCTGGACCGAGAGCGACCCCGAGAACACCTCCGAGATCCGCGACCGCCCGGTCGACGACGTCTTCATGCCCAAGTGCGCCAGCGTCCGCACCTCCTCCGGCGCGATCTCGGACTCCCGGGTGCCGGTCTACGCCGAGTCCTCGGCGTACCAGGACATAGACGGCGGCTACGACTACGGGAGCAGCGACCTGCCCCTGGTGGGCGTCGACGAGTCCAACCGCGTCGGCCTCGTGGGCGCGCCGTTCGTCGACGAGTCCTACGAGAGCGAGGAGGGCTTCGACGTCGACACCTCGGACTTCGAGAACTACGTCTTCGCGATCAACCTCGCGGACTACCTCACGGCCGACGGCGTGAGCGGCGACGTCCTCGTCGACGGGAGCCACGGCCAGTTCGACGCCAACTACGGCCTCTCGGCCGAGGACACCGCCTGGTGGATGCGCTACCTGGAGGGCCAGGACGTCGGCCTGGAAGGGATCAACGAGCTGACGGCGAGCAACCTCTCGCGGGGGCGGACGCTGGTGATCACGACCCCAGAGGAGGCGTTCACGACGAGCGAGGTCGACGCCATCTCCTCGTTCGTGGCCGACGGCGGGTCGGTCGTCCTGCTGGGGTGTGGCAAGGTGACCTCCGAGGCGCGGGCCAATCTCAACGACCTGGCCGCCGCCCTGGGCACGGACCTGCGGGTCAACGAGGACCAGGTCCTCGACGACACGAACAACGTCAATTCGGACCCGGAGATCCCGGCGACGACGCAGTTCGACACCTCGTTCCCGCTGTTCGACGCCTACACGTCCGACGGCGGCGACGGCGGCGGGAGCAGTGGCGGCGAGATAGCGATCGACCTGATCCACGCCGACGCCTCGGGCGACGACAACGACAACCTCAACGACGAGTACGTCGTCTTCGAGAACATCGGGACCGAGACGCTCGACCTGACCGGGTGGTCGGTCGAGGACGAGGTGGCCAAGACCTACAACTTCCCGGACAACTTCACGCTCGACCCCCAGGCCCAGGTCACCCTCCACACGGGGTCGGGCACCGACTCCTCGACCGACCTCTACTGGGGTCGCGGCTCGGCGGTCTGGAACAACTCAGGCGACACGGTCTTCGTCTACGACGACCAGGGCGCCGAGGTGCTCTCGCGGACCTACTCCGGTAGCGGGGGGACCAGCGTCGAGGTCTCGACGGGGTCGGCGACGAACGTGACCGACACCTCGGCGACGCTGACCGGGAGTCTCGACGACCTCGGCGGGGCGTCCTCGGCCGATTGCTACTTCGAGTACCGGGAGGTCGGTGCCTCGTCCTGGACGTCGACGACGGTCCAGACCCGCTCCTCGACGGGGTCGTTCAGCCAGGACGTCTCGGGCCTCTCGACCGGCGTCGACTACGAGTTCCGCGCCCGCTCCGACGCCAGCGACAGTTACACGGACGGCGGGGCGACCGCGACGTTCACCACCGGCGGGGACGCCAGCGTCGCCGTCTCGACCGACTCGGCCTCGGGTGTGACCGCCACCGAGGCCACCTTCAACGGCACGCTGGACGACCTGGGCGGGGCGTCCTCGGCGGACTGCTACTTCGAGTACCGGGAGGTCGGGGCGTCCTCCTGGACCGCCACGTCGGCCCAGACGCTCTCGGCGACCGGGAGCTTCAGCGACACCGTCTCCGGCCTCGCGGAGAACACCGACTACGAGTTCCGGGCGGTCGCGGACGCCTCCGACGGCGACTCCGATGCGGGCAACGCGGTGACGTTCACCACCAGCGACGACCCCGCGGCCGTCTCGACGGGGTCGGCGACCGACGTGACCGAGACGTCGGCCACCCTCAACGGCACGCTGGACGACCTGGGCGGTGCGTCCTCGGCGGACTGCTACTTCCAGTACCGCCAGGTCGGGGCCTCCACCTGGACCGAGACCGCTCCGCAGACCCTCTCGGCCACCGGTAGCTTCAGCGAGTCGGTGTCGGGACTGGCCGAGAACACCGACTACGAGTTCCGGGCCCGGACCGACGCCTCGGACGGCGACTCGGACACCGGCGCAACCGCCACGTTCACGACGAGCGGCGACACCAGCGTCGTCGTCTCGACGGGATCCGCCTCGTCCGTGACCGGCTCCTCGGCGACCCTGAACGGGAGCCTCGACGACCTGGGCGGTGCGTCCTCGGCGGACTGCTACTTCGAGTACCGCCAGGCCGGGTCGTCCTCCTGGACGGCGACGAGTCCCCAGACCCGTTCCTCGACCGGGAGCTTCAGCGACACCGTCTCCGGGCTTGCGTCGGGCACCGACTACGAGTTCCGGGCGGTCGCGGACGCCTCGGACGGCGACTCCGACACGGGCACGACGTCGACGTTCACCACCACCAGCAGCGCCACGGCCCCGTCTATCGACTCTTACGTCGTCACCGAGGCCGGGTCGCCCAACCCCCACGCCGAGATCACCGCCGACTGGGACGTCTCGGACGCCGACGGCGACCTCTCGTCGGTGCTCGTCGAGGTGTTCGACTCCTCGGGTACCCGCGTCGACTACTCCAGGACGAGCGTCTCCGGGGCCAGCGCCTCGGGCACCGACCAGTTCAAGGTCAAGAAGGCCAACAACGAGACGTTCGACGTGGTCCTGACGGTCACCGACGCGACCGACCGGACCGCCACCGCGACCCGTACCGTCACCGAGTGACGGTCCGTCGTTTCCGGGTGACGGCGCGGCCGGTCCGGCCGGTCGAGCACCTGACTCTCGTTCACCTCCTCCGACGCGCTACGGCCGGGGCGATCTCCCCGGAGAAACTGGCGGTATCCGACGCCTCAGAGCACCCGCTTGTACGCCTCGAGGGTCTCCTCGACGTCCGCCTCGGTGTGGGCGTAACTGAGGAACTGGGACTCGAACTGGTTGGCGGTGAGGAACACGCCCTCGTCCTTCATCGCGGGCCAGAACAGGCGCTCCCACCGGTCGGTCTCGCCAGCGGCGACGTCAGCACCGTTCTTCGGGCAGTGGTCGTAGCGGGGACAGTCGGGCCGTTGCTGGCACCCGGCCGAACACTGGTCGTCGAGGCTCCGGGAACCGTCACGGGTGAATATCACCTTGAACACGCTGTCGGTGCCGGCGACGGTGTACCCGGGGGCCTGGTCCGCGACGACGTCGGTCAGTCCCTCCCGGAGTTCCTCGCCGAGTTCGTTCACGTGGTCGTACACGTCGTTCTCGGCGGCGTACCGGAGGGTCTCCAGGCCGGCGGCCATGGTCACCGGGTGGCCGGAGAAGGTGCCGGCCTGGAACACGTCGCCCGTCGGGGTGAACGACTCCATCACCTCGGCGCGGCCGCCGATCGCACCGACCGGGAAGCCCCCGCCGATTATCTTCCCGAAGGTCGTGACGTCCGGGGTGACCCCGAGTTTCCCCTGGGCACACGAGAGGCCGCCGACCCGGAACCCGGTGATCACCTCGTCGAACACCAGGAGGGAGCCGTGGTCGTCGCACAGCGTCCGGAGCGTCTCGTGGTACCCCTCGACGGGGGCGACGATGCCCTTGTTCCCGAGGTAGGGCTCGACGAGGACCCCCGCGATGTCCTCGCCGTGTTCCTCGAAGACCTCGCGGGCGGCCTGTTCGTCGTTGAACGGGACCGGGAGCGTGTGCTCGGCGAAGGTCGCGGGGATCCCCTTCGAGGAGGGCTGTGGGTGGTCGGCGTCGCCCTCGACCAGCGTCGACTCCTGGGCGCCGTGGTAGCCGCCCTGCATGACGACGACCTTGTCCCGGCCGGTGTACCCCCGGGCGAGGCGCACCGCCGAGACGGTGGCCTCGGTCCCGCTGTTGACGAACCGGACCATCTCCACGCTGGGCACGTGGCGGGCGACGAACTCCGCGAGTTCGACCTCCACCTCGGTCGGCGCGCCGTACATCGGCCCGGCCGAGGCGTGGGACTGGACCGCCGACCACACCGGGTCCGGCAGGTCGTGGCCCAGCAGGAGGGGTCCGTAGCCCATCACGTAGTCGACGTACCGGTTCCCGTCGGCGTCGACGACGTGTGCGCCCTCGCCTCGCTCGACGAAGAACGGGTACGGGCGGACCGCCCGCACCGGCGAGTTCACCCCGCCCGGCAGCACCGACAGCGCCCGGCCGTACAGGTCGCGGGACTCCTCGTGGTTCATGTCCGGGCGTTCTCCCCGGCGTCACCTATTACTGTCGGGATCGATCCGGATCGCCGGACGCCGTGCCCGAGTCGGGCGGGTTCGGGTCGTCCGTGCCCGAGTCGGGCGGGTCCGGGTCGTCCGTGTCCGAGTCGGGCGGGTCCGGGTCGTCCGTGTCCGGGTCGAACGCGGCCGGGTCGTCGTCCACGTCCGACCTTCCACCGCCGCCGTCCACGTCCGACCTTCCACCGTCGCCGTCCACGTCCGACCTTCCACCGTCGCCGGCCGCTCCGTCCATCCTGGCGGCGATCAGCAGTCCCATCAGGTCGTTCAGGGCGTGGACGGCGATCACCACCGGCAGCGAGCGCGTGACCAGGTAGATCCCCGTCAGGATGGCGCCGGTGACGGTGATCTTCACCGTCGACCCCCGATCCCAGAAGCCGTAGTGGGCCAGGCCGAAGGCCACGACCGAGACCCCGCCGGCGAGCAGCGGACTCCCGGTGAGTTCGACCAGGCGCTCTATCGGGTACCCCCGGAAGAGGACCTCCTCGGTGACGCCCGCGACCAGCGCCACGACGAGGCGCTGGGGGAGCGAGAGCGAGCCCAGATCCGTCATATCCTCTTCCATGTCGCCGCCGACGCCGAGTCGGTCGTACAGGGGTTGCGCGACGACGTTCTGCCCGAGCATCACCGCCAGTCCGCCGGCGACTGCCACGACCGCGAGGGGCGGGCTGAGCCGACGACCGGTCAGCGACCCGGGTCCCCGACCCTCGACCAGGAGGACGTACGCCACCAGGAGGCCGGCGGCCAGCAGTTTCGTCGCGTCGCTCTCAGCCAGTTCCCACGCGAGCCCCGGGTCGGCCGGATCCCTGCCAGTCCCGGCCGCAATCCGGCGGAACAGCGGGTCGAGGAGCCGACCGACCGCCCGGTGGCCACCGAACGCGACGACGAATCCCACCGCCACGACGACGGTTCCCGGTGACTCCATGGTCCAGGATCGGTCGGAGAGGGACTTTTCCGTTCCGGGTCCCGGTCGCCGTTGCCGCCGCAGGCCGTCGCTTCCGTGGGTCGGAGTCCGGCGGTCACCCGCCGGCGTCGAGCATCGCGTCGCGCATCCGCCCGGCGAGGGTCTCGGCGCGGTCCTCGCTCGTGGCCTCGGCGTAGATCCGAACCAGCGGTTCGGTGCCGGAGGGGCGCGCGAGTACCCAGGCGTCGCCGTAGTCCAGGCGGTAGCCGTCGGTCGTGTCGAGGTCGGCGTCGGCCTCCTCCGCGAGGGTCGCCGCGGCCGCGAGCATCGCCTCGCGGTCGTCCTCGGAGTCGTAGCCGAGGTTCATCCGGACGTTGTGGTACCCCTGGACCGGGCGGACCACCTCGCTGGCCGGCCGGTCGGCCACGAGTCCGAGGAACCGCGCCGCGACGTAGCCGCCGTCGCGGGCCAACCGGTAGTTCGGGAAGAAGACGCCGCCGTTGCCCTCGCCCGCGATGGGGACGCTCTCGCCCGCCGACCGGAGTTCCTGGACCCGGCTGACGATCCGGGTGCTGCCGATGGGCGTCAGTTCGAGGCGCGCGCCGGCCTCGTCCGCCACGTCCACGAGTCGCTGGGAGACGTTCACTGCCGAGACGGTCACGTCGCCCTCGTCGAGTTCGGCGGCCGCGAGCGCCGCCAGCGTGGCGTCGCCCTCGATGTACTCGCCGGTCTCGTCGTAGAAGATGGCGCGGTCGGCGTCGCCGTCGTGTGCGATCCCCAGGTCGGCGTCGGTCGAGCGCACGAGCCGTCCCAGGTCCGCCAGGTTCTCGGGGACCGGCTCCGGGTCCCGGCCCGGAAACCGGCCGTCGGGCTGGGCGTTGACCGCGAGCACCCGACAGCCCAGCCTGCGGAACAGCTCCGGCGAGGTGAGCGACCCCGCGCCGTGGCCGGGATCCAGCGCGACGGTCAGGCCGGCGTCGGCGATCCGGTCCCGGTCGACGGCGGCGACGACCCCGCGGACGTACTCGCGGCGGGCGTCGTCCACCCGGCGCTCGTCGCCGACGTGGTCCCAGGGGGCGCGGTCGAACTCCCCGTTCAGCAGGACCGACTCGACGCGCTCCAGGGCCGCGACCGAGAGTTCCACGCCGTCGGCCCCGGCGAGCTTGATCCCGTTGTACTCGGGCGGGTTGTGCGAGGCGGTGACCGTCACCAGCGGGATCCCCTCTCGCTCGGCGTGGGCCTGCGCGCCGGGGGTCGGCACGACGCCGAGGCGGTCCACGCTCGCGCCGACCGCCGCCAGGCCGGCCGCGGCCGCGTCGGTCAGCATCCGCCCGGTCGTGCGGGTGTCCCGGGCGACGGCCACGCTGTCGGCGTCCCAGACGGTGCCGGCGGCCATCGCGATCTTCATGGCAAGCTCCGGGGTCAGTTCCTCGTTGGCGACGCCACGGACCCCGCTGGAGCCGAAGACCTCCATCGTGCGTCGGGTCGTGGGCCGGCACCAAAGGGGTTCCGGACCCGACACGGACGCCCCGGTCGGTGACCCCCGTCCCGTCCGGATCCCGTGGGTGGTCCCACCCGCTTTTGGTGGCGGCGGCCCTCGGTCCGGACATGAGCGACCTCGCGGCCGACCGGATATACGCGGAGCGAGGGGAGACGACCGTCGCGTTCGTCGCCGCCGAGGCGGGCGTCGTGGCCGTCGAAGTCGCCGGCGACCGGGTGGGCCGGTTCCGGTTCGACCGGCGGTGTACCGCCCGGGACGTCGCCGCCGGGACCGACCGCGTCGCCGTGGCGACCGACGAGGACGTCCTCGTCCGGCGGGTGGGGGAGGACGCGACCGGCGGGAACGGCGGGGCAGGGGAGGACGGATCCCCCGGAGACGGCGACCCCTACGCCCCCACGGACCACGGCCCGGCGGTCGCCGTCGGCGTCGACGACGGCGCGGTGGTGGCGGCCGACGCCGACGGCCGGATCGCCCGCCGAGTCGACGGCGAGTGGTTCGAGATAGCGACCGTCGACGCGCCGGTGCGGGCCGTCGACGGCCCCTTCGTCGCCGCGGGGGACGGCGTCTACCGCGTCACGCCGGACGGCCTGGACGAGGTCGGCCTGGACGACGCCCGGGACGTCGCCGCGGCCGGCCCGTACGTCGCGACCGGCGGGGGCCTCTACGAACTCGGCAACGGGTGGCTGTGCGCCCACGAGGGGGCGTTCGACGCCGTCGCGGCCGACCCGCGGGTCCGGACCCGGGCCCACGCCGCCGCCGGGGGCGAACTCTACGCACGCGGTGACTCTGACGGACGGGGATCTCCGAACGGAGGGAACACCGGCGAGGGCGGGACCTGGACCCCGACCGACGCACCCGACCGCGGCCAGGTGGCGGGGATCGCACACGGCCCGCCGCCCGGCGAGGGGGTCGGCGCGGTCTACGCCGTCACCGTCGACGGGACGGTCCTCGCCGGCGCCCGCGAGACGGCCGACGACCCGGCGGGCGGGTGGCGAACCCGGTCGTTGGGGGTTCCCGGCGTGGGCGGGATCGCGATCCCCCGGCGGTGACCCGTCTAGGGCACCGTTACTGCAAGGCCGGGGCGGTTTACAGTATCGTTACTGCAAGGCTGGAGCGGTTTGCACCGTCGTTACTGTAACCCCGTCTGCCGGGGCCGTGGGGACGCTCTCGCGGCGGGAAAACTCATATGTGATGCGTTCACAGGTTCGTGCGAGGGGAGAGTCCCGTGGCACCGGTGCCCGGGGTCGACGTCAGAGGGGCGAGCGTCGACCCGTCGTCGATAGACCCGGTCGTAGCGGGAGCAGCGGTGGCGGTCGCGGTCCTGGTCCTGTACGCTGTCTGGCGATTGATAGGGTGGTACCGCCGCCCGCCAGCGGTCCGGTTCCGGGGGGCGCTCCGGTCGGCCGACGCGGTCACGGTACTCACCCACCCCAACCCGGACCCGGACGCGATGTCCTCGGCACTGGCGGTCGCACGGCTGGCACGGTCGGTCAAGACCGAGGCGACGGTGCAGTACCCGGGCCAGGTCCGCCACCAGGAGAACCGGGCGTTCCGGACGGTCCTGGACGTGGAGATGGACCGGATCGAGGGGCTCACGGACCTGACGGAGGGCGCGGTGGTCCTCGTCGACCACAACGAGCCACGGGGGTTCGCGGGCGCCGACGCGGTCGTTCCCTACGCCGTGGTCGACCACCACCCCGGGGACGGCGAGGGGAGCGCGTTCACCGACGTCCGGCCCGACTACGGCGCGTGTGCGTCCATCCTGGCCGAGTACTTCGAGACGCTGGACGCCGAGGTGCTCGGGCCGGGCGTCCCCGACCCCGACGACGGCCTGACCGTCGACTCGCGGCTGGCGACCGCCCTGATGTACGGGATCCAGTCCGACACCGCCCAGCTGACGCGGGGCTGTTCGGCCGCCGAGTTCCGCGCCTGCGAGTACCTCCAGCGCGGTATCGACGAGGACCTCCTGGACCGGATCGCCAACCCGCAGGTCGACGCCGGCGTCCTCGACGCGAAGGCACGGGCCATCGACAACCGGACCGTCGAGGGGTCGTTCGCGGTGTCGGACCTGGGCCCGGTGACGAACGCCGACGCGGTTCCCCAGTCGGCCGACGAACTCATGCGCCTGGAGGGGGTGACCGCCGTCGTCGTCTACGGGGAGTTCGACGACACCATCCACATCTCGGGGCGGTCCCGGGACGACCGGGTCCACATGGGCAACGCCCTGGAGGCCGCCGTCGAGGAGGTTCCCCGCGCCGCCGGCGGCGGCCACGCCCGCATGGGCGGGGGCCGGATCGACCTCGAACCGACCGGATCCGGCGGCGCCCAGGCCGGGGTCGCCGTCGCCGACCTCGATACCCGGCTGTTCGAGGCCATGCGCGGGGACCGGCAGTGACCCTCCTGCCCCCGGATCCGCCGACGGGGATCGAAGCGGGCGCTCCCGCCGGGGATCGAAGCGGGCGCTTTCGGCGGCGGGGATCGAAGCGGGCGCTCCCGCCGGGGATCGAAGCGGGCGCTTTTGACCGACCGGGCCGAAGCTGCCCCCATGTCGACGGGAACGGCGACCTGGGAGTACCGGGATCGCTTCGGGGACGGGTTCGGGCGCACCTACTTCCGGCGGTTCGGCGACGGCGTGGTCTCCTCCATCGGACTCGGCACGTACCTGGGGGACCCGACCGACGAGTACGACCGGCGCTACCGGGAGGCCCTCGTCGCGGCACTGGAGGGTGGGATCAACCTCGTCGACACGGCGATAAACTACCGGGCCCAGCGGAGCGAACGGGTGGTGGGCGAGGCGCTGGACGAGGCCGACGTCGGGCGCGAGGCGGTCGTGGTCGCGACCAAGGGCGGGTTCCTCCCGTTCGACGGCTCCCGGCCCGAGGATCCGGGGCGGTACGTGAGGGAGGAGTTCGTCGACCCCGGCCTCGTCGACCCCGACGAACTGGCGATGGGGAGCCACTGCATCGACCCCGGGTTCGTCGACGCGCAGTTCGACCGCTCGCTTTCGAACCTGGGGCTGGAGACCGTCGATCTGTACTACGTCCACAACCCGGAGACCCAGCTAGAGGTCCGCTCGCGCGAGGCGGTCTACGACCGGCTGGAGGGCTGTTTCCGGCGGCTGGAGGAACGGATCGCCGCCGGCGACCTCCGGACGTACGGGGTCGCCACCTGGGAGGCGTTCCGGGTTCCCGAAGACGACGAGAGCTACCTCTCGCTGCCCGAGGTGGTCTCCCGGGCCCGCCGGGCGGCGGAGGCGGTCGGCAACGACACGACCGGACTCGGGGCCGTCCAGCTCCCGTTCAACGTGGTGATGGCCGACGCGTTCACCGTCGAGGCCCACGAGGGGGCGGAGGGCCACCAGAGCGCCCTGGCGTTCGCCGCCGACGCCGGCCTGAACGTCTTCACCAGCGCCTCGCTCGCCCAGGGACGGCTCGCCTCGGGCCTGCCGGAGTCGGTGGCCGAACGCGTGTCCGGGGACACCCCCGCCCAGCGAGCGATCAACTTCGCCCGGTCGGCCCCGGGCGTGACCGCCGCGCTGGTGGGGTCCTCGTCGCCGGAGCACGTCGCCGAGAACCTCGCGGCCGGCGAGCACGACCCCCTCGGTGCCCGGGCCTTCGACGCCGTCTTCGAGTGATCCCCGTCGCACCGGGACCGCCGACGCCCCTGCCGCCACCGGGATCGGCCGGCCGGACTCTCCGCCGGAGGCTCAACTGAGCTCCTTCCACTTCCGCCCGCAGTTGGGGCAGAACTTCCGGGAGTGGAGCCGGTCGGGGTCGTTCTCGGTCTTGAGCCGCCTGTCGCAGTGGTTGCACGCCAGCCGCCCGAAGCTGTCGCGCTCGACGTCCCCGTCCCGGATCGCCTTCCGGACGGTCTTCATGATCCTCCGTTGGTCCCCACGGGACAAAAACACACCCGCCGGATCGGTCGAGTGACGGTGCGAACCCGGACGGGATCCGGCACGGGCGACCCGCGGACGGGTCCGGCCAGGGTCCCCGGTCGGGGTCCCCCGGTCCGGATCCGACCGATTCTTACCCGCCACCCGCCTAGGGGGAGTCGATGGACGCGCCGCTGTGGACCGACGCCCACGCGCCGGACCTCTCGGAGGTCCCCCAGGGGGAGGCCCGAACACGCCTCCAGCGGGCGGTCGACGAGCCGATGAACCTCGTGGTGTACGGCCCGCCGGGGGCCGGCAAGACCGCCGCGGTGCGGGCGCTCGCCCGCGAGGCCCACGCCGACCCGGACAACGACTTCGTCGAGGTCAACGTCTCGGACTTCTTCGACCGCTCGAAGTCCGAAATCCGGGACGACCCCCGCTTCTCGGGCTTCCTGGAGGGGGCGGTCCGCTGGACGAAGGGCCGGGACGACGTCGACACCAAGTACAAGCGCAACTGGTCCAAGCGCGACATGGCCAGCCACGTCCTCAAGGAGACGGCCAGCTACGCCCCCGCCTCCGGCGAGTACAAGACCGTCCTGCTGGACAACGCCGAGGCGATCCGCGAGGACTTCCAGCAGGCGCTCCGGCGGGTGATGGAGCAGTACCACCGCACCGCGCAGTTCGTCATCGCCACCCGCCAGCCGACCCGGCTCATCCCGCCGATCCGGTCGCGGTGCTTCCAGGTGTCGATGCGGGCTCCCACCAACGACGAGGTGGTCGGGGTCCTGGAGGGGGTCGTCGAACGCGAGGGCGTCGACCACGACCCCGAGGGCATCGAGTTCGTCGCCGGCTACGCCGACGGCGACCTGCGGCGGGCGCTCCTGGCCGCCCAGACGGTCCACGGCCGGGAGGGTGCGATCACGATGAGCGCCGCCCACGAGACCCTGGGGGAGGTCGGACTCGACGCCACGGTGGAGTCGATGCTCGACGCCGCCGAGGCCGGCGACTTCTCGGACGCCCGCTCGGAACTGGACGACCTGCTCGGCGAGGAGGGGCTGAACGGCGAGGAGGTACTCGACGAGATCCTGCGGGTGGCCCGCAAGCGCTACAGCGGGGACGAACTGGCCCGGCTCCACCGCCGGGCCGGCGAGATCGACTTCGACCTCCAGGAGGGCGCCAGCGACGAGATCCACCTCTCGAACCTGCTGGCGGGGCTGGGACCCGGGGAACTCGCGGGCTGACGCCCCCGACCGAACCGGTTCGCCCGGGGATCGACGCCTCCGCGAGGGACCCGTCTCCCGCCCCGGTTTGTTCCGGGAACGGTACCACGTAACAAATTCTCGATCGATTACAGAAGCGCACTTCTGGGAGCCCTGAAGTGGGTGGAGGCCGGACTCCGTGACATGCCGGAATCGGACACCGAGTTCCTCGAAGAACTCGCAAGCCTACCGACGATCGCCCACCCGGACGCTTCGCCCGACGGGGACGAGGTGGCGCTGTACTACGACGGGACCGGCCGGAACGAACTCCACGTCATCGACGCCGACACCGGCACGATGACCCAGTGGAGCGACGGCGAGGTACCCCGCGACGCCCGCTGGTTCGTCCGCTGGGACGCCGACGGCGAGCGGGTGTTCTTCCACCTCGACGAGGCCGGCAACGAGCAGAACGACGTCTACGCCATCGACCGCGACGGGAACGTGGAGGCGGTCGTCGAGTACGAGGGCCAGAACACCATCCAGTCGGTCGGCGAGGACGGCCGAACCCTGGTCATCGGGTCGACCAAGGGCGGCCAGATGAACCTCCACGTCCACGACATGGAGACCGGCGAGACCGAACGGATCACCGACTACGAGCGCGCGGTCTGGGGCGGCGAACTGTCGCCGGACTGCGAGCGGGTGGCCTACACCACCAACGAGTCCGACGACTTCGACAACCGGGACGTCTACGTCGCCAGCGTGGAGCGAAGCTCCACGGGCAGCCGGCCGGTGGCCGGCGACGACGCGGACGGGTCGAACCCCCGGAACCTCGAAATCGGCGAGACGGGCGCCGAGTCGATGGTCGCGGACTGGGGTCCCGACGGGGACCGACTGCTGGTCTCGGACAACACCGAGGACCTCTCCCGGGTCGGCGTCTACGACCTCGACGCCGACGAGGTCGAGTGGTACGGCGACCTGGAGTACGAGGAGGGACCCGTCGCGTTCACCGACGACGGCGACCGGATCCTCGCCCAGCGGACCCGCGACGCGATGGTGGTCCCCGTCGTCTACGACGTCGAGACCGGCGAGCACCGGGAACTCGACCTCCCCGAGGGCGTCGCTAGCTTCGGCGGCCAGGGGCCCCAGGGCGGCGCGCCCGTCCTCGGAGACGACCGGGTGATCCTCTCGCACACGACTCCGACCGACCGCACGCGCCTGCTGGTCTACGACCTCGCCGCCGACGAGTACGAGGTCCTGCTCGACGCCGAGTACGGCGACCTGGCGGACTACGAGTTCCCCGACGCGGAGTACTTCACCTTCGAGTCCCACGGCGTCGCCGGGTTCGACCCGGCTGCCAGTCGGACGGAGTCCGACGCTGGCCTGGAGATCGGTGCCCTCCTCTACGACTCGGGCGAGCGTCCCTCGCCACTGATCGTCAACCCCCACGGCGGCCCGCGCGCCGCGGACTTCCGCAACTTCGACATGTACACCCAGTTCCTGCTGAACCGGGGGTACTCGGTCCTGAAGGTCAACTACCGGGGGTCGAGCGGTCGCGGCCGGGAGTTCGTCGAGATGCTCTACGACGACTGGGGCGGCGACGAACAGGCCGACATCGCGGAGGGCGCGAAACTCGTCGCCGACGAGGACTGGATCGACGACGAGCGCGTCGTTGTGTTCGGCGGGTCCTACGGCGGCTACTCCGCCTACATGCAGATGCTCCAGTACCCCGAACTCTACGCCGCGGGCATCGCCTGGATCGGCGTCACCGACCTGCCGGACATGTACGAGAACACGATGCCCCACTTCCGCACGGAACTGATGGAGAAGTACCTCGGCACGCCCGAGGACAGCCCCGAGATCTACGAACAGCGTAGCCCGACGACGATCGCCGACGAACTCGACGCCCCCCTGCTGATCGTCCACGGGGTCAACGACCGCCGCGTGCCCGTCTCCCAGGCCCGCCTGTTCCGCGAGGAACTCCAGGACCTCGGCTACGAGGAGGGCGAGGGCGGCGACTACGAGTACGTCGAACTCGGCGAGGAGGGCCACGCCTCCTCGGACATCGAGCAGAAGATCCGGATGCTCGGGATCCTCGACGACTTCCTCGAGCGCCGGATGGGGACGGAGACGGTCGAGGCCGCGGAGTGACCAGGTGAGTCGCCGAGCGACTGCGAGGCGTCGAACCACCGCTCCCGGCCTCGGTTAGCCGCGGAGTGACCAGGTGAGTCGCCGAGCGACTGCGAGGCGTCGAACCATCGCTCCCGGCCTCGGTTAGCCGCCGAGTGATCGGGTGAGGCGTCTCGCGCTGACTCGGCGCTACACTGCCGTTCGCGGCCCCGGTCGGGCCACAGGGGAACTGGGGGTTCCGGAGGCCACACCGGCCGGGGGAACCGGACGCGGTCGCGGGTTCCCTCAGGTCGCCGAACGTCTCGACCAGACTGGGGAGACTCCGGGCACCACAGTTTTGGGTGGATCGGGAGTCGACGGTGACATGGCGGGTGACGGAGCGTTCGGGCTGGACCTCGAACTCACCGAGCGCGAACGCAGCCTCGACTCGCACGAGAACACCCTCGAGGTCCACCTGGAGGGCGGCGACGTCCAGTACCACGGCCCCTACGGGGAAGGTATCCGCGGCCGGTTCGAAACGAGGAGCGTCGCCTTCGAACTGGACGACGACCAGCGCAGGGCGGTCCGGCGGACGCTGGACAACCCCGAGTTCCGTCGGTCCATCGAGGAGACGCACTGGCCCGACACGGGGAGGATGCCGACCCGGGAGGTAGAAATCGAGGGGACGGTCCTCCTCGACGGGGAGTCCTACGGGATACACGTCGAGGGTGTGACGCGGGTCAAGGGCAAGCCGACGGACATGGAGTACCTTGAGCAGGCGACGGGCCTGCTCACCCTGTGCCGGCGGTTCCAGGGCTGGGCCGAGGCGGCGAACGACCGGGCGTGGTGGACCCCCCTCGGCTGGACCCCGTTCGGCCCCTGAAACCGGCGGACTGCAGAGCCCCGGGGGAGTCGATCCGTGAAGCCCGCTCCGCCGCCGGGGAACCGACCGTCTCCCTCCCCCGGCACCCGCCCGGAGGTTTATACCGGAGGGGGCGACCACCGGGTCCCATGACCGGCACCGATCCCGACAGCGGGGAGGTCGACCCGGCCGCCCTCGACCGGCGGCTACGGGCCGTCGAGCGGGCGCTGACCGACGGCGAGGGCGACGCGGCCGACCTCCCCGACCTCGCGGCACTGGCCGACCGGGTGTCGACCCTGGAGGACCGGGTCGACCCCGTCGAGGACCGACTCGAAGAGCAGAAGGCCGCGATCCAGGCGGTCCGAGGGTACGTCGGAAACGTCCGCGCGGTCAACCGCGACGTCGAGGAGCGGGCCGACGCGGCCCTCGCGGCCGTCCAGTCGGTCGAGTACCGCCTCGACGGTCACGACGCTCCCCGCCGCCCGGTCGGCCACGACGACGGTGTGGACGGCCGGATCGATTCCCCCCCGGTGGACGCCGACGAGGGGGAGTGGTACGACGCCGGCGACGGCACCCTGACGAAGGTCTACGACCGTCGGGGAACCGACGACGATACCACTGGGGACCGCGGCGAGGGTTCGGGAATCCACCCCTCGGACGGGGACGGGAACCGCGACGATGCGAGGGTCGATCCGGGGGACGGGAACCACGACGATGCGAGGGTCGATCCGGGGGACGGGAACCGCGACGATGCGAGGATCGATCCGGGGGACGGGAACCGCGACGATGCGAGGATCGATCAGGGAGGCAGGAACCGCGACGATGCGGGGCGGTCGGAACCCCGGACCGATTCCGTTCCGCGCACGGAACCGGTCGAGAGCGGGGGTGACACCGACGCGGCCGGGAATTCGACGGGCGACGCCCGGGGCGGGGACGATTCGGGGGTCGACTGGCAGGACGTCGTCTCGCCCCCGGCGGACGACGCGGGAGGACGGTCGGGAACGCGGGAGTCCGGTGGCCCGGACTCGCCCGACGGTGCCGGGGGTGGATCCCCGGCGTCGGACGGTGCAGGGAGTGGATCCCCGGTACCCGACCGGGCCGGGTGGGACTCCCCGGTGCACGACGGTACTGGAGAGGGATCCGCGGGGTCGCAGGGGACCGAACCGGGGGACGCCGGGGACTCCGCGCCGTCCAGTGACTCCCCGACTGCCGGCGATCCCTCGACGGCCGGCGCCGCCGACCCGGTCGACGTTGACAGGAGCGAGTGGCCCACGTTCGGGGACGGGACGGACGTCGGGGGCAGGTCGTCGGGGCAGTCCGGTAGTGATCGCGCCGGCGACCCGGGAACCGCCGGTGATCGCGCCGAGGGAGCGGGAACCGGCGGTGATCGCGCCGAGGGAGCGGGAACCGGCCGTGGACACGAAGCGAATACGGGAACCGCCAGTGGCCACGAGAGAGAAGCGGGAACCGCCAGTCCCCGGGGCGGGGAGGGGGGATCAGGTGGAGTCAGCCGCGGTTCCGTTCGGTCCGGCCGGACACCGTCCGACCGGCCGGGGCGGTCCGATAGTGACCGGACGGGACGGGCCGACGGTGGCCGGACGGATCGCACCGACCGGACCGACGCGGGGGCCGGGAGGCGCAGTCCCGGTCGCGGGGGTCCGGGCGGCAGTACCCGGTCCAGGGGCGACGACGATCCGTGCGGGGTCGACGGGGAGTGGACCTGGCCGCCGGACGGCCGCCGGGACGTGGAGCGAGCGACCCCGTGGGGCGCGCCGGATCCCGTCCCGCCGGCCGACGCGGACCGGGAGGACCACGACGACGAGGGGCTACTGGCGCGCCTGCGGAGCGCGCTGTAACCCCGTGGCGCCGCTCCCGGACCCGACCTGCCGGTGCGAGGCGCGGCTGGCGGGGTCGGTCCTCGTCGTCGACGCCCGGGACTGTCCCGGCGGGGCCGACCTCTCGAACGCGCCGGGGTGTCGCGCCACGGTCGTCACCGCGCTCGCCGGGCAGAACGCCCGCGCGATCCGGGCGGAGAGTGGCGAGAACCGGTACGGCCCGGGGGTGGTCGCCCTCCTGGTCGCGGCGGGCCGGTTCGCCGACGCCGTCGCGGACCGGGACGAGCGCCTGGCCCGCCTGGCCCGCCTGGATCCGAGGGGTGCGGCCCGCCGGGCGACCGCCCGCGGCGGTCCCGTCGCCGACCTCGCGGCAGAAACCGGACTGGCGGTCGTCGCCGACGGCCTCGGTGGGACCTGGGATCCGTCGCTGTCGGTGGATCGATCAGGGAGGGGACCCCGCCATCCGGAGAACTCCGGGTGAGTCGGTGACCGCGAGCGGGGATCGACCCGCGGGACCGCCCGTTCGGCGGGACGGCCGGTCAGGCCACGTCGGTGTCGGCCCGCGCCGGCGCCCGCCAGTCGGTGGTCATCTCCAGCAACTGGACGACGATCCGCCCGGTCGCGCCCCAGACGGTGTAGCCGTCGACGTGGAAGTAGTGGATGAGTATCTCGCCGTAGTGAGGGTGGGTGCGGCGCTCGTGTTCGTGGTTGTCGGGGTCGACGAACCCGGCGAGGGGGAGCGCGACCACCTCCGCGACCTCGCTGTCGTCGGGGTCGTACTCGCGGTCGGTGACCCGGGCGACGAAGGGTGTGACGGCGTACTCGGTTATCGTCCGGATGTCGTCGAGGCGCCCGACGACGTCGGCCTCCTCGGGGCGGAGACCGATCTCCTCGTTGCCCTCCCGGAGGGCGGTCGCGAGGATGTCGCTGTCCTCGGGTTCGCGCCCGCCGCCCGGGAAACTCATCTGGCCCGGGTGTTCCTCCAGGTGGTCGGCCCGCTTGGTGAAGACCAGGTGGTGGCCCTCGTCCCGGTCGATGGCCGGGATGACGACCCCCGCGTCGTTGGGTTCGTCCGTTATCGCGTGGGGGTCGTGGTCCGCGACCCGGTCCAGGTCGGCGTACACGGTCAGGCCACCTCCGTCGCGGCGGCCGTCCGGGGCGGTGGTTCCGGGTGGCTGACGGGCCGGCGCGCCGGTCGCCGGTCCGGGGCGTTCATGTGCCCGGAACGTGGGGCGCCGGCGGCATTAGCTTTCGCCCTCGGGATCACCCGCGGCCGACCTGGTGGTGCCGTACTCCTCGCTCCCGGCCCCCTCGTCGACCGCGCGCCGGGAGGCGCGGCGCACCGCCGCCGGGTCCAGTGGCGCGTCCCGCCAGGCGGGGAGCCGCCGGTCCTCGCCCGGCGGGGCGACCGCGCCGGCGTACGCCTCGACCTGTTCGCGTTCCGCGGCCCGGTCGTACTCGAGGCCGTTGAACCGCGCGTCCGCGGCGTACCCGTCGATCAGTCGCTCGGCGGCCCGCCGGTAGCGGTCCGGGAGGGTCGCGTAGTCGGGGGTCACGCCGCCCTCCTCGACGACACGCAGGAGGGCGGCGCCGACCTCCCGGCTCATCTCGGAGAGGCCCGTCGGGCCGGAGACCGACCGGTGGTCGTGTTCGTGGCGGCCCAGGTCGACCTGGGCGGTGCCGCGCACGTCGGCGTGTTCGAAGGCGTCGCCGAGGGTCCCGACCTCCAGTCCCCACCCGCGCTGGACCCGGAACCGCCGGGTCAGGTCCGCCGTCGCGGCGAACTCCCCGGCCAGGGCGTACCGGAAGGCGTCCAGGTACGCCAGCACGGGGGCGTCGTGGGCGTCGGCGAGCGCCCGCACCACCGGCACGAAAAAGAGGCGGAACAGCCGGCCGTAGAGGCGGTCGTTCTCGACGCGGGCGTAGTACCCCTTCGAGAACGAGAAGCCCGGTTCCTCGAAGGGGGCCAGGAGCCGGTGGAGGTGGGCCCCCGAGAACGTCGTGCTGTCGGCGTCGACGAGGGCGACGTACTCGGCGGCCTCGGCGGCCAGTCCCAGCGCGAGCCAGACGTCCCGGCCCTTTCCGGCCTCGCCGTCGAGGCCGGCGTCGGAAAGCAGCGCCTCGACGCGGGGCGCGTTGCACCACAGCACCTCGACCGGGAGGTCGAACCCCTCCAGCCACTCCCGGAACGGCTCGACCCGTTCGGGCGGGACCCGGAGCGGAACGATCACCCGTTCCGGGTCGACGGCGGCGAGCGCCGAGAGGGTGCGCTCGGCGGCCAGGTCGGCGTACTCCCGGTCGGTCATCGGGACCACGACCGCCGCCCGGTCGGTCGGCGCCGCCGGGCAGGGGTCGGTCAGGTCGTGGAGCGTGGTGATCCGTTCCTGGACGTACTCCATCGGTCGCGTTCCGGGCCGGGCGGCCTAAATCCCGGCGACACCCGTCGCGGCCTGCCGCCTCTGGACGGGCGTGCTCGCGGCGGCCGCCGAGAGGGGTCGATCGGGGGGTGTGCCGGCGTCACCCGGGCGATCGGGCGTCACCCGGGCGATCGGGCGTCACCCGGGCGATCCGGCGTCACTCGCCCGGGCGGGTCGGCGGTGACGGTGACGTTCCCGTCGCTCGCGGTGACGCTCGCCGTCCCCACGAACGCCTCCGGCCCCATCAGCAGGACGACGGTCCCGGAACTCGGCCGCGTCACCCGGAGGGATCCCCCGACGGCCTCGCCTCGGCGGTCGGCGAACCGCCGGGCGGCGTCCTCGAACTCGTCGGCCTCGTCGGCGTCGTCCCACCGGACGACCCAGGCGTACCCGGCGTCGTTACCGGCGGCGAACGCGACGGGGGAGTCGTTCCCCCACCCGGTCGCCGCGGCGGCCGCATCCTCCCTGGGGAGTTCGCTCCGGAGGGCCGCCCTGAGGACGTGTTCGCCCTGCCGCCCGCGTCGGGTCACGTCCCAGCCGGGGGCGTCGGCGGTCACCGACAGCGAGTGGGCCGGTTCGACGCCGGGTCCGTGGATCACCCCCTCCATCGTGGCTGGCGGGTCGGCGTACGCGCCCCACAGTTCGCCCGGGCCGTCGAGTCGCCGGTCGAGGTAGCGGGCGCCGAAGTAGTACTCGGCGGTCACCGGCAGGATCCACGGGGGTCGGGTCCGGTAGTGGCGGGCACGGGTGTCGATGGGCGTGTTCCCGTCGGCGTTGGTCACGCCGTACCGGTCGGCGTAGACCTGGGTAACGTACACCGCGCCGCCCTCCGTGAGTGCGGTCCGTACGTCGGCGTCCAGTTCCTCCGGGAACAGCGGACCGGCCTCGTCCCGGCGCTGGTCCTGGATCACGTGGACGAACTCGTGGGCAAGCGTCACCGCCAGGTCCTCGGGCGGGACGTCCTCGGTGGTAGTGTTCTGGAACAGCAGGATGACGGAATCGGCCGACCCGGCCGCAGCGTAGGAGTTGTTCAGCGACGCCCCCGCCGGCCTCGCCAGCCCCACGAGTTCCGCGAAGGGATCGGGGTCGGGGGTACCCCGGTGGTACCCCGAGGGGTTCACCCGGACCACCGGCGGGTCGGCGTCGACGCCGAGGAGGGCCTGTACCCGCCGGAAGACCAGCGTGGCGTTCACCGGGAGGGTACCGTTCTCGACCCGAACCCGATCGGCCCCCTCGTCGGGGTCCGCGGTGGTCGTCCCCGTCGTCGCGCGGGTTGTCGTCGGGAATCGCTCGGTCCGGGTCGTCGAGGTAGTCGCGTCCGTCCCGGCGGGGGTGGCCGTCCCGGCCGAGGTGGCCGTTCCGGCAGTCGTCGGCGTCGCGTCGGTTGGCGGTCGGTCCGTCGTCGGTTCGGGAGTCGGTTCCGGCGTCGCGTCCGGGGATCCGGAACACCCCGCAGTCACGAGGAGGAGGGCGACCGCGAGGGCCGCGAGCGAGGAGGGCCGGACGGCCGGATCGGTCGGGGACCACGACATACCCGGCGGGTTCGGACGCCGGCGACGAAAAATTTCCGCCGATCGACAGGTCGGTCCTCCGTTGCCCGGACCGGTCTCCCCGCCTCAGGCCGGGGACGCACCCGAGGGGATCCGGCCGGCACGGTACAGCGCCAGGAGGACGACCAGCAGTGCGAACAGGCCGACCGCGAACCCCTGGAAGACGGCGTCGAATCCGACGCCGAGGTCCCGGAGCGATCCGACGATAACGCTCCCCGTCGCCGAGACGAGCATCATGGTCGCGCTGTAGGCCGCGTAGGCGCTCCCGCGGTGGTGGTCGGGCAGCGAGTCCAGCAGGAAGGTGTCGATGGCGGGGAACAGGCTGTGGATGACCAGACCCACCAGGACGCTGACCGCCACCAGCGCCGCCAGCCCCTGGGCGGCCGTCAGGGCGAGCACGCAGGCGACGAAGGCGCCGATGAGCGAGAGCAACAGCGGGACGTACGGCAGGCGGTCGGCCAGCCGACCGCCGAACCAGAACGCGGGCACCCCGGCGGCGAACGCGAGCGTCAGCAGGTTCCGCGCGGTCGGTTCCGTGACGGGCTTCGCGTCGACCAGGTAGCTCACGTAGAAGTTGAACACGCCGTTCCAGACCAGCCCCGTGATGCCGATGATGGCGACCCCGCTGACGATCAGCGGCCACTGGCTCCGGATCGCGCCGAGGAAGTCCCGGTCGTCGGCCCCGGCCCGGGGCAGGTCCGCGCGCCGGGCGAAGGCAGCGAGCGCGACGGTCGCCAGGCCGGCGACGACGGCGACGATGACGAACACGTCCCGCCAGGTACCGGCCGCCAGCACCGCCCCGGCCAGCACCGGCGCCCCGACGGCCGCGACCTGGTTGGCGGTGCCGTGGATCCCGATGGCTCGCCCGACCTGGCCGGGGAACAGTTCGCTCACCAGCGGGTTGGCGGCGATGAAGTAGACGCCCGTCGCCAGCCCCATCGCCAGGGCGCCGGCGTACAGCCCCAGCGGGGACTCGACCGTCGAAGTGAACAGCGCGGCTGCCGTCAGGACCCCCCCGGCCGCGAGCACGACCCGGTGGCGGGCCACCCGGGTCAGCAGGTAACCCGTCGGCAGGCGCGGTGCGGCGCTACCCAGCCACGCCAGCGTCGCCACCAGCCCCGCCTCGCCGGCGGAGATGCCGAACGTCCGGATGAACGGCTCGATGAGCGGCGCGAACACGACCCGCGAGAGGTTCATCACGAACACGAGCCCGCACATCGAGGCGAAAAGTCGCACCCGGCCCGTCCGAACCCCGGTCGAGTCGTCCGGCGACTCCACGGCCCCCTCGGTTCTGACCTCGGCCACGCGTCCGGTTGGACCGCGGACCGTTCAAGCCTTTCGAATCGAAAGCTCCGGCCGGCAGGGGGATCCCCCGGCGATCAACCGAAACGGCCGGTGGCCGAGGCCCGCCGGGACCCGTCGCCCGGTCGACGCCGTCCGGTTCCCCCGATCCGAACGGGTAAGCCGCCGCCGTCCCAAGCGGGTGCGTGACCGACGCTCCGGTGCCCGCGGCGGTCCGCGAGGACGACCGCTGGGAACTCGTCGAGGAGACGGAGGAGGACCTCGGTAAGACGGGGCCGGTCCGGGTGACCGCCCGCCGGACGCTGTACGGGGACCGGCGGCTCCGCGAACGGGTCCGCGAGGCGACGGGCGTCGACCGCCAGTGGCGCTCGCTGTTCGCCAGCACGCTGGTCACGGCCCCGCCGCTGTCCCGCGGTATCACCGACCTCGTGGTGCGGACGGTCGCCGCCCCGGTGGCGGGCTCCCGGTTCGCCGCCGACCTCCGGGACCGGGGGTTCGAGGGCGTCGGATCGGTCGAGACCAGCCGTCCGACGGTCGGGGACGGAACGCGCGCCCGGGCCACCCGATTCTCGGCCCGGATCCCCGTCGAGGGCGCCGACCCCGTCGACGCCGAGGCGCTGCTGGCGGTGTGGGGACGCGACGACCACATGCTCGCGGCCGGCGGTACCTACCCCGTCGGACGGCTCCGCACGGCGGCGGGCGAGGCCCCCTTCGACCCGCCCGCCGAGTACCGCCGGGACCTGCTGGAACTGATCCGGACCGTCGGGTGAAGGACCTGCTGGAACTGATCCGGACCGTCGGGTGAAGGACCTGCTGGAACTGATCCGGACCGTCGGGTGACCGGCGGGGACCCCCTCACGACCGCCCTCAGAGGAGGACGGCCAGGAGGATGCCGCCCAGGATCAGCATCAGGACGAGCGTCGCGAACACCATGAAGAACCTGTCTGCCGCGTCCATGTGCGGTCGTGTCGCGGCCCGAGTATTTCGGTTTTCCCCTCCGCGGCGGCACCGGGTCGAGTTCCGCTCCGCGGTGGTTACTGGGGTCCGACTCCTGTCCCGGAGGGGCCACGCGGGATCCCGATACGTCTATCCGTAGTGGGACGCATAGGTACGGTCATGAGCGACGACGCGCAGGCCGAGGCCGGGACGGCCGAGGCCAAGGGGCCCGTGACGATCACGCCGGAACTCGACGACTACATCGAGCAGCGCCGGTCGGAGTTGCTGGAGAAGTTCGACCTCCGGGAGGGGTTCCCCCGTGAGGTCCTGGAGGAGGCCGAGCGCCGGGTCGAGGAGGTCGGGACCGAGATCGAGGCCGAGGTGGACGAGCGACGCGACCTGCGGGACATGACCGCCTGGACGACGGACCCGGCCGACGCCCAGGACTTCGACGACGCCATCTCGGTGTTCGAACACGAGGACGAGTACGAACTCTACGTCCACATCGCCGACGTCACCCACTACGTCACCCCGGAGACGTCGATGTGGGAGGAGGCCGTCGAACGCGGGAACACCGTCTACCTGCCGGGCTACACGGTGCACATGCTGCCGCCGGTCCTGGCCGAGACGGTCTGTTCGCTGGTGCCCGACGAGGACCGCCTGGCCCACACCGTCGAGATGCACCTCGACAAGGACGACCTCTCCTACGACGAGATAGACATCTACAAGTCCGTCATCCGGAGCGACGAGCGACTCACCTACCGCGACGCCGAGGAGCGACTGGACGACCCCGACGCCGACCTCCACGAGGAGTGCACACTCGCGTTCGACCTGGCCGACCGGATGCACGAACAGCGCAAGGCCGACGGGTCGCTCGTGCTCAACCCCCGCCGTGACCGCGCCCACACCATCATCGAGGAGTGCATGCTCAAGGCCAACAAGGCGGTGACCCACGAACTGATGTGGAGTCGCCGGGTCGAGGCCATGTACCGGGTCCACCCCCAGCCCACCGAGGACCAGTGGAACGAGGCCCTCCGCGAGATCCAGGAACTGGAGGGCGTCTCGATCCCCGGGAGTACGTGGGACGACCCCCGGAAGGCCGTCAACGCCACCCTGGAGGACGCCCCGGACCGGCAACTCCCGAAGATCCAGCGGGCCGTGATGAAGGTCATGCCCCGGGCGAAGTACATGAACGACCCCTTCGGGGGCCACCACGCGCTGAACTTCGAGATATACGGCCACTTCACCTCGCCCATCCGGCGGCTATCCGACCTCATCAACCACTGGATCGTCTACACCAACGACGTTCCCGAGGACCTGGTGGCGCTGTGTGACCGGGCCTCGGACAAGGGCAAGGCCGCCGAGGCCTGCGAGCGGGAGTACAAGGGCTTCCTCCGGGAGGTCGGCCTCGACCCCCACGAGGTCAACGACCGGGGGATCGAGGTCGTCGAGGACCCCGACGAGGCCGACGCCGACCTCGACGTCAACCCCGACATCGAGGTCACCGGCGGTTCGGACCTCGACCGCTGATCGGCGCTCTGTGGGACGCCACACCCCTGCCTCGCCGACGCCACCGGGAGATCGGGCGACGGACCCCGATCACCCGGCCTCGCCGACGGGGGCCGCCTCGACCGCCTCGGCGGTCCCCTCCGCGGCGGCGGGCAGGCGGATCCGGACGACCGTTCCCCGCGGCTCGTTGTCCTCGAAGGCGAGGTCGCCGCCCATCCGGGTGATCCCCCAGTAGACTGCCCACAGGCCCAGGCCGCTACCGTGCTGGAGTGCCGTCTCGTCCCCCTCGAACAGGACCCGTCGCTCGTGTTCCGGGATCCCGGGGCCGTTGTCGGTGACGGCGATGGCGACCGGGGCGGGTCCCTCGTCCGAGACGGACGCCGACACCTCGACCCGCGGGTCGTCGGCGTCGTTGTGCCGGGCGGCGTTCTCGACGACGTTGTAGAGGACGGGTCGGAGGAGTCGTCGGTCGACGCCCGCGTCGAGGTCGGTCGGGACCGCGGACAGCACCTCCACGTCGGGGTACTCCGACCTGACCTCGGCGACGACGTCCCCGACGACGGCCGCGACGTCGGTCTGTGCCCCCAGGCGCCGGGGAATCGACATCATCTCCTCGACCTCGCGGGCCCGCTCCCCGAGGTCGATCAGGCCGTCGGCGGCCTCCCGGATGCCCGCCGCCACCTCCTCGCCGTCGAGGGCGTCGTCCTCGACGAGGTCGGCGTGGCCGAGGATGGCCGACATGTCGTTGCGGAGGTTGTGCCGCAGGACGCGGTTGAGCACCGCCAGGCGCTGTTCGCGGGTGCGCCGCTCGGTGACGTCGTGGAGGACGACGGCGTCGCCGCGGCGCCGGCCCTTCGGGTCCGAGAGCGCGGAGACGGTTACCTCGAACCGGCGCTTGCCCTCGGCGGTGGCGACCTCGAAGTCGTCGGCCGACCGGAGCGCCCGCAGGTCGACGCCCAGCACCGCCTCCAGCCGGCGGCCGACGACCGCCCCGCGGTCGACCCCGAAGGTCCGGACGGCGGCCTCGTTGAGCCGGACGATCTGTTCCTCGCGGTCGACGACCACCACGGAGTCGTCCAGCCCCGCGAGGACGACCTCCGGGCCGACGGTGCCGGCCGCCGGGGCCCCGTCGAACATCCCGTACCACGAGGTCGCGAGTCGGCTGGCGCCGACGCTCGCGAGGTAACAGCCCGCGAGCACCGGGAGCGCGGTCTCCTGGGGGAACGCCAGCGTCACGAGGTACGCGAGCCAGGGCCAGGCCCCGACGAACGCCAGGGTCACCCCCAGCCCGGTGTCGAGGTGGTCGTACTGCCGGACGGTGGCGAGCACCACCCCCACCGCGACCAGCATCACCCCGCTCGCGTAGTAGAGGCCCACCCGGTGGAGGGCGTGGGCGACGTCCATCGCCGGGGACGGGAGGGCTGCCAGCGCCCCAACCGCGGCGGTCCGTCCCGCACTGAACTCCGGTTCCCCGAGGATCACGACGAGGCCGCCGATGCCACCGACGACCGCCGGGGTGAGAAACGCCAGGACCCGGTCGGTGGCGGCCAGCCACTCCAGCCCGTAGTAGTCGACGGCGAACACCGCGAGCGCCAGCGGGATGGCCGTGAACGCGACCAGCCACGACACCATGTACATCGGCAGTCCGACCCCCACGACCCCCAGGAACAGGGCCGTGACCCCGAGTACCGCCATCAGGACGGTGAACGACAACGCCGCCGGCTGGTCCCGGGTCCGCGTCCCGGCCCCAAGCCACAGCAGCCCCACTCCGCTCGCCACCAGGACGACCCTGGCGACCGTTACGATACCGTTCATACACGTACGCTCGGGTCAGCGTGACGAAATAGCTGTGGCCGTCAGCCCCGGTACGGGGTTCCCCCCACGGCCGGGTGGGATCCGAGAGTTTTCCCCGCGGTCGGGTGGGATCCGGGTGTTTCCGTGGGGCCGGGACGGATCCCGGGTTCTTTCGGCCCCCCGGGTCGAATCGGGGTGCGATGGATGCACGGTTGGGGGTCCGGGCGTGGGGGGTCACGCTGGTGCTGGTCGCGGCGGCGGCGGGATCGGTCGCCGTCGTGTTCGCGACCGGGGCCCCGCCGCTGTTCGTCGCGAGCGGGGTCGCCGGCCTGGTCTACCTCTCGGTGGTCTCCTGGCGGTCCGGCGGCCGGTTCACCGTCGAGGCCGGGGGCGGTCGCCCCTACGGGCCGGGCGACTCGCCGGAAATCAGGGACGCCCTGCTCGAGGTCTGCGACCGGACGGGCAAGCCGCTCCCGCGGGTGGTCCTCGTCGAGATGGACGCCCCGGGGGCGATGGTCGGCTACGACGACGGCCGGCCGTTGCTGGGGGTCGACCCCCGGCTCCCGCGGGTGATCGGCCCGGAGGGGATGCGGGCCATCTTCGCCCACGAACTCGGGCACCTCGGGGCCGACATCCACACCGACGCCGTCCGGGAGCACCTCCCGACGGTGGTCGGGTTCGCCGCCTTCTGGACCGTCGCGCTGGCCGGCCGGGGACCGCTCGTGGCGACGGCCGGGAACGCCCTGTTCCTGGCGACCGCGCTCGTCCCGCACCCGCGGGTCGTCCCCCTGCGGTACGTCCTGGGACTCGGGACCGAACCCCTGGCACTCGCCGCGAGCAGGTACGCCAACCGCCACGAGGAGTACGCCGCCGACGAGTTCGCCGCCCGGGCCGTCGACCCGGCGGCCGTCACCGAGGCGCTCTACCGCATCGCCGCGGTGGCGACCGGGGACAACGACGAGGACGTGACCGGCCCGGTCCCCTGGAACGCCGACCGATCGCTGCGGTTCGCCCTGTTCGCCACCCACCCGTCGATAGAGAGCAGGGCGGCGAACCTGGACTGCGAACTCCCCGAGTGGGTAAGGCCTCACCGGCCCCACGCGACCGCCTGACCGGGTCCCGCCTCCACCGTCGGCAGTCCCGGTCGATCTCCGCCGGATCGACGCCCGCGTCGCTTCACGAACGGCCGTCTTTTTCGAACGCGATCGACTGGACCGACGTACGAACCGACGTGCGTTCGTCACTGCGGTCGGGGTCGGTTCGCTCCCGGGCCTCGCGGGGTGACCGATCCCCGTCGTCCTTCGCGTGGACAGGTACGTTTATTTATGCCCGATCGATTGAACCAAGGTATGGACCGACGTGCGTTCGTCACTGCGGTCGGGGTCGGCTCGCTCGCCGGGGTCACCGGTTGTATCGGGAACGTCGTGGGGACTGGCATGGACGAGGCCAAAGACCCCTGGCGGGGGGTCGAGACGACAGAGGAGGGATCGACGACGACCGACGCGGGGGAAGCCGTGCTCCCGCAGGACACCTACGCGCCACGGTCGTACGAGCGCGACGACGCATTCGAACTCGCCATCAGCTTCGAGGTCGAGGGGAACAACGGAATCGACGTGCTCACGATGCTCCGCGAGGAGTTCGAGAACAACTACTCCGAGGGCAACGAGGCGGTCTACCTCACCTCCGTCTCGGAACTGGACGCCACGTCCGGGGAGGTCCAGGGCCTCCTCGAGGCGGACGACTACGTCGTCGTCTTCGACAACACCGCGTGGGGCGACGGATCCCCCCAGGGAGAGGAGACGCTCTCGTTCTCTATCTCGGTCGAGACGTAACCGACCGCTCCAGGCGGTCGGGATCCACCGCTCACGGACCGGTCGCCGATCCGATCGGGAGGCGGTGACGCGTCGGATCTGCGTCTTCTGATCTACTCGTCGTCCTCCTGCTGATCCTCTTGCTCGTCGTCCTGCTCATCGTCGTCCCCCTGCTCATCGTCGTCCCCCTGATCGTCCTCGTTCTCTTGCTCGTCTTCTTGCTCATCTTCCTGTTCGTCTCCGTTCTCCTGCTCATCCTCTTTCTCGTCCTCGTCTTCCCGCTCGTCACCGTCCTCGTCTTCCCGTTCGTCATCGTCGTGGGGCGTCTCGACGGGGACGAGCGATCCGTTCTCGATGGCGTATTCGTACTCGACCTCGAACTCACCTTTGGTGATCGCCAGTTCGAGTTCCTCGGTCGCGCCCGTCTCGAAGGCGACGGTCCCGTTGCCGCCGGTGGTCCCGACGCGGTCGCCGTTCGCCTCGACGACGGCCCCGGTGAGGGGCTCCCCGTCGTAGCTCACGCCGACGGTGACCGATCCCCCGTCGTAGGTCGTCTCGACCGAGAGGGCCTGGAGGACCGGGTCGCGGTCCTCGAACTCGAGTTCGAGTTCGGCCTCGGCCTCGCCGCGTTCGGCCGTGAAGTCGGCGTCCTCGTAGGGGAGGGTCACCGTGACGGTGCCGTTCTCGCCGGTCGTGCCGACGACGCGGTCGTTCAGCGTCACGGTGACGTTCGCCGCGGGGTCGCCGTCCGCCAGGACCCGGACCGTCACCGCCTCGCCGGGTTCGGGCGTCCCGTCCACGACGATCAGGGTGAGGTCCGCGCCCTCGCCCCCGTCGCCACGGTCTTCGTCGTCCTCGCCTTCCTCGCCTTCCTCGTCGTCCTCGCCTTCCTCGTCGTCCTCGTTCCGGTCCTCGCCGTCCTCGTTCCGGTCCTCGTCGTCCTCGTCGTCCTGGTCCTCGTCGTCCTGGTCCCCGTCCTCCCGGTCGTCGTCCCCATCGTCCCCGTTGTTCCGGTCGTCGCCGTCCTCCTCGTCCCCGTCGTCCCGGGATTCGATCTCCTCCTCCAGTTCGAAGACCGTCCCGGTGTCCCCGTCGACCGAGACCTCGGCCTCGCCGGTCGCGCCCTCGGCGTCGAGTTCGAACTCGAAGGCGTAGTAGCCCTCGTCGGCGTCGACCTCGGATCCGACGAGCGCCCAGCGCCCGCTGACGTTCGCGAGGGCGTCCCTGGCGGTCTCCAGGGCCGCCGACTGACCGATGGTGAGATTCCCGTCACCGTCGCGGTCGCGCTCTACCTCCCGGGAGCGCTCGCCGTCGCCCTCGACCGCTATCTCCACGCTCGCGTTCCGGGTCTCTATCGACAGTTCGCCGGTCCGCTCGCCGGTGAACCGCTCCAGGACGGCGCGGGGACCGATCCCGACGACCGCCTCGAGGTCCTCGACGGCCCCGTTCAGCGCCGACCGGTCGTGCCCCGCGGCCCGGAGTTCGATCGTCGACACCTCGTCGGTGCGGTTGCGGAACGTCTCGACGCTCTCCATGAGGGACGCCGCCCGGGAGTTGAGCACGGCGATCCGCTGGGCGTAGGCGGACTCGCTGAGTTCGCCCGCCCGGTAGGCCTCCGTTGCCTCCCGGTAGTCCTCGCGGATCGCTTCGGCCCGCTCGGCGAGTCGTTCGCCCCGCTCGGCGAGTAGTTCCACCCGCTCGGAGTCGTTTGCCTGCTCGTAGCTCGCCTCGAAGGACTCCCGGTCGACGTCGCCCTGGACGGTCTCGCTCTCGTCCGTGACCACGGTCGCCAGTTGCTGCCCCACCCCGACGTCGGCGGGATCCGCCGCCGCGTCGTCGGCCGGCAGTGCCACCGCCGGGACCGTCGTGCCGACGACCACCACCACGGCGACGAGGAGGTACCCCGTCGCGTCGATCCGTGTCATCCTGGCCCGTCGTACCCCGAGGACCGACTTAAATAGGGGTACTCGTTCCCGCTGATTGCGACACATTCCGTGAGTTTCGTCGGATTTCGCCGAGTTTCGGTGAAAGCACGAACACGTTTTATTGACCCGCTCCCCAACTACCCGACCCGAATGGAAGGAGCAGTCGTACGGGGGATCGTTCCGGCCGCAGTCGCGACGCTGGTCGTCCTCGCCGGCGCGGGCACCGCTCTCGCCGCCGGCGCGGGCGGGCCAGCGGACGCGGAACGGCCACGCGTCGACGGCGGCCTCGCCGACGCGGGAGTCGATCCGGCCAGGACCGCACCCGGAAGCCAGTTCGCGGCCGGAAGCCAGTCGGGGCAGCAACTGGCTACTGGACCTGGCGACCACGAGAGGCCGACGGGATCGCTCGACGAACACGAACCGCCGACCGACGCGACGGTCACCCGGATCCGCGTCCACCCGAACGGGACGGCGACCTGGACCGTCGAGATACGGACGCTCCTCGCCAACGACAGCGACGTGGAGGGGTACCGGCGGTTCCAGGACCGGTTCCGGGGGGACACCGACCGATACCTCGGGTCGTTCCACACCCGGATGACCCGGCTCGTCAACCGGGCCGCGACGGTGACCGGCCGGGAGATGCGCGCCGGGAACTTCACGGCCGAGACCAGCATCGAGAACGCGCCCCGTCGCTGGGGGGTCGTCACCTACCGGTTCCGGTGGGAGGGCTTTGCCGTCGCTGGCGACGACGAACTCCGGGTGGGCGACGTCTTCGAGTCCGGCTACTACCTCTCCGGGAGCGACTCGCTGGTGGTCGAGGCCCCCGAGGGGTACGACATCGACGAGGCCGTCCCGGAACCCGCGTCCACCGGGTCGACGACCGTCAGGTGGGCCGGCCCGGTCGACTTCGGCGACGGCCGTCCGAGCGTCCGGATGGTCGCCACCGACGCCGCGCCCGCCGACGGACCGGACGGCGAGGAGCCCGGGTTCCCGGTCGTTCCCGCCGTCCTCGGCGGGGCGTTGCTGGCGGTCGCCGGCCTGGCCGCCTACGTCGTCGCGGGCCGGCGGCGCGGTCCCACGGTCGGTCCGACCGCCGGGGATGACGGGACCGGCGGCGAACCCGGCCCGGTCGCCGGCGCGGACACCGATCCGGCCGCATCCGGCGGATCCGACGCGACTGCCTCCACGGGATCCGGTCCGGCCGCTCGGGGCGGGGGATCCGGCCGTCCCGGCGGGAGCGGGACGGGCGCGGCCGCCGCAGGGAGCGGGGCGGGCACGGACGACGGCGCGAGCGCCGGGGGATCGACCGGCGGCGACGCGGCCACGCCGGGCGAATCGCCCGGGGCCGTCCCCGACGGGGAACTGGTCACCAACGAGGAGCAGGTGATCGGCCTCCTCGAACGGAACGGCGGCCGGATGCGACAGGCCGACATCGCCGACGAACTCGACTGGTCGGCCCCCAAGACCTCCCGGGTCCTCTCCTCGATGGCGGAGGAGGGCGACGTGGAGAAGTTGCGACTCGGCAACGAGAACGTGATCGACCTGGTCGAGGAGTGACCCTGCCGCCCGGGCGGTCGACCCCCGGAGCGACCGATCCCGGGGCCGGTGTCTCGCCAGTCCCCGGCGAGTTCGACGTCGGTCGAACGGCCCTCGGTCACTCGGGAGTTCGAGACCGGTCGCGTGCCCCTCAGTCGGCCGGGAGTTCGAGGCCGGTCGCGTGCCCCTCAGTCGGCCGGGAGGTCGAGGCCGGTCACGCGGCCTTCGGCCCCGTAGTCGGCCAGTTTCTCCAGGACGTCGAGTTCCTGCTGGAGGTCCTCGTCGCCGATGGCGTTCATCTCGCTCTCGAAGTGCTCGGCGAAGGCCGCGATGCGCTGGCGGTACTCCCCGGACACCCGGAGGTCCTCGGACTGCTGTTCCCACTTCCCGAGGTGGTCGTCCTCGGGCACCCGGATCCCCTCCGAGGTCGGTTCGCCGTCCCGCTCGCGGGTGTCGACCATCCAGTTCTTCAGGAGGTCGGCGTACCGCGAGAGCAGGACCGCCTTCCTGACCCCGGAGTTCGCGAACGTCCCGGAGGCGTCCGGGAACTTCACGGTCGTCGACGTCGCGTCGGTCCGCCCCTGGCGGTCCGCCCAGGAGGCCGTCAGTTCCAGGGAGCCGGGGTCCGAGGTCGTGGGCGCGACCTGGGCCAGGATCACGCCGCCCCGGGTCTCGCCCTCCGTCGCGGGCGAGGGGAACAGCGTGTTGGCGTACAGCACCCGACCGGTCGACTCCTCGGCGGCGGAGGTGCCGTACACCTCCCGCAACTCGTAGCCCTCGCCGTCGAGTTCGACCTCCAGGTCGAACACCAGGGGGGTGACCATGTACTCGAACTCCTCGTTCAGGCGTCGCTCGAACTCGTCGGCCGAGTGGACCGAGTAGTAGTTCGCCCCGCGGATCGACGTGATGGCGTCGATTACCTCGGTGTTGAAGTCGACGCCGACCCCGACGAAGGTGGTGTGGACGTTGTCGGCGGCGTCGTCCGACAGCATCGACCGGAGGCCGTCCTCGCTCGTGGTGCCCATGTTCGGCATCGCGTCGGTGAGGAAGACGATCCGGGTCTCGTACTCCGAGACGTTCTCGCCGTACTCCGAGAGCATCTCCGAGGCCCTCCCGATGCCGGCCGCCATGTTCGTCCCGCCGCCGGCCACGAGGTCCTCCCGGATGTGGCCACGGATCGCGTCCATGTCGGTCTCGCCCACCCGGCGGAGGGGCTTTGCCACCTGCGAGGAGTTGTTGAAGGTGACCATCCCGAAGCGGTCGTCGGCCGTCAGGTGGGTTGTCATGTCGGCGACGGCCTCCTTCGCGACCTCCATCTTCGGCTTCTCGGAGGTCTCGATCTCCTGCTTGTTGCCGTAGCGGTCGTAGTAGTACTCGTCGAACGAGGCGGACATCGACCCAGAGACGTCCAGCACCACCACGAGGTTGAGCTTCTTTCGCTCGAACTCCGCGGCGTCCAGGCCCGAGTCCAGGCCGACCGTGAGGTAGCGCTCCGTCTCGCCGGAGAGGGGGTCGTCGGTCACCCCGGGCGAGTACCGCGGGCAGAAGAGGTCCGAGCACTCCCCGGCACCCCCGGTGTCGAAGTAGTAGTCGTAGAACAGCCCCTCGTAGGACAGCGAGGACGGCAGCGGGAGGTATCCCTCCTCGACGTTTCGCCGGAACGCGTTGACGTCCTTGGCGCCGCCGGCAGCGAAGCCGACGTCCTCGGCCGACCCCGAGGCGGGCGCCGCCTGGGCGTAGGTGGCCGAGGCGTTCCCGCCACCACCCGAACCCCCCTTCGACGGCGGTTCGTACTGCCAGTCGTCGACCAGTTCCCCCCCGGGAGTGGTGCTGCCGGGGGTAGTCCCGCCGTCGTCGGTGGGGGTGCCGTCGCCGCCCGGTCCGGAGTCGCCGCCGTCGCCGAGGCCGGCACACCCGGCCAGCGCCGCGACCGCACCGGTCGCGCCGGCCCGGAGGAGGGCGCGTCTCGTCCGCAGGTCGATGGTGGGGTCCGACTCCTGCATGGACGATCCATCGCGTTCCCGTAATAAACCACCACCTCAAGCTAAAACGGGAGCTTTAGCCGTCTCCTGCCCTCGCCGGGTAAGGCGGCGTGGCTCGATGGGAGGGCGGATTGTAGTGGTTGCTGGCCGGACCGTTCTGGCATACCGGATGACTTCTCGTTAATCGGGGATCGGAGGCGTCGACAACATCTACTTACCCGATAGCCTCGCCACGGTGGTGTTCCTGAGGAGGAACTACATTATGTAGGATATTTTTAACATCATCACGGCTACCACCTCGTCTGTGCCAACTTAGCGGCCCTACGGGAATAGACGGTGGTTGGTGCGGTAAGCCAAAATTTGGAGGTTTGATTAATAAAATACATGGTTATCCATGCTACACATATATATACACTATCGCGCAGGATCAGTGATTGCCCAATGGACGAGAAAATCTCACGAAGGAAGTATATCAAATCGAGTGGTTTCATTGCTAGCCTCGGGATGGGACTGAAACAGGGACGGGGCAAAGCAACCAGTGGATCTTATGATATAGATGGAAATGACAAAGTGCGCTTAGCAAAAATCAAATCAGGTGATGATGTTATTGAGTGGTTTGTAGTTCCCAAACCGTGGAAAGAACATCTTGATAATATGAATGAAATAGTGGCAAATTTCAACGATGAGTATGCAGGCCATCCAGGGATCAATGAAACAGGGTTGGAACCTTCCGAACAAAGTCATGATGGGCGATCTGGATTTCGGATATTTGTTGGGATAGAAAATAAAGATGTAATATCAGACCTCCCTGAAAAGTATGAAGGACAACCGATCCACACAGAATTGGCCAATAAGTCCGTGCCTCAAGCTTGTTATAACGATTCTAACTATGATAATATGCCTGGTGGAGTAGCAATCAGTAGCAATAGTATAGAAGCTTGTGCTACATCTTGCACGAGAGTTTATTATGATGCTCAGCTTTGCACGTTGGGTGGTTGACATACATTTCGGAGTAAGAGGCGGATGAGGTGGTCTATCACCGATTTCAAACGTCAGCAGTTCAGCGGATTGGTCGCCCAAGGAAGTGTAGAATACTCAACGTGCAAAGCCGAGTTATGATGGTGAATTTATGATGATGGGTGCAGCACACGCCCTTGCGAATGATAAACAAGAATGTGATGATGATGATATTCAGGACAGCACATATCAATATACGAGAATCTTAGGATCGATATATGCAAAAGATGAAATTATGGATATGGCCATCTCAACATGCGATAATTATAATGTAGATCTTGATGGGGAAATAGAGGATCTTGTGGTCGGCCGGATTAATGTAGAAGGATATTATACTGACTGGGGTGTTGCCAACCTTGCTGAGAGTAATGAAACAGTGTATGCCACCGGTACATCAACTGGGACACGAGGTGGTAAAATAGAGAGGACTAAAGTCAGAAGCAATGAAGATTGTAGTGATTGGAATTCCCAAGGGGTAAAGACCAACCTAGGGTCTGCTGCCGGTGACTCTGGAGGCCCAATCTACACCCGTGATGGCTATCTTGTTGGAATGCATACAGAGGGCCAGGATTCCACAGGGAATAGCGATTGTGATGGTGACCAAGAATATTACTATGCTTTGGGGCCTACTATGTATGAAATAACAGATCGGTGGCCAAATATGGCGATAGGATAATGAAATTATAAATAATATTTTATTATTAACTCATCTATGGTTATAGAGTAGTATGATAGGTTCAAACAAAGTAGATATCGGCCGCATTAATTCAAACGCGATTGTAATCATATTCGTTTTAGGGGCAGTATTGACCACAGCCGTGCTGATCAATGGGTGGTGGGCGGATGCAGTAGCGGATTCATCGGGATGTATGGATCGACCCAATGCGGAGTTCACCTTCGAAGCGGCCTCCGACGGGGTGCTCCGGATCACGCACAGCGGTGGAGACACGTTCGTTCGCGAAACGACGAAGAACCTGAGTATCGTCGTGAACGGCGCCCGTGTAGACCGGGTTCCGCCTCCAGTCCGTCCGAACGACTCCGTTACAGTTCCCGCCTCGGCGGACGATAGCGTGCGCATCGTCTGGTACGGGGACGATCCGGAGTGCTCCAGCGTGCTGGATACCTACGGACCGAACGGTACAACGTCGGCGGTTGCCGGCCGGTGATCCGACGGCGTTCCCCGGTATGGGAGGACACCGGACCGCCCCACTTTTGCCCGCTCCGGCCGTCCGTCCGGCCATGACCGAGTTCGACCCCGAGAAGTTCGAGGAGAAGTACGTCCACTACCTCCCCGAACTCGAACGGGCCTACCGGGACGCCTTCGAGCACATGAACGACCGCTACGACTCCGAACTCGTCCACGCCATCGACCAGCAAGTGCTCGACGACAGCGAACCCGTCTACGAGGGCGACGGCCACTTCCGGGTGGTTCTCCCCGAGGACCCCGTCGACCGCCTGGACGCCGTCCTCGTCCCCGACGGGAAGGCCGAGGAGACCATCACCATCTACGCCGACCGCATCGAGACCGAACTCCGGCGGATCTTCGGGTTCGAGGACGGGGACGACCGGGACTCAGAGTAGCGAGCCGTCGGCGGGATCGCCGGGGTCCGTGGGGACGACAGATCGGGCGAACGGGGGATCCGGGCTTACAGTAACGTTACTGTAAACGCGCGAGCGACTGCCGGTGACGACCCCCGCGTGCGGGGCCGGGACGGTCCCGAGGGCCACCGCGGCCCGAGGGACCGGACCCGGGGGAGGGCAGGTCCCCGATCCCGGGGAGTCGATGGACGGTACTCCGGCACGCACCCGGAGCGACCGGAGGAAGGCCCGGAATACGCCGGATCGACGGCGGAAACGACCCGAAATACGCCGGACGAACCAAAGGTCTATCAACGCTCGCACGCCTACGGGGACACATGAGTACGGATACGGAGGGCGGCGAGAAGTCCCTCGAGGACCGGGTCGAGAACTTCCTGCGCCGGAACTTCCCGCAGATCCAGATGCACGGCGGCACCGCCGCCATCGAGAACATCGACGAGGAGGCCGGCGAGGTCAGCATCCAGCTCGGCGGCGCCTGCTCGGGCTGTGGGATCAGCCCGATGACGATCCAGGCGATCAAGTCCCGCATGGTCAAGGAGATCCCCGAGATCGAGACCGTCCACGCCAACACCGGCATGGGCGGCGGTGGCGGTGGCGGCGCCCACGGCGGCCGCGGCGGGAGCACCGGCGGCGGCATGACCCCCTCGTTCCCCGGCGAGACCACCGACGACGACGGCGAGGACGACGAGGGCCCGCAGGCCCCGTTCTAAACCACGTTCGATCGCTCGTTTCGCGTTCCGTGGGTCGGAAGTCGGTAGCGAACTCCGCCGTCGTTCGGTATTCCGTTCCGTCGGGATCGCTCCGAAAGCCCCCGGACCTTTCATTGGCCGATACCGATCGGGCCGGGCCAGTCGCCGACGATCCCGTTTCGACGACGATGGAAGCGCCCGGACCGGGGGCGGCGTCGACCGACACCTGCGGTGGGTCTCCCGGGCTACTGTGCCGGTTAGTCGTCGACCGACGGTCCCGCCCACCGCAGCCACACCCTCCCCAGCCGACTCGCTCGCTCCCTGCAGTCGCTCGCTCGTCCCTCGCGCGCGGTTCGCGCCTCGCGGCGCTCACGTCGCACGCGCCGTTCGGCAGGTCGGATCGCGGTTCGTCTCCGCCCCGCGGCCGTCTCGCGACCAGGAGTTCCCGGGTCGCCAGGTCATCGAACGTCCCGCCCGCGCTCCCAGGCCCGCAGGAGACCCGCGAGGGTGCGGTTGACGGGGACGTCCAGGTTCGCCGCCTCGGCACGGTCGACGACGTAGCCGTTGATGGCGTCGACCTCCGTCCGGCGGCCCGCCCGCACGTCCTGGAGCATCGAGGAGTCGTTGGCGGCGGTCGCCTCGGCGACGGACTCGACGGCGGCGACGGCCTCGTCGTCCGACAGGTCGATCCCCTCTGACCGGGCGACGCGAGCGGTCTCCGTGGCGGCCTCGCGGGCCAGTTCGTTGGCCTCGCCGGCCAGTAGCCGGCCGTTCTCGACGCGGGCCAGCGCGGTGACGGCGTTGATGCCGGCGTTGACCGCCAGTTTTTCCCAGAGGCGCCGGGGCATATCCGCCGCGACGGTCGTCTCGATTCCGGCGGTCCGGAAAGCGGTGCCCGCGCGATCGGCGGCGGGCGACGGGCCGCCCTCCCGGGCGCCCAGGACGACCTCGCCGACCCCGGTACACTCGACGTGGCCCGGGCGCTCCAGGACCGCGCCGTAGGTGGCCGTCCCCGCGAGCACCGGGGCGTCGAGGTGGGCGGCCAGCCGATCCTCGTTGCCCATCCCGTTCGACAGCGAGAGTGCTGCCCCGTACTCGCCGGTGGCGAGCCGTCGGGCTGCCGTCGGGGTGTCGAAGGCCTTGACGGTCACGACGGCCAGGTCGGCCGACAGGCCCCGGCCGTCGGTCGTCGCGTCGGGGTGGACCGCGAACTCGAACTCGCCGCCGACGGTCAGGCCGTCCGACCGGACCGCCCCGACGTGGGGGTCCCGACCGACCAGCGTCACGTCGTGCTCCCGGGCCAGCAACCCCCCGAGGAGGCTCCCCAGGCTCCCGGCCCCGAAGACGACGACCTCCATGCCGGCCGCCTTCGCGCCGTCCCGGTAAAAGGGTGTCTCCGACCGGGGTCGTCACCGGGGATCGGTCCTCGCTTCCGGCGGTCCTCGTCAGTCCTCGATCCAGTAGTACAGTTCCTCCTCGGGGGAGTCACACGCCGGACAGCACTCGGGGACCTCCCCCTCCAGGCGGCCCATCTCGCCACACTGCCAGCAGCGCCACATCAGTTCGGCCTCGCCCAGTTGGGGCGAGGACCGCACGTGCTCGACGCTCAACTCCGCAAGCCCATCGTCGAGCGTGACGTAGAACCCGTGCTCGTCGAACCCGCGGATCGTCCCCAGTTCCCGGCCGTCGTCGTCGTAGACCGCGTTCCCGAACCGGATCCCGAGTTCGTCGTGGTCGTGGGCCATGGTGGAGGTACGGACTCGCTCACCATTAATGTCGCCCGGAGATCCAGTCGATCCGATGATTCCGGGGTCCCGCGGACGACCGGTCCGCCCGTCCCGCATCCCGCGACGGCGACGCCGGCGAGTGCTGTGCTGACGCTGGCGATGACCGTTCTTCGCTTCATCGGTGGTACCCGGGCGGGCTAACGGCCCGCCGTGGGTAGCCCGACGGCCTGAACTCTCAGGGGGAACGATCGCCCGACTGCGGCAACCCGAATACCGACGCGACCGTCGTCGCTCACATGAAGTCCGCGATCCCGCTCTGCTTGTTCTTGTCGTTCTCGAAGATGCTCTCGATCGACATCTCCAGTACCTCCAGGCGCTGTTTCGTGTACTCCCGGGCGCCGTACTCCTCGGCGATCCGGGTCGCCGTTTCGAGGTACTTGGTTACCGACCCCTCGTGGACGGTGAGGGTCACGTCCCCGCCACACTCCCGGCAGTCGCCGGCGAGTGGGGGGCGGCGGTACTTCGTGCCGCAGTCCAGGCACCGGACCTCCTGGCGGGAGAACGCCCGGAGGTTGCCGATCAGGTCCGGCAGGAAGTGGTACTCGATGACCCGTTCGGCGACGTCCGTCTCGTCGACGGCGCGGATCTTCCGGGCGAGTTCCAGTTGCCCGTCCATCTTGTCCTGCATGTCCTCCAGGGTCTTGTAGGCCGACAGGTCCGGCCCGGCGGCGATGTGGGTGGTGTCGTGGGTGTGGCCGAACCCCGCCGTCTCCCGGTCGGTCCCCAGGCGGTCCTCGGCTATCTCGACGTCCACCGCCTCCGGGTGGGCGAGTTCGCGGCTCGCCTCGTACAGTTCCAGGGGGTACTCCTCGACGATGTCGACGTTGTGGGCCTCGTCGTCGATCTCGGCGGGGTCGATCCGCGAGGACATGACCAGGGGTGCATCCATCTGCCCGCCTCTTTGGTCAGGAAGATAATATTTACTGAAATTCAGCAGTCCATCCATCAATAGCATAACGCAATCTTCGTCGCCATCACACTGGCCTACATGGGTGTCCTCCGCAATTAGTGTATGATTGTCTTTGATAGTAAGGCAGTAGGTATTTTCGACGTCGGAGGTGACGATCTCGGTACGTATGACGGTGTCCTGACCGTTGGTCGATCCGCCGTCCGCACGGAGGGGTCTTTGCCGAATTCCGTCCGTGCCGGGTCGATCGGTCGGAACCGGAACTTCGTCGCCAGCCGTGAGATTCCGGGCTTCGACCCGTTCGATCCGTCCCTGGTCGTCGTCCCACCGGAGCATCGAGTGATTCGGTGTTACCGTAATTTCCCGTCCGGTTTCCGTCTCTACTTCTACCAAGTGGTCCGGTGCGGGGTGTCTGCTGATCGCTTCGACCGGCTTGCATTCGACGTCACCGTGTTCGTCTACCGATGGGACGGACAGGGATTCCCCGTCGAGGTGGTCGACCACTGCCCCGAAGTCGTCCGCCTCGGCACGGGTCTCGTCGATCCGATCCTCAACCAGCCGTTCGATCCGTTCGTGACGCCACCGGCCGTTTTCGTCCTCGTACCACACCTTCGTGTCGGGGTGGAAGCAGTTGCGGCGCTTCGCGGCGTGGAAGTAGGGGTGCGCGTACCCCCCGGCCGCGGTCGTGAACCCGACGACGCGGGCCACCGTCGCGGCGGAGGTGTGGGGGGCCATCCCGAAGACGAGTTCGCCGATCAGGTCCTCTCGCTCGTCGATCTCGTAGAAGGGATCCAGGCCGTAAAAGGACTCCAGGAGGTCGTCGACGAAGTCGGCGGTGGCGACCATGTGGTCGGCGGCGCCCTCCGAGAGCACGACGTCCTGGACCTTCAGTTCGACCACCTGGTCGTCGTGGCGGAGCGGGTCGCCGTGGACGTCGGTCTCGTACCCGAGTTCCCGGAGCCGTCCGGCGCTCACGTCGAGTTCCTCCGGGCGGACGGCCGTCACGGGGAGGTCGGTCATGTCGTAGCGGACGGTGCCGTCCTTGAACGCGGAGACGCCGTGTTTCGACCGCAGGACGCCCTTGGCGAGGGGTTCGGGCGTCTTGACCGTCGAGGTCAACCCCTTGACCCCCTTCAGGATGTCGAAGGCGTTCTCGCGTTCCCCGACCGCCGCCAGGGCGTCCCGGTACTCGGCGTCGACGTTCACTTCCCGGGGTTCGACGGCGCTGGCCTCGACGTCACACCGCGAGCAGTGGACCCGCCCGGACTCGTCGGGGTGGACGGTCTGCCCGCAGTCGGGGCAGGTGTAGTGGGGGTCGGTGTGGCCACCGCAGTCGGGACACCGGCTCTTGAACGTCTCGTCCCCGCAGTCCCGGCACCGGCGGCGACCGACCTCCACCTCGACCCGGCCGGGCGTGGCACCCCGGTGTGGCTGGTGGTCGGCGGCCGCCTCTCGGACTTCTCGGGCCGGCCCATCCGGTTGCCGACCCGGGTCGGGGCCCGCTCCCGGACGGTGACGGGCGCGACGGCGTTGACCGCCTCCACCGCGTTGGGCCACTCGCGGGCCTCGTCGGGCAGGTCCGCCCAGGTGCGCTCCAGGCCGCTGTCGGGGTCCAGCCCGAGACAGACCGCGAGCGGTCGCCAGGTCGGGACGACGATGGCGGCGTCGTCGTCCGGTCCGTTCGGGCGCTCCGGTCGGGGATCCGCGGTCGATCCCGCGGCCTCGGATCCCCCCTCGTCCTCGGCCCCGTGACCGTTCCGGACCACCCAGCTCTCCGGGGTCGCCTCGCCGGGGAGCGCCTCGGCGGGGTCGACGCCCTGGGTGTGTTCGACGAGCAGTGCTTCGAGGCTCCGGCGGGTCGCGGCGTCGTCGTGGAGGACGAGGGCACCGTCCTCGCGGACCCGGCCGGCAGCGACGACGCCGGCCAGTCGCTCGAACTCGCCGGGGTCGACGTCGTGCCACAGGTAGGTGTAGGCGGGGTGGAGCGGGGCGTCGTACTCGCGGGCCCACTCCAGGGCCTCACCGGGGTCGGGGTCGTCGAGGTCCACCCGCGGGGAGTCCCGCATGGCCCGCACGTCGGCGTCGGTGCGCTCCAGTTCTTGGACCCACCACTCGACGGTGTAGGAGGCGGGGACGAGGTCGTGGTTGTTCTCGACGAACTCGCCGTAGTTGACGAGGTACTCGCCGATGTCGAGAACGGCCTCGACCCCGTTGCGGACCGCCTTCGCCTCCTCGGCGTCGTCGATCCGTCTGACGTCGCCGTTGGCCAGGCGGACCGTCGGCCCCTCGATGCTGTCGACGGGGACGATGCCCGCCGCCTTGCCGGGGAGTTCGGTCTTGATCTGTGTCCCGGTCGCGAGGAAGTCGTCGACGAGGTGCATCGTCGCCGGGTGGATCCCGGCGGTTGCGTGGCCGTGGTTTCGTGCCCGGCCGTAGCGCAGGCGGAAGCCCCCGGGCTTGCTCGGGTGCGAGAAGACGGGACGGCCGGCGATCAGGTCCCGGAGGTACTTCTTGTGCGGTTCGGCGCGGGGTGGGCCGTCCGGTTCGTCGCCCGCGTCGTCGTCATCGGCTCCGTCCGTCGCGTCTCCGTCGTCGTCGGTCCCAGCGTCCTCGTCGGCCTCGTCGCCGTCGTCCTCGCCGATGGTCCCGTCGATCAGGTCCTGGAGCCAGGGCCACTCGACCTCGTCGAGTTCGCGGGTGTAGCGCTGGATCTTCGGGGCCTTCAGGGCGATGCCCTCGGCGAGGACGAGGCACATCCCGCCGCGGGCGCCGTTGGTGTCGACGCGTTCGATGTCCCGGGTGCCGGAGACCTCGCCGTCGCTGGTGGCCTCCCCGTCCAGCATGATCGGCATGTGCCGGGCGATGAACTTCGCCTCCTCGTCGCTGGGGGAGTACTGGAGTCCGGTCTCGTCGTCGTAGAGGGTGACCTCCTCGGCGTAGCGGTCGACCTCCTCGGTGCGTGCGTCGTACTCCGAGAGCCCCAGGAGCGACCGGGCGTAGTCGGCGACGAGTACCGATAGCGCCTGGGCGGTACCCCCCGCGGACCGGATCGGGCCGGCGTAGTAGACGTTGATGAACTCGGTACCGTCACCAGAACTCGGCGAGTTCTGGTTGCCCGACGAACTTCGCTCGTCGACGTCGTCGTTCTCCAGGACCTCGACCAGGTCGATCCCCTCGATGGGCGCGGCGACCACGCCCTCGGTCAGGAGGGCGACCGCGGTCCGGACGGCTCCCTCTATCTTGGCGGCGTCGGTGTCGTAGTCGCCGACGGTCCCCTCGACGAAGTCCTCGACCATCGCGAGGGCGGCCTCCTCCCGGGAGTGGTCGCCCTCCAGTTCGCGGATCCGGTCGGCGACGCCGTCGATCCCCAGGACCTTCTCGACGCGGTCGGCCATGTCCCTCGCGGCGGGGATCTCTATCTCGGGTTCCGGGTCCCGGCCCTGGGCGCGGGCCCGCGCCGCGACCTCGCGGGCCGCCTCCAGTTCGGACTCCAGCCGCCGGAAGTACCGCTCGTCGCTCACGGGTTCAACCAGAGGTCCAGGTCGGTCCCGGGGTGGTGCTCGCGGACCAGTGGCTCCTCGAAGGCCCGCAGGTGCAACTCGCCGGCGAAGACGGTCCCGGCGTTCAGGTGGCCCGAGAGGGTGCCGGCGTCGTCCCGCCCGAGGACGGCGTGGGTGTGGGCGAACGGTTCGCCGTCCAGGCGTGCGACGTTGCCGACGCAGGCCGCGACTTCGAGGTGCTCGTCGAACTCGATCGGTTCGTACTCCTTGTCGTCCTGGTCGTAGTACCACACCTCGGCGTCCTGCACGGCGCCCATCCCCTGGAACCACGCCGATTCGATGCCTCGTTCGCGGGCGAACGCCTCGATCTGTTCGCGCCAGTCACGCCCGGTCTCCAGGCGTGCGAGGTACTCGCCGGCGGGGGTGACCTCCCGGTGGTGCATACACCGCTCCACGGGTGCCGACGACAAAAGTGGATCGCGACCACCGGATCGACCGTGGATACCGACCCGGGGATCGCCACCGGTGGTGGACCGGGTGGTGGGACGGGGTGACCACCGACCCGTCCGGGGTGGACCGGGACGGACCTGGAGCTAGGAGTGGATCGAACGGGACCGGAGAAGCGGCGGGTGTCAGCGCCAGGCCGGTAGCGTCGGCGCGTCGTCGGCGCTCATCGATAGCCAGGCGTCGTCCTCGCTGATGTCCGCGAGTACGAACTCCTGACGGGATCCGTCGCCGTCCACGGAGGCGATCACCTCGGTGTCGTCGCAGTCGCCGGGAACGCCTGGCGCGACTGACATACCCGACGATCCTGTCCACGAGCTAATAAACCCGTCGGAACCGACCGACGGTTTCCGGCCGCCCCCGTCCGGAGCGGTCCCGGAGCGAGGCGAACCTGTCGGGACGAGTGGACGGGTTTTTTCAGCCCGGTGGACCGCCTGGATACCCCGGAACGGGGGGCGATCGGCAAGCAGAGAAGGCTGAAACCTCCGTTTCACCAATCACAATAACTATATATATAGAGTATGCAGTCACGCTAAGGCGTGCCGCGTGTGTGGCACTGCCGGAGAGAACTATGACAGACGATATCAGCAACGATTCCGGTTTCGACAGGCGGAAGTTCCTTGCCGGGCTCGGCGCTGGCGCCGCCGCCGGCCTCGCGGGTTGTACTGACGGCGGTAGTGACAGCGGGACAGCGACGGATACCGAGACCGACGTCATGACCACCACCGAGGACGGTGGCACGACGACGACGCAGACGGAGACCCAGACCACCACCGAGGATCCCGGTGGGGTCCAGCCGGGCGGCAAGCCGGTCGTCGGACTCCAGGTTTCGCCGGCGACGCTCAATCCGCTCCAGGCGGGGTCGGTGTACAGCTTCTACATCATCAACGCGGTGATGCTCTACGGGACGACGACCCACCCCGAGACCACGGACTTCGAGCCGTGGGCGTTCACCGACTGGGAGCTCAACCCGGACAACGCCGGGAGCGACGAGCCGACCATCGCGAACGCCACGCTCCGGGACGACCTCGAGTTCCACGACGGCGAGGCGGTCACCGCGGAGGACTACGCCTTCTCGGCGCAGTACTTCCGCGAGCAGCAGCCGACCGAGTCGCTGACGGCCGCCGCGCACAATAACATGCGCGGCGAGCCCGGTGACGGCGTCGAGGTCATCGACGACCAGACGGTCGACATCTACCTCGCCCAGAAGGAGCAGCGCTGGTTCACCAACATCCTCGGGTACCCGATCCTGCCCGAGCACATCTGGTCGGACGTCGACGACTTCACCACTTATTCGCCCCGGGAGGCCGACGAGGGACTCGTCGGTGCCGGCGCCTGGGAACTGGTCGACTTCAACTGGGAGAACTGGTACGAACTCGAACCGGCCTACGACACCTTCCCGATGGCCGGGGACGCCGACTGGATCCGCGACGACGCCCCCATCCTCGACGGCCTCCGGTTCGAGGTCTTCGGGTCGAAGAACCAGATGGAGCAGGCGGTCCTCAACGGCGACATCGACGCGGGCTTCTCCGCCGGCGGCTTCACGGTCAACACCGCCGTCCAGGCCCAGAACGACGACCAGTTCACGGTCCACCAGAGCCAGGAGTCGGGGTACAACCACATCTCGTACAACCTGCGTCGGGTGCCGTTCGACGACGTCGCGTTCCGGCAGTTCCTCAACAAGACTTTCGACAAGACGTGGGTCGTCGAGCAGCCCTACAGCAACATCGGCGCCGTGGAGGGCGACTACGCCGTCATCCCAGCCCTGGAGAGCTGGCGGCCGCCCGCGCCCGGGGAGATCGCCGGCCAGCGGTACAAGTCCGACGGCGTCGACGAGTACTTCGACTCGCCGCGCCAGGAGATCGAGATGCCGGACCTCTCGTTCCCCGGCGAGCCCGGCAGCTTCAACCTGGGCGAGGACGCCATTCAGGAGGCGCGTGACTTCCTGATCAACCACCCCGACGCCAAGCACGACTACAGCTTCGGCGAGGCCCAGACCAGCCTCACCACCGCGCCCGACGGCCAGGAGCTGTACGTCAACGGCGAGCACATCACCGAGGCCCACACCGACAACGACGGCAACGGTGGCCAGGGGCCGCTCGTCTACAGCTTCCAGCCGCCCCAGGAGGACCTCTACCAGGCCCGCTACGGCCAGCAGCAGACCGGCCTGCTGAAGAAGCTCGGCGTCCCCGTCGAGCCGAAGGTCAAGACGATCAACGCCCAGATCCCCACCGTGTACGTCCAGGAGGACTTCGACATGTACTCCATGGGCTGGGGCCTGGGCGTCAACGTCACCCACCTGTCGTCGCTGTACAGCAGCGAGGGCGCCGACCTCGACAGCACCCTGGACACCGGGAAGTTCAACCCGATGGGCTACACCGGTGCCGACGAGCTGATCTTCCGTGACCTGGAGTTCATGGACTTCAACAAGCGCCAGCCGGTCGTCCGGCAGGTCTGTGCCCAGGTCTACAAGGACGCGCCGACCAACATCTCCGACGTCTCCAACCTGCTGGAGCCGACCAACAACCGGTTCACCGGCTGGGTCGGTGGCCTGGGGACGACGATCAACCAGGACAGCTTCCTGAACCTCGCGCAGACCCAGTAACCGGCGACCGACGCCGGTTCCCGCGGAGTTCGTGCCGCCCTCCCCCGCCGCCGAACGCCCTGCCTCTGGTGAGCCGGATACCACTCCGCACGGCCGGAGTGCCGTCGCGCGAACTTCCGAAAGGGTATTAACCGTACGATAAAAACGAACCCAATAATTATGCTTTCCCGTCCGTGCATTGTCCGCCACGAACGGTCCGGTGGAGGTGAACCGCTATGGTCGAGACGCGCCTGAGTTTCAAGTACGTCGCAAAGCGGGCAGCGGTGTCGATCTTCATCATCTGGGCACTGCTGACGCTGCTGTTCCTGCTGTTGAAGGCGATGCCGGGTGACATCGCCGACATCCTCCTGAACCCACAACTCGACCAGGAATCGATCGAGGCGTTGCGGAGACGGTACGGGTTGAACCAGCCCCTCTGGAAGCAGTACTTGCGGTGGGTGTTCAACTACGCGACCTTCGACTTCGGCTACTCGCTGAACTCGACGGACAAGGTCGTCACCATCATCGCGATCCGGCTCCCCCGCACGCTGGTGCTGTTCGGCACCGCCTTCCTGCTCCAGTACACGGTCGGCATCATCGCCGGGATCCACTTCGGCTGGAACCGCGGCACGAAGACCGACAAGGGTGGTTTCCTCACGGGACTGACCCTCTACAGCGTTCCCTTCTTCTGGATCGGCTGGATGCTGCTGCTGGTGTTCGCCCACGGCCAGTTCGCCTTCGACGTCCTCCCGCTGGGACACATGACGACGGCGTTCCAGTCGGAGTTCTCCGCGTTGAACCTGGTGACCGACGTGATGTACCACCTCGTCCTGCCCGCCGGGTCGTTGCTCATCGTCGGGTGGGCGGGTGCGATGCTCGTGATGCGGACCTCGATGCAGGAGGTCGTCGACGCCCCCTACATCGAGACGGCCCGGGCGAAGGGGCTACCGCCGTCGGTCGTGAAGTACAAGCACGGCGCCCGGAACGCCCTCATCCCGGTCGCCACCCAGGCCATCATCGGCATCGCGTTCATCATCGACGGGAGCGTCATCGTCGAGACGGTGTTCTCCTGGCCCGGGATCGGTGCCCTCCTCGTCAGCGCCATCCTGGAGCGGAACTTCCCGGTCGCGCTGGCCGCGTTCTTCTTCCTGGGGGTGCTCGTGGTCGTGATGCGCTTCCTGACCGACGTGGCCTACACGTTCCTCGACCCCCGAATCAAGTTCGGTGAGAGCTCATGAGTGCAGAAGACGACGACATGTCCCTGTTCACGCGGATCAAGCAACGCCACTACGGCCTCTACCAGTCGATCCGGCGCGGGGTGGGCCGGTTCGCCGACCAGCGGGTCGGCGTCCTCGGCCTCCTCATCCTGATCGGACTGATCGTCACCGCCCTGGCGGCGCCGTTCCTGGCGCCGCACTCGCTGGACTGGCGGGCGCCGGAGGTGCTCGACAAGGGCGGCAACGCCGACCTGCCGGACGACTGTAGCACGGCCGATAACCCGCTGGACTGCCGGGCCCAGAAGGAGAGTTCGGGCAAGACGATATCGCACCCGGCACCGCCGAAGTTCGGCGACTTCACCGGCGACCCGTACTTCGCGCCCCTGGGCACGGACCACAGAGGATCCGACGTCCTCTCGCGGCTCATCTACGGCTCCCAGACGGCGCTGTACATCGGCCTGGCCGCCGGCCTGCTCTCGTCGCTGGTCGGCGTCCCGCTGGGACTGATCAGCGGCTACTACGGCGACACCTGGATCGACGAGTTCATCCAGCGGGTGATCGACCTCATGTTCGGTCTCCCGTTCCTGCCGCTGGTGATCGTCCTCGTCGCCGCCAACGGGATCACGACGACGAATATCATCATAGCGATCGTGATCAAGTCGTGGTTGAACAACGCGATCGTGATACGCGGCGAGACCCTGAGCCTCAAGGAGCGGTCGTACGTCGAGGCGGCCAAGGTATCGGGGGCGTCGGACACCCGGATCGTGTTCCGGCACATCTTCCCGAACGTCCTGCCCCTGGCGTTCATCTACCTGGCCCAGGACTCGGCGATCGCGGTGCTCACCCAGGCGAACCTGGCGTTCCTCGGGCTGGCGGACTTCACCAACGTCTCCTGGGGGACGATGCTCAACTGGATCCAGACGACCGGCTACGTCTACGACGCCTGGTGGTGGCTGCTGCCGCCCGGACTGATGATCACGGCGCTGGCCGCGTCGTTCTACTTCGTCGGGTACAGCCTCGAAGACGTCATGAACCCACAGACCTCAGCATGAACACCGAAGAGTACGGCCGCGAGATCGGCTTCGGCGTCGGGACGTTCGTCGGCGTCCTGCTGTTCGCGCTCGGCGTGTCGTTCGTCATCCTGTTCCTGTCGGTGGGGCTCAGGGAAGGCAGCGGAACGTACCTCACCCAGGGTCAGCGTGACGTCCTCATCTACGGCGGGATCGCCCTCGCGACGGTCGGCTTCCTCGTCCGGCTGTACCGCTCGAAGCTCACCCTGAGCAACGCGGTCGGGAAGTACGCGGGGACCGGCGCGTTCTTCGTCGGCACCCTCCTCCTGTCGACCGGGTTCTCCCGGGGACCGTACGTGTCGGCCCCCTTCCTCACGACGCCCGGCCAGAAGTTCGTGTTGCTGGCGATCGCCGTCGTGTTCCTGGTGGTGGGACTCCTGGTCACGCGGGCCTCCGCCCGGTTGGTGGGGTGGTAACCCCGTGACCCGACCGCCCGCAGACCGCCGACAGGACGGCTACCGGTACATGCCGGAGGAACTCGCGGCGCTCCAGCAGCAGGTCACCCTGGAACCGGTCGCCCCCGGGCGGATCCGTGAGCGTGCCGACGCCGGGGAGACCCTGGCGACGACCGGCATCCCCCGGTACCTGAACCGACGGATAGCGTCGGACGCGGACACGCCCATCGCACTCTACCGGCTGGTACAGCTGTTCGGGACCCCGAACGTTCCCGGCCTGGAGGCCGGTGCCGACCAGCCGGAACGCGAGCGCCGGACCTGGCAGTACCTCTTCAGGGTCACCTACGACCCGGAGGACGAACCGGAGCGGGAACTGCTCCTGTCGGTCTACGACGACCGCACCAACCTGTCGGTGGGCGTCTCGGAGTGGTACGACCCGGAGGACTCCCCCGAGCGGCTGGCGCCCGAGCCGACGGGGGATCCGCTCCCCTCCGGCGACATGCCCGCCGAGGATACCCTCGTCACCCTGGTCAAGCTCGTCCTCTCGACCGTGGAACACGCCGTCGAGGCCACCTACGAAGACCTGCGGGTGTAGGGCATGTCCGGATCCGCGGGGCCGGGACCCCTCTCCCGGGTCGTGGACGCGCTCCGCGGCGTCGCCTCGTGGATCCGCGGGACGATCCGCGGGCTCGGTGCCTGGTGCTACGACGGGCTCATGTCCTTCCGGAGCCGGGCGATGCGCGAGGCGCTGTTGATCGGGGTCGCCTACGTCACCGGGGTCGCGGGGGTCACCATCTCCGTGCTGGGCGACCCGACGAACCCCGACAGCGAGTGGGGATCCCTGGGGATCGCGCTGATGGGTATCGCCTTCACCTGCCTGTTCCTGGTGAGCCTCTCGATACTCCGGACCACTGGCGGCGAGGTCGGCGACCGGTAGCCGGGTGGGACGGTCACGCCAGTCGTTCCCGGAGCGTCGAGAGGACGACGAACACGACGACGACGCCGACGGCGAACGCGACGGCGAAGACGATCGGGATCGCGGAGTGGGGGTAGAGGCCGGCGCCGCTGCCGGCGTAGGCGACCCAGAGGGTCACCGGGACGAGGCCGAGGAAGGCGAGAGCGGGGAAGAGGCGGCTGAGTCGCACTGGGAGTCGTCAGTCGTCCGCTCGCTGGTCGGCCACGTCGCGGTCGGCGTCGGTGTCGGCCCCGACCGGCTTGTCGTAGAGGTGGCACGTGACCTGGTGGTCCGGGTCGTCGGTCGGTCGCATGTCCGGGTCGACGTCCTCGCAGACGTCGCCGATGTACTCCGGACAGCGGGGGTGGAACTTGCACCCGGAGGGCGGGTCGTCGGGGGAGGGGATCTGCCCCTCGATGCGGGCGCGGTTGCGGACGCTGTTGGGGTCCGGCGTCGGCACGGCGTCGAGCAGAGCCTGGGTGTAGGGGTGTTTCGGGTCGGTCACGACGCTCTCGGTGTCGGACACCTCGACCACGTCGCCGAGGTACATGATCGCGGTCCGGTCGCACATGTACCGGATCAGCGAGAGGTCGTGGCTGATGAACACGTAGGTGAGGTCGTACTCGTCGCGGAGGTCCTTCATCAGGTTGAGCACGCCGGCCCGGATGGAGACGTCGAGCATCGAGACCGGTTCGTCGGCGACGATGAAGTCGGGGTTGACGACCAGGGCCCTGGCGATGGCGACCCGCTGTTGCTCGCCGCCCGACAGCTCCCGGGGGAAGCTCCGGAGGTACTCCTCGGCGGGTTCGAGGCCGGCGTCCTCCAGGGCACGGATCACCCGTTCGCGGCGCTCGTCGTAGGTGTCGACCATGTCGTTGACCCGGAGCGGTTCGCTCACCGTGTCCATCACGGTGAAGCGGGGGTTGAGGCTCTCGAAGGGGTCCTGGAAGATCATCTGGACCCGCTTGCGGAACTCCTTGAGGTTCTCGCCCCGGAGGTCCGAGTAGGGGGTCCCCTCGAAGTAGAGTTCCCCGGCGGTGGGTTCGTAGAGGTTGACCAGCATCTTCCCGAGCGTGGTCTTGCCACAGCCGGATTCGCCGGCGATGCCCATGATCTCTCCCTGCTCTATCTCCAGGGAGACGGAGTCGACGGCGCGGACCGGCGTGGGCCGGCGCCGGAGGAGGACGTCGACCAGTCCCTGCTCCCCGCCGAAGTACTTCGAGGCGTTGTCGACCCGGAGGATGGGTTCGTCGGCGCTCATGGCTCGACCTCCCCTGCGGCCCAGGTATCCTTGTCGCGTGCCTCGCGGCGCATCCGCTCTAGCTTGTCGAGGTGGTAGCAGGCCGACTGGTGTTCCCCGTAGGCCGTCGTCTCCCTGACGCCGCCGGTGTCGACGGCGTACGTCGGCGGGTGTTCGGTCTCGCACTCGGAGGTGGCGAACGGACACCGGTCCCGGAACCGACAGCCCGGCGCCGGGTCGCGCAGGGTCGGGGGCGTGCCGGGGATGGACACCAGCGTGTCCATCGCCTCCTCGATGTTCGGGAAGGAGTTCTTCAGGCCCATGGTGTAGGGGTTCGCGGGGGTCTCGAAGACCTCGTCGGTCTCGCCGACCTCCATCATCTTGCCGCCGTACATCACGCCGACGCGGTCGCAGGTCTCCGCGATGACGCTGATGTCGTGGCTGATGATGAGGAAGGACACCCCGGTCTCCTTCTGGAGTTCCTCCAGTTCGTCGAGCACCTGGTCCTGGACGATGACGTCCAGGGCGGTGGTCGGTTCGTCGGCGATGATAAGGTCGGGCGAGCACGACAGCGCCATGGCGATCATCGCCCGCTGTTTCATCCCGCCGGAGAACTCGTGGGCGTAGTCGTCGGCCCGGTCGGCGTCGACGCCGACCCGTTCCAGCAGTTCCCGGGCACGCTCGTCGGCCTCCTGTTCGGTCGTCCCGGGTTCGTGGTGGAGGATCGCCTCGGCGATCTGGTCGCCGACCTTGTAGACGGGGTTGAGGCCGCTCATCGACGCCTGCGGGATCGTCGAGATTTCGGCCCAGCGGACGTCACGGATCTCGCTCTGGGAGTACTCCGTGAGGTCGCGTCCCTTGAAGTTGATCTCCCCGCCGGCGATGTAGCCGTTCTCGTCCAGGAGCTGGATGATCCCCTTGCCGAGCGTGGTCTTGCCACAGCCGGACTCCCCGACGAGACCGAAGGTTTCCCCCTCGTCGATGGAGAAGCTCACGCCGTCGACGGCTCGCACCTCCGAGCCCTCACCGACACGGTACCTGATGTCGAGGTCGTTGATGTCAAGTAGCGTCATGTGTACTCGGCCGACCGACGGTTCGACCCTCGGTTCGGCGCGGTCACCGAACCGGCTATCGGTTCGTGTCGTCGATCGCGTCCAATCAAGATGTGTGGCGTCTTGGCGTGAGGGGGTTAAAAACCCTGGCATATTTGCCGGCGTCCTCCCGCCTTTTCCGCCGGTTCCGCCCGGCTCCCTGACGGGGATCATCGGCCGGGTGAGATTCCGGACCGCGGTGGCCAGACGGGCAGTTCCAGTGGAGACGTTCGCACGACAGCGGTTTCACAGGCCTTTTCTCGCTCACTCGTTCATGGTCGCGCATGGACCAGCTACGGGTCGCCTTCGCCGCCCTCCTGATACTGTCGGTCTCCATCGGTGGGGTCACCGCGGTCGACTTCCGCGACCGGCTCGATTCGATCGGCACCTCCACCATCGTCAAGGAGCAGATAACTGCCGAACTGGTCGATTCGGAACTCCGCGAGGACCGCTTCGTCGCGACGATCCGGCTGGAGAACCCGACCCAGTTCGACGTCATCGTGGAGAGTGCGCGGTTCCGGGTGTACAACCGGACGACACCGCTGATCGCCGACGGTGCCGGCGAACGCCTCGACGACAACGGCGAGGTGCTCCCCGCCGGGGAGGCGCTCACCGTCACCTACGCCATCGGGTTCTCGCCCGACCAGGAGCGTAACCTCAGGGAGGCCCGCAGGAACGAGGCGTTGCTCTCGGCGACGTTCAGCATGCGGATAGGGGACGTCTCGTTCACGGTCAACCGGAAGGGACTGGACGTTACCGAGGACGGCGTCTCCGAGGAGGGGAGCTGAGATGTACCCGCGCCCGCTGTACGTCGCGCTCCTCGCGCTGGGAACCACCGCCCTCCAGTTCGCGGCGGCGTTCAACGAGGGCCCTCTGCTGTACCTTGCGTTCGTCGTCGCCCTGGTCCTCGGGGTCGTCGTGTTCTACCAGGGCGAGACCCGTGTGGTCGCCGGACCGATCTTCTCGAACTTCGTGATGGCGGCGTTCCTCGGGACCGCCGGGTGCGTCGTCCTGACCGCCGGCCTGCTGATGTACGTCCTGGCGGTCCCCTGGGACCTCGCCCTGTGGCAGGGCGCCCTGTTCGTCTGGGACGTGGCGATAGGGATCGACTTCACGATGGTCACCGGGTTCTTCGTCGTCGGCGTGGTCGACGCGATGTACTGACGGCCCGGGCGTCCCCCCGGCCCGGCCACTCCTCCGGCCTGGCCACTGACCCCGAGGGGTTATGTCGCCGTCGTCCGTACACCCCGGTATGATCACCGACCCCGAGGAGCTCTGGAAGAAGGTGATGAAGTGGAGCCTCGCCGCCTTCCTCGCCACCGTGATCCTGCTCCTCCTCGTCGGACTGCTCTTCGGCACGTAGCTCCGTCACCGGGGTGGTCCCGCGGCGACTCCGGTGGTGGTTTCCCGGTCGTCGGCCGGGGGCCGTCCACACGGGGGTCGGTCCCGGCGGTCCGGGGGGAAGTTGGGTGTCGCCACCCCGGATCCGTCGGACGTGTTCGGCCGGGGGCAGAGTGTTTATGTCGGGGAAGTTCCTAAGGGGGGTATGCTTGTCGACATCGTGCCGGTCGGGGAGGTGCCGGCAAGGGTCAAACGGGGGGCATCTGCGGGCCTCCGGGCGATCTACGACTTCAACGTGAAGGTTCACGACGCCCAGTCCCTCCCCAGTGGCGCCTACGACGCGGCCCGTAACCAGTACGGTGCCGAGGCGTTCATCGAACTCGCCGAGCGGGTCGGCGACGGCGACAAGAACATCGCCGTCACCACCGAGGACCTGTTCTACCGGCGGCGCAACTACGTCTTCGGCCTCGCGTACCTCGACGGCGACGGCTCCGTGGTCTCGACCTACCGGCTCCGCACCCAGAGCGACGGCGGGTTCTCCGAGAAGGCTTCCTCGGACATCTTCAGCGACCGGGTCCGCAAGGAAATCGTCCACGAGATCGGTCACACTCTCGGACTGGAACACTGCGACAACAAGCGCTGCGTGATGAACTTCTCGCCGACGGTGCGGGAGGTCGACGTGAAGGAAGAGACCCTCTGTGGGACCTGCCAGCGCGAGGTCCTCTGACCCCCCTCCGGGCTCCCCGACCGCGACTCGTTTTTCGCGCCCTCCGGTCACTCCTCCCCGGGTTCACCGATCACCCGCCCCGGATCCGCCGGTCCTCACTCCTCGCCGGATCCGCCGGTCCTCACTCCTCGCCGGATCCGCCGGTCCGCGCCCAGGATCCCCGGTAGAACAGCCCGATGGCGTGGAGCGTCGTCGCTCCGAGGGTCGCGGCGAGGAGGTGGATCCCGATGGCGAACAGTTCCAGGGTGCCGGCGTCGACCCCGAGGCCCGGCGGGAAGGCCACGTCGAGGAACGCACGGAGGGGGACGAGGAGGGCGGCGACGACGAGCGATCCGATCCCGATCCCGACCAGGACCGACCCGAGGACCACCACGGCGGGGGGCCGCGACGTCCCGGATCCCGTCCGGAACGCCGGAACGAGCACCCCCAGCCCGGCGACCACTGCGACGAGCCGGATCCCCCACCCGAGGAGGGTGACGGCGTCCGGGCCGAGGAACAGGCCCGCGAGGAGGCCCACCCCACCGACGACGACCGGGGCCACGCCGACGCCGAGGGCGAGGCCGCCGCCGACCCTGAGGGTCCTCGCCCGTGGCACCCGCCGGTAGACCGACTCGCGGTCGAAGCGCACGCCCGCCCCTCGGGCGGCCCGCGGAATAGGTTCCCCGGTTCCGGATCGACCCGACCGGACGGTCCCGGAGGGGAACGCTACGGTCCCGTGACGACGCCCTCGGTCAGGGACGAGAGCGGTCGCCGGACGGTGTACTCCGGGGTCCCGACCCGGACCACAGAGGACGGGGACACGTCCGCGAAGGAGAGGTCGAGGCGGTACCGCCCGCCGTCGTCGATGGGGTCGGCCTCCCGCTGTCCGGTGGGGTCGTGGAACGCCCACGCCGTCTCCCCGGCGTGACGGGAATCGGTCCGTCCCCGGATCGTCCGGACCTCCGGGCGGACCGCGACCTCGGTGCCGGCCACCGGGTACCGCCGGTCGTGCCACTCCCAGAACCCCTCGTCGATGACGTACACCCGCTCGTAGCCGTCGGCGATGAGGGTCGCGGCCCGGAGCGCCGAGAGGTGGTGGGGACAGCCACAGTAACAGACGATCCGGTCCTCGCGGGGCCAGGACGCGACTGGGTCGTCGTCGCCACCGTCCGGCGCGGGACTCGACGCGGCACCCCGGATCCGCGCCCGCTCGTACTGCTCCCGGCCGCGGGCGTCGGCGAAGCGGGCCTCCCGCCGGCGGTACCAGTAGTACGTGACCTCGATGGGCGCCAGCGGTACCGCGACGCCCCTGACGTCGGCCGTCGGGAACGTCGAGGGGTCGACCGGGCGCGGGGCGGGCGTCTCCTCGAACGCGGGCGGGTAGCCGTCCGGCGTCGAGTCCCCGCCGGAGAGGCACCCGGCGACGGACACCGCTGCGGTCGCGAGGAACGCGCGACGGTCGACGGACATGGGTTCGTGTCCCGACTCTCGGCCCGCCGACGCCAAACGGGTTCTGGTGGGATCCTCGAATCCGGACCGCGATACGGCGGGGCTTTACTGTCGCCGGTGAGCGGGGGATCCGCAGGGGGAGGGTGGACCGTCGCGGGGCGTCGGTCCAGTCCGGCGGGGGTGATCGTTCCGGCCCGTCGCGAGCGGTCCGTCCGGTTTATTACCCGCCCGCGCCTCGACACCCGACGAGCGATCCGAGGAGATGACGCCGGAGGAACTCGCCCGGGAGTGCTGGGACGCCATCGAGGAACTCCTGCCGGCGGACCCGGACGACGGCGGTCTCCGCCCGCCGGCGACCAGGGAGGACCTGGCTGCCCTGGAGGGGACTCTCGGGGTCGACCTCCCGCCGGCGTTCGTCGAGTTCTACCGGATCCACGACGGCCAGACCGGATCGCGGCCGATCCTCGGCCGGTACGAACTCCTCCCCGTCGAGCGCATCGAGGACGAGTGGCGGACGACGACCGACCTCCACGAGGCGGGCGAGTTCGACGGCGGGCGGACGGACTCCGACCCGGGGATCCGGGACGACTGGTGGAACGACCGGTGGGTCCCCTTCGGGGTCGGGGGCGGCGACCGCCTGCTCTGTCTGGACCTCGCCCCGGCCCCGGAGGGACACCGCGGCCAGGTCGTCGCCGTCGAGCGCGAGGCCCCGACCCGGGAACTGGAAGCGGAGAGCTTCGAACGGTGGATCCGCCGGTACGCCGGCCTGGACGTCGAACCGTCCACCGACGCCGGCCAACTGCACTCGACCCTGGCGGGCGCTCCCGAGGACGACGGCGTAGCGGACGAGGACCGCGCGGGACCGGGGCCACCAGTTGCCGTCGAGGACCCCTCCCCCGACGACCTGCGGGACTGCTTCGAACGACACCACGAACGGGCCCGCCAGGGGGGGAGGTGGTGGCTGGAACTCCGCTTCGAGTTCGCGGGCGAGGTCGGGGCACACGTCCGGTACGGGACGGGGCTGTTCGACCTCTCGGGGCTGGTCGACGGCCGCGCGTTCGGACGGACGCGGGCCGTCCTCGACGACGATGGGATCCCGGTGCTCGAACAGGAACGGACGGCGATGACGGCGAACGACCCCGAGATGGACGCCGACCGGGGCTACCGGGTCACCCGGCGGATCCTGGAGAACGGGTACGACGCCGACGTCGACGACCTCCTCGAAGTCCGCGAGCGCGAACGCGGGCGGTGATCCGTCCGCTGTCAGCGGAAGCGACCGGGTGTCGGTGTCCGCGGTCAGCGGAAGCGACCGGATCCCGGGTCGCGTCCGGTTCGCGGCCCGAAGTGATCACGAGTGTCAACTTATATCCTGTCCGCCGTCGAACCTCCGGGTAACCATGGATTCGCTAGCGGAGGTCGACGAGATCGTTCACGAACCGTCACAGGAGTTCGTCGAGTCGACCAACGTCTACCGGTTCGCCCAGGACCACGGCCTCGACGTCGACGAGGTCGTCGAGTACACGACCGACAACGTCGACTGGTTCTGGGACGAGGTGGTGGACTACCTCGACGTCGAGTTCTACGAGGAGTACGACGCGGTCCGGGACGACTCCGAGGGGCCGCAGTTCACCGACTGGTACCCCGGGGGATCGATCAACATCGCGCACAACACCCTGGACCGACACGCGAGGACCGACAGCGAGACGCGGAACTCGGTCGCGGTGATCTGGGAGGGGGAACCGGGGGACGTCCGCGAGGTGACCTACCACGAACTCCACCGCCAGGCCAACGAGGTCGCGAACTACCTCGACGAGAAGGGGGTCGGGGTGGGCGACACGGTCGGCCTCTACATGGCGATGGTCCCCGAGGTGGTGTCGATCCTCTACGGCTGTTTCAAGGTGGGCGCGGTCGCAGTGCCCATCTTCTCCGGGTTCGGCGTCGACGCCACCGCGACGCGCATCGCCGAGAGCGAGTGCTCGGTGCTGTTCACCGGCGACGGCTTCTACCGCCGCGGGGGCGAGGTCACCCTGAAGGGGACCGCCGACGAGGCCATCGCGGAAGCCGGCGAGGAACTGGGCGAGACGCCCGTCGAGCACACCGTCGTCTACGACCGCCTCGGCTACTCGGAGTCCGACGACGTCCCCTGGACCGACGGCCGCGACGAGTGGTGGTCCGACGCGGTCGAACCCCGGGACGACGACTTCGAGACCCGCGAACTCGACTCCGGCCAGGAGTCGATGCTCCTCTATTCGTCGGGCACCACGGGCCGCCCGAAGGGCATCGTCCACACCCACGCCGGCGTCCTCACCCAGTGTGCGAAGGAGATCTACTTCGGGTTCGACCACGAGCCCGCCGACCGGTTCTTCTGGGTGAGCGACATCGGCTGGATGATGGGCCCCTGGACGCTGATCGGCAACCACCACTTCGGGGGCACCGTCTTCATGTACGAGGGCGCGCCCGACCACCCGGAGCCCGACCGGTTCTGGGAGATGATCGACCGCCACGAACTGTCGGTGTTCGGCATCTCCCCGACCGCCATCCGCGCCCTGCGCAAGAAGGGCGACGAGTGGGTCGAGGGCCACGACCTCTCCTCGCTCCGCCTGCTGGGGTCGACGGGCGAACCCTGGGACCCAGAGTCCTGGAAGTGGTTCCACGAGACGGTCGGCGGCGACAGCCCCATCATCAACATCTCCGGCGGCACCGAGATCTGTGGCTGTTTCCTGATGCCGATGCCCCACCAGCCACTCAAGCCCTGCACCCTGGGCGGCCCCGGCCTGGGGATGGACGTCGACATCGTGGACTCCGCCGGCGAGTCCATCAGGGACACCCACGAGCGCGGGTTCCTGGTGGCGCGGGACTCGTGTCCCTCGATGACCACGTCGCTGTGGGAGGGCGACGAGCGCTACCTGGAGGAGTACTGGTCCTCCTGGGAGGACCTGTGGGACCACGGCGACTGGGCCCAGATGGACGAGGACGGCTTCTGGTTCCTCCACGGCCGCGCCGACGACGCCATCAACGTCGCCGGCCGGAAGGTCGGGCCCGCCGAGGTCGAGGGGGCACTGATCGACCACGACGCCGTCAACGCGGCCGCCGCCGTCGGCGTCCACGACGACACCACCGGCCAGGCCGTCGTCGCCTACGTCATCACCGAACCGGGCGTCGAGGAGACGGACGACCTCCGCGACGAACTGAAAGCGCAGGTCGGCGAGGAACTGGGCAAGCCCTTCCGGCCACGCGAGATACTGTTCGTCGACGAGTTCCCCCTCACCCAGTCCGGCAAGATCATCCGGCGTGCGATCGCCTCCGTCTACGAGGGCGAGGACCTGGGCGACCTCTCCAGCATCGACAACCCCGACGCACTCGACGAGGTCAAGGCCGCGCGGTAGCCGGGCCGGTCGCTCCGCCGACGCCGACCCCGGGGCTTGTGTCGTACGGGGCCGTCGCTCGCGGGTGGTGACGCCGTCGGAAACCCGATTAATTCAGTGAGATCGAGAGTCTAGCTGCGAACGAGGTTCTTCGCCCGCGGGCCCTTGGGGGCCTGCTCGATATCGAACTCGACGTCCTCTCCCTCGGTCAGGTCCGCGCCGCCAACGTCCTCCATGTGGAAGAAAACGTCGTCGTCGGAGTCCTCAGTGGAGATGAAACCGTAACCGCCAGTGTTGTTGAAGAAATCAACAGTTCCTTTCGACATTGCGACTAGACGGAGTGGCGGGCGAGGGATAACCCTTGCGTGGGCCGCGGTACCACGAGGGTCGACCCCGGATCGACGCCGTGACTGGTCACTCCAGCGAGACGGACGCCGGGTCGATCCACCGGCCTTCCGGGGCCTCGTCGGTCGCGATGGCGACGGATCCCCGCGCCTCCAGGGGGGACCCGGCCCCGTCGGGGAGGAGGACGACCGTCGCGCCCGCGAGGAGGGGAGCGACGACGCCCGCAACCACGACCCGGGGATCCCCCAGTGAGGCCCGGACGACGACGCTATCCCCGGGATCGATCTCCTCCTCCTTCCGGACTCGCCGGGCGGCCGCCAGAACGGTGCCGTGGGCGATGCTCCCGTCGGGCGTCGATAGCAGGGGATCGCCGGGCCCGACCGTCGGCGGCGGGACGGTCGGGTTCTCGCTCCACATCTCCTCCTCGAAGCCCGTCACCCGGGGATCCCCGGGCGGGTCGCCGTATCCGACCCGCTGGCCGCCGGGCGGGAGGTCGTACTCGCCGACGCGGTCCGAGGGGGCCAGGATCCCCCGGAGTGCGGCCTCGCTCCCGGTGTCGCGATCCTCGGAGGGCGCGAACCGGACGACTGCGCCGGTCGTCGCGGCCCCAAGCAGCGCCAGGACCGCCTCGGGCGCCGGGGGATCGGCCGCGACTCCGAGGGTCCGGCCGTCGCGAACCCCAAGCGCCGCCAGGAGGTTCCCAGTCTTGGCCGCGTCGTCGCGCAGGCGGCGGTAGTCGTACTCCCGGTCGGGGTGGCTCCCGGCGGTCCGGAGGGCGACGGCGTCCGGGTGGTCCCCGGCAGTCACGAGGCCGGCGAGGGTGTCCGGATCCGTCTCCGGGTCGTCCGGATCCATGCGTTCCCGTTGGTGGCCCGGTGGGAAAGGGAGCCTGGATCGCCACCCGGCTTTCCGGGACCGAACGTCGACCGGATCGAGTGATCCCGATCTCGATCCGGACCGAACGTCGGACCCGACGCCACGCCCTCCCCAGCCGACTCCCTCACTCGCTTCGCTCGCTCGGTCGTCCCTCGCGCGTTCCTCGCGCGCCCCGTGGACGTTCGGCCGGAGTGTGGTCACGGGGCCTCCGCCCTGGGTGTGACCCGTCGGATCCGGCCGGGGCTACCCTCTCGAACGGTTTACAGTAAAATTACTGTAACATTCGGCCGATCACGAGTCCTATTTCTGGTCCCCGTTCCTCGCGCCGATATGGACGAACAGGAGCGGGTCGCCGAGTTCGTGGCGACCCACGACGTCGACGCGCCGCCGGTCTACCGCCTGCTGGACCTGCTCTCGGAGGTGGGCGAACTCGCGAAGGACGCCAACGAGTCGACGGACTACGGGAGCGATCCGGGTGCGGTCGAACTCTCCGAGGACGAACTCGGGGACGCCCTGTTCGCGTTGCTGGCGCTGTGCGACCGGGCAGGCGTCGATAGCGGGGACGCCCTGGAGACGGCCCTGGCGAAGTACGAGCGACGGCTCTCGGAGTCGGACACGCCCGGGAGCGGGGAGTAGGCCGGGCCGGGTGACGGGAACTGGCGGCCCGGATCGACCCCCCGGAACCGGCGGTCCGGGCCGGGAGCCGAAACCGACTTGCCGGCCGGGGTCGACGCCCGGGGCGATGGCCTACGACGCGGTCCTGTTCGACAACGACGGGGTGCTGGTCCGGCCCGTCGAGCGGTCGGTGCTGGCGACGGCGATCCGTGCGACCTTCGAGGAGTTCGGGGTCGACCCCCCGGACGAGGCGGTCGAGGCCCTCTCGTTCGCCGTCGCGCCCGAGGCCCCCCGGCGGATCGGCAACGAGCACGGGATCGACCCGGACGCACTCTGGCGGCGGCGCGACCGGAACGCCTCGCTGGCCCAGCGGGTGGAGATGGTCGCCGGCCGGAAGGGTCCCTACGACGACCTCTCCGCCATCGCCGACCTCGACCGGCCGATGGGGATCGTCAGCAGCAACCAGCACGCCACCATCGAGTTCCAGCTAGCGGAGTTCGACCTCCGGGAGTGGTTCCCGGTCGCCTACGGCCGCGAACCCGGACTCGCCGGGATCGACCGCAAGAAGCCCGACCCCCACTACCTGGAACGGGCCTGCGCGGACCTGGGCGTCGACCCCGCCGACGCCCTGTACGTCGGCGACCGGGGATCCGACGTCCGGGCGGCCCACAACGCCGGCGCGGACGCCGCCTTCCTCCGGCGGGACCACGTCGCCGACGCGGACCTCTCCGCCGACCCCGAATACGAGGTCCGGAGCCTGGCGGACCTGGTCGGCCTCGTGTAGTCGCGGCCCGGCGAGTGCAGTCGGGTGACGGCGGATCGGTGGTAGGAGGCGGATCGGGAGCAGGGGTGGAGAGCGGATCGGGGGTGGCGGGAGGGCGGATCGATCCCCCCGCCCTCGCGGATCCGTCCGGTAACGCTGAAGTGGGGACGCCCCGAAGCCCGGTGCGATGCCGGACGACGCCTTCGGGCACATGGTCCGGGACTACCACCGCGGCGACCTCGCGGCGGACCCGGTCCACCGGCGCGACGACGGCGAGACCTGGCGCGGGGTCCTGGAGTGGTACTTCGCGGATCCCGGTGCGTGGCCGACCCGCGAACGGGAGTTCGTCGACCGCGCCGAGGGCCGGGTGCTCGACCTGGGCTGTGGGGTCGGGCGAACCGCCCGCTACCTCCAGGGGCGCGGCCAGGCGGTCGTCGGCGTCGACCGGAGCCCCCTGGCCTGCGGGGTGGCCCGCGAGCGCGGCCTCGACCGCGTCGTCGCCGGCGACCTCGTCGACCCGCCGATCCGCGGGGCCTTCGACACCGTCCTCGCCGTCGGCGGGCAACTGGGCGTGCCCGGATCCCGGTTCGGCCTGCGGACGTTGCTGAAGGACCTCGCGGACCTGGGCGACCGCCTCGTCGCCGACCTGTTCGATCCCACCGAGGTCGACGACGAGGAACGCTGGACCTACCTCGAACGCCGGAAGATCGCCGACGGTGCCGCCATCCGCCGGTTTCGCGTCGAGTACGACGAGCGGCAGGGACCGTGGATCGACCTGCTCTATCTCACTCCGGCGTCGTTCCGGGAGATCGTCGCCGCCACCCCCTGGGAGGTGTCGGTGCTCGACGAGGGCGAGGACGAGCACTACTACGTCGTTCTCGAACGCGACTAGATCAAAAAAGGGTCAGGAGGTTCAGATCTAATATTATTCTACTATCATCGCGACATTTATTTCAGAATCGGAGACGATATCGACCTCTAATATTGATAGACTGCTCAATTCGTGATCGTCAAATGCATAAGCGGTAGAAGCCCCAGCCTCAACGTCCACGTACAGGCGATATTCAAGCGGTTTTTCAGGTACCTGAAACGCACCCTGATAATATTTTGATCCTCCACCGTCAATTTGTATCCGATCCTGTATCACAGGGGTGTTCGGGTCAGTCGGAGGTTCCCCAGTCACCGTTCTCGGCGAGCGGTCTGAATCGGGCGATCTGTCCTTTTCGAGAACGAGTATCGAAACGGTCTGTGACCTTTCAGTAGAATTTTCAATAGACAGGCCAGCTGATTCGGGTTGTTGAGGGTTTCCACTATCGGAGGTTACGAGGGGGCCTCCCGAACAGCCGGCGAGCGAACCGACCAGACCAACCGAACACCCACGAATGATGAAGCGGCGTGATACAGACAGGTCGGTATGATTCGCTTCAAGTTTACCTTCCATAGTTCGGATACGGTATCGCATAAAAATAATTCTTCGTCCAGTCGACAGGTGGTGTTCGCCGGGACTCCCTACTCGATCGGTGGGGGGTCGCCGCCGTAGGCGTCGTGGTCGGCGTAGAAGTTCCGGAGCGACACCCCGAGGTTGGCGGGATCGACGTCGACGAGTTCCGCGCGCTCCTCGGGGGGGAACGTCGACCGGACGGCGTAGTCGCCCATCTCGACGGTCGCGCGCTCGGTGTAGCGCTCGTCGAGCAGGACCCGTGCGCCGACCTCCTCGGGACCCCGGACCACCCGGCCGAGTGCCTGGCGGGTCTTGCGGATCGTGGGGATCTCGACGGCGTACTCCCAGCCGTCCCCGCCGGTGGCGGCGTCGTAGGCGTCCTGGACGGCCTCGGTCCGGTCGTCCAGCCGGGGGTAGGGGACGCCGACGACGGCGACGGTGTGGGCGTCGTCGCCGTCGAAGGAGACGCCCTCGGCGAGGGTGCCCCACAGCGACGTGAGGAGGACGCCGTCGTCGCCGGCGGCGAACTCCTCGCGGAGGTCCTCGGCGCGGACGCCCGCCCGGTCGCGGTACAGCGTCGCGTCGACGCGGTCCTCCAGGAGGCCGGCGTAGCGGTCGGCCTCGCCGTAGCTTGGGAAAAATACGAGCGTGTTGCCAGGGGTGAACCTGACGGTGTCCGCCAGTGCGTCGGCGACGGTCCGCTGGACCCCCGGATCCCCGCGCTCGCTGGCGAACAGGGCGGGCGTCGCCACGGCGAGGGTGTGGCGGTTGCGCTCGGGGAAGGTCATCCCGAAGGCCATCGTCGCCGGGTCGTCGAGGCCGAGGACGTCGGCGGTGACCTCGAACGGCCGGAGGGTGGCGCTCATCAGCACGGAGGCGTACAGTTCCCCGAACAGGTCGCTGGTGACCTCCCGGGGGATCGCGGTGTACAGTTCGGCGCGGCCGTACACCTCGTCGGTACCGGCGTCCCGGCGGACCGACGCCACGGGGTGTCGGCCCCGGTCGTCGGCGGCGTCCATCCACTCCGAGAGGAACCGGGCGGCCGCCAGGGTGTCCGACTCCCGGCGGGTGTCGGTCTCCCCACGGCGGAACGCCCGCTCGTAGCGCTCGTCCAGGTCCTCGCCCAGGTCCTCGGCGGCCGAGAGGTCTCCCTCGATGCCGCGGCCCTCGTAGCGCCGGAGGAAGGCCATCGTCAGGTCGTCCTTGCCCTCGCCGCCGGCGACTGGCACGTCGGTCCACTCCTCGCCGACGTCGCCGAAGCCGAGCCCCTCCTCGTAGGTCGCCACCAGGGCGTCCCGGAAGGCCCCGACGGCGTTGCGCGCCCGGTCGGCCCGGGGGTCCTCCAGGCCGTCCAGTTCGTCGACGGCTCCCTCCAGGGTGCGCTCCGAGAGCGTGCGGGTGGCGTGGTCCCGGGCTGCGGACTCGACGTTGTGGGCCTCGTCGAACACCGCGATGACGTCCTCGGGGTCGCGGTCGAGCCACCGGAAGAACTGCTCGCGGATCGTCGGGTCCAGCAGGTGGTGGTAGTTGCACACCACCAGATCCACCTCGGCCATCCCGTCCTTCAGCAGTTCGTAGCCACACAGCCCCGCCTGCCCGGCCCGTGTGTATATCTCGTCGGGCGTGCGGACGTCCCCGTGGAGCCAGCCGTAGAACTCCTCGACGGCGCCCTGGGCGGTCAGGTTGCGGTAGTAGTAGTCGCAGGTGCCGCCGTCGCGCAGTTCCCCCAGCGTCGACTCCACCTCCTCCAGGCGGTCCGCGGCCTCGGCCCGCGCCCCCGCCGCGGGGTCGTCGGGGTCGGTCCGCCCGGCCCCGTCGAGTTCGTCTAGCTGGCCCTGGATCTCCGCCCGGTCCCGTTCGGCGTCGACCAGGTCGCGGGTGGCGTCCCGGAGCGCCTGGCACTCCCGGTAGCCGACGTCGATGTGGCACATCGACTCCTTGCCCCGGAAGACCACGGCCCGGATCGGCTCCTCGCCGGTGATGGCGCTGGCCTCGCGGACGAACTGGCGGGTCTGCTGGTGGACGTTGGTCGTGATGACGACGGTCTTGTCCTCGCGGGCGCCGAAGGCGAGCGCCGGCGCGAGCGCCGAGAGCGTCTTGCCGGTCCCGGGCGACCCCTCGAAGAGGACGTCCCGGCCCGCGGGGAGGGCCTCCGCGATGCTGTCCATCGCCGTCCGCTGGTTCTCGTAGAACTCCTCGTAGGGGAAGTAGCGGGCGTAGGCCGGCCGCTCCTCGCTCCCCGCGGGGTCGCTCGACCGGTCGCTCTCGACCACGCCGGGAGTTCCGCCCCGCCCGGGGAAAAACCCCGCGGCCCGTCCGACGTGCGGACGGCGGCCCGTCCGACCGGTGGGCGGCAGTTCGGTCGAGTCCGATCCCCGGCGGTCCGACCGGCGGGACGGCGGGTCAGTCCAGTTCGATCCCCCGCGCCTCCAGGATTATTTCGGCGACGCCCTCGGGGTTGCGGGCGGCGTAGCGCAACACGGCGTCGTCGAACTCCCGGCCGGCGGGGTCCCGGATGTCGTACTCGCGGAGGACGCCCTTTATCTCGTAGATGGCGTCGTCGTAGGCCTCCCAGGTTTCCTCGCGGGGGTAGATCGGGCCCTGCTTGGAGGCCGAGAAGGGGAACGCGGGTTCGGTCGGGTCGCCGTCGCCGGGCGAGGGGTCGTCGATCCGTTCCTCTGCGGTCCGGCCGGAGCGCTCCCGGGTCGCCTCTCCTTCGGTTTCCTCTAGCTGTTCACTCAGGTCGTCCAGGGGGTTCTCGTCAGTCATGGTTGGTTCCTCCGACCTCGACGATCCGGGCGAGTTCGTCGAAGCACTCGACCTGGTCGTTCTCGGGGGCGTACTGGCCGAGGGGCTTGCCCTCGCTGAAGGCCTCGCTGACGGCGCTACGGTTGCGGATCCCCGGCTTCGGCAGGGGGACTATCTCGCCGTCGTCTATCTTCTCGAACTCCTCGGGGGTGATCCGGGCGTACTCGGGGACGTGCTCGGGGAAGTTCCGGTTGAGGTCCTCGACGAGCTTTCTGTCCATCGTCCGCTGGTCGATGCGCGAGCCCAGGCGGTTGGGGGTGATCGCCAGGATGTTCAGCCCGATCTGTTCGCGGATGGGCTGGATCTGGCGCTCCATCGTCCGCTTGAACCCGGCCAGGGACTCCCGCTCGGGAGTCAGCGGCAGGATCATGTTCTGGGTGGCGACCAGCCCGTTGTCCGAGAGCTTCCCCCGGTAGGCGGGCGAGTCGATGACGATGTACTCGTACTCGTCGCCCAGCAGCGGTTCGACCAGCCGCTGGCGCAGGCGCACGTCCCCGAACGAGACGTTCTTGAGCTTCGACTCGACCATCTCCAGGCTCCCCGAACTCGGGAGCACGTCGAACCCGAAGTCGGTCGGGTAGATGACGTCCCCGAAGGTCACGTCGTCGCCGTTGAGCAGGATGTCGCCGATGCTCAGGTCGCCCTTGTAGGCCGACTCGTAGCCGAGCCCGTACGAGGCGTGCCCGTTCGGATCCAGGTCGATGAACAGGACGTCGTGCCCCCGGGCGGCCAGGCGGTCCGCGAGGTTGACCGAAATCGTCGACTTCCCGACGCCCCCCTTCAGGATCGAGACGCTCACCGCCCGGGGCTCGGCGTCCTCAGCGGGCGAGGGCACGTCGCTCACCTCCACACCGACCGACGTCGACGGTCCCCCACGGCGGAGCACGGAGCGAGACAATAGGTGCCTTATCTGCCATGTCCAGCTATTCCCTACCCGGGGACTTAAATCCCCACAGGACGGTCCCGGGACGCGGCGCCCGGCCGCCGGGGGAGGCGACGACCGGGAGGCCGTCCGCGGGAGTCAACGATCAGGGCCGTCCGCGGGAGTCAACGATCAGGGGCCGTCCGCGGGAGTCGACGACCGGGGTGACGACCCATCTCCCGGGGCGGCGACCGACCCCGGCTGGTCGCCCGGAAGATCGCGCCCCGGCAGCAGGGCCGATCGGGTCGGTTGCCAGTTCCGGTCAATACTTATTAGCGTTCGCACGCTACGGACCCAGGGGTGAACACGCGTCGACCCCAACGAGTACGACGTCGGCGAGTTGCGCCAGCTGGCCGACGACAGCCCGGAGGCCGCCGACGGGGACGACGAGGAGTTCGTCTGGTTCAGGGACGGAACCGCCAGCGACGCGGCCGGCGACGTCGCCGTCGGTGAGGGCGCTTTTCCGGGGCGGGAGCCCGACCCCGACACCGGATCCGTCTACGCCTCCGCGCTGTTCGCGCCACGGCCGGACCCCGCCGGCGACGCCGGTCGGTCCGCGACCGACGGGGTGGACGCGGACGGGTCCCGGAACGAGGAGGGCGAGTCCCGGGCCGATACGACCGAGGACGGCTTCTGGAGCGGCGACGACGAGGCCGACGACGCGGACGACGCCGGCGTCGTCGCCGACGCGGCGGAGCTAACCTTCGACTTCGAACCGTCGGGGGCCCCGGGGGACGTAGTGTCGGCCGAGGGCGACGGCCGGCCACCCCCGGCGTCGTCCGGCCCCGCGTGGCCCGAGTTCGACGACGAGGCCGAACCGGAACCGGACGAGGACCTCGACACCTCCGGTCCCGAGTGGCCGGACTTCGGCGAGGGCGAGGAGTCGGAACCGGAGTCTGCCGACGCCGGCGGGGACGCCCCCGACGCCGCGCCGTCCGATCCCGGCCCGAGCGCCGACGCCACCGGTTCCGGTGGAACCGGGTCGTCCGACGGCTGGGACGACTTCGGCGACGAGGATGCCGGCGGGATATCCGATCCCGACCGGGACGACTTCGACGACGCCGCCGGCGGACCGACGACCGACGAGACCGGCCCGGACTCCGCTGGAGGACCGGCGACCGACGAAACCGACCCGGACTCCGGGGACGCGGGCGTGGGGTGGGACGACCTCGACGCGTCCGAACCGGCGCCCGACGAGGCCGGCGGCTCCGACCACGAGTGGGTCGACCCTGACGACGGCGACGCGCCTCGCGCCTCCGAGACGGCCGATCCCGGATGGACCGACCCCGGGGGTCCCGACACCGGAGAAACGACCGACGCCGGGCCGTCCGATGCCGACGGGTCGGCCGACGCCGGAGCCTCCGACACCGAGTGGATCGATCCGGACGCCCGGCCGGACGGAACCGACGCCCGGACCGACCCTGCCGGCTCCGACCCGGACTGGACGGGATTCGACGAGGCGGGCGAGGACGACGCCGCCAGCCCGGACTGGACGGGATTCAACGAGGGAGACGGGGACGACGCCGCCGATCCGGAGGACCTGGGGTGGGTCGCCATCGACGCCGACGAGGAGGACGCCGACGCGGACCAGGAGTGGGACGACCTCGACGGACCGGACGAGGCCGACGCCGCCGACCCGTTCGACCCGGAGTGGGCGGATTCCGGTGACCCGGCCGACGATCCGGACGGTTCCGACCCGGACTGGGTCGATATCGAAGAGGACGGTGGGAACGGCGAGGATGACGGGGACGACGAGGCCGACTCCGGGTCGGACGACGAGGACCGCTCCGGGTCCGACGACGGTCCCGGTTGGGTCGGGATCCCGGACGAGGAGGACGGGTAGCCCCGGGACTGCCACCGCTCGGGTTCCGTTCCGAGCGACAGGTGGGGCCCGGTGGCGTCACCGACCCGAACCGGTTCGGCCGGATCCGTTCTCCGGACTGGATCCGCACCTTGACGTGACAACTAGAAAGAATTCCATTCGACAACGACAGGGGTTTAATATGGGATGGGGAAGATGGGCGACGTATGAGCGACCAGAATTCGGGGGAGATTCCCACGCCAGGCAACGTCTCCAACCTGGACGATCTCACCTACAGCGAGCTCCGCCAGCTGGCCACGCAGTACGAGGAGGTCGACGGGTCGGCCTCCTCGGAGGAAATCAAGGAACAGCTCCGGGCGACCGGTGACTTCGCCGACGACGACCCACAGCCCGTCGGCGTCAAACTCGGGAGCACGCGCACCGTCGTCGTGGCCCCCGACGGCAAGGGTGGGACCAACATTCACCGGACGCTGACATGCCTGGCCACCTACGAGGACGCCCTGACGGGCGAAGAGCGGGTCCTCTACGGGGACCAGGCCGCGACCGAGTATCCCGACAGGGTACAGTACATGCTCCGATCGGGACTGCCCCAGGACCAGCGCAGCACGGAACTCGCCAAGCAGTTCTTCTCCGCGTTCATCGCGTCCCACGACCTCCCCGAGAACAGCGCCGTCGTCTACGCCATCCCCGCCCTGGAGAACGAACAGGGCCTGGAGCACCTGAAGGACGTCATCGAGTCGAGCAACATCGGCAACGCGCTCATCCGGAGCTACCCCGAGTCGCTGTGTGCGTCCATCCCCGCGATGGGCGACGGCCTCCGTGCCATCGACGACATCTTCATCGCGATCAACATGGGGTCGACGAACCTGGAGGCCAGCGCCTACCGCCGGGGCGAGCAGGTGACCCGGTACGCCACCGGTGCCGTCACCGGCAACGAGGTCGACCGACGGATCGCGAGCTACGTCCAGGAGGAGACCCAGGGCCGGGTGAACATCGACCGGACCACCGCCCGCGAGTACAAGGAGCAGTACGCCGACTTCGTCTCCTTTCAGTCATTCACCGACGTCGTCCAGCAACCCGGCGGCGGTGCCCACGAGTTTACCATCGAGGACAGCGTCATGGACGCCATGGAGGAGTACGTCGACTCCGTCGTCGACGAGGTGGCGAACAACTTCCTCCCCCGGGTCGCCAACGACCACATGAAGACCTACAACACCGCCCTGGAGCGACCGATCGTCCTGACCGGCGGGATGGTCGCCGTCCGCGGGATCACCGAGGAAATCGAGAAGCGCCTCAGCGCGGAACTCCAGCGCGAGATCGACGTCATCGGTCCCGAGGACCCCGTCAGCGCCGCCGCCGAGGGCGCCCAGCGGATCGCCGCCCGCCTCGTCGAGCAGGAAGCCTACTGACCTCCGACGGGTTCCGGACGTCGTTTTTCCGCGTTCTGCCTCAGTCGATCCGCTCCGCGAAGCCGTACCGCGGTTTGAGGTCGGTCACCTCGACGGAGACGGTCTCGCCCGCCTCGGCGTCGGGGACGAACAGCGTGAACCCCTCGACCGTGGCGACCCCGTCGCCCTCGGAGCCTTCGTCCTCGACGTCGACCTCCAGCCGGTCGCCGACCCGCACCGGGGCGGTGAGCCGACCCTTGCCGACGACGTAGACCTCGGAGGACGAATCGCGGGAAGCGTCGGGGCTGATCGTCCGGGCGTACTCGAAGGCGTCCTCGACGTCGTCCCGGAAGTCGTCGATGTCGGGACCCTGGAAGACCTTCACCGCCAGGTCCCCGCCGGCGGTCAGGACGTCCTCGGCGACCGCCAGGGCCCGGCGGGCGAGGTGGACCGAGCGGGCGTGGTCGAGTTCGTAGGTCCCCGAGACGTTCGGGGCCATGTCCGAGATCACGAGGTCGGCACCGCGTTCGCCGACCACGCCACGGATCGCCGCCAGGGTGTCCTCGTCGGTCAGGTCGCCCCGGACCGTGTCGACCCGGGCGTCGGTCTCGATGGGATCGATGGACTGGCGGTCGGGGGCCGCCCCCAGGTCGACGACGGTGTCGCCCCGCGAGAGCAGGCCGGCGGCCTCGTCGAGTTGCTTGAGCTTGTAGGCCGACCGGGCGCGGTAGCCCTCCTGCTTTGCGCGGTTGTAGTAGTCGTCGCGGTCGGTCATGGTGGACCGGACGCGGTCGATCCGGAAAGGATCGTCGGAGACGACAGCACGGGCTGTGGAAACGGGGGGAGCCGACCGCCGGGTCGGGCCGCGAGCGCCACCCGTCCGGGCCCGGAACGGACGTTCGCGGGGCTCGGACGGGCAAACGGATTGCTTTTTAAGCCGTCGTTTCGTATCCGGGGCCAACGATGTTCAAGGCAATCGTCTCGGCGGAGACGCTCACCGCCGCGCTGGACTCGGTGGGGGTCCTCGTCGACGAGTGCAAGATCCACCTGGAGGAGGACGGCATCCACATCATGGCGGTCGACCCGGCCAACGTCGGGATGGTCGACCTGGAACTCGACGCGGCGGCCTTCGAGTCCTACGAGGCCGACGGGGGCCTGATCGGCGTCAACCTCTCGCGGCTGTCGGACATCGCCGGGATGGCCGACTCCGGACAGCTCATCAACCTCGAACTCGACGATGAGACCCGGAAGCTCCACATCCACATCGACGGCCTGGAGTACACCCTGGCGCTGATCGACCCCGACTCGATCCGCCAGGAGCCGGACATCCCGGACCTGAACGACAAGCTCCCGGCGACCGTCGTGGTCGAGGGCCGGGACATCGACCGCGCGGTCACCGCGGCGGACATGGTCAGCGACCACATCGCGCTCGGGGTAAACGAGGACGAGGAGTTCTTCTACGTCGACGCCGAGGGCGACACCGACGACGTCCACTTCGAGATGGGCACCGACGACCTGATCGCACTCACCGCGGGGCCGGCCCACTCGCTGTTCTCGCTGGACTACCTCAAGGACATGGGCCGGGCCATCCCGAACGACGCCGAGGTGACCATCGAACTCGGCGAGGAGTTCCCCGTCAAGATGCACTTCACCATCGCGGAGGGCGAGGGGAACGTGACCTTCATGCTCGCGCCGCGGATCCAGAGTAGCTAACCTACAGGTTCCGGTCGATAACCGACTTCGCCGCCTCCGCCTTCTCCTTCCAGCCGTAGCCCGTCTCGAAGACGTGGCGCTTGCTGTCGACCAGTTCCTCGGGGCTGGCCTCCTCGAACCCGCCGCGGCCCCAGGTGCCCGACTCCTGGAGCCAGTCGACGACCAGTTCGCGGGTCTCGGGCCAGGAGAACCCCACCATCTCGTAGTAGGCCACCATCGCGAACACGGCGTTGTCGTGGCTCCCCGGGACCGACCCCTTCTCGTAGATGGTCCGCAACGGATCGCGGTCGGGCACCCGGAGTTCGTCGCGCCGCTGTTCGGGCGGCACCATCTCGATCAGACCGGCTTCGGGGTCCTCGATGGCGTGGCCCTCCTCGACCTCGACCCGGTACTCGCTCTCCAGGCTCTGCAGGGCACGAACGTGGAGGTCCTCCCACGCCCCGAACCGGTCCCGGACGGCCGCCCGGAGTTCGTCCTGGTCCATCGGTCCGCCCGAGAGGACCGACAGCAGGTCGGCGTAGGCCTTCTCGACCTCGTGGTGGGGCCGGCCGGCGAACCGGCAGTCCGGGTCGTGGAGGTTGTTGGTCGACCGGCAGCCCGGACAGGGGTAGGTGAACTGCACCGCCCGCGGGTACGGACGGGGCGCACATAGTTGTCCGGGGATCGCGGTCCTCGATGGGCGTCCGGGGATCACGGTTGTCTGGGGCCACCACCGGGAGCCAGCGGGCGATCCGGCCGTCCGGATCGGAGCCACCTGCTTACAGTAAATTTACAGTAAGCCGGCGATCCCGCGGTCGCCCCCGCCGGATCGCTAGCGCGACCTCGACCTCTCCACGGTCGTCCTCCTCACGTACGGTTCTCTGCCCCAAAGTTTCATCGGGGATACGTCCGAAACGGACCCCCGATGGCACGCGAGTACGGGGACCGACGCATCGCCGAACGGGTGAGCGGGGAGGACTGGGGGGAGTACCACGCGCCCCACCGCGATCGGTCGGGCGGGGCGACCGCCGCGGGCTGTCGGTTTCCGGGTCGAACGCCCCCGTTTGCCCCGAAAGTCTTAATTTGCCACTGTCGCCACCTTCAAGAGGAACGTAACGCCCGCAGATGATCGACGTCATCCTTGACGTACGCCAGTACGACTGCCCGTTCGTCGAGACGACGGACGAGCACCCGCTGTCGTTCTCGGCGTCGCACTGGGAGTACGACCCCGGTGCGGCGCGGACCGAGGTGCGGATGGTCGCCGAGGCCCCCGAGTCGGGGGCGCTGACCGCCGGACTGCGGACCCTCCGGGACCATCCCTGCCTCCGCTCCTGCGAACTGGTCTCGAAGCGGGGGACGCAGGCCGAACTCGACACCGTCGTCGACGAGACGGCGGCGATGGCCGTCGTCCAGGCCCACGACGGCTACATCACCGCCCCGTTCTACGTCGAGGACGGGTCGGAGCTGTGGCACGTGGGGTTCGACGACGACGCGACCGTCGACGAGGCGCTGGTGGCCCTGGAGGCGGAGAACGACTTCGTCGTCGAGTCCCGGGAGGAGGTCGACGAGGCCGCCGTCGGGGGCGTCATCCGCAACGCGGACGCCGCCTCCGCGTTGCTGGACGGCTGCCGGGCGCTGACCGACGTCGAGCGTGCGACCCTAGAGACGGCCGTCGCGGAGGGCTACTTCGACACGCCACGGGGGATCACGCTGGGCGAACTGGCCGACGAGTTCGGCGTCTCCAAGCCCGCGGTCTCGAAGAACCTCCGCCGGGGTCAGCGGAAGCTCCTCGAACGCGCCGTCGACGCCATCGGGGACATGGACGACTTCCCCTGATCCGGGACCGTCCGGTTTCGCTCACTTCCTCCCCGGATCGCCCGGTCCTGCCGCCCCCCGGGACCGTCCGGTGCCGCCGATCCCGGTGCGTGGACGGGTGTTCACATGTCAACCCCCCCGTTCTTTGAGGGGGACTCCCAGTGTGCGACCGTAATGGTCCGGAGATCCAGCACGTCCGGCGAATCGACAGGCAGCTACAGGCGGATCACCCGGCGACGGGCGCTGTCCGCCATCGGGGCGACGGCGACGGCCACGATGGCGGGCTGTCTCGACGGTGGCGGTGGCGGTGACGGCGACGGCGGCACCGACACCACGACCGACGGCGGCGGCGGCAACGGCACGACCGACGGCATGGAGGGAACCACGGCAGGAACGACGGTGACCGGCCCCGAGGGGACGGTCCGCATCGGCGTCGTCCAGCCGCTGTCGGGCGACCTGAGCTACTACGGGCAGTCGGCCATCTGGGGGTTCGCCTCGGGGCTGGCCTACAAGACGGACACCGACCCGATCCCGGAGGTGACGACGGGCGAGCACGTCGTCGAGGCCGGCGACGTCACCTACGAACTGGAGGTCCGGGACACCGAACTGAACCCCGACACCGCCCAGGAGCGGGCCACCCAGCTGGTCGACCAGGACGACGTCGACATCCTGTTCGGTCCCACCTCCTCCGGGGCCGCCGAACGGATCATCTCGACGGTCGTCAGGCCCTCGGGGACGCCGATCATGGTGGGCCCGGCCGCCTCGACGTCGATCACGTCCGAGGCCGAGTACTGCGGCGACATGGTGTTCCGCGCCAGCGAGAACACCGCGATGGACGCCCGCTCGGGCGGCACCTACGCCGCCGACAACACCGACATCTCGACGGTGTTCCTGATGGGTGCCGACTACTCGTTCGGCCGGTCGGTCGTGAGCAACTACAAGTCCGTCCTCCAGGAGAAGGACATCGAGATCGTCGGCGAGCGGTACGTTCCCCAGGGCCACGAGGACTTCGACGGGCTGTTCCAGAACGCCCAGGACGCCGGTGCGGACGCCGTGGTCGGCGGGTTCACCGTCGCGACCCTGCCGGCCTTCATGACGACGGCGGCCAACTACGACATGCGGATCTTCGGCGGGTTCGCCACCCAGATCACTAACGGCATCGTCGGCGACGTCCTGAAGAACCTGCTGGGCGAGCCCCTCACCGCCCAGAAGATCAAGGACGCCAAGATCGGACCGTTCACCACCCGCTACCACTGGAACCAGTACGACAACTCGATCAACGACGAGTTCGTCCAGATGCACACCGAGACCTACGGGCTGGTGCCCGACCTCTTCGCCTCGGGCGTGTTCACGGGTGCCTCGGCCATCGTCCAGGCCGTCAACGAGTCGGGGTCGACCGGGGGCGCCGACATCGCGAACCAGATCCAGGGAATGGCCGTCACGGACACCCCGAAGGGCGAGAACGGCTACCTGTTCCAGGGGTACAACAACCAGGCCCGCTCGGAGATGACCGTCGCCTACCCGGTCCCGACCAGCGACGAGTGGGCGGAGAACTGGGGTGCGAGCATCATGCCCGAGAGCCCGCCGACGGCCCGCGTCTCGAGCGACTTCACCACGATCCCTGCCGACTCGGACATGATGAACTGCTCGCTGTAGCGGCGAGGCGAAACCATGTCCCTGCTCAGGACGCGCGGACTGACCAAGGAGTTCGGCGGCGTCACCGCCGTCGACGAGGTGGACTTCGAGATCGATCACGGGGAACTCTGTGCGCTGATCGGCCCCAACGGTGCCGGCAAGACGACGTTCTTCAACTGCCTGACGGGGTCGCTGACGCCCACCCGCGGGACCGTCGAGATCGGTGGCTCGGGTAGCTGGCGCGACATCACCGACGCCGGGCCCGACGAGACGGCCCGCGCCGGGGTCCACCGTTCGTACCAGATAACGAATATCTTCTCGGCGAGTACGGTCCTGGAGAACGTCAGGATCGCGGCCCAGGCCCACGGCCGTGGCTCGCTCCAGCCCTGGCGCAACGTCTCGGCCTTCCCCGAGCACTACGAGGAGGCGACCGAAATCCTCGAGCGCGTGGGGCTGGCCGGGAGCGCCGAGCGGGTGGCCTCGACGCTCAGTCACGGCGAGAAGCGCCAACTGGAGATGGCCATCGCGCTGGCCGGCGACCCCGACTTGCTGTTGCTCGACGAACCGGCGGCCGGCGTCTCCTCCGAGAGCGTCGACGACGTGGTCGACCTCATCGAGGAGGTGTCGGCGGACCACGCCATCCTGCTCGTCGAACACAACATGGACCTGGTGATGGACGTCGCCGAGCGCATCGTCGTCCTCCACCAGGGCAGCGTCATCGCCGACGACGATCCGGCGGCCGTCCGGAACGACGAGCGGGTTCGCGAGGCGTACCTCGGCGGCTACGGTGCCGACGACCCCGCCGGTGGCGAGGAGGTGGGGGCGTGAGCGCCGACGCCGACCCCGGGGACGGGGACGCGAGCGACACCTCGACCGGCGGTGCACCGCTGGTCGAGGTGGAGGACGCCCACACCTACTACGGCGAGAGCCACGTCCTCGAGGGCGTCTCGCTGTCGGTCCGGGAGGGCGAGAACGTCGCCCTCATCGGCCGCAACGGCGTCGGCAAGACGACCACCCTCCGGACCATCCTCCAGCTAACCCCGCCCCGCCGGGGGACCGTCCGGGTCAAGGGGGCGGACGTCACCGGGATGGCGACCCACGAGGTCGCCCGCCGCGGCGTCGGGTGGATCCCCGAGGACCGGCGGATGTTCGCCGAGCTCACCGTCGAGGAGAACCTCACCGTCTCGGTCCGCGAGTCGGAGCGGACGGCGGCGGAGCTAGAGCGGGCGTTCGAGACGTTCCCGGCGCTTCGCGAACACCGCTCGCGGAAGGCTGGCAACCTGAGCGGCGGCCAGCAGCAGATGCTGGCGATCGCACGGGGGCTGGTCGGCGACAACGACGTCCTGCTGGTCGACGAGCCCAGCGAGGGACTGGCTCCGCTCATCGTCGAGACCGTCGCCGACGTCCTGCGCGACATCTCGCAGAACGACGACGTGAGCCTGCTGCTCGTCGAACAGAACTTCCCGCTCGCGGTGGACCTGGCCGACCGGTTCTACCTGATCGACCACGGCCAGGTCGTCGAGTCCGGCCCCACCGAGGGGCTGACCAGCGACGACGAACGGATCGCGCGGTACCTGGGGGCCTGACCATGACCGGAGCCAACTACGCGGCCGGGCACGCGATGCAGGCCGCCCCGCTGGCCAGCGCGGTCGAGATACTGCTGGACTTCCTCGATCCGGGGACGATCATCCAGGTGCTGATAAACGGCCTGGCGAAGTCCTCGGTGTTCGTGATGATCGCGGTCGGACTGACCCTGGTGTTCGGCCTGATGGGCGTGCTGAACTTCGCCCACGGGTCGCTGACGATGATCGGTGCCTACCTCGGGGGCGCGCTGGTGCTGTTCGCCGTCTCGCCCTCGATGGGCGATTTCACGCGGCTGGGTGCCTTCTTCGTCGTCGTCGTCGCCGTGCTGGCGCTGTTGACGGCGCTCGGCGCGGCCCTGGAGATATCGCTGATCCGTCCGCTGTACGACCGGCCACCGCTGTACCAGATCCTCCTGACGTTCGGGCTGACGCTGGTGTTCGACGAGATAGTCAGGATCGTCCTGGAGATATACGACATCCAACCCACCACGAAGTGGCAGGCGCCCCTCAACACGCGGCCGTCGTTCATGGGCCAGGAGAGCCAGCGGACGCTGGACTGGCTGTTCGGGGTCCGCGTCGACGGCATGCAGGTGTTCGAGATCGTCTTCGGGTTCGTCGTCGTCGTCGGGATCTGGCTGTTCCTCACCCGGACCCGCTACGGGCTGTACATCCGGGCGGGAAGCGAGGACACCGAGATGACCGAGGCGCTGGGGATCGACGTCGGACAGGCGTTCACCGTCGTGTTCGGCCTCGGGGTCGGCCTCGCGGGCGTGGCCGGTGCCCTGCTCATGTGGGACCCCATCCGGGGCGGCGCGAGCGTCCCACTCGGCGCGGACGTCCTGTTGCCCGCGTTCGTCGTCGTCATCGTCGGCGGTCTGGGCACCTACCGGGGCACCGTCGTCGCGGCGCTCATCGTCGGCATGACCGACGCCACGATGACCTGGTTGTTCGACAACCACGTCGAGTTCGCCGGGCTTCCCGAACTGGTGGTGTTCCTCATCCTGGTGATCGTGTTGATCGTCAAGCCGCAGGGACTGTTCGGCGTCAAGGAGGTGGGCGGCCATTAGCGACCCCACCGACCCCGGGGGCCCCGACGGCCCCGAGGGGAACGACGACCCGGACGCTCCCGAGACGAACGGCACCCCCGGCGCCACCGGCGACCGCGAGGATCCGGGGGAGGGCCACGAGGATCCGGACACTGCCGGCGACGGCGGGGAGACCCCCGACGCGACCGACGACGGGATACTCGGTCCCTCGCCCGACGAGATGGCGACCGACGCCGACGAGGCCGACCCCGGGGAGGGGTCGGGACCGCTCGGCGCGACGACCGACGTCGGCGGCGGCGACCCCCTCGCCGGGGAGCCGTGGTACCGGCGGTACCTCTGGGACCACCGGGTCCACGCCGCCGTCGTGGTCCTCTTCGCGCTCTACCCGTTCGCCTACTCGGGGCTCACCGAGGCGATGCCGGCCACGATGACGACCCTGCTCCCGGGCATCACCGTGATGGTCGGGGTGCTGTACTTCGGGCTGTTCGCGATGAGCTTCGACTTCGTCTCCGGGTACACCGGCTACCTGGACTTCGGGCACGCCGCCTTCTACGGCATCGGCGCGTACTTCGTGATCCTCGTCGCCAACGACAAGGTGCCCCTGCTCGACCCCTCGACGCCGTTCATGTTCTCGCTGGTGATAGCGGGACTGCTGGCGGCGCTCGTGGCACTGGTGATCGGCGCCGTCTCCTTCCGGTTGACCGGCGTCTACTTCGCGATGATCACCCTCGGCTTCGCGCAGGTCATCTACGTGCTGATGTCCAACTGGGACTACCTCGGCGACAACCCGCGGTCGGGCATCGCCGTCAACACCTCGATGCACCCCGAGGGCTTCGAGGTGGGCGTCCCCTTCGTCGACGCGTTGAACATGCAGATCGCGTCGGCCAACTTCGTCGGCGAGACGCTCTCGACGGAACTGGCCGGCCACGTCATCGCGCTGTCGGCCCCGGAGGTGTCGTACTTCATGATCGGTCTCGTCGTCGGGTTCTGCTACTTCGCGATGCAGCGCGTCATCCACTCCCCCTTCGGGAAGGTGATGATCGCCATCCGCGAGAACGAGGAACGCGCCGAGGCCATCGGCTACGACACCTTCAAGTACAAGATGGGCGCGTTCGCCATCTCCGCGTTCTTCGCGGCGGTCGGCGGCGCCCTGTTCGCCGGCTACCGGCGGTCGGTCGACCCGGACAACTCGCTGTTCTTCCTCGTCGCCGGCGACGCACTGCTGGCGGCGATCATCGGCGGGTTCGGGACGCTGGCCGGCGCGCTCTTTGGCTTCCTGTTCTTCGAGTTCCTCGGGGAACTGCTCGCGAACAACTTCGTCTCCCGTGGCGGCGAGAGCGTTCCCGACGGGCTCCTGCCGTACCTGCGGGACGTGCTCGGCGAGGGCACCCTGAGCACGACCCTGTTCGGCGACGTCACCGTCAGGACCGTGCTCGACGTGCTGTTCAACGGCCGCGCGGAGCTCTACATCGGGGTCCTGTTCGTCCTGTTCGTCCTCTACGTGCCCAACGGGATCCTGGGCACCCTTCGCCTGTGGCTCGGGGGCACCGTCGCGAAGAAGCTCCCCGAGCGGATCGGATCCCGGTTACGGGGCGGCCAGGCCGACCCGGGACCGCCGGACGACTGACCGCGTCGTCTCCCGTATCCCACCCTGCTGTCACCCGTTGACAGGGGTCCACAGGCGTCAAGGCCCCACGCCCCGCAGTGGAACCGATGACTCCCGTCGCCGACCTCGACGCCGTCGTGGACCACTGCACGTTCGGTCCCGAGCGCGTCTACGTCCTGATGGCGATCGCACGCCCCAAGGAGAACGAGGACCTCACGCACGGTTCCGCGCCGGTGATCCGGGAGGTCGTCGAGGACGCCGAGGACCTGCGCCGGACGGTCGACCAGCTAGACCACGCCGTCTCCCGGTTCGATGCGACCTACCGGCTGTACTGCTCGGTCAACGCCCGGGACGTGACGCGGGCCTTCTTCGAACTCCGCCGGAGCACCGACGAGTGGCTGGAGATGCGCCTGGGCGGCAACGAGGAGGTCCTCGGGAAGTTCCGCCGGATCGACAGCGAGTTCAAGTCGGTCCTCCAGCGGGACACCTGCCGGGACGACACGGACTTCCTCTTCGACCTGGACGACGCGACCGAGGCGGACCTGGCCGCCCTCCGGGAGACCCTGGCCGGGTTCACCGAGGTCCACCTGACCCGGACAACGCCCAGCGGCTACCACGTCGTCACGGACCCGTTCGACTACAACGAACTGGACACCGACGTGGCGTACGAACTCAAGACCGACGGGATGCTCTTCCTCTCGTACGTCGGGGAGTGATCCGCCGCCGACCGGTGGGCGGACGGAGTTCAGGGCGCGACGAACGCGTCGCCGTAGAGGGGGACCGCGTACAGCGTCAGGCCCGCCGCGGGGACGCCGAGGACGGCGAGCGCGGCGATCCGGACCGGCGACGGGGCGGCGACGACGGCGTAGCCGACGACCGGGAACAGGAGGACCTGAGCGAGTACCTCGGCGTAGGAGGTGCGGATCCCCGCGAGGCGGGTTCCGATCGCCACGGCTCCGACCGCCGAGACGAGGGTCAGGCCCGCCGCGACGAGCGTCGGGACCGCCCGGAGCCCGGCCGCGTCGGCGGCGACAGCGACGAGGCCGACGTCGAGTGCGATCCGGGGCCCGAGGATCCGGACGAACGGGTCCGCGAGTGGGCTCGCGTCGTCCACGGCCGTCCCTCGTCGCCCTCCGATTAACTCCCTTTCGCCGATCCCTCTCGTTCCGGTGGATCCGCCACCGTCTCCCGTCCTGCCCGGATCCGATTCGGTTTTGCCGCTCGCGGGCCAACCGGCCGGCATGGACCTCACTCGCCGCCCCCGTCGGCTCCGACGGGACGGCCTCCGGGAACTCGTCAGCGAGACCACCGTGGAGGCCCGGGACCTGATCGCACCGGTGTTCGTCGACGCCACGACCGACGAGCGCCGACCGATCCCCTCGATGCCGGGCCACGAGCGGGTACCCGTCGACGAGGCGGTCGACCGGGTGAACGAACTCCTGGAGACCGGCGTCGAGTCCGTGATCCTGTTCGGCGTTCCCGAGGACAAGGACCCGGAGGGGACCCGCGCCTGGGCCGAGGACGGCGTCGTCCAGCGTGCGACCCGCCGGGTCTCGGAGGCCACCGACGCCACCGTGATCACCGACGTCTGCATGTGCGAGTACACCAGCCACGGCCACTGCGGGATCCTGGAGGAGGGCGCCCGCGAGGCCCCGCGGATGACGGTGGACGACGACGCCACCCTGGGCCGCATCGAGGAGATAGCCGTTTCCCAGGCCGCCGCCGGCGCGGACGTGGTCGCGCCCTCCGGGATGATAGACGGCATGGTCGGCGGGATCCGAGCGGGCCTCGACCGCGAGGGGTTCGAGGACGTGCCGGTCATGTCCTACGCCGCGAAGTACGAGAGCGCCTTCTACGGCCCGTTCCGCGACGCCGCCGACGGCGCGCCCGCCTTCGGCGACCGCCGGCACTACCAGATGGACCCCGCGAACGTCCGGGAGGCCCGCCGGGAGGTCGCCCTGGACGTCGAACAGGGCGCCGACGTGTTGATGGTCAAGCCCGCCCTGCCGTACCTCGACGTGATAAGCGAGGTCCGCCGGACCTTCGACCACCCCGTCGCCGCCTACAACGTTTCCGGCGAGTACGCGATGGTCCACGCGGCCGCCGAGAAGGGGTGGCTCGACCTGGAGGCGACGGCCCTGGAGTCCCTGACCGCGATCAAGCGCGCCGGTGCCGACCTGATCCTGACCTACTTCGCCGAGGACGTGGCGGCGAGGCTGTGAGACCGACGGCTTCCGGTCGTCCGGGTCGAGGTCCTGGGGTCGGACCGCAGGCGTCCGGATCCGTGCCGCCCAGTCGACCGTGAGAACTCACACCGCCGGTCGACCGTGACTGCTCACACTGCCCGTGACGACCTACGCCGCACCGTCGAGGGGCACGAACTCGACCCGGCCGTCCCCGCGGACGGTCACCCGGTGGCCGTGGAACTCGAAGGCCATCGTGGCGTCCCGGTCGTGCCCGTCGACGTGGGCGTCGAGTACGTCGGCGTCGACGGCCAGGTGCAGGGGTGGCATGTCGAGGGGGTCCTCGCCGGTCACCGAGGCGAGGGCCAGCACGACGGTCGTGCTGGCGTCGTCGGTTCCACCCTGGTCGTGGTGGACCCGGTAGGTTCCCGAGGCGGGATCGAACTCCGGACGGACGGATTCGTCGTGAAGCACTGACATAGTTGATGCGTGTGTGGGCGACGGTCTACGAACCGCAAGATGCCCGTCGTGTTCGCGACTATCAGTAGTGGTCCGGGGTGGTACTTCAGTGCGTCGTTTCACACCCGGACAGGTGTCGGAGGCGGACGCCAGGCCGGTTCCGGGCAGCGTCGCACTGTCGATAGTCGTCCCGGGATCCGGGAACCTGGGGAGACGTGCAACGCGAGGCGGACGTGGAACCGGCGGTTCGCCGGACAGGGACGACGATCGTTGCGCAACTCCCCCGACCCGTGTACTGTAAATTTACTGTAAGTTTCGGGAGAGGGGGCCAGAACGCCGTCCCGGAGGGCGGCGAAACCCTTTTTGGCGGGCTATTTTTAGATTATTAATAATGAAGTACAATGGCGCTGACGGAGGGATCCGGAACACCGGCCGAGCGTGGGCACCGTTGAAGCGATGGATCCGGTTGCTAGTAGCCGTCTTGCTGGTGGTGGCGGTCCTGGGCGGGGTGGGAGCCGCCGGGGCGGACGAGGGGCAGGAAAACGAGAAGGCCCCGTGTCCTCACGACAATCCGAACCAGGGCGGTGAGAACGCGGTCGAAACCGGACTGACGAAGTCCCAACCGGGGATACAACGGGCCGCCAGCAGGATCTGTTAGGCCGACGTCACCGTTCGGCGTGATCGTCGACTGGCGTCCGGGACCACCACGGATCGGGGAGCGGTCGTCGGTCGCCGACGGAGCCAGTGCCGGTCGGGATCACAGCTGTTGGGCCTCCTCGCGGTGGGTGGCGTAGAGGTCCTCGCCCCACTCGATGGCCGCGGGTGCCTCGCACTCCACGAGTACCTCCGCGATGCCAGTCTCGTCGTGGGCGGCCATCCCCATCCTGTCGTCGAAGACGAACAGTTCGAAGGGGAGCCCCTCGTGGACGTACAGGTCGAAGCTACCGGTCGAGACCGTCTCGCGGGCCTTCTCCGCGTACTCCGAGAGCATGATCTCGATGGCCTCCCTGTCGAAGACGGCCTCTATCTCCGTGCCGTCCATCATCTCGCGGTACCCGACGTCGACGTAGATGGGCGAGATGACCGTCGAGAGCATCCGGACCGTGTCGGACCGCTCGATCAGTTCGGTGATCCGGTGGATGGACGCGTGGGGCCGGCGGGGTTTCCGCCGGGTGATCCTCGCGTCGGCGAAGTGCTCGACCGGGATCCCGTCGCTGTCGACGGTGTTCAGGAACGGTTCGAGCGCCACCGCGGCCCGCGCCTTGGCGGCGAACGCCTCCGTCTCATCGGCGACTACCTTTCCCAGGCCGGTGAGGTCGTACCCCTGGTCGGATTGCTCGATCAGGTCGTGTTCTTCCAGGGTGGTGGTCGCACGGTGGACCGTCGACCGCGAGCAGTCGACCTCCTCGGTGAGGTCGCGCACTCTCGCGGTGTCCCCGGCGAGTGCCCGGAGGATGGACGCCCGCCGGACCGCCTCCAGCATGAACTCCCGTATCGAATCGGCCGGGGCGTCGACGAGTACACCCTCCCGTCCCGATCGCTCGGACCCGCCCGACTCGACCGACGGCAGGCCGAACGCCTCGCTGTCCCCGTCGCCGAGGGCCCTGTCGTCTCGTCGTCGGTCGCCGGTCATTTCAACCCCCTGCTGGCGAGGTGGTACTCCATCACCGTCTCGACGCCGTCGAGGTACGCCCCGACGTCGACGGAGTCGGTCGCTCCCTCGTGTCGCCTCGCGAGCGTCAGTTCCCGCTGCCACCGGCGCATGAACACATCCTCGACGTCCTCGTCACGGATCGCACTGGCGACCGCCGCGACGGCCGCCTCGTCCGGGTCCTCGCGAAGTCCCCGGAGCTCCTCCGCCGAAACGATGCCGTTCTCGCGTGCGTAGACCACGACGCCCGAGGTGAAGTCGCCCTCGCGGAGTTCCCGCTCCCACGTCGTGATCCAGTTTCCGATCCGGACCATCCGCTGGGCCCGCTCCAGGACCCGGCGGAGCGTCGACAGGTCCGACCGGTCGAACGACGGGGAGTGGATCAGGTCGATGTCGGCGAACGCGAACACCATCATGTTGTGCGATTCGTAGGTGCGGAGTTCGGAGCCGTTGACGAACTCCAGGTCCTGGTTCCCGACGTACGAGTAGTCGATGGCGTTGAGGACCTGCCGGAAGTCGAACTGGAACACGTCCTCGAACTCCCCGGCCCGTGGACCGTCCGCCACCCCCGGGGCGAACCGGTCCCAGACGTCCGAGAGGAACGAGAGCGCCTCCCGGTCGACCCCCTCGCGGTCGTGGTTCACCGACCGGTCGTCGAACGGGACCTTCGTGGCCTCCTCGAAGGTGATCCGGTCGCCGCACTTCTCGGCGACGTCGTCGAGTACGCTCACGAAGATCAGTCCGAGTAGCTTGCGGTCCCGCAGGGGTTCGACGTCCCCGTCGGGGACCGAGGAGAGGGTGAACTTCGGGAACAGGTGGTGGGCCCACTTCCAGAGAAAGCGGTCCCTGTCGCCGACCCTCGCGTCGTATTCGTCGACCACACCCGACACGGCCGGCGGCAGCGTGTGGTCCCGCACCCGCTGGATCTTCCCCGGGTCCGGGGACCGTACCGTCCGCTCGCTCATCGTTCCGGATCACTTCCGGTCGCCTCTTCGACCCCGCCGCTCGCGGCGAGGAGTGTCTCCAGCGGCGGGCATCGCTCGTACTCGACCGTCTCCGCGGCCGGGTCGAGGGTGACAACTCCGAGGTCGGCGAGCATCGGCAGGTGGACGTGGTGGAGGTCGACGGCGACGCGTTCGCGGTGGGTCGCCGCTCCGTCTCCGGGCCACTCCCGCCCGCAAACGGCGTCCACGACCTCGTCGAACGGGATCGCCTCGTCGGAGCGAGCCATCAGGTACGACAGGAGTCGACGCCTGCGTGCGTTCGCGAGGGCGTCGTGGAGTTCGTCGGGGCCGGTTTCCGTGGACGCGTCGGACGTATCGGTGCGGCAGGCCCCTTCCAGGGCCGTCCGCTCTTCAGGCCCGATGTTCCGGTCGTCCGGTCGTGTGTCGTCGCTGGGATCCGTTCGCCCCCCGGGACGTCTGTCGCACATGAACTCGTGGCTGAGATCCGAAGGTATAAATCTGATTATTAATATGAAATTATTTACTGTTTAATACGACATTTACGTCCCGGCAACCCGGGTAACGGTGACTTTCTCCGCCGGGCCAGTCCGCCCGAGAGCGGGAATCAATGGACTGTGCCGGCCCTACAGTCGGTAACGCCGCCGTTAGTGTTGGCGAGTATTACAGAATATCTGATGTGGCTTCGATCCCGGCCCCAACCCGGTTCCTACCGGGTTGGCGATAGTACTGCCGCTCACGTGTAGGCATTTATATGCAGAATCGTTAACTAGTCGTGTCCACACGGCCCCGGACCTCTTGGCCCGCGGGTCGCGAGCTCCGTCACCGGTGAACGGAACTGATCGCTGGTGTACGGGTCGGCCGAAACGCCGGTGGACGGGTCGCGGGTCGACGATCCGGGCCGTTACGGCGGACTGCGCCGACGTGAGCGGGGCCACTGGACACGAGGATTCCGCCAGATCGGGGTCTATTACTCCCGACTTCAAGCCCCTTAGTGAGATCATATCTGCATTCATTCCGACCGCTCGTCCACTGGGGCGTTCAGAAATGGACGATCGTCAACGATGAAGTTTATATACTGCCAGTTATTGGCGCTAGAACGTGATTTGGAAAACAAACGGTTGTAGAATGAGTGGAACGGCGAATGATCGTTCGGTAATTCTTGCGCAAGCCGATCGTCCGGAGGGGATCGAATGGTAGGCACGCTGCTCCAGGCGACGGACGTCGCGGCGATCTCCGAGAGCATCAGGGCGGTGTGGGTGCTCGTCGTCTCGTTCATGATCTTCTTCATGCAGCCGGGGTTCGCGCTGCTGGAGGCCGGGCAGGTCCGGGCGAAGAACGTCGCCAACGTCGTGATGAAGAACATGATGGACTGGTCGCTGGGCGTGTTGACCTACTTCGTCGTCGGCCTCGGCGTTGCGACTGTCGTGGGCGCGCTGACGGCCTCCGGGACTGCCGTCGACGTCGGGGCCGCGTTCCGGTACGTCGACGATCCGGGAAGCTGGATCGACTGGCTGTTCGGCGCGGTGTTCGCGATGACCGCCGCGACCATCGTCTCGGGTGCGATCGCCGAGCGGATGAAGTTCTCGGCGTACGTCGCCTTCACGGTCGTGATGGTCGCGGTCATCTACCCGGTCGTCCAGGGGATTACCTGGGGCGGCGGCCTCCTGGCGGCCGAGGGCGTCCTCGGGTCGGCGGTCGGCGCCGGCTACAAGGACTTCGCCGGGGCCACCGTCGTCCACGCGCTGGGCGGTATCGCCGGGCTGACCGCCGCATACATGGTCGGGCCGCGGAAGGGCCGGTTCGACGCGGACGGCAACGCCCGGCCGATCCCCGGCCACTCGATGCTCCTGGCGGTGCTCGGCACCCTGATCCTGGCGTTCGGCTGGTACGGGTTCAACGTCGGCACGCAGGCGACGGTCCTGACGACCGACGGCGCGTTCATGGGCGAGGAACTCGGCCGCGTGGCGCTGAACACCACGCTCGCGATGGGCGTCGGAGCGGTCGCTTCGACCGCGACGACCACGGTTCTGGAGGGCAAGCCCGACCCCCTGTTCGCCGCCAACGGCCTCCTGGCCGGGCTGGTGGCCATCACCGGCGCCTGCATCCACGTCACCTGGTGGGGGGCGCTACTGATCGGCCTCGTCGGGGGCGTCCAGACGCCCTTCGTCTACCGGTGGGTCGTCGACTCCCTGCAGATAGACGACGTCTGTGGCGTCTTCGCCGTCCACGGGAGCGCCGGGTTCCTGGGCACCCTGCTGATCCCGGTGTTCGACACCGCCGGGTTCTCCCTTGCCCAGATGGGGATCCAGGTCCTCGGCGTCCTGGTGATCGGTACCTGGGGCGTCCTGGCGACGATGGGCGTCCTGGGCGTCCTGAAGGTCGCCGTCGGCCTCCGGGTCCCCGAGGCCGAGGAGGACGAGGGACTGGACCTGAGCGAACACGGGGTCTCGGCGTACCCCGAATTCGGTGCCGAGGACGCGCCGGTTGCCGACGGCGGCGCCCCCGAGGGCAGCCCCGTCGCGGACGGCGGGCGCGTGGTCGCGGGTGAGAGCGAGGCCGACGCCGGGACGGCCGGATCGGACGAGACCGGGACGGCCGGATCGGACGAGACCGGGACGGCCGGATCGGACGATCCGGAGGAGGTGAACTGATGGCCGCCAACGACGGCGAGGTCAAACTCGTCATGGCCTACGTCCGGCCCGACGCGCTGGCGGCGGTCAAGCAGGCCCTCGCCGAGGTCGGGGCCCCCTCGCTGACCGTCTCGAACGTCCGGGGACGGGGATCCCAGCCGGCGAAGACCGAGCGGTACCGCGGCGAGGAGTACGTCGTCGACCTCCACGAGAAGGTGAAAGTCGAGTGCGTGGTCGCGGACGTCCCCGCCGGGGACGTCGTCGACGCCATCGCCGACGCCGCCCACAGCGGCGAGAAGGGCGACGGCAAGGTGTTCGTCCTCCCGGTCGAGGCCGCCCGCCAGATCCGCACCGGCAAGGAGGGTCCCGACGCGGTCTGAGGCGTCCGCTCCGGGGGTCCCGTCTGTCCCCACCGACGCGGTCGATCCGGATCACCCTGCTGTCCCCGGACGAGCCGGATCCTGACCTCGGCCGACGGACTTTTTTAGTCCCCGTTCGTTGGGAAACTATGAGCGGTGTCGCCGACGCCGACCCGACGGAGGCCTTCGAGATCGTCGACGACGGCACCCGCGTGGCGATCCTACGGGCGCTCGCCGAGCGCCGGGCCGAACACCCCCGGGATCCGGCGCTGTCGTTCTCGGAACTCCGCAAGCGGGTCGGGACCAGGGACTCGGGGCGGTTCAACTACCACCTCGACCGCCTGCGCGGCCGGTTCGTCGAGAAACACGGCGAGTCGGACGGGTACGTCCTCACGCCCTCCGGACAGAAGGTGGTCTCGGCCGTGCTGGCGGGCGCCTACGAGCGGGGCGAGGACAGGGGACCGATGGAGGTCGACGCCGACTGCTTCGTCTGCGGTGCGCCCCTCTCGGCGGAGTACGTCGACGGGATGGTCCGGGTGACCTGCGAACACGGTCACGGGTTCCGGGACACGGCCCCGCCGGGGGCCGTCGAGGACCGGCGGATGGAGGAGGTCCTGATGCTGGCCGACCGGGTCGCCCGCCAGGAGATCGAACTCGCCGTCGAGGGCGTCTGTCCGGAGTGTTTCGGGCCGGCACCCCCCTCGATAGTGAGCCTCGACGAGGACGAACGGCCCCACGAGGACACCACCCACCTGTTCGTCTCCGTCTGCGAGCGGTGCGGGATGACCTCCGCCACCCTCGTCGGTTGCTGCGTCGTGCGACACCCGGCCGTCGTCTCGTTGTACTACGAGCACGGGATCGACGTCCGGGAGCGACCGGTCTGGGAACTCGGCTTCGTCGCCGAGGGGCCGGTCGTCGAGGGGGAGGACCCGCTCAGGCTCCGGGTCGACGTCGCGGTGGGCGACGACGCCGTCGCGCTGACTCTCGACGGGACCGCGACCGTCGTCGACGTGGAGCGATCCCCGGCGTGACCGGTTCCGCTACCGTCCGGCGGGGTCCGCCCCGTTTCCGGTCGCCAGGCCCCCGCTACCGATCGTCGGGATCCGACCGCGGTCCGATCACCTCCACCTTGATCCCGGCCGGGTCCTCGCAGTAGAGCGCGTAGTAGCCGCCTGCGTAGGGGTGGCGGTCCCCGTAGAGCAGGGTGGCGTCCTCGCGCTCCCGGACCCCCGCTGACAGGTCGTCGACCAGTTCGCGGGACCCGGCGTGGAAGGCGAGGTGGTTCAGTCCCGGGGCCCGCCGGTCGAACGGTGGGTCCGACGCCGGGGCCTCGACGAGGACGACGTACGTGGGGCCGTCGACCCACGACCGGCCACCCTCGAACTCGTTCTTGGGATCATACCCCAGTTCGCCCAGGAGCCAGTCCCAGAACGGGACCGAGGCGTCGAGGTCCGCGGCGTACAGTTCGACGTGGTGGATCCCCCCGGCGTGGTCGGGGTCGGCGTGGTCGTACTCCGCTCCGTCGTCGGCGTGGTGGTCGGTCCCATTGCCCCCGTCGTCCATGCCCCCGGATGACCACCCGGCGACAAAACTCCGCCGGGGACCGGCCGGTCGGTTCCCCCGGTCCGCGGTCGGCCGGGTCCGAACCGGTCGCCGCCGTCGCCCACCGTGACGAAAGGCCAAAGAGCCACCCGCAACGATTGCCGGGAAATGGCGTACCGAGAGCTTCGATCCGTCCCGACGGCCGTCGGACCCGCCGGTCGGTCCGCGGACGAGGTCCGACGGGAGGGGTGTGCGTGAGCCCGGTAGAACTGGACGGCGAGTCGCTGACGCCCGAGGGGGTGGCCGCGGTCGCCCGGGGGGACGCCGCGGTCGCCGTGACCGACGCCGCCCGCGAGCGGGTCCGGACCGCCCGGGAGCGGGTCGCGGCGGTGGTCGAGTCCGGCGAGGCGGTCTACGGCCTCAACACCGGCTTCGGCGAACTCGTCGACGAGCGGATCCCTCCCGGGGACGTCGAGCGACTCCAGACGAACCTCGTCCGCAGCCACGCCTCCGGGTCCGGGCGCGAACTCACCCGCGAGGAGACGCGGGCGTTGCTGGTCACCCGGGTCAACGCCCTGCTGACGGGCCACTCGGGGGTGCGAGAGCGGGTCGTCGACGCCCTGGTGGCCATGCTCAACGAGGGGGTCCACCCCGTGGTGCGCTCGCGGGGGAGCCTCGGCGCCAGCGGCGACCTCGCGCCCCTGGCCCACGCCGCCCTGGTGCTGATCGGCGAGGGCGAGGCCCACCACGACGGCCGGTCGCCGGCAGGGGAGAGGGACCCCACCGCTCCGGCCGATCCCCGGACGGAGGGCGGTACCGGCGATCCCACTCCGCCCGCGGATCCCGGGACGGAGGGGGACCGGGACCGCGGCGAACGCCTCCCCGGGGACGAGGCCCTCGCCCGGGCGGGGGGGGAGTCGGTCGACCTGGTCCCCAAGGAGGGCCTCGCGCTCATCAACGGCACCCAGTTGACCCTCGGGCTGGCGGCCCTGGCGGCCGTCGACGCCGGGCGGATCCTCCGGGCGGCCGACGTGACCGGGGCGCTGACCACGGAGGTCACGATGGGTACGACGGCCTCCTGTGAACCGGCGATCCAGCGCGTCCGGCCCCACGACGGCCAGGGGGAGAGCGCCGCGAACGTCCGCCTGGCGGCCGCCGGGTCGGAGATCGTCGAGAGCCACCGCAACTGCGACCGGGTCCAGGACGCCTACTCGATCCGGTGTCTGCCCCAGGTCCACGGCGCCGTCCGGGACGCCGTCGCCCACCTCCGGGAGGCGGTCGCGGTGGAGTTGAACAGCGCCACCGACAACCCCCTCGTGTTCGGGGCCGACGAGGTGATAGACCCCGTCCGTTCCAGCGGCACCGACGACGTGGCCGTCCTCTCGGGCGGGAACTTCCACGGCGCGCCGCTGGCCCACCGCCTCGACTACCTCGTCGGGGCGCTCGCGGACCTCGCGTCCATCGCCGAACGCCGGGTCGACCGGATCTGCAACCCCAACGTCCAGGAGGACCACCTCCCGCCGTTCCTCGCCGCCGAGAGCGGCCTGGAGTCGGGGTACATGATCCCCCAGTACACCGCCGCGGCCCTGGTGAACGAGGTCCGATCCCAGGGCCGGACCGCGACGGACTCGACGCCCGTCTCGGGCAACCAGGAGGACCACGTCAGTATGTCCGCGACCGGCGCGTTCGCCTGCTGCCGGGCGGTCGACCGGGCGCGCAGGGCCGTCGCCGTCGAACTCCTGACCGCCTGCGAGGCCCTGGAGTACGTCGACGACGACCTCGATCCGGGGGCCGGCACGGGCGCCGCCTACCGCACTCTCCGGGAGGTCGTCGACCCCCTCGACGGCGACCGACCCCTCCACCGTGCGATCGACGCCGCGGCCGCCCTCGTCGCGGACGGCACCCTCGACCGCCGGGTCGGCGAGGCCGTCGACGGCGACCTCCGGTGAGCGGACGGCGATCGGTTCTTACAGTAAAATTACTGTAACCTCGGCCGACGGGGATCCCTCGCAGGGATCGCCCGGGAGGACCAGCCCGACGGATCGCGGGCCGCGCCGCCAGGCACGGCCTCGTGCGAGGTTCTCGCCGACCGGAGGGAGGCGAGAGTCAGGAAGACGCGGAGCGTCTTCCGCTGGATGAGCACCGCAGGGAGTGAGCGACCGACGGGAGCGAACGACCGAGGAGCGCAATCGGCCGGGGAGGATCGGGGCACCGGTACGACCGTTCCCGACCCGATCCGCAATACCGCCGCAGTCACCCGTTTCTGGGGCGCTACCTTGCAGGGGGCGGCACGGCTAAGCCTCCGGCGGTCCTGTCTGGAGCATGGACGACACGGGCGGGGACGACGCGGACCGGGAGGGCGACGACGCGGACGGGGCGGACGCTGCGGTCGGTGCCGACGCGGCCCGCGGGGACGCGGCCGGAAACGACGTTGCCCCGGAGACCACCGCACCGGATCCCGCCGACGTCCGCCGGGAGGTAGAGCGCCTGGGCGAGTCGGCGGAGTCGCTCCGGGAGCACGCCGAGGAGTTGCTGGATCACCTGGAGAAGTGGGACACCGGCGAGGTCCCGGAGGACCGCCGCGCGGACTCCCGGGCGGAACTGTTCGCCCGCCTCGACAAGTGGGAGACGAGCCACGAGGACGACCGCGACCGGACGGACCGGGACGAGGAGTGAGGGCGGGGGATCGCCCGCCTGCCCCGGCCTGGAACGGGCGGACCGTCAGCCGATCCCGGGTGATACCGGACGGATCGCCCGCCGATCCGGGGCGGAGGTCGGGCAGGTCACCCGACGAACTCGACCCCGCGGATCTCGAACCGGGCACCGCCCTCGTCGCCCTCGGTCACCGACACCGACCAGCCGTGGGCCTCGGCGACCTCCCTGACGATGGCGAGACCGAACCCGGCCCCCGACTCGTCGGTCGAGTGGCCGCTCTCGAACACCCGCTCGCGGTCCCCGGGCGGGATCCCCGGTCCGTCGTCCTCGACGTAGATACCCGGACCGTCGTCCAGTTCCCCGACGGTGATCGTCACGTCGCCGGCCGAAGGCCGGCTGTCAGTGGAGCTATGCTCCACGCTGTCACCGGGCTTCGCCCGGTTGCCAGTGGAACTGTGTTCCACACTGTTGCGGATCAGGTTCTCCAGGAGTTGTCTGAACCGGCCCCGGTCGGCGCGGATCGCGCGGTCGGTTTCGGTGACGAGGCTCGCGCCGTCGGTCGCGACGGTGTTCCAGGCGTTCCCGACGACCGCGGGGATCCGGACCCGGTCCGGGTCGGCGACGTCCTCGCCGGTCCTGGCCAGGGTGAACAGGTCGTCGATCAGGGTCTCCATGCGGTCGTGGGCGCCGGCGAGTTCGTCGAGGTGCTCGCTCTCGCACTCCTCGCGGGCGAGTTCCAGCCGTCCCCGGGCCACCTCCAGCGGGTTGCGCAGGTCGTGGCTCACCACCGAGGCGAACTCCTCCAGGCGCTCGTTCTTCCGTTCGAGTTCCCGTTCGCGTTCCTTGCGCTCGGTGATCCGGGTCACCGTGATGTAGACACGCGAGTAGTCCTCGGCGTAGGGCTCGGGGACGTACAGTTCGAGGATCTCGTCGTGACGCTCCCCGTCGAGGCCCAGCGAGACGGTCTCGGTCCTGAACTGGGTCTGGCCGGCGGCGACGGCCTCCCACAGTTCCCGGTTGGCCCGCCGGCTCTCCTCGGTCAACAGCGCCGGCAGGTTCTCCATCAGTTCCGCCTTCGACTCGGCCCCGTAGTACTCCAGGGCGTTCTCGTTGACGTCGATGACGTCGATCAGGTCCAGTACGTGGTCGAGTTCGTCCGGGTTGTCCTCGAAGTAGGCGACCAGGTCGTCCACCTCCTCGACGAGGTCGTCGGCGTAGCGCTTGCCCGCCGAGAAGTCTTCCTCCCAGATGACGACGGGGTTGTTCTCGAACAGCGACCGGTACCGGGTCTGGGCGACCTCGCGGCGCTCTACCTCGGCCTCCAGTTGCTCGGTTCGGCGCTCCAGTTCCCGCTCGCGGCGCCGCCGCTCGGTGACGTCGACGTGGAGGCCGACGGCGCCGGTGACTTCGCCCTCCCCGGACCGGATCGGCCGGTACCACGACTGGAACACGGCGTCGCCGGCCTCGACGGTCCCCCGGACTCGCTCGCCCGCCAGCGCTCGCTCGTAGTGGTCCGGAACGACCGATCCGTCGTCGAAGGCCGCCCCGACGTGCTTCCCGACGGCCGCTTCGGGTGCGACGCCGATCCGTTCCAGCGCCTCCCCCTCGGCCCGGGTGAACTGCCCCTCCTCGTCGGTCGTACAGAGTGCGACCGGCATGGTGTCGAGCACCGTCGCCAGCACTTGCTCCGTCTCGGTCAGGTCCCGCTGGGCCCGGTATCGCTCGACGGCGTTCGCTATCCGGTTGGCGAGCACGGCGTACTGCTCGGTGCCCGTCGACTTCCGGAGGTAGTCGGTCACGCCGGCGGAGATGGCGTCGCTGGCGACGGCCTCGCTCCCCTTGCCCGTGTAGAGGATGAAGGGGAGGTCGGGGTGGCGCTCCCGGACGGCCTCGAGGAACTCGATGCCGTTCGTGCCCGGCATCTCGTAGTCCGAGACGACGCAGTCGACGCGCTCGCCCGCGAGGCGGTCCAGTCCCTCCCCTCCGTCCCCTTCTGTGACGACGTCGATCCGGTCGTCCTGCCGTTCGAGGGCGGTCCCGACCAGTTCCGCGAGGGACGGGTCGTCGTCGACGTAGAGGACCCGGATCGACTGGCTCATGATCCGGTGATCGGGGGTTCCGGGTCAATAAAGCGGTTGGCCTTCTCGACGGGGTCGTTCCGACGACCCGTTGGTCGGCCCCCGGCTCCGTCGAACGTATCTATCGGGCCGGTCGTGCAGTGGTTCGCTCGGTGGATCCGATACGGGACTGCCGTCGACCCCTGGCCAGTCCGTCATCCGCCGCTGGCCCAGGCCCGGATGACGTCCCGTAGCTCCGCAGTCGTGTACTCGCCACTGGCCCAGGCGGCGATCACCCGCCGAAGTTCCGAGGTACTGATCGCACCGTCGTCGTTCCTGTCGGCACGTTCGACCGGTCCTGCCGTTCCCGCTGCCCGGTCGGCCAGGTGTACGATTCCGTTCCGCAGGACGGACAGTCCGTCGGCCCACGGCGCTTCGAAATCCGACAGCCACGACGGGGGTTTCGCGTGTCGCACGCTCCCGTGGGCCAGCACGTGCCGTTTCCGCGGTCCAGGAGGACGGACGCCGGCTCGCCGGCCGCGTCGGCGTCACAGTCCTGTCGCTCCCGGTCGCCACAGAGTTCCCGCCACAGGTCCGCGTCTCGTGGGTACTCCAGTAGCACGGTCGCGTCGTCCGGGGGATCGACGACTGCGCTGGGGCTTCCGCCGCCGACCCGGAGAACGGTCCGGGTCAGCGCGTGCGACCCACGGCGGCGGTAGTCGCTCCCCCACTCGCCGGGTTGCCGGACGGGTCCTGGCTCGAACTCGACGTCGAACCGTTCGGTGACAACGGTGTGGTCCCGGGCGATCCCTCCCTGCGCCAGGAAGGCCACGCCGCCGCCCGACGAGACGAACTCCTCCAGCAGGTCGGCCTCGGCGTCGGTGAACCCGAAGTCTCCCCCCTGGTGTTCGTACGTCGGCGGGACGACCAGTACCTCGAGTTCGTCGAGTACCGCGTCGCTCCAGCCGGTCACCTCGGTGAACTCGACGGGTTCGAGAAACGCGTCCCGGAACTCGGCGAAGTAGTCGTAGGAGTGGCCGGCGTCGGGCTGGTTGTGGGCGGTGTCGATGCCGACCGTCGGGACCTCGGTTGCCGCATCCGCCGCCGCCAGCGCGTTCTCGGCGGCCGTCACTGCCCTGGCGTACGCTCCGTAGGAGTCGGCCTCTCGAGCGTCGGTGAGAAACTGCCGGGCGTCGTCCAGTCCGGCGGTGCGACCCTCGCCGCTCGCGCTCTCGACGGCGTCCGTCGTCGCCGAGATGGCCTCGCTGGCGGCACTCCCCTCGCCGGCCGGCGTGACCGCCGCCGCGTCGGGGCCGAGCACGAGCACGCCCCACACGTTCAGAGTTCCGGTTCCGCCACTGGAGGCCGATCCGGCCATCGGGAGTCGATCGGTCCGTCGTGACGCGGATCCCGGCCGCCGGGCCGTTCACTCCGGCGTCAGCGGACGCTCGGACCGGTAGACCATCCGCATCGGGAGGCCCGTGGGGTCAGTGGGGGGATCCGGGGGGAGCGACCGGAGTTCCCCGGGGCCCGGCCGGGCCGTGTACGCGAGGACGACGGCGTCCAGCACGTCGTCGACGGTCACGTCGTGTCCGGCGGTGGCCTCGGCTACCCGCTGGACGGTCGGCGGCGCGTCCCGGTCGTAGTCCGCGAGGGTCCGCATCCGTTCGGCGTAGCCGGCCGCGCGCCGCTTGGAGTGCTCGAGCGGTTCGCCGGCGAAGGCCCGGAAGCACACCTCCGGGTGGGCCTCGGCGATGACCGGCCCCGCCTCGGGGAGTTCCTGGAGCACCTCGTCGACGGCGGCGATGGCCTCGCTGATGGCGAACGCCTGCTTCGAGATGCCGCGCCCGGTCTTGCGCTCGTTGACCCGCTTGGCGACCGCGTACCGCCGCTTGCGGACCGCCTCCCTGACCGGCGGCCGGAACACCGAGGCCGACCGCGACCCGAGGACCCGCCGGGCCAGCCGGTCGCACTCCCGGCCCTCCTCGCCGCCCTCCTTGAGTCCGATCGGCACGTCGAGGAGGATACGCTCGGCCCGCTCCTCGTAGGCGAGCCAGAGGGATCCGGCCTCCTCGAAGACCTCCGCGCTCTCGAACCCCTCGCGGTCGAAGGCCACCGCGAGCCACGACCCGGAACTCCAGTCGGCACCCACGTAGAGTGGTCCCGTTGCTCCCTCGGGGTCGCTCGCCTCCTCGCCCGGCCCGTCCCCTCCCGCGAGGCCGTCGGTCCCGTCCGTCACTGCCCGTCCATACGACGGGTCGGCCAAAAAAGGTGTGCGGCGTCCCGGCCGGCCGCACCCCCGGGTTGTCAGGGAGGGATCCGGCCGTGCGCGACCTCGACCGCGCGCGAGAACGACCCCGCGACCGCCGCCACCGCCGTTCGCTCCGATCCCATCTCCCGTTCGATCCGGATAGCTACCGGATCCCTGCGGGTCCGTACCGGTCCATCGACCGGTGGTTGCCGGTTCCCGTGCTGGTGGTTCGACCCGACGGGTGGGAGAGGATCACACGGTGGAGTACCCGGGTGTGGCAGACGATCCCCGTCACTTCGGCGGGTTTCCGGCTTCGGCCAGTGCCAGGCGGGGGTGGTCCGTGGTACGTCGTGACTCGCAAGGGTTATGCCTCTCCCTCTCCTCGGTGGAGTTGCAATGGCAACCGGCACGGTTGATTTCTTCAACGACACTGGCGGCTACGGCTTTATCGAAACTGAGGACTCCGAGGAGGACGTGTTCTTCCACATGGAGGACGTCGGCGGCCCCGACCTGGAGGAGGGCGAGGAAGTCGAGTTCGACATCGAGCAGGCCCCCAAGGGCCCGCGCGCGAAGAACCTCGTCCGCCTCGACTGACTCGGTCGTCGATCCAGTCACCGCCCGAACCGACCACAGAACACGATCCTCGACGTTTTTCACACGCCCCGTACCGACGGGTCCATGGATCTCACTCCGGTAGCGACGGGTCGGTCGAACTCGACGACTGGACCTGAATCCGGACTCTCGCGGTATTTTTTCGAGCGCGAACGGAACAGCGACCAGCCCCGGCTATCCTCGCGGATCGGTCCTGCTCCCCTCACGGATCGGTCCTGCTCCCCTCACGGATCGGTTCCGACCGTGCTCGCGGGTCGGTCCCGGCCACTCCCGCGGTCCCCGTGGCTCAGCCCATCTGCCACTGCGCCCGGAGTTCCCCGAGGTGTGCGCGGTCGTCGGCCGCCTCGACGATCCGTTCCATCCCGGCGGCGTCGAGCGCGTAGCGGTGGTCGGCGTCCCGGGTCGCCAGGTCCCGGGCCCGGAGCGCCGAGAGGAGGCTGTAGGCACCCTCCTGGGTCGCGTCGACCCGTTGGGCCGCCTCCGGGACCGTCATCGGCCCCTCGTCGGTGAGCGCGGCGACCAGTTCCCGGGCGCTCGACTCGTTACACCGCGCCTCCCGGACGGCCGCCCGCAACTTGACCGCGACCGGCGTCGCCCGCAGGAGGTCCGCGACCCGCTCCGGATCGACCGGTTCGGGGGTTCCGTCCCCGCCGCGGGTCCCGTTCCCGCCGTCGGTCCCGCCTTCCGGGGAGGCCGCGTCGTCCGTCTCGGGCGGCGGGGCGACGATCCACTCCGCGTCCTCCCCCGGTGGGGCGGTGCCTCCGTCGCGGTCCGCGGGAGCGTCGTCCCCCGATCCACCGGCGGTGCCGGCGTCGTCCCCGCCGCCGTCGGCGGTGCGGTCCACGGGGTCGGCGTCGTCCACCGACCGCCGGATGGCGTCGTCGCTGGCCTCCGAGGCCGCGCGCCGGGCCTCCCCGGCATCCGCTTCCCGGGCGCAACCCCGCCCGTTGCCGGGTCGCTCCGGCCGGAGGTCGACCGCGTCGTCGACCGACTCGCCGTCGCCCTCGCGGGCCGCCTCCAGGTACGGACCGATCCCCTGGTAGTCGGCCAGGAAGTCCTCCGGCGGGTCGCTCGTCGTCCCGTCCGCGGACCCGTTCGCCTCGCCAGCGTCGGGGGATCCCCCGGCGGCCCCTCCCGCCGACGCGTCGTCGTCCGCCGCGTCCGGGAACAGCGTCTCGGGGTCGTCGGTCTCCCCGTCGTCGGGGAACAGCGTCTCGGGGTCGTCGCTCGATTCCTCGTCGGGGAACAACCCGCCGTCCTCGTCGTCTCCCCTGCCCAGGAAGGCCTCCAGGTCGGGCGGTCCGTCGTCCCCGGCGTCGCCCGCCAGCCCGTTCCCCGAGGCGTCGGCGGCGAGGCGTTCGATCCGCTCTTCGGGGGGGAGCGCGGCCGCGAAGCGTTCGATCCGGTCTTCCAGTTCCGCGATCCGGTCGTGGAGGCGGTCTATCTCGTGGTTCTTCGCGCCGAGGCGGGTCTGGACGCTCTCGGGCACCTCGTCGGCGACGGCCTCGGCGACCTGTTCGGCGGCCGCGGAGACGTTCTTGGCCCGCTCCAGTTTCCCCTCGAGTTCCGCGATTTGCTCGTCCTTCTGCTCCAGGCGGGCCTCAAGCCGTTCGATCCGGTCCTGTTCGCGCTCCTGGCGCTCGGTGATCGCCGAGAGGTCCTCCATCAACCCGCCGTCGACGGACTTCAGTTCCGGGCGCTCGAAGTCCTCCAGGCCGGGGGTGGCGCCGGCGTCGAAGGTGCGCTTGCGCTTGAACTGGACCCGGCGGACGTCCCGGTCGGTCCAGTCTAGCTGGACGAACGCCTCGCCGGGGTCGAGATCCGCGACCGCATCGCCGTACTTGTCGCCGACGATCCGGCGGACGACCTTCGTGTCGTTCTCCCAGGTGAGCCGGTGCCAGACCAGCCAGTTGGCCTGGGTGATGAAGTCCTTCTTGACGTCGGCCGGCCGCTGGCTGATGCCGACGATCCCCAGGCCGTGCTTGCGGCCGCGCTTGCCGACCTTGATGAGCATCTTGCCCGTCTCGTCCATCCCGCCGCCCTCGGGGATGTACTCGTGGACCTCCTCGACGACCATCAGGAACGGCTTCTTCAGTTTCTTCTCCTTGGCGAAGAGGTGACGCGCCGTCTCCCGGATCAGGCCGTTTGCGACGTCCTCGTCGAGGTACCCGGAGACGTCGAGGATGATGGGGACGTTCTCCTCCAGGGCGAGTTCGGCCAGTTTCTCCGAGTGTTCGACGTCGACCTGGATGTCGCACTCCTCGTCGGCGCCCGCGTGCAACAGTTCGTACTCCTCCTTGAGGCCGTAGTACTCGCCGTCGGTGTCGACGATCAGTACGGGATAGGCCCGTTCGAGGAGTTCCTCGACCACGACGCTCGCGGTGTTCGACTTCCCGCTGCCCGACTTCCCGGTCAGGAACGCGCGCCCGGTCAGTACCCGCTCGACCGGGAGCCACACCGGCGGGCCGTTGACCGCCCGCCCGACGTGGATCCGCCGGTCGTCCGTTCCGCTTCCCCCGTCAGTTCGTATCTCTGGATCCATGGTTGTGGCGTGGTTGCTCGTGGATCGACGGGCAACGACCGGGCGCAAAGAGTTTCGGGAGCGTCCGACGCGCGGCCGACGCACGAGTGACGGACTGGGCGATCGGAGAGAGGGAGCAACGGACCCGGCGGTCGAGAAGGACTGACCGGGTGGTCGACGGAAGTGAGACCGGCTCCGTGGGCGGTTCTCGGCGATCGGTCGGGGAGGTCGGGCGGGAAAAAGCGAGTCGGATCCGGCCGTCGGGAGTCAAGCCTCGGCCTCGGCGGCGCCCTCCTCCCACTGCTCCTCGAAGAGGCGGGCGTCGCACTCGCCGCAGGTGACCGCGACGACGTCGTAGGACCGGCAGCACGACTCAACGGTGTCCTGGCCGAGGGTCATGGGACCGCCACAGAGCGGGCACTCCTCGACGAAGATGCGCAGGCCACGGAGCAGGCGGGACCGGTCGTAGGCGTTCATCCCGTCCCAGGGCTCGTAGCGCTCGGCGAGGGCCTCGGCGGCGGCCACGTCCGCGACGAGGGCGGCGGTCGACTCCCACTTGCCGACCTCCTTCCCGTGGTCGTCGAGGACGACGGCCTCGCCGAACTGGGTGAGGCTGGCGTCCTCGTCGAGTTCGTCCCCGATGTCCAGCGCGGCGACGATGTCCTCGGTCTCGACCTCCTCGTCGACGAGGCGGTCGATCCGTTCGTTCCAGTCCGCGCCGAACTCGGCGGTCAGACAGAGGTCGTCCTGGTGGTCACATAGCTCGACGGCCCCGGCCTCCATCAGCGCCTGCTCCGGGTCGAGGTCGGGGTCCGGCCCTTCCTCCTCCGGGAGGTCCTCGTCCTCGGCGTCCATCGCGACGCCGGGTTCGGGTTCCTTGTCGAAGTACGCCAGCACCCAGTCGGGGAAGTACCGCTTGGTGAGTTCGGGCGTCTTGGGGACGAGGTACCCCCGCAGCCAGATGGACACCATCCCGACGGCGAAGAGGGCCACGCCGGCGCCGACCGCGACCGTCGCGCCGGTCACCGACCCGAAGTACAGCGCCGCCGTCAGCCCCGCCCCTAGGCCCGCCGCGATGACCGTGTTGACGATGGTACAGGGCGTACACCTGTTCTCCCCCGTGTACTCCGGTTGCCGGACCGAGTCGACTATCGAAGCCATGCTATCTATCGGGGAATGGCACTCCGGAAACTAATAAACGATCCCATCGGATCGCGCCACAGGGGCCGGAACGGCCTTGACGCCCTCCACACGACTGATACGGTCGTGCGTATGTTTTTGCTGGTAATTAGGGACAGAGATAGTTCCAAATATTCGGTTCATCAACTGTTTCGAGCCCTCGCTGAATCTGCT
>PXRX01000046.1 GCA_003023195.1 Halobacteriales archaeon QS_8_69_26
GTCGCCCTCGCGCTCGCGCTCGACGAGGACGTTGTTCATGATCCGGGCCATGGTGTCGTCGATGTCGAGGTGCTCGTTCCCGGTCACCTCCGAGATCTTCTCGGCCATCTCGGGGAGGATCGTCGCCAGCTTGTTTTGCTTCTTCCGGCGCTGCTGGAGGGAGCGGCGCTTGTTCAGGTAGGACTTCAGGTCCCGTGCCGCCTCCCGGATGGCGAGTTCGATCTCGCTCTCGATCTCGGGGACGTTCGCGACGGCGTCCTTCGACTCGCTGGTAAAGGGGACGTTCGTCGAGGCCACGTGGACCATGATCACCACCGAGTCGGTGGGAATCCCGGAGCCGCCCGGCTGGTCCAGGCCGTAGTTGCGCCAGTTGATCCCCTTGACGACGTCGGTCGTCGCGCAGGCGCCGCGCTGGTAGACCAGCGGAACGCGGTTGGCGAACCGCATCACCTCGGCCCCGCTGTCGCTCTCGAGGTCGCCGCCGTAGGCGATGCCCGCCTCGACGATGAACGGGTCGCCCCCGGAGACGTCGGCCTCCCGGGTGCTGGCGGCGTAGAAGTCCGCCTCGTACCCCTTCCGGAGGCCGGCCTCGACGAGGTTCGAGGTGATGGGTGAGAGGCAGTCCGTGGGGGGAGCCATGATGTCCGTCGCACGCATCGCCTCCAGGAGGTCGGAGGTGGCGTCCCGGTCGTCGACCAGTTCGCGAACCTTCGGCGGGTCGTCGGGCGCCGTCTGCATCCGATCCCAGACGGCCTCGACCACGTTCTCCCGGGCCGTGTCGCCGAAGGCCACGTCGTCGCGTTCCTCGACGCCGTCGGCCGCCCAGTCGACGTACTCGCGGAGTCGGTCGCGGGTGAGTCGGTCCCGCGGGTCGTCGTCGCCGTCGAACCGCGTGGCCAGGCGGTCGGCCACGCGCTCGACCGTGGCGTCGTCCTTCCGGTCGGTCGTCGCGTCCCGGACGACGGGATAGAGGTCGGCCCTGCGCCGGTCGGCGGGGTCCTCGGCCCCGGTCAGCGTCCGCCAGGCGGCCTCGACGGCGTTCTCCCTGACGGTCGGACCGAACCGGGCGCCGAACTCCTCCTCGACGTCGTCCGCGGCCTCGTCGACCACCTCGGAGAGTTCGAAGTGGGCCACTTGTTCGCGGTCGTCGACCCCGTCGGCGACCCGTCGCGCGAAGGACTTGGTCGCGTTCGCCCCCTTGTTGGCCGTCGCGGCCCGGACCGCGACCGCGACGTCGGCGTCCTCGTGCGGTCCGGGCGCGGACCAGGTCATCGCCCGTCCGTAGTGGCGGTCCCGGAACTCGTCGACCACCGAGGTCGCGGTCTTGCGTCCGACCCTCGTGAACTCCTCCTGGAGGAACCCGGACACCGAGTGGCTCGCGGTCTCCTCCAGCATCTTGCGCACGGTCCCGAGTTCGACGCCGTGGGGGTGGGGACGGATCTCGCTGGTCTCGGCCGGCAGGTCGGCGTCCTCGACGCGCTCGTACTTCATCGGCCGGTCGAGGCCGGGTTCCTGGAGTTCGATCCGCGCGTGCGGGTTGACGACCGCCGTGTGCTTCACGTAGTCGTGCAACTGAGAGCGCGCCCGCATGTTGGCCTCCATCTCCATCTCGACCCGTGTGCCGTGCTTCGGACCGAGGTCGCTCTCGCCCGGCGCGAGTTCCCGTTCGGTCTTGATCTCCGGTTCGTTCTCGTCGGTGTCGATTATCAGCTCGAAGTACTGGGCACTGGTCGCGCCGTCGGTGCGGGAGGTGATCCGGACCGGCTTGCCGCTGGTCAACTGGGAGTACAGGACCGCCGCCGAGATCCCGATCCCCTGCTGGCCGCGGTTCTGTTCGCGGACGTGGAACCGCGACCCGTACAGCAACTTCCCGAACACCTTCGGGATCTGCTCTCTCGTGATCCCCGGACCGTTGTCCTCGACGACGAGGCGGTAGTACTCCCCCTCCTCCGTTATCTCGACGTAGATGTCCGGGTGGATGTCCGCCTCCTCACAGGCGTCGAGCGAGTTGTCGACCCCTTCCTTCACCGCTGTCACCAGCGCCCGGGCCCCCGAGTCGAACCCGAGCATGTGCTTGTTCTTCTCGAAGAACTCGGCGATGGAGATGGCGCGCTGGCTCTCGGCCAGCTCCTCGGCGATGCCGCTGTCCGGCCGTTCGCCGAGTTCCGACTGGTACGACGTCATACGTCCAACGCCGTCCTTGAGGTTTAAAACCTGCACGGGAGCGTGGTGAAAGTGAATGTGGCCCGCCAGGTCCTCCGACCCGGCGCCCGCGGAGTGCCGATCGCCGGGGGACCCCGGTAGCACTTATAAACCGACGGTCGTCCGACGCGAGTAACTGCCGCACGTACGGTTTAAGTTAGTCGCCGTCGATTTAAGTCATCCCGCGAGCAGTTTAAGTAGAAGGGGGATCCGGCCCGCACGCCGGATCCGGATGGTAAGCCCGGGCTACCGGGCGTCAGGGCGGGTACGACCGGGGCGAACACCGCGGGTCCCGCGCGACGGGTCCTAGCCGATTACCACGCGCTAGCGAATCTCTAGTGATATCACTGCCCGCCCGCGCGCACTCGCGGGATTTATACCTCCGGGTCACCTACCACGGGTTAGTCTTCATGTCACAGGACACCGAGTACGGGGCCGGGCAGATCCAGACGCTCGGCGACCTGGAGGGGATCCGGAAGCGACCGGCGATGTACATCGGATCCACCGGCTCCCGCGGCCTCCACCACCTGGTCTACGAGGTGGTGGACAACGCCATCGACGAAGCGCTGGCAGGACACTGCGACACCATCGAGGTCGTCCTCCACGAGGACGACTCGGTCTCCGTCTCCGACGACGGGCGTGGGATCCCCGTCGACACCCACGAGGAACACGGCCGTCCCGCCCTGGAGGTCATCATGACGGTCCTCCACGCGGGCGGGAAGTTCGATTCGGACTCGTACCCCATCTCGGGTGGGCTCCACGGGGTCGGCGTCTCGGTGGTCAACGCGCTCTCGAAGTGGCTCGAGACCGAGGTCAGGCGGGACGGTGCGGTCTGGCACCAGCGGTTCGACCACGGCGAACCCGAGACCGAACTCGAACGGGTCCGGGACCTCGAACCCGGTGAGGATACCGGGACGGAGATCCGGTTCTGGCCCGACGACGAGATATTCGAGGAGGAGGTCTTCGACGCCGACACCCTCGCGAGTCGCCTGCGGGAACTCGCCTTCCTCAACCCCGGGGTCGAACTCGTGCTCCGGGACGAACGCGGCGAGGAACCCTCGGCGGAGACGTTCGTCTACGAGGGTGGGATCCGCGAGTTCGTCGAGTACCTGAACGAGACCCGGACCCCGATGCACGAGGAGGTCATCTTCTTCCGGGACGAGGCCCCCGCGGAGGGCCAGGAGGCGAACGTCGCGGTGGAGGTGGCGATGCAGGCCACCGACGAACTCCAGGGGTCGATCCACGCCTTCGCGAACAACATCAACACCCGCGAGGGTGGGACCCACCTGACGGGGTTCAAGACGGCACTGACCCGCATCGTCAACGACTACGCCGACGAACACGGGATGCTGGACGAAATCGGCGAGAACCTCAAGGGAGAGGACATCCGGGAGGGACTGACCGCGGTCATCTCGGTGAAACACCCCGACCCGCAGTTCGAGGGCCAGACCAAGACCAAACTCGGCAACTCCAACGTCCGCGGCATCGTCGAGAGCGCCGTCCACGAGGGACTCGGAACGTACTTCGAGGAGAACCCCGACGTGGCCCAGGCCATCGTCCGCAAGGCCGTCGAGGCCGCCAAGGCCCGCAAGGCCGCCAAGAAGGCCGAACAGCTCACCCGCCGGAAGAGCGCGCTGACCTCGACGGCACTGCCCGGCAAACTCGCGGACTGCCAGACCCGCGAGCCCGAGGACTCGGAACTGTTCATCGTCGAGGGCGACTCGGCCGGCGGCAGCGCCAAGCAGGCCCGCGCGCCCGAGTTCCAGGCCGTCCTCCCCATCCGCGGGAAGGTCCTCAACGTCGAGAAACACCGGCTCGACCGGATCCTGGAGAACGACCAGATCCGGAACATGATCACCGCCATCGGCACCGGCATCGGCGAGGAGTTCGACATCGAGGACGCCCGCTACCACCGCATCATCATGGCCACCGACGCCGACGTCGACGGCGCCCACATCCGGACGCTCCTGTTGACGTTCTTCTACCGGCACATGCGCCCGCTCCTGGAGGCCGGCTACGTCTACGCGACCAAGCCGCCGCTGTACCGGATCCGGTGTGGCGCGGACACCCACGACGCGATGACCGAGGACGACCGGGAACGGATCGTCGAGGAGAAGTGTGGTGGGTCCGCCGATCAGGTCCAGCGGTTCAAGGGTCTCGGCGAGATGAACCCCCAGCAACTCTGGGACACGACCATGGACCCCGACAACCGCGTCCTCAAGCAGATAACCATCGAGGACGCCGCCGAGGCCGACCGGATGTTCTCCGTCCTGATGGGCGACGCCGTCGAACCGCGGAAGCGGTTCATCAAGGAGCACTCGCCCGAGGCCGACTGGGTCGACATCTGACGGTCCGCCCGGTCCCGGGACGTCTCGTTCTGATCTGCGGAACGTATTCTTCCGGTCCCGTTCGTCGGTTACCGACCCCTCCGGACGCCCCGATCTTTCGGTGGATCACATCTCCCGCGAATGCTTCAAGTGTGCATCCGTATTGATGCGTGATGGGCACTGATTTAAAACAAAACGGGAGTAAAATTCGTAGATCGCATCGTATAGAGTGAAGTGGAAATTAAATCAATAGGTGTTCATTTACGTAATGGACGATAGTTAAGAACTCGGGTAGCTCCGTAAGTGATCGATATTTTTGATATGATGGAGTATACAACACTCCAATCATATTTTAAAAACTATAAATTAGATTGAAATTTTTAATTGATTGGATATTTGATATTTTTCAAAAAGTGGATCAGCAGGGCATTCATATAAATAAAAAATCGATAAAATGCATTTTTCGAAATAACATATAAATAAAGCCACGCCAATTACTCGATATCGATGTTTCCGACCGGGTTGTTCGAGAGCCGAACGCAGCGACGGATCCTCAGGGTGCTCGCCGAGGGGAACCGCCAGTACACCATCCGGGAACTCGCGGAAGCGTGTCACCGGTCGCCGTCGACGGTGTCACGTGCACTGTCGGACGCCGACCGGTACCCGTTCCTCGACCGGTCGACCGTCCCGGGATCCAAGCAGTACGTCTACAGCCTCGACCCGGCCAGCGAGTACACCAGCGCGATCCGGGAGTTCTTCGCCGTCGAGCGTCGTCGGGAGCGCCACGACGGCACAGTCCCGGTCGGAGTCTGGAACCTCTTGGAGGACGTCACGGAGCGTCTGGAGGGCACCGTGGACGGCTTCGTGGAGGCCTACCTGTTCGGCCCCTACGCCACGGGGGACTACTACGTCGGCGGCGAGGTCGACCTGCTGGTGGTCGTCGACGGGTCGGTCGACGGCGCTGCAACGGCAGCGGAGTCGGTCCTGACTGACCTGGACACCGATCCCTCCGTCCGCGGTCACGTCACCGGGGCCGACCCCAGTGCCGTCGGCGAGGGACCGCTTTCGCCCGAGGTCACGGCGGACACGCCGGTCGATCCCACCGACCGGGTGATCCCGCTGTCGGGTGGTGCGTCGTCGTGACCGTCGTCGTCCCACGGGTTATCCGGGGGTACATCCCGGTGGGAACCTCCCGGACCGTCGCCGGAACGGTCGGGACGAACCGAAGACGACAACACCCTGCGGCCCCTCTGGAAGCCCAAGCGACCACCAGCGAGTTCACATGAGTTCCGAAATCCCGGATCCCTCCGACGACGTCGACGCGAGGCGCGTCGAGCGAGTGCGGATCGAGGACGAGATGGAGCAGAGCTACATCGACTACGCGATGTCGGTCATCGCCGGCCGCGCCCTGCCGGACGTCCGCGACGGGCTGAAGCCGGTCCACCGGCGGATCCTCTACGCCATGCACGAGATGGGGGTCACCAGTGGGTCCGGCCACCGGAAGTCGTCGTCCATCGTCGGGGAGACGATGGGTGACTACCACCCACACGGCGACGACGCCATCTACGACACCCTCGTCCGGATGGCCCAGGACTTCTCGATGCGGTATCCGCTGGTCGACGGACAGGGGAACTTCGGGTCGCGGGACGGGGATCCCCCTGCAGCCATGCGGTACACCGAGGCGCGGATGGCCCCCATCGCCTCGGAGTTGCTCTCGGACATCGAGAAGGACACGGTCGACTTCTCCTCGAACTACGACGACCGCCTCCAGGAACCCGACGTCCTGCCGGCGGCGTTCCCGAACCTCCTCGTGAACGGCATCTCGGGCATCGCGGTCGGGATGTCGACGAACGTTCCCCCGCACAACCTCGGCGAGGTCATCGACGCCACCGTCCACCTCGCCGAGAACCCCGACTGCTCCGTGGTGGACCTGATGGAGTACGTCGAGGGTCCCGACTTCCCGACCGGGGCGAAGATCGTCGGTCGGGAACCGATCCGCAAGGCCTACGAGACCGGTCGGGGCCGGATCCGGATGCGGGCCGACTACGAAATCGAGGAACGGAACGACGGTCGGGACCGGATCGTCGTTACGGAACTGCCCTACCAGGAGAACAAGGCGCGGATCGTCGAACGGGTCGCCGACGACGTCAACGCCGGAGAGATCGAGGGGATCGCCGACCTTCGCGACGAGTCCGACCGGAACGGCGTCAGGGTGGTCGTCGAACTCAAGCGCGGCGCGAACCCGGAAGTCGTCGAGAACCAGTTGCTCGAACACCACCTGGAGCGGACCTTCGGGATGATAAACGTCGCCCTGGTCGACGGCCAGCCCCGGGTGCTGAACCTGAAGGAGACGCTCGAACACTACGTCGAGCACCGGAAGGAGGTCGTCCGGCGGCGCTCGGAGTACGAACTCGCCGAGGCGGAGGACCGCGCCCACATCCTCGAGGGCCGTCTGAAGGCGCTGCAGAACGCCGAGGACGTCGTCGAACTGATCCGGGGTGCCGAGAACCGTACCGACGCCAAGGAGGCGCTCAGAGAGGCGTACGACTTCTCCACGGACCAGGCGGACCACATCGTCCGGATGCAACTCGGGAGCCTCACGGGCATGGAGGCCGACGAGGTCCGCGACGAGTACGAGAGCGTCCAGGTGACTATCGAGCGCCTGGAGGCGGTGCTCGCCGACGAGGAGGAACTCATGGACGTCGTCACGGACGAACTGCTGGCCATCAAGGAGGAGTACGACGACGAGCGCCGGACCGAAATCGTCGAGGGCGACGACCGGAGCCTCGACCGGGGCGACTTCATCGACGAACACGAGGTCGCCATCGTTCTCACGGAGGACGACTACATCAAGCGGATGCCCCTGGAGTGGTTCGACCCCCAGCACCGCGGTGGGAAAGGGATCATCGGGATCCGGCCCAAGGACGGCGACCGGGTCGCGCGGGTGTTCCGGGCCAACTCCCACGACGACCTCCTCTGTTTCACCAACCAGGGGCAGGTCTACTGGATCAAGGCCTACGAGATTCCGGCGCCGGACTCCCGGAGTGCCCGGGGGACCAACGCCGTCAACCTGCTGGACCTGAACGACGGGGAGCGCGTGAACGCCGTCGTTGCCTGCGACGACCTCGACGGGGACGAGTGCATCACGACGGTCACCCGGAAGGGGTTCGTCAAGCGTACGGCCTGTGACGCCTTCGAGAACATCCTCTCGACCGGGATCATCGCCGCCAAACTCGACGACGACGACGAACTGGTCGACGTCGAGATTACGGACGGCGGCACGGACCTGGTGATCGCCACGAGCGGTGGCATGACCATCCGGTTCGACGAGACGGAGGCACGGGAGATGGGCCGGTCGGCACGCGGCGTCCGGGGGGTCGACCTCCAGGACGGCGACGAGGTGGTCGGACTCGTCGCCACCGACGACGACGACGAACGGGACCTCCTCACCGTGACACGGAACGGGTACGGCAAGCGGACGCCGCTGGCGGAGTACCGGCCCCAGTCCCGGTACGGGATGGGACTGGTCGACATCAAGACCGGCGACCGGAACGGTCCCGTCGCCTGCGTCAAGGCCGTCGAGGAGGAGGACCACCTGGTCGTGATGACTGCCGACGGACAGATAATGCGAACCCCTGCCGACGAGGTTTCGCGGGTCGGCCGGAACACGATGGGCGTGACGGTCATGGACGTCGACGACGGGGACGCCGTCGTCAGCACCGACGTACTCCCGGGTGGCGAGACGGGCGGGGGAGGCGACGCCGACGACGCTCCGACCGAGGAGTGATCGGTCGGCGGACCGGGCCCCAGTCCAGGAGGGTCGGAACGATCGCGTCCCGGCGGAAACCATCATATAAAGGATATCTGGGGGTCGGGCTCGGCCGAGAACGACAAGGCGTTTTAAGTCGGCCCGATCCTGAGCATAAGTTATAGGATATAGTATTTTTTGCCGCGAACCGGCGTTAACCGAACGTGTTCCCTGCCGGGAGGGATCCGCCCGGCGGTGGCTCGACGATCACACCTGATTGGATCCCGGAAGTAGCTGTTCAGTACTGCGATTCCAGCAGTAATATTGATGCTCTAAAACCGTTTTATCCGCGAACGTCGCCGGTAGATCCAAACCATTATTTGGGTCGAAGGTCATCCATTCTTCCAACAGTATGAACGGGTTCAGTTTGTATTATTGTTGTTACGAAAACGTCGGGGTCGCACGGACGGGGTCCGTCGCGAGGGTCGAACGGGGGGCGAACCCGTGAGGGGCGACGCCCGTCGGTTACTGGTCGTCGCCGTAGTCCTCGCGGTAGCACTGTCGTTCGCGGGGGGTGCCGGCCTCGTCTCGGGGTCGACGGCGAACGACAACGCCACGGCGGCAGCGCAACCCGACGAGGTTTACCAGGGTTGTGGACAGGGAACGGGTCAGGACGATTACAACGAGACGATCAATATTACCGAACCCGGGACCTACAAACTCGCAGAGGATTTCGAGGTCGTCAAAAACGTCGGGACCTGTATCAGCATCGAAGCTTCCGACGTGACTCTCAAGGGGAACGGTGCTACTCTCGGTTTCGATAATCTGTTGGATAAGGACAATCAGATCGGCATCGCCGTGGGTAACGATTCGCGAGAAATAGAGAACGTCGTCGTTCAGAGCCTCTCGGTGAAGGGGAGCCTGGTTCAGGGCGTGGTCTGGGACAAAGGAATAATGGTCCGCCCAGGTGCCTCCGGCGTGGACGACCTGACGATCCGGGACGTGACGGTCCAGATGATCGAAGAGGAAGGGATCATCTTCGACGGTGTCACTGACGGCAGGATCGTCGATTCGGACGTCAATACTATCGCTATCGACACTACCGCTGACGGAATCACGCTCAAGAACGGGTGGGACAACACGATTTCCAACACCGATGTATACGATGTCACGAACAGTGGCGTCGGTATTTCGGTTGCCGACAACGACACGGTCATCGAGGATTCGTCGGTCCGGAACACGGCCGGTAGAGGGATCGACGTCGCGGGAAGCGCTAACGACACGACCGTTCGTGATACGACCGTCAAGAACGCGGGGAGTGACGGCAGTTCCGACGGAATCTTCTTCCAGGCCGACGATGTCAGCGTCGTCGGGGTCAACTCCTCGGAAAACGGCGGGCAGGGGGTCGACATCGAGGGCAAGAACGGGACGGTCCTCGACAGCAATTTCTACGACAACGGACACAACGGCATCGACATCGCGGGGGACGACGCGACGGTCCGCAACGTCAGCGTCGTTCGCAGTCGCTCCGCCGACAGCGTCGTCGTCGCGGGCAAGGACGCGACCGTAGTCAGCGCTACCGTCACCGACGGTGTGAACAAAGGTATCGACATCGAGGCGTCCAACGCTACCGTCCGCGACACCGTCGTCTCCGGTCACTCTTCGAACTACGGGGTCGATGTCAGGTCGGACAAAGCGACGCTCCGGAACGTGACGGTTTCCAACAACGACGACGGGGTTCGCCTGACCGGCGCTCCCGACTCCCTCGTCGCGAACAGCACGATAAAGAACAACAACGCCAACAACCTCTACGCGCAGTTAGAGGCCGTGGATGCGCCCAGAACGACCGTTCGTAACACCACGGTCCGGGCGAACAGTGATCACGGTATCTACTTCCCCAGTAACAATCAGGGGCCGGACAACGTCACGGTCGAGGACAACGACGTCAGGGACGTCACGGGGGTAGGTATCCTGATCATCGACGGCGACGACGTGGTCGTCAGGGACAACGACGTCACCGACGTCGGCATCAACAACGACGGCAACGGTATCGAGGTTGAAGCAGGGGACGGACCGGTCGTCAAGGGGAACAACGTCACCAACGTCGGTAAAAACGGGATCCTCGTCGATCAGGCACCGAACGCGGAGATCGGAGGCAACGACATCACCGGGGCCGACAAGCACGGTATCTTCCTGAACCAGGGGACGGACCCGACGTTTACGGACAACTACGTGAACGGCACGGGGAACGACGGCATCCGGGTCGATCAGGGGGGAAGGGCGACGTTCGATGGGACCGAGGTCCGGAACGCGAGTATCGAGGGTATCCACTTCCTCGGTTCGTCGAACGTCAACGCGACCGGGACGACGCTCCGCGACAACGGTAACTGGGACATTTACGCCGACAGTAGTTCGAACAACGTCACCTTCAACGACGTCGACCTGGGATTCGAGAACGCGAACCGGCTGGACCTGAACGTCAGTTACGCGAAAGTGAAGCGGACCAGCGAAGGGAACCGGCCGGATCCCCGCGAGGCCAAAACTGACATCGGGATCTTCTTCAACGCTTCCGAGACGACCGGCGGTGCCATCCTGAACGTCACGTTGGAGTACGCCCAGAGTGTCGAGTCGCGTGTCGAGGAGCCGACGATGTCCTTCCAGGAATACCACACCGGAAGCGACGACACGGACTGGGTGAACCGGAGTTCCACGCTCGACACCGGCACGAATACCCTCGAAGCGGACATCGGGAACCTCTCCGACAACGAACGGCTCTACGCACCGCTCGCGGATCCGAACCGGACGGTCACCGACTGTCAGGTGATCAGCGTCAGTGGTGTCTACCAGCTGGACAACGACATCAACGCCCCCTCGGAGTCCGGGGCCTGCATCGAGATCACGGCCTCGAACGTCATCTTCGAGGGGAACCACTACACGATCACCGGCGGGAACAAGAGCGGGAGCAAGGGCTTCCTGGTCGGCGCGAGCGACCAGCTTTCGAACGTGACCATCAGGAACGTCACGGTCTCCACGTGGCGCGACGGCATCAGGTTCGATGGCTCGGCCGCGCCCGCCGTTGACGGGGGGAACGTCACGAACGTCACGGTCGTCGATTCCGGCCGGGACGGCATCGACATCTACACCAGCAGGGACATTACCGTCGAAGGGACCGAGGTTTCGAACAGCCGCCGTGACGGGATCCGGATCAACAACAAGGGTAGCAACGTGATCCGGAACACCTCGGTGACGGGGAGCGGGACCTACGGCGTTGCCGTCTACCAGTCCGACGACAACGAACTGCGGAACGTCACCGTGGAGTCCGGCAGCGTCGGCGTCCGGATCTACGACAACGGGGCGGACCGAAACGAAGTCCACAACAGTACCGTTCGCGGCACCGACGACGGCATCCACGTCAACGGCGCCGACGGCACCGCGGTGAGAAACTCCACGGTCGAGAACGCGGACGTCGGCATCAACCTGACAGAGAACGCTGAAAACAACGTTTTCAACGACACGTCGGTCACCGGGTACGCCGACTGGGCGGTCGTCGACGACTCCAGCGGGGCGGACAACCGGTTCAACAGGACGGACGTCGGCCTCGCCAACGGCAACCTCACGTTCACGCCGGATGGGGTGAAAGTGAAGAAGGCAGACCGGACGCCGGCGCCCCCGGACGACCAGAACGACATCGACCTCTACATCAACGCCACGAACATCACCGACTCGGCGAGCCTGGACCTGACGGTCAACTACGACCCCGGCGCCGCCAGCGACGTGAGCGAGTCGCGGCTTACGATCTGGCGCAACGCTACCGAGTGGTCCGAACTCGGCGGCACTGCCGACCCCGACCGTAACCAGGTGACGAACGAGGGCATCCAGGACTTCGGCGTGCTCGCACCGCTGGCCGAACGCGTGGTCACCGAGTGTGGGGTAATCGACGAGTCCGGGGGGTACCTCCTCGACTCGAACATCGTGAACGAGTCCACCGAGGTCTGTATCGAAATCACCGCCGACGACGTCACGCTGGACGGGCAGGGGAACCTGATCAACGGGACCAACGGCACGGAGAACTCGGTCGGTATCCTGGTGAGCAACGGTTCCTCGAACGTGAACGTCGAGAACGTCACGCTGGACGGCTGGGAGACGGCCGTCGGCGTCGGTGACGGTGGTTCGCCGACTGGCGTCACCGTCGAGAACGTGACGGTGCTCGCCGACCGGACCGCGGGCAGCAGAGTCACTGCCGGTATCGCCGCGACCGGCGGGTCGGACCTGACGGTCGGGAACAGCACCGTGTACAAGGTCGACCGCGGTATCGACGTCGACGGGACCGGTTCGGTCACGCTGGAGAACAACACCGTCGAGAACGCCGAGGTCGGCGTCCGCCTCGCGGGCGCCGACTCGACGTACCGCGTGAACGGCACGACCGTCGAGGTCGTCACCGAGGGAATCCGGGTCGTCGACTCCGGCAGTCTGACGTTCGAGAACACGACGGTGCGGGACGCCTCCGACTGGGCGGTCAACGCGACCAGGAGTTCCAACGTGGAGTTCACGAATCCCGACCTCGACCTGTCCAACGGGACCGCGTCGTTCACGCTGACCAACGTGAAGGTCGTCAAGGCCGACGCGGCGGCGGTGGCGGACCCGCCGGGGACCGAGGGCGACATCGACCTGTTCCTGAACGCGACGACCGCGGACGGTTCCAGTCCCACCCTGGACCTGACGGTCAACTACGACCTCAGCGGGCGTCCCGACCTCATCGAGAACTCGACGGCCATCTGGCGCAACGACGGAGAAACGACCGGCGACTGGACCGAACTCGACAGCGACCTGGACCCCGCGAACGACACCGTCAGCCGGACGATCACGTCGATCGACCCGAGCGGTTCGACGGTCGGGCCGCTGGCGGCCAACCGGTCGATAGACGAGTGCGGCGTCATCGACGACCCCGGCGAGTACGACCTCGTCGACCACATCAGCAACAGCGAGGCAGACGTGTGCATCGAAATCACGGCCTCGGACGTCAGGCTGAACGGTGGGGGTTACGAGGTCAACGGCACCAACGGCACGGACGGATCGATCGGCGTCTGGGTGAACGCCGCCGCCGTCGAGAACGTGACGGTCCACGACCTGACGCTCGCCGGCTGGGAGACCGGGCTCGAGGCCGGCACCACTGGCGGCTCGCTGACCGGCGCGACGCTGAAGAACGTCGACGTCGTCCACCCCAACACGACCGACACCTCGACCGGCATCGAAGTGGTGGACGCGTCGAACGTGACCGTCCGGAACGCGATGGTCAGCAACTTCACGCGGGGGATCGTCCTGGACAATGCCTCCGACAGCACGGTGGTCGGGAGCGACGTCGAGGACAGCGGGTCCGTCGGAGTCGAACTGACCAGTTCCCAGGGGACTCTCGTGAGGGGGACGACCACCGTCGACGGTGCCGGTGACGGCATCGTCGTGACCGACTCGGCGAACGCAAAACTGGTCGACGACCGGGCGCTCAACAACTCCGACGACGGCATCGAAGTGAGCGGAACCGGCTCGGGCGTCAACCTGACGAACAACACCGTCGAGAACAACACCCACGGGGTCGCGCTCCGGTCGGTCTCCGGGGTGACGGCGGAGAACACCCGTGCCTGGAACAACACGGTGGGGATCCGGCTGGACGGCGCCGCCAACAACAGGTTCGCGAACGCGACGGTCCGGAACAACAGCGAGTGGGCGGTCGCGGCTACCCCGGACGGGAGCGGCACCGCAGCGAAGGGCAACGAGTTCGTGACCCCGGACCTGGCCCTGCCCAACGGCACGGTGACGTTCACCGCGACCGACGTGAACGTCACGAAGGCCAACGCGTCGCTGGTGGCCGACCCGCCGGGGACCGAGGGCGACATCGACCTGTTCCTGAACGCGACGGCGACGTCCGCGAGTCCGAGCCTGGACCTGACGGTCGAGTACGACCTCTCCGGGCGCGACGACCTGGTCGAGCAGTCGGTCGCCATCTGGCGCAACGACGACGGGACGCCCGACACCTGGAACGAACTTGACAGCGATCTGAACACCTCGAACGACACGGTTTCCCGGGAAATTACGACCTTCGACGCGGGCGGTTCGACGTTCGGGCCGCTGGCGAGCAACCGGTCCATCGACGACTGTGGCGTCATCGACGACCCCGGCGAGTACGAACTGGTCGACGACATCACCGACGACGACGCGGAGACCTGCATCGAGATTACGTCCTCGAACGTCTCCCTGCACGGGGGGTACCACCTCGTCGACGGCGTGAACGGCACGACCGACTCCCGGGGGATCTGGGTCAACGGGTCCAACCAGGAGAACGTGACCGTCGAGAACGTGTTCGTCGAGGGCTGGGCGACCGGCCTGCAGGTCGGCGTCGACAGTGGTACCTCGTTCGTGAACGGCACGGTCGCGAACGTCCGTGCGGTCGATCCGAACACGACCGACTCCGAGGGCGTCGTGCTGGTCGGCGTCGACGACGTCACGGTCACCAACGCCACGGTCGTCAACGCCACCCGGGGTATCGTCGTCGACGACTCGCCGGATAGTACGGTCGAAGCTAGTTCGGTCCGGAACGCCTCGGACGTCGGTATCGACGTCTCGGGGTCGGGCGGGACCAACGTGACGGAGGCGTTCGTCAACGACTCCGGGACTGGGATCCGCCTCGCGAGTTCCTCGTCGTCGCGGCTGACCGACAACGAGGTCGTGAACAACAGCAATGACGGGATCCACGTCGAGAGTTCGACGGGCGTCACGGTGGAGCGCAACGACGCCGTGAACAACTCGGACGACGGGATCGAGATCGCGAGTTCCGGCAGCGCGTCCCTCCGGAAGAACACGGCACTGGACAACTCCGGGGCGGGCGTCAACCTCACCGCCAACTCCGACGACGCGGACCTCGTGGACACGGTGGCGAGGAACAACACCGACGGCGTGCGCGTGGACGGTTCGACGGACCTCTTCGCCGAGAACGTCACGGTGACCGACAACGCGGACGGCGTGCGCCTCGCGGGCGCTCCCAGTAACTCGTTCGCGAACACCACCTTCAGGGACAACTCGGACTGGGCGATTCACGCCACGACCCGGGGCGGACAGCAGTCCAGCAACAACGAGTTCGCGAGCCCGGACCTGGACCTGCCGAACGGGAACGCGTCGTTCACGCTGACCGACGTGAAACTCGCGAAGGCCAACGCGTCGCAGGTGGCCGACTCGCCGGGGACCGAGGGCGACATCGACCTGTTCCTGAACGCGACGGACACGTCCGGCGCCGCGACCCTGGACCTGACGGTCGAATACGACCTCAGCGGGCGCGACGACCTGGTCGAGCAGTCGGTCGCCATCTGGCGCAACGACGAGGGGACGACCGCCAACTGGACCGACCTTGGCGGTGACCTCGACACGGACAACGACACCGTCACGAAGGTGCTCACCACCTTCGACGACGTGTCGACGTTCGGGCCGCTTGCGGCAAACCGGTCGATCGACGACTGTGGCGTCATCGACGACCCCGGCGAGTACGAACTCGTCGACGACGTGACCGATGCGGACACCGACGTCTGTATCGAGATAACGGCCTCGAACGTCACCTTCGACGGCGGGAACTACGAACTCAACGGCACCAACGGCACGGCCGGTTCGATCGGCGTCTGGGTGAACGCCTCGAACGACCGGAACGTGACGGTGACGGACCTGACGGTCGCCGGCTGGGAGACCGGGATGCAGGTCGGCTCGGCCGACGGGACCCTGACCAACGCGACGGTCGCCGACGTCCGGGCGGTCGCCTCCAACGGCTCCACCGTCAGCGAGGGCATCAACGTGACCGGCGCGGAGAACGCGACGGTGCGCGACGCGACGGTCCGGAACCAGACGCGCGGGATCGTATTTGACGACTCGACGGAGAGTACGGTCCGGAAAGCCACCGTCGAGAACGTCACCCTCGGCGTGCGCCTCGCTGGGTCCTCGGACCACGTGGTGAGTAACGTCACGGTCCGGAACGCGACCGACGCCGTCCAACTGGTCGATTCCGCGGACAACCTGTTCCGCAACACGACCGTCCGCGAGGTCACCGACTGGGTGGTCGACGCCAGTTCGAACAGTGCGCGCGGCGGGAACAACACCTTCCGGAGTCCGGACCTCGACCTGCCCAACGGGACGGTCGCCTTCGAGGTCGGCGACGCGAAGGTCACCACGGCGAACGCGTCCCGGGTGGCGGAGGCGCCGGGCCTCGAGGACGACATCGACCTGTTCCTCAACGCCACCGGATCGGGCTACCTGAACCTGACGGTCAACTACGACATCGACGGCGAACCCACGCTCATCGAGGACTCGGTCCAGCTCTGGCGGAACGACAACGGGACCACCGAGGGCTGGACGGACCTCCCGAGCGACCTGGACACCGGCGACGACACGGTGTCCGAAAACGTCACCGACCTCTCCGGCCCGGTGCGGACGGTCGGACCGCTGGCGACCAACCGGTCGATCGACTCGTGTGGCGAGATTACCGCACCCGGCGAGTACGAGGTGGTCGCCGACGTCACCGACGCCGAGGCGCCGGCCTGTCTCGAGGTGACCGCCTCGAACGTGAGCGTCGACGGCGGGTACCACGTCTTCGACGGCGTGAACGGCACTCCCGGGTCCCGGGGTGTCTGGGTCCACGACTCCAGCGGGCTGTCGAACGTGACGGTGACGGCGCTGACGACGACCGGCTGGGAGACCGGGGTCACGTTCAACGACACCACCGAGAACGGGACGCTCGAAGACGTGCTGGTCCCCGACGACAACGCGACGGTCGCGACCGGGATCGAACTGGGCGACGGGACCAACGTGACGGTCCGGAACGCCACGGTGGACAACGCGACCACCGGTATCGTGCTCGACGGCGTTACCGAGGGCGCGGTCGTCGACAGCGCGGTCAACGGCTCCGGGACCGGCGTCGCACTCCGGGGCGGGTCGAACAACAGCCTCGTCCGGACGAACGTGACGAACGCGAGCGGCGCCGGTGTGTCCCTGGCGGGGTCGGACGACAACGTGGTCGACAACACGACGGTCGCGAACACCTCCGACGGGGTCCGGCTCAGCAGTTCCTCGGACACCCTGTTCGCGAACGTGACGATACACGCCAGCGCCGACTGGGCCGTCGTCGCCGAGTCCGGGTCCACCAACGCGACGTTCGACCATCCGAGGCTGGGCCTGCCCAACGGCACCGCGAACTTCACGTTGAGCAACGTGAAGCTCCGTACCGTCGACCAGGACGACGCGCCCCAGACCCCGATCACCCAGGACGGTATCGGGATGTTCCTCAACGCGACGAACACCACCAGCGAGGGTCAGTTCAACCTGACCGTCAGCTACGAACAGAGCGTCGAGGGGGACATCGTCGAGGACACCCTCGCTATCTGGCGGTACGACGAGGCCGCCGACGACTGGACCGAACTCGACAGTGCCCTCGACACGGGCGACAACACGGTGTCCCGGAACATCTCCGGGTTCTCGGTGTTCGCACCGCTCGCGACGAACCGGACCATCACGGAGTGTGGGGTCATCGACAAGGAAGGACCGTGGGATATCGGCACGGACATCGTCAACGATTCGGTCGACCCCTGTATCCGGATCACTGCGTCGAACGCCACCCTCGACGGGCAGGGACACGTCATCAGCGGCAACCGCTCCGACTCCACGCTCGCTGGCCGCACGGGGATCCTGGTCAACGACTCGGACCAGGTCACGAACGTCACGGTCGAGAACGTCGTGCTCACCAGCTGGTCCGAGGGGATCCGGTTCGGTGGTACCGAGAGCACCGGCGTGGACGTCGACGGCGTCACGGTGCGCAACGTCAACGCGACCGCCAGCGGACTCCCGGACGTCGGCGAGGGCCTCGAAACCGGCGTTCGCATCGTCGACTCGAAGAACGCGACCCTGCAGGACGTGACCGTCGGGGGTAATGCCTCGCTGGTCGTCACCGACGGCATCGCCCTCGAGGGCGTCACCAACGCGACCGTCGCCGGCGGTGACGTCTCCGCCGCCGAGACCGGGATATCGGTCCGCGCCGGGTCCGACCGGGTCGACGTCGAGAACAACAGGGTGAGCAACGCCACCGTGGCGGGCGTCCGGGTCACCGGAAGTTCCACTGCGGTCGTGGTCGACGACAACGACGTCACGCACAGCGCCGATGGGATCGTCCTCGCGACGACGGCGACGGCCACGAACAACACCCTGCTGTTCAACGACGCCGGGATCGTCCTCGACAGCGATTCGAACACGGTCCGGGACAACGTCTACGAGAACAACACCGAGGGCCTCGCGGTGCAGGGCCGGTTCAACGACGTCGAGAACGACACGTTCCGGAACAACACCAAGGGGGTACGGCTGTCGGCCTCGGACAACGAGTTCCGGAACCTGACCGTCCGGAACAGCACTGACTGGTCGGTGGTCACCGACGACACCGTCCCGTCGCTGGTCGGCAACAACACCTTCGTGACCGCCGACTTCGACTTCCAGTACGGGACGGTGACGTTCACGGCCGGCGACGTCAACGTCAACCGGACCGCCGACGGGGACCGGCCCAGCATCGACTCGATCCCGGAGGCCAAGAAGGACGTCGACGTCTACCTCAACGTCACCAGGGTCTCCAGCGCGGGGTACCTCAACCTCTCGGTCGACTACGTCCGCAGGAGTCCGCCCGAGATCGAAGACGAGACCCTGGCGGCCTGGCGGCACGACGGCACCTGGGACAACCGGAGCGGTGACGTCAACGAGACCACCCAGGTGATGCGCAAGAACCTCACCGCGGCGGCGAACGACTTCGGCGGCGGGGGCTCCGTGGTCATCGCGGCGCTGGCCGACCCGGCGGCGCCGGACTTCCGGGTCCGGATCAACGCGACCAACTCGCCGGTCAACGAGACCAAGACCCTGCAGGTGAGGGTCGACGTCACCAACACCGGCGACCTCGGCGGAACCCAGACCATCGCGCTGTCGCACAACGAGACTGCGGGTACCACCGAGGAGGAGACCAGAACCCTGGATCCCGACGAGAGCGCAACCCTGAACCTGACCTGGGACACCAACCGCGGCGACTTCGGCGACTACGTGGCGAACGTCACCACCGAGAACGACTCGGCCACCCGGAACGTCACGATCCTTCGGTTGCCGAACTTCACCGTAACCGACGTGGAGTCCGATTCGCCGGTCATCGAGGGCGAGACCCTCACGGTGAACGCGACGGTCGAGAACGTCGGTGATTCCCCGCAGACCCAGACGGTCAACATGACCATCGACGGGGAACCGAACGGTAGCGATACCGTCTCCCTCGATCCGGGGGAGAGCAGGGATATCGAATTCACGTGGGACCCCACCGATGGCGATGACGGCAACTACACCGCCACGATACACAGCGCCAACGACTCCGGGGACACGAACGTCCGGGTGCTGGACGCCCCCGACTTCCAGGTGACGATCAACGAGACCAACGACCCGGTCGTCGAGACGAACAACTTCACCGTGGAGGCCGTCATCAACAACACGGGCGAGGTGAACGACACGCAGACCATCGAGATGGTCATCGAGGACAATGTCTCCAACAATGTCGTCGAGACCGTCTCGAAGACCGTGAGCGTGAACGGCGGCGCGGAGAAGACGATCCACCTGAACTGGTCGACCGTGCGTGGCGACGACGGCAACTACACGGCCAACGTCAGCTCCGAGAACGACCGGGAGGACGCCGGCGTGCAGGTGCTACGGGCGCCGAACTTCACGGTGACCGTCGTCAACGTCACCACGCCGGTGATAGAGGGCGAGAACGTCACGGCCACGGCCGACATCGAGAACACGGGCGAGGTCAACGACACCCAGACGGTCGAACTGGAGGTGAGCGACGGCATCGGTCCCCAGGACGAGCACGTGGACCTGACGCTGGGCCCCAACGAGGAGCAGCGGATCAACCTCACGTGGGAGACCGACCGTGGCCAGGACGGCAACTACACCCTCACCGTCACCAGCGCCAACGACTCCGACGACGGAGACGTCTGGGTCAAGGACGACACGAACTTCCAGGTGAGCATCGACGGGACGAACTCCCCGGTCGTCGAGGGCGAGACGATGGACGTCGACGTCACCGTCACGAACACCGGCGAGGTGCCGGGCGAACAGACGGTGGAGCTGACGATCCCCGGTGGCGGTACGGTGCGTGACGCCCGGACGGTCCAGCTCGACCCCAGTGAGCAGGCCTCGTTCACGCTCAACTGGTCGACGGATCCCACCGACGGCGACACCTACGTGGCCGAGGTCGCGAGCGCCAACGACTCCGCCCAGGAGGAGGTGACGGTCCAGACGCCCGCGAGCTTCCAGATCGCCGAAGTTGACACCAATGCCCCGGTGCTCGAATCGGAGACGATGGAGTTCGTCCTGCTCGTCCAGAACCAGGGTGACCTCCCCGATACGCAGCGCGTGAACTTCACGGTGAACGGGTCCGTCGTCGACAGCACGACTCTGACCCTGGATGGCGGTGGGCAGTCACTCGTCACCCTGACGTGGGATACTGAAACCGGTGACGCGGGCGAGTACATCGCGACCTTCGATACGGACAACGACAGCCGCCAGCGGAACGTGTCGGTGCTGGCACCCGGCGCGTTCACCGTCGACGTCGAGTCGACGACCTCGCCGGTCGTCGAGGGCGAACCGTTGAACGTCACGGTGACGGTCACGAACACCGGCGACACGCAGGACTCACAGACACTTTCGGTGGAGGTCGGCGGAGACGTCGTCGACTTCACGGAGGTCAGTCTGGCCGGTGGCGAGTCCGAGGTGTACGAACTCACCTGGCAGACGGAGGGCGGTGACGCCGGGAACTACCAGGCGAACGTCACCACCGAGAACGACACTGCCCGGACGGACGTGCGGGTGGACAGTCCGTCGGCGTTCACCGCCACCGTCGAGGATACCAACGCGCCGATCCTGGAGGGCGAGACCCTCCGGGTGAACGCGACGGTCGAGAACATCGGCGACGTCGAGGGGACCGAGACCGTCGCGCTGGTCGTCGACGGCGAGGAACGTGCCTCCCGCAACCTCACCCTGGGCGGCGGCGAGAACGAGACGATAACGCTGTCGTGGACGACCGAGGAAGGCGACGGCGGTAAGTACGACGCCGAGGTCCGGTCCGGTCCCAACGGCGACAACACGACCGTGACCATCCAGCGCCCCGCCGAACTGGCGGTCCAGATCCAGGAGGTCGAGTCGCCGGTCGTCGAGGGCGAGGAGATGGCCGTCGTCGCGTCCATCGAGAACGTCGGTGACATCCCGGTCTCGCGCACGGTCGTGCTGTCGGTGGGCGGCCAGGAGCGGTACACCCAGGACCTGACGTTCTCCGGCGGTGAGGAGCGTACCATCCGGCTCCCGTGGGAAACCGGCGAGGGCGACGCGGGCAACTACACGGCGACGGTCTCCATCGGCGGTCAGTCCGCCTCCGAGGAGGTCCGCGTGCTCGCCCCCGCGACGTTCGAGGTGAGCGTCGATACCGTCTCCTCGTCGGTCGACCTCGGACAGAACGTCTCCACGACGGTCATCGTCGAGAACGTCGGCGACCTGGCGGGGAACAAGACGGTGACGCTGTCGGTCGGGGACGCCGTCCGGAGCGAGGAGACGGTTTCCCTCGACCCCGGCGGGGAAGAACGGATCGTCCTGACCTGGGCGACGACCGATAGCGACGAGGGCCAGTACGCGGCACTCGTCGAATCGCCCGACGACAGCGAGGCCTTCGACGTGAGTGTCGGACAGTCCGGTAACAATGGCACTCGCCCGCCGAAACCCAACGAGCTACCGACGGTCACCATCGGATACGGTCCCGAATCGCCGGGTCCGGGCCAGACCGTCGACTTCAGGGCGAACGCCGAGGACCCCGACGGGACCATCGAGGCCTACCAGTGGCGGATCGATGGCGAACCCGTCTCCCGGAGCGGTTCGTTCTCGACCACCTTCGAGCAGAGCGGCACGTACACGGTCAAGGTCGTGGTGACCGACAACCGCGGTGACAACGCCGAGGCCAAGACGGTCGTGGTGGTCAACGAGGCGCCGACCGCGGAGATAACGGACGCCCCCGACACCGTCAGGGAGGGCCAGACCGTCACCTTCGCCGGGACCGGGAGCGACCCCGACGGCGACGTCGTCAGCTACACCTGGAAGGTCGACGGCGAGGTCGTCGGTAGCTCCCAGAACCTGGAGTACACCTTCCAGGAGGGCGGGACCCACCAGGTGACGCTCGAAGTGACCGACGACGCCGGCGAGACCACCGCGACGACGGTGAGCGTCGAGGTCACCGGAAACGTCCCGCCGTCGGTCGACATCTCCGGCCCGACGCAGGTCGAGACCGGCGAGACGGCCGAGTTCTCGGCCCTGGCGACCGACTCGGACGGTCAGGTCACCGACTACCGGTGGTTCGTCGACGATACCATCGTCTCCGACGCCGAGAGCATCGAGTTGACGTTCGAAGAGCCCGGCAAACAGGAGGTCAGGGTGGTCGTCAGTGACGCCGACGGTGCCGAGGCCGAGGCCACCGTGACGGTGTTCGTCAACGAGCCACCGGAGGTCGACATCGAGACGAACGTCTCCAACGAGACGGTGGGCGTCAACGAGTCCATCAGCTTCGACGTCGACCCCCAGGAGGACCTCGGCGAGAACGTCACCTACGAGTGGCGGGTCGACGGCGAGGTGGTCGACACCGGCGAGACCTTCGACTACACGTTCGAGGACGACGGCAGCTACGACGTGACGCTCGTGGCCACCGACGAGAACGGGTCGACCGCCACGGAAACCCGGGAGATCCTGGTCGAGGGCCAGCAACAGACCGAGTCCGGTAGCGGCGACGAGCTGGACATCGCTGGCGCCCAGGACGCCATCGTGCCGATACTGGTCGTGCTCGGGTTCCTGACGCTACTGGGCGTGTACATCTACGTCCGGTTCCGGCAGGTAACCGGCGGCGGCGAGTCCGACTCCGGTAACTGATCGGGGCCGGACAACCCCACGCTTCTCGGATCGGTTCACCCTCCCGCAGTCCGTTCCCGCGCTCCCGGGCGTGGTCCATTAACCCTGCGCTCCCGGGCGTGGTCCATTAACCCTGCGCTCCCGGGCGTGATCCATTACCCTGCGCTCCTGGGCACCGTCCACTTCTACGCAATCGGTCGCGCTCCGTTCCCGCGTTTCCGACTGCGCTCGGTGCCCTTCCTGGCGGTGACGGTTCCCCGTAGCAATTCGCGTTGGACCGTCGCCCGGGCCGAACCGGGACCGTCGACGGACGACATTCCCGGCGGATCGACGGCCCCCGAACCATCGGCCGGCAACAGCCCCCGGACGGTCGGCAAACGGTGGCGGTTCCGGTCCGGTGTCACGCCGATCCGGCGTCGGGTGGGTCCTGCCGGTCGCTCCGTGCTGGACCGCGTCAGGGTGCGTGGCCGTTCCCGTCGGCCCCGGTGTCGGTCGCGGTCCCGTCCGTGGGGTTCTCGCCGTTCCCCGGGTCGCCCGGATCGACGTTCGCGACGGCCTTCCACCGTGGCTGGTCGTCCCCTCCGACGGCGGCCTTCGACCGAGCTACCCCCGCGGCGAGGGCCCGTTCCAGCGCCTCGGGGCGCTTCGTGCCGACCATCAGGTTCGGTTCCTCGTCCCCACGGTCTATCCTGACGCCCGTTCCGCTGGTGACGACGTAGGCCCACTCGCCGGGCGTGCGGCGGATCCCGATACCGCCGTAGTCCCGGAACGCCCGGAACTCCACCCGCTCGTGGTCCAGGACGTCCTCGAAGGGGACGTGGCGGGGCGAACGCTGGAGGGGAGAGAGTTGCAGGGAGAGGCCGTCCTCGCGCACCTCCGTGTGGAGGCCGGCCCGGTAGGTCCCGACGACCCCGACGACCGGGAGGGCGAGGAGGACCGCCGAGACGACCGGTCCGGGTCGCTGGACCAGCACCGTCACGACCGCGAACACGGAGACGGCTCCGACGAACGCCCAGAGCCAGTGCTGTCGGAACCGCTGGACCTCCTCGAACGACCAGGGGGGGTTGCCGTCCGGCCCTCCGTCGTCTGGCCTCCGGTCCGGTCCGTCGTCTGCCATTCGTGACACCTACGTCCGGGGGGTTCAGTTGCCTTTCGGTCGCTGCCGTCCCCCCGCCGGCCGATCCGGCCGTCCCCCCCGCCGGCCGATCCGGCCGTCCCCCCGGCGTGATCGCCGGGCGGTTCCGGGACCGTCCGAGTCCCGGCGACTACAGGATCCGCTTGCCGAGGGCGCTGGCGGCGAGTTCCGTCGCCAGTTCGGCGGTCTCGTTGTGCGAGTCGAGGATCGGGTTCACCTCGACTATCTCCATCGACCGGAGGACGTCGAGGCGCTCGTCGAACTCGCCGACGTTCTCCATGGCGGCGTGTGCCTCGCGGTAGGAGACGCCGCCGCGGACTGGCGTACCGACCCCGGGAGCCTCGTTGGGGTCGAGGAAGTCCATGTCCAGCGAGACGTGGAGGCCGTCGACGCCGGCGGTGGCGACCTCCAGGGCCTCCCTCGTCACGTCGACGATCCCTCGCTCGTCGACCTCTGGCATCGGCAGGACGGTCACGTCGCTGTCGACCAGCGCGGGTCGCTCGGTGTCGTCGAGACTCCGGAGGCCGACGATGACGACGTTCTCGGCGCTCAGGCCCGGCGCCTGCGCCCACTCCACGTCCTCGAACGCCCCGACGCCGAGGGCGGCCGCCAGGGGCATTCCGTGGACGTTCCCGCTGGGACTCGTCACCGGCGTGTTGAAGTCGGCGTGGGCGTCGAACCACACCGCACCGACGTCGGCGTCCTGCGAGGCCCCCCGGAGGGTCCCCATCGCGATCGAGTGGTCGCCCCCGAGGACCAGCGGGAACCGGCCGTCCCCGACCGCGGCCTCCACCTCCTCGGCGAGCCGGGTGCAGACGTCCTCGTTCTGTCGCAGGTACCGGGCGTTCCACCCCTCCGGGAGGTCGTTCTCGACGTCGATCTGTTCGGTACCACGGGCGAGGAGGTCGCCGGCGTCCTCCGTGTCGATGCCCATCTCTCCGAGGGTGTCATCCAGGCCGGCGTACCGGATCGCCGACGGTCCCATGTCCACCCCGCGTCGGTTCGCCCCGTAGTCGGTCGGTGCGCCGATGATCCTGACCGGGTCGTCCATGGCCGGCCCTACCGCGGCGGGGTAGTAAAGTCACCCGTCATCGGGGCGGAGGAGGAACGGTGATCACCGTACCAGGGCGCGGACGGGGACTGCGTTCGCCGTCGCCGAACCGGTGTCGCCGGAACCGTTAGGTGGATGGATCGCCCAACAACTGGTATGCGAGAGCCCGTCATCGTCGACGCAGTGCGCACGCCGTTCGGGGACAAGGACGGGGCGTTCCGGGACACCCACCCGCAGGACCTGGCGGCCGAACCGCTCACCGCCCTGGAGGAGCGCGTCGGGTTCGACCCCGACGTCGTGGACGACGTGGTCTACGGCTGTGTCACCCCCAAGGGCGACCAGGGGTTCAACATCGGCCGGATCGCCCCCCTCGTCGCGGGGTGGGGCGACGGCGTCCCCGGCGTCCAGTTGAACCGCCAGTGCGGGTCGGGCCAGCAGGCGGTCAACTTCGCGGCCGCGACCGTCGCGTCTGGGCAACAGGACGTGGTCGTCGCGGGCGGCGTCGAGCACATGACCCGCGAGCCGATCCTCAGCGACTTCGAGGGCGGCACGATGTCGGAGACGTACTTCGAGCACTTCGACGAGATGGTCCAGCAGGGCGAGAGCGCCGAGCGCATCGCCGAGAAGTGGGACCTCACCCGCGAGGACGTCGACGAGATAGCGGTCGAGTCCCAGCGCCGCTGGAAGGAGGCCTGGGACGACGGCCGCTACGACTCCCAGATCACCCCGGTCGAGACGGAACTCGACGACGAGGCGATCACCGTCGAGGAGGACGGCCACCCGCGGCCGGACTCGACGGTCGAGTCGCTGTCGAAGATCCCGCTGGCCTTCCGGGCGGAGGGCGACGGCGTCATCCACGCCGGCAACTCCTCCGGCATCGTCGACGGCGCCGCGGCGACCCTGGTGACGAGCAGAGAGACCGCCGAGGAGCACGGCTGGGAGCCGATGGCACGGATCGTCGAGACCCAGGTGGTAGGAGTCGACCCCGTGATGATGCTCACCGGACCGATCCCGGCGACCGAGCAGGTCCTGGAGCGGGCTGACCTGACCGTCGACGACGTCGACCTGTTCGAGGTGAACGAGGCGTTCGCCTCCGTCGTCGCGGCGTGGCTGGAGGAGACCGGCGCGCCGTGGGCGCGGACCAACGTCAACGGCGGCGCGATAGCGCACGGACACCCCCTCGGCGCGACCGGCGGGGCCCTGTTCACCAAGCTGGTCCACGAACTCGAACGGACGGGCAGCGACCGGGCGCTCTCGACGATGTGCATCGGGTTCGGACAGGGGATCGCGACGCTGATCGAACGGGTCTAGCGCCGCCCGGAACTCCTCTCCACCGGCCCCCTGGCCTCTCAGGTCGGGACCGCTCCGGCGCGACCCTCCAGGTGGCGCTGTTCCCACTGGCGTCTGTCCTCTATCTCCCGGCGGCCCCTGCGCGTGAGGGTGTAGTAGTTGGACCGCTCGTTGTGCTTGCCCTTGTCGACCAGGCCCTTCGTCACTAGCTTGTCGAGGTTCGGGTACAGGCGGCCGTGGTGGACCTCGTCGTCGTAGTACTTCTGGAGTTCGTCGCGGATCTCCAGTCCCTTCGGGGTCTCCAGTCCCCCGACGACGAACAGCAGGTCGCGCTGGAACGCTGTGAGGTCGTGCATATTCTAGCTCATTGTAATAATACAGGATAATTAAGCCTGTCGCGCGGGGACAGGATCCGCCCGTGGGCGCAGGGGTCCCCGTCGCCGTCCGGTCAGTGGGCCGTTCGGCCGGATTTCGCCGGTCTCGACCCTGGAACGGCCGTACTTTTTATTAGTTTTCCGACGACACGTGGATGGTACAAGGATGGATCCCGAGAGGTTCGGCGGGGGTGAGCGGCGGCACCGCCAGCGCGCGCAGCGACTGGCGGCGGCGGCGGACCACGACTCGGTCACGGAGGACCTGCTCGCGGGTGGGGGCCGGTTCTCGGGGACGTTCTACCTGTACGACGCCCCGGCGGTCGCGTACCTCGACGAAGACGAGGGGCCTCGCTTCGCGCTGTTCAACCACATGAAGGGCGTCGACGGCTTCGACGGTGGCGACGGCCCGGACCGGAACGGTATCACGCTCGTCCTGGTGACCGGACGGCGGGTCCTCGTGCTGGTCGGCCGGGAGGAGGGCGACCGGACGCTCTCGCTCCACTACGACGTGATAACGGGGGTCGACTACGAGGCGGGGGAGCTCCACCACCGGATCGGCGTGGCCACCGCCGAGGACGAGTACACCCTGTGGATCAGCCGCCAGTTCGACGAGGCCGACCTGGAACGCGCGGTATCGTTCGTCCGGGACCGGATGGTCGACCCCGACGTCATCGTCGAACGCGCGGACGCCGAGTCCGGTGCCGCCCCCGGGGAGGGGTCGGTGGCGAGCGACGGCGGCCCCGCCGGCGACCCCGTGGCAGAGGCCCCGGACGAGGGGTGGGCCGCGGTTCCGTCGGACGACGATCCGGCCCAGTCGGCGAACGACGGTCCCCCCCGGTCGACGGACGACGGTCCCGCCGACGCCGACCCGGAGGGATCCGGTGGCCCGGCGGCCCCCGACGTCACCGGATCCGGCGACTCGACGGGCACCGGCGGGTCCGGCGACCCGGCCGACTTCGGTGGGTCCGGCGACCCGGCCGACACCGATGGAACCGACGGAGCGGACACCGACACCGATGGAACCGACGGAGCGGACACCGACGCCGATGGAATCGACGGAGTGGACACCGACGCCGGTGAATCCGACGAGGGGATGACTGCCGGCGGATCCGGCGGGAGTGGGACCGACGACGAGGCCGATCCTCTCGCCCGGATCGAAAAGTTGCACTCGCTGAAGGAGGCCGGAGCCATCACGGAAGCGGAGTACGAGGAGAAGAAGGCGGAGTTACTCGACCGGGTCTGATCCAGGGCCCCTCGTCGATCCGTCGCGGAGCGACCGGCGATCAGGCGTGTTCCTCGACGTAGTCCAGGGCCGCGGCGGCGGAGTCGACGGCGTGGACGTACTCCACGTCGTGGGTCGAGAGGCCGGCGACGGGCCGCCCGTAGACGGCGGCGAGGGCTATCTCCGAGAGCGTCCCCGGTCCGCCGTCCACCGCGACGACGCCGTCGCCGTTGAGGGCCACCATCGCGTTGCGGCCGTGGCCCAGCCCGGTGGCGACCGCCGTGTCGACGTACCTGTTGGCCGCGGTGCGGTCCCTCCCGGGAAGGATCCCGACGGTGTGGCCGTCGGCCTCGCTGGCGCCCCGGCAGGCCGCCCGCATCGCTCCCCCGAGTCCGCCACAGACGAGTTCGTGGTCCCGGTCCGCTATCTCGCGGCCGACCGCCTCGGCGACGGCAGCCTCCCGGTCGGTGACGGTACTCCCGCCGACGACGCTGACGCGCATGGCACCGACCTGTCGCCCGGATCCCTTCAGTCTTGGCTCGGATCCCGACTCAATCCGCGAGGTCGAGGACGAGTTCCCGGCCGTCCCGCTCGAAGGCCTCGGCGGAACCGAATGGCTCCGAGCGCTCGCGCATCGTCTCGCAGCACCACTCGACGCACCGGTCGTCGGGTCGATGGACGGCGCAGTCGGCGATCTGTATCGGTACGAGCCGGAGTTCCAGGGGCCGGCCGTCGGGCGTGACCTCCATCTCGAAGAGGAACGAGCGGTCGTTCCGGAAGTCCTCGTCGACGGCGTAGTCGTCGACGAAGTCGCCCGCGTCGTGGAGGATCGTTCTGCCGTCGTAGACCTCGACGCCCTGGAAGACGTGGGCGCTGTGGCCGTGGACGACGTCGACTCCGGACTCCGCGAGCCACTGGGCGAAGGCCCGCCGCTCCGGGTCGGGTTCGGCGACCATGTTCGGCCCGAGGTGGACGGACGCGACGAGGAGGGCCGGGTCGGATTCCCTGGCCGCGTCCAGGGCCCGGGTGACCGTCTCCCGGCTCTCCCGGTCGCTGAGGTCGGCCTCCACCCGGGCGACGCCCGGCGACGAGGGCCCGGCGGCGTACTCGGGGATGTTGTCCGTGAACGCGACGGCGGCGACCGTCAGGTCCCCGACCTCGAAGACCGCCGGCCGGGCCGCCTCGCGCATCGTCTCGCCCGCCCCGGCGTGAGCGATCCCTGCCTCGTCGAGCGTCTCCAGGGTGTCCCGGAGCGCCACCTCGCCGTAGTCCATCAGGTGGTTGTTCGCGAGGCAGGCGAAGTCGACGCCGGCGGCCGCAAGCGCCTCGGTCGCCCAGTCGGGGCTCGCACGGAAGTGAAAGGGTCTGTAGGTCTCCGACCACTTCTCCCCCCGGGTCGAGAGACAGCACTCCAGGTTGACCAGCAGTCCGTCCAGCGACCGCAACCGGTCGAGCAGGTCCCCCCACACCGCCTCGGGGTCCCGGGTGGTCGCGCGCCGGTCGACGTTCCGCCCCAACATGACGTCCCCAACCAGACCGATCCGCACGCTCCGGGCCATCGAACGAGTATGATGGCCGACACGCCAAAAAGTTGTGGAATTGATACACGTCCAGTTTCCGCCGACCGGAGTGAACGGTTTCGACAGTCGTTTAGGCGAGCGTCCGGTTCCGATCTGTATGGACTGGATTACGCACGAAGAAGACGTCTGGTTCGAGTTCCGGGGGAATTCCCCCGACCAGCTCGAGCCGGACCGGTACTATCGAGGAACGGTAGACGGGTTCGCAGACTTCGGGGTGTTCGTCGACATCGGCGACTCCGTGACGGGGTTGCTCCACGAGAGCGAACTGGAGACGCGACTGGAGTCCCTCGACTGGGACCCCGGCGACGAGGTGTTCGTCCAGGTGAAGACCGTCCGGGACAACGGCAACGTCGACCTCGGGTGGTCGATCCGACAGTCCGCCGACGAGTTCCGCGGGTCGCGGATCCACGACCCCGGCGCGGACGAACCGGTCCGCGAACGCGAGGGCGACTCCGGCGGGGGGAGCGACGACGAGTTCACGCCCAGCGTCAGGACCGTCTCGGGCGAGAGCGAGGCCGACGGCTCCCGGTACGCCGGCGGATCCGGCCAAGCGGCGGACGCTTCGGACGGGTCGGCCACCACGGCGGAGGACGACGGGGGGAGTGCCGACCGGCGGCGGGTCGAGGACCCGCTGGCGGAACTGGACCGGGTCACCGTCGAGTCGCTGTCCGACCGGGTGGGGGACCTGGTTCTGATCGAGGGCGTGGTCGCCGAGGCACGCCAGACGGCCGGGCCGACGGTCTTCGAGGTCCGCGACGAGACGGCGACCGTCGACTGCGCGGCCTTCGAGGCCGCCGGGGTGCGTGCCTACCCCGAAGTCGAGGCCGACGACGCGGTGCGACTCGTCGGCGAGGTGGAACTGCGCCACGGCGAACTCCAGGTCGAGACCGAGACCCTGGAAGCCCCGGACGGCGACGACGCCCGGGCGGTCGAGGACCGCCTGGAGGCGGCCATCGAGTCCGAGGCCCGCCCGCCCGACGTCGACCCCCTCGCCGACCACCCCGCGGTCGAGGCCGTCGACGAGGACGTCGACGACGCGGCGACCGCCATCCGGCGCGCCGTGGCGGCCGCGCGGCCGGTGGTCGTCCGCCACAGCGCCACCGCCGACGGCTACGCCGGCGGGGCGGCCATCGAGCGCGCGGTCCTGCCGCTGGTCCGCGAGGAACACCCCGAGGCCGACGCCGAGTACCACTTCTTCGAGCGCCGGCCCCTGGAGGGCGACGTCTACGACATGGACGACGCCACCAACGACGTCACCGACATGCTGGAGGCCCGCGAGCGCCACGGCGAGGGCATCCCCCTGGTGGTGCTGGTCGACGCCGGCGGGACCCGCGAGTCGGCGGCGGGCTACGGCCTGCTCGACGTCTACGGCGCCGACCGGGTCGCCATCGACGGCGGGCGTCCGGACCCCGAGGTCACCGAGGAGGTCGACACCCTGGTCAGCCCCGCACTCGCCGAGGCCGGCGAGACGTCCGCGACCGCGCTGGCGGCCGAGGTTGCCCTGCGGGTCAACCCCGAGGTCAGGTCGGACCTGGTCCACCTCCCCGCACTCTCGTACTGGGTCGACCGTCCCGCCGCCTACGGCGACCTGGCGGCCGACTCGGGCTACGACGACGACCGCATCGACCGCCTGCGCGAGGCGCTGGCGTTCGAGGCCTACTACCAGTCCTACGAGGACAAGCGCGAGATCGTCGCCGACCTGCTGTTCCCCGACGGGGAGGTCGACGTGGACGTCGACGCCGACGACTTCGCGACCCACCTCTCCGGGCAGTTCCGCGAGCGACTGGAGGCCGAACTGGAGACGGCGACCCGGAACCTCGGCATCCGCGAGGCCCGGGGGATCAGCTTCGCCGTGCTCGACACCGAGGCCTACACCCACCGGTTCGACTTCCCGCCGACGGAACTGTTGCTCGACGAACTGCACCGCCGCCAGCGCGAGGACTACGACCGCCTGGTGACCATCGGCCTGGACGAGGACACCCTCTACCTGCGGTCGACCGAGTCGGTCGACGTCCGCGCGGTCGGTGACGCGGCCGCCGAGGACGCCGAGGACGCCGGGGTCACCGTCGTCGGCGGCCGCGACGGCCGGGTCGAGTTCCTCAAGGGCGAGCGCGACGCCGTCTTGGAGGCCGTCGTGGCGGCCGTCGCCGAACGGCTCGACTGATCCCCGTCGCCGAACGGCTCGACTGGTCCCCGTCGCCGAACGGCTCGACTGATCGCCGTCGCCAGACGGTTCGACTAGTCCCCGTCACCGAACGGCTCGACTGATCGCCGTCGCCAGACGGTTCGACTGGTCCCCGTCGGCCGGTCCGATCCCCGGTCGGTGCCGGCCGCCGGCCCGGTCCTGCGCCGATATCGGCCGCCGGCCCGGTCCTGCGCCGATACCGGCCGCCGGTCGGATCCCGGCCGGTGGACCACCGTCTCCTGCCGACCCGCCGCCTAAGTTTCCGGAGCCCCTACGCCGGTGAACGTGACCGAGGACCGGTCGATCGGCGTCGACTGGGTGCGCATCGCGGAGGGAGCGGCGGTGACGGTACTGCTGGTCGTGCTGTTCACCGTCGCGGTCGGTCCATCGCGCGTGGAGGCGGTGGTGGCCCGTGCCAACCACGCCCTGGTCCTCGTGACCCTGGCCGCCGCCGTCCTGTGGTTGCTCGCCTGGGGCGAGACGCTGTACCTGCTACTCGAGATCCACTGGCCCGACCTGGACGCCACCAGGTTCCGCGTGGCCTTTCTCGGGGGGATGGGTGCCCGGGGTCTGGTGCCCGGCGGGTCGGTCAGCGGTCCGGCAGTGATGGCCTACGTCGTCGCCACCTCCACCGACGCCGAGACCGAGGGCGGGGTCGCCATGGCGTACCTCGCGGAGTTCATCTACTGGCTGGCGTCGGTCCTCGTCCTCGTCGTCGGGTTCGTGGGGGTCCTCGCGTACGGGTCGACGACCGGGGAGGTCTACACGGTCGTCCTGTCGGTCCTCGGGGTCCTGACCGTCGGAGCCCTGGGGGTGGGACTCGCCGTCCATCGCCCGCCCCTCGTCGAGTGGCCCGTGCGCCGGGGTGCGGCGGCGGTCAGGGGGACCGTCGGCCGCCGGATCCCCCGTGTCGAGGCGGCCCTCTCGCCCGAGGCGGTCGACGAACGGCTCGACCGGTTCCTCGGGTCGTTCGCCACCCTCGCGGAGCGACCGCGGGAGGCGCTCCCGGCGTTCGGGGCGGCGCTGCTGGGGTGGGTCGCCAACGTGTTCGTCCTGGCGGCCGCGCTCGCTGCGCTGGAGGTCCAGGTCCCGACGTACGTCGTCCTGTTCGTGGTGCCGGTCGCGGGCTTCGCCCGGGTCGTCTCCCTGCTCCCCGGCGGGGTCGGCGGCGTCGGCCCGGTGATGGGATCCCTGCTCGTTCTGCTCGCGGAGGTCGAGGTGGCCGCCGCCGGGGCCGCCGTGTTGCTCTACCGGCTCGCGACGTTCTGGTTCCGGCTGGGGATCGGCGGGGCCTGCCTGCTCGGACTCGGACTCGTCCAGGTCCCCGTTCCGGAACGGGCGGAGGCCGACGCCGAGTGATCCCGGCCCCTGTATCGGCCCGCGGATCGGAACCTGCCGACCTCAGATCTCGACGCCGAAGGACTCGTAGTCCGCGGCCCGGTCGGCGAACGCGCCCATCAGGTCGGCCACGTCGACCAGGTCCTCGGTGTCGACGACCTCGACGGGGGTGTGCATGTAGCGGTTCGGGAGTCCGACGTTCAGCGAGGGGATGCCCGAGCGCTGGGTGTAGAAGGCGTCGGCGTCGGTGCCGGTCCGCAGGCCGGCGGCCTGCAACTGGTAGTCGATGTCGGCCTCGTCGGCGGCGGTCCGGACCGCCTCGACCAGCGCGGGGTTGTTGGTCGACCCGCGGGCGATCACCGGTCCCTCGCCGAGTTCGATGTCCCCGCCCTTGTTGCCGGGCGCGCCGGCGTAGTCGGTGGCGTGGGTGACGTCGACCGCGATGGCCGCGTCGGGGGCGAGTTCGTAGCCGGCCATCCGTGCGCCCTTGAGGCCGACCTCCTCCTGGACGGTCGAGACGGCGTAGACCGTCGCCTCGACGCCGGAATCGGCGGCCCGGCGGAGCGCCTCGGCGGCCACCCAGGTCCCGACCCGGTTGTCCATCCCGCGTGCGGCCATCTTCGTCCCCTCAAGGTCCTGGACCGTCGAGGAGAAGGTGATGGGGTCCCCGACCTCGACCAGTTCCCGGGCCTCGTCGCCGTCCTCGACGCCGATGTCGATCCGCTGGTCCTCGACGTCGTCGTACTCGCCGTCGCCCTCCCGGAGGTGGATCGCCGTCTGGCCGATCACGCCGGGGACCGGGTCGTCGCCGTGGATCGTGACGTGCTGTCCCTTGGAGACGGTCTTGTCCGATCCGCCGATCCGCCCGAAGTGGACGAACCCCTCCTCGTCTATCTTCCGGACGATGAACCCGATCTCGTCGGCGTGACCGGTCACCGCGACCGCCGGCTCGCCGCCCTCGTAGACGGCGATGGCGTTGCCGTACTCGTCGGTGCGCACGTCGTCGGCGAACGCCTCGACGTAGTCGACCCAGACTCGCTGGCCGCGTGCCTCGTAGCCCGAGGGACTCGGTGTCGTGAGCAGGTCCTCCAGAAACTCGCGTCGTGGGGCCTCCATACCGCCGTTCTCGGGGTCGATCCCCAAGAAAGCCCCGTTCCGGACACGCGACCACCACAACCCTCAAGTGAACTCTCGGCGGAATGACTGGTATGGGCGACAAGAAGTTGATCCTGTTCGAACTCCACCTGGACGGCGACCTGCAGATCGGTCCCAAGACCGTCTCGCGGCCCGGATCCGGGAGGCTGTCGGGGCTCCTCGGCGACGAGGGCGAGGAAGACGACGAAGCGGCGGCCGAACCGTTCTCGGAGGGTGGCGGCGGGGGCCTTCCCGTCCGTCGCGTCCTGGGGTTGGCGGTTGCACTCGCGGGACTGGCCGGCATGGCCGTCGCCGTCGGGCACCTCCTCGGCGGGGACGAGGACGTCGAGGAGGACGTCGAGGTCGGTCTCGAGGAGTGATCCCCGTCGCCGCCGAACGGGACCCGGCTCTGTCACCGCCGTCGATTCGGGCGATCCGGTGACGGAAGGGTTTTGTCGCCCGAGTGCCAACGGGACGCATGAATCTCTACCGTAGCGTCCGGGCGGTCGCCTCGGCATCCGGCGACGGCGTCGTCGACTGGGGTGCCGCCGCAGAGGCCGCCAAGGGGGCGACGAACCCCGGCAGTCTCGACGTCTCCGACGAGGAGCGAGCGGGGTACGCGACCGACGTCCGGGACGCCCGGGACCGGGTCGGCGAGGTGGCCGGCTTCGAGTTCGAGTTGCCCGACCAGATAGAGGTCCAGCACCGCCACCACTGGATCGACGCCAACGTCGACACCTTCGAGCGGTTGATGGGACCGCTGGCCGACCGGATGGGCCTGTTCCCCGGGGTCGCGCGCGTGATGAACACGGGGTCGACGTCGGTGGCGCTCGGGTTCCTGGCACGGCACGTCCTCGGGCAGTACGACCCCCTGTTGCTCGCGGAGGCCGACCCCGCCGACCACGGCCTCTACTTCGTGCGCCCGAACATCGTCCGGGTGTCGAAGGAACTCTCCGTCGACTACGACCGGTTCCGGCGGTGGATCGCCTTCCACGAGGTCACCCACGCCGCCGAGTTCGCGGCCGCGCCCTGGCTTCCGGACCACCTGGAGGCGAGCCTGGAGGAGGCCATCGAGAACCTCTCCGACGGGTCGCCCTGGGGGATGAACCTGGGTGGGCTGGACACGACGATGACCGCAGTCGAGGGGTACGCCGAGTTGCTGATGGACCGGGCGTTCGACGACGAGTACGCCGACCTGCGCCGGAAACTCGAACGCCGCCGCCAGGGGGGAAGCCCGTTCTCGAAGCTGATCCGCCGGTTGCTGGGTCTGGACCTCAAGCGCCGCCAGTACGAGCGCGGGAAGGAGTTCTTCGAGGCCGTCGCGGACGCGCGCGGCGTCGAGGCCGCGGCCGCCGTCTGGGAGTCCCCCGAGAACCTCCCGACCGACGGCGAGATAGCGGACCCCCAGGCCTGGATCGCGCGGGTCGATCCGACCCCGGGGTTCTCCGGACCGTCGCGGTACTAGGATACGGTCAGTTCTCGCGGTTCGCGCCCCCCCCCTCGATCCTGTCGACGCCTCACTCCGTCCGTCCCCCGCTGAGGGCGTCGGTACCGATCCACCAGATGTACCACGCCAGCACGCCGCCCACCAGCGCTCCGCCGAGCGCCCCGGCGGCGACAAGGGGGAGGTCCCCACCGGCCTGAAGGGCCACCAGTGCCCCCGACGCGGCCACCAGGAGGACGACCCCGACCTTGAGCCGTCGCGAGAACGACCGCTTGTCCTCGTCGGTGATGGACGGTCCGGCCACCTCAGGGACTCCCCGCGCCGGAATCGTCGGCGTCGGTTCCGGAGTCGTCGGTGTCGGTCCCGTCCAGGTTCGTCCCGAACCCCGCCGGTGCCCCGGTCTCGGGGTCGTGTGCGACGCTGACGTGGAGTTCCACGAACACCCACTCCTCGCCGCGGTCGACCAGTGCCCCCGTCCAGCGGGTGTCGAACGAGAGCGGGTCGTCCTCGTGGGTCCAGGCCATCCCGACCAGGTCGGAGAACCACCCGGTCTCGCCCCGCCGGCCGGCCCTGAGGCGGTGGCTCTCGACCGTCCAGTCCCTCGTCACCCGGGTCTGCTCCCGGAGGGCCTCGGCCGTCGCACCGTACCCCAGGAGGGTCTCACCGATCCCGACCTTGGCAGTCGCGGGCGACTCCTCGAAGTACGGGTACAGCGGTTCGCCCCGCCGGAGGGCCTCGTAGTAGTCCCGGACCGTCGCCGCGACCGGTTCGGGGTCGTCGGCCCGGTGCTCGTCGCTCATGGTCGATCCGAGGAACGGCGCGCGCTTGAACCTGCTGGACTCGGAGCAAGGATCCGGGTGGGCGGTCGCCGGAGTGATCGGCGGATCCCGTGGTGACCGGGTCCCTCAGTGGAACCCGCGGCCGACCGAGTCGCCCTCCACCAGTTCCTCGAACTCCGCCTCCAGGACCTCCTGGGCCTCCTCGTAGGTGGTCGCCAGTTCGTCCAGCCCCTCGGGCCGCTCGTCGAACTCGTAGTCGATGGGGCCGAACGCCGGCGAGTCCATCGCGTCCATCACGTCGTCGAACAGGTCCGTCGGCTCCGTCGGGACGTCGGCGTGGGCCTCCAGGACGGCCTCGACGTCCCCGGCGATGTCTTCGGCCTCGTCCTCGTCCTCGGGCGGCGACTGGACCGCGAACCGCCCGGACTCGCGGTCGGGGAGCACCGGCTCTATCCCGTCGTCGACCCGTCGGGCGACCTTCGTGCCAACGCCGCGGACCTCGAACGGGTTCTTTGCGTAGGTCTTCAGCTGGTAGACCCCCACCGAGGGGTGGGTGAGGTACATGTCCTCGCCGACCCCGGACTCGCGGTCCCCCGCGATCGCTCGCCAGTCGTCGGGGTCCGCGCCGGACTCGGCGACGTCCTCGACGATGTCCTTCCAGTCGCGCACGCGCATGCCCGGACAAGGGGGGTCGAGGCTTTTCAACGTGCCGGCTACGGATCCGGTTGCAGTGACGGATCGACCGCCGGGGGGAACGCGGCCCACTCACTCGGCAGTGGCCGACCGGACCGTCACCCCGACCGCCAGGACGAACACGGACAGGTCGCGGACCGCGACGGCCGCGCCCGCACCGGTCTGGACCCACAGGATCCCCAGGTCGACCAGTGTCCCCAGCATCGAGACGGCCACGACGGCGGCCGCGAGCGTGGTGTAGTACCCCGCTATCAGCGCGAGGCCGAACGGGAGTTCGCTGACCCCGAACGCGACCATCGTCCACTCGACGGAGACGGGCCACCGGTCGGCGAACAGGGGCGCGAGGTAGACGCCCCAGTCGTCCGGCGCGACGAGTTTGTGCAGGCCCGCAGCCAGGATGACGACGCCGAGGCCGACCCGGAGTACGTCGTCGGCCGGCGCCACCCGCCCGAGGGCCGCCGCCGCCCGGTCGATCCGTCCCGAAACGCCGTCGTGGGATCCGGGGTCCGGCTCCTCGTTCATGGTCCCGGTTGGAGCGGATCCGACAAGAATGCCGGCCCGCCGTCCCCGACGGACAGTTACAGTAAATTTACCGTAAGTCGGCGGACGGCTCTGCTCCGACCACCACCTGCCCCGGACGTGATGGCCCGGGGATCGGGCGCTCCCCGACTGTGACGACCGACAGGGTTTTTCACGCCGGGCCGCTGGCTCACCCCGTGAACCTTCGGGGCACCGTCGTGGATCCGGGCGAGGTGCGGACCGTCGAGACGTCGGGCGGTCCCCGTGACCTGGCGGAGGTGCTCGTACGTCCCGGAGAGGAAGCCGACGAGGGGCGGGCGGGCGGTGACGAGTCCGGGGCGGACCGGGTCGGTGGCGAGGATCCGGTCCAGGTGACCCTCTGGGGGAAGTGGACGGAGACGGTCGAGTGGCTGGCCGAGGGCATGGAGTTGCTGGTGACCGACGTCGAGGAGAGCGAGTACCGGGGGGAGACGGAGTACGCGACGACGCCGGAGTCGTGGGTCGTCGTCGAACCCGACTTCCTCGCGGACGTGACCGACGTGCGGTCGTGGGTCCAGTGTCCCCGGATGTACTACCTCAACAAGCTGACGGGGGTGCCGCTGAACTACCCCGTGGTCCTCGGGACGCTGGTCCACGAGGTGTTCGGCGACCTGCTCCGGGGCCGGGACCTGGGGGCGGCCATCGACGACCAGGTGGCCGAGGCAGGGCTGGACCTGGGGATGCTCGGCCGGGACGCACAGTCCGTCCGGGCGGACGTCCGCGAACACGCGAGTGCGATCGACGGCTGGTTGCGCCAGGGGACGCTCACGGGCGAGGACGGCTGGCGGTCCGAGCAGACCCTGCTGAGCGAGACGTTCGGACTGAAGGGTCGGGCCGACGCGGTCCGCCGCGGGATGCCCGTCGAGTTGAAGACGGGCAAGAACACCTCCCGGGAGCCGCGGTTTCACGACAAGGTCCAGGCGGCCTGCTACGCCCTCCTGTTGCGCGAGCGGGGGGTCCCGGTCGACACCGCCATCCTCCTCTACACGAAGAACGCCACGCTCGACCGCGGTGAGGCCTCCGGCGACCTCGCGCCCGCCAAGGAGTTCTCGGTGGGACGGGGCCTCCTCGAGTTCGTCCTGCGCGCGCGTAACGAGATAGCCGCCACCGAGTTCGACGCCGACGTGCCGACCGGGTACGAGGCCGACGCAGTCTGCGAGTACTGCTTCGAGCAGGACACCTGCCGGGTCGTTTCGGGGCGGCTGGACCAGGAGTCCAAGGCCGGTCGGATCGGGGTCGCCATCCCCGGGGAGGAGCGGTCGTACTTCGACCGGGTCTACCGACTGATCGAGGAGGAGCGTGCGGCCACCCACCGCGAGTACGCGAAGCTCTGGGAGCAGTCACCCGAGGAACGGGCCGACGCCGACCGCGCGCTGGTGGGCCTGGACCCCGCGGACCGCCGCGAGGTCCCCGACGGCCGGTGGGAACTGACCGCCCGTCGGCCGGCCGGCGGGTCGGGCGACGGGAGCGCGACCGGCGGTGAGGATCCGTCCCCGGCAGTGTCGAAGATCCGTGAGGGCGACGTGGTGCTGGCGAGCGACGGCGACCCGGTCGAGGGTCACGCCGAACTCGCCCGGGTCGAGCGCCTGACCGCCGGCGAGGTGGTCGTGACGGCCGAGGAGCCCCTGGACCTGCGGCGCCTGGACGTCTACCCCTCCGAGTTCGGGTGCGACCGGATGCTGACGGCGCTGCACGACGCGCTCCTGAAGGGCGACGAGCGCCGCAAGGACGTGCTGTTCGACCGGGCGGACCCCGCCTTTCGCGAGGTGGAGGAGACGTTCGTCGACAACAACGACGCCCAGGACCGGGCTGTCCGGCGGGCGGTGGGTGCAGAGGACCTGGCGCTGATCCACGGGCCGCCGGGGACCGGCAAGACCTACACCATCGCCCGCACCGTCCGGGCCCTGGTCGAGCGTGGCGACCGGGTCCTGGTCTCGGCCTTTACCAACCGGGCGGTCGACACCGTCCTGGAGGCGTTGCGGGACCAGGGGTTCGACGAGTTCGTCCGCGTCGGGACGGAGTCGGGCGTGGGCGAGGCGATGCAGGACGCCCGCCTCTCCGAGCGTGGCGACCCGGAGGAACTGGCCGGGACGCTCCGGGAGGCGCCGGTCGTGGCGGCCACCACCGCCGGTTGCGGGTCGCGGGTGATGCGCGAGACGGAGTTCGACGTCGCGGTCGTCGACGAGGCGGCACAGCTCACGGAACCGGAGACGCTGGCGGCGATAAACCGCGCCGACCGGTTCGTCCTCGTCGGGGACCACCGACAGCTCCCGCCCGTGGTCCGGGCCGAGAACGACCTCTCGCGGTCGCTGTTCGAGCGACTGGTCGAGGCCCACCCGGACGCGGGGGTCACCCTCGACCGCCAGTACCGGATGGCCCAGCGGATCCAGGCCTTCCCGTCCCGGGAGTTCTACGGCGGGACCCTCCGACCCGCGACCGGCGAGGTCGCCGGGCGCCACCTCTCGGACCTGCCGGGGGTCGACCCCGCCGGGCTCCCGGCGTACCTCGACGACCGCGTCGTCTTCCTCGACGTCGAGGGCGACGACGACCCCCACACGGACGCCCGGGAGGCCGACCGGGTCGCCGACGTGGTCGACGACCTCCTCGCGGCCGGGGTCGACCCCGACGACGTCGGGGTGATCGCACCATTCCGGGCGCAGGTCGCCGAGACCTCCCGCCGGGTCGACGTGACCGTCGACACCGTCGACCGGTTCCAGGGGTCGAGCCAGGAGGTCATCGTCGTCTCCTTCGTCGCCACCGACGACCTCGGGGGACCGATCTTCGAGGACTACCGGCGGGTCAACGTCGCGCTCACCCGCGCGAAGCGGTCGCTGGTGCTCGTGGGCGACCGGAACGCCCTCCGGACCGACCCGGTCTACCGGCGGATGGTGGAGTGGGCCGAGAACTGACTCCCGAAACAGTTGGGTACTACGACTATGTCCGGCGAGCACCTGTTCTGAGGCGCTGTCGGTCGGCCTGACCGTGCCCCTGGGCCACGACAGCCGTCCCTGCCCGCGCACCGGCCCGACCGACGCCGCAGACCCCGGACGGCGTGCCGCGGTCGGCGCGCGACTCACCGGATCCCTTCCGCGACCGCGTTCATCGCGGGCATCCACCTCCCGCTCTCTCCGTGCAGGGGCGCACCGGCCGTCGACCCGGCCGGTGAGGTTCGCTCCCGGGACCGATCGTCCCGGCGGTCGTCCGGGTGTCAGGTCTCCGTAATTTCGTCGTCGGTTCGGCCCTACCCGTTCCCGGATAACGGCGGGTGTGGACGGGACTGTCCTGGCTCCTCCGGGACCGCCGACGGGGGCGTCGGCGACCGTATGATCACCGGCCGAGGGCGCACCGACAGAACGCGGATCCACGTTAGGGGAACGTAATGGATAAGTGCGCACAACCGTAGGCTCAAACGAGATGGGATTTCGATGATCGGGTACGCTTCCCTACTATCAGTTCCATTACAACAACTGGTGCCGCGGGGGACCCGGGTGACGGTGTTCCAGAACATCTTCTGGGTGTTTCTGGTGCTCGGTACCCTGGTGGGCATCGTCGTCATCGGGTACATGTTCTGGAACGCCTACCGGTACCGTGACGGCAACGGGAAGGACTACGACGACGGGGACCTGCCCCAGTTGGGCGAGATACCGAAGGACGGCGGGAAGGGCCGGAAGCTCTTCCTCTCGTTCGGACTGAGCGCGATCATCGTGATCTCGCTCATCGTCTGGACCTACGGGACCCTCCTGTTCGTCGAAGGGCAGGACACCGGACAACCCTCGTCCGACGTCGGGGTCGAGAACAAGGACCCGGTCGTCGTCGACACGACGGGCTACCGGTTCAACTGGTCCTTCGAGTACGAGAACGGCAAGGAAACCAACGGTCGGCTGGTGGTCCCCGAGGGTCGGGTGGTACAGTTACGTGTGACCTCGGACGACGTGTTCCACAACCTCGGGATACCGAAGTACAGGGTCAAGACCGACGCCATCCCTGGCGAGACCACGCGGTCCTGGTTCGTCGCCGAGGACCCCGGACGGTACCGCATCATCTGCTACGAGCTGTGCGGGCAGGGGCACTCCGGGATGATCGCGTACATCCACGTCGTCCCCCAGGAGGAGTACGAGCAGTTCATCAACAACGAGTCGAGTCTGAGCGAGATATCCGCGTCCGACGACGAGTCGGGGCGGCTCGCGGCGGCGAGGTGACCACGAAACAATGAGCGACAACGACCAACCCAGAACCGCGACCGACGGCGGCACCGCCGACGCGGAGGCGTCCGCCGAGGTGACCGAGGAGCTACCCGCCCCCGGCGTCGGGGAGACCGAGGACCACGAGGAACACGCGCTCCCGTCGCTGGGGTCGGTGAAGCGGTGGTTCGTCACGACCAACCACAAGGACGTCGGCATCCTCTACATCGTCACGTCGCTGTTCTTCCTGGTGTTCGGCGGCACCCTGGCGCTGTTGATGCGGATCCAGCTCTGGCAGCCGCGGGCGGCCGCCGGCGGTCCGCTCGACGCGCTGGCGTACAACCAGGCGGTGTCGGCCCACGGGCTGATCATGGTCTTCTGGTTCATCTCGCCCTTTGCCTTCGGGCTGGCGAACTACCTGGTGCCCCTCCAGATCGGTGCCAAGGACCTCTCGTTCCCCCGGCTGAACGCCGTGAGCTACTGGCTCTACCTCTTCTCGGGCCTGCTCTTCGGCATCAGCTTCTTCCAGGGCGGCACGTTCGCCGGCGGCTGGACGATGTACGCGCCGCTGAACGTGCCCAAGTACATGCCCACCGCCATCGGGTCGACGATGGCCGTGCTGGCGCTCGCGCTGTTCGTCGCCTCGGTCACCGTCTCGTCGGTGAACTTCCTCACCACGATGTACCGGATGCGGGCCGAGGGACTGAAGATGCGCAAGCTCCCGGTGTTCAGTTCCTCCATCCTGCTGACGGTCTGGATGATGCTGTTCGCCTTCGCCGCCTTGCTGGCGGCGCTGCTCATCCTCACCTCCGACCACGTCCTCGGGACCCAGTACTTCCTCTCCCCGGAGGGCGGGTCCCTGCTGTGGACCCACCTGTTCTGGTTCTTCGGCCACCCCGAGGTCTACATCGTGTTCTTCCCCGCGCTGGGCGTGATGGCCGAGGTGTTCCAGACGTTCACCGGCCGGCGCCTCGTCGGGCGCAAGTGGTTCATCGCCTCGATGGTGCTGGTCGCACTCCAGAGCTTCATCGTCTGGATGCACCACATGTTCCTGACCGCCATCAACCTCGAAGTCAAGACGCTGTTCATGGCGACGACCATCGGCATCTCCCTGCCGTTCGACCTGATGGTGTTCTCGCTCATCTACACGATGATCAAGGGCCGGATCCGGTTCACGACGCCGTTCCTCTTTAGCTTCGGTGCCCTGGTGCTGTTCATCATCGGCGGCATCACGGGCGTGTTCCTGGGTGCGGTCGTCCTCGACTACGAGATGCGGGGCACCTACTGGGTGGTCGCGCACTTCCACTACGTGATGGTCGGCGGTGCGACCGCCCTGTTCGGCGGCCTCTACTACTGGTACCCGAAGATGACCGGGAAGATGTACGACCAGTTACTCGGGAAGGTCCACTTCGTCATGTACTTCGTGGGCTTCAACCTGCTGTACTTCCCGATGTTCGTCGTCTGGGAGACGCCCCGCCGCGTCTTCAACTACAACCCCGCGTTCACCCCCTGGCACCAGGCGGCCACCATCGGCGGGTTCCTCCTGGGAGCCTCGTTCCTGGTGATGTTCTACAACCTCTTCGTGAGCCTCCGGACCGGCGAGGACGTCGGCGACAACCCCTGGGCCTACGCCACCTCGGCCGAGTGGGCCGTCTCCTCGCCGCCGCCCCTGGAGAACTTCCCGGGCATCCCGTCCTACCGCGGCGGGACGCTGTCGTTCCTCGACGACGTCGTCCCGGCCTCCGAGGTCGAGACCGACGGCGGCCAGGAGGCCATCGAGGCCGACGGCGGCGAGGTGGTCGAACCGGACGGCGTCTACGCCACCCACGACCACGGACACGACAGCCACGCCAGCATCTGGCCGTTCGGGATCTCCCTGGGGATGTTCCTGACGTTCCTCGGGATCGCCGGGCTGCGGCCGCCGGATAGCACCGACCTCGTCGCCCCGGGCGCCGCCGACCCGGTTCTGGTCGGGGTCGGCGGCGTCGGCCTCGTGGTGCTCGGGGTCAGCCTGTTCGCGATGGCCCGCGAGCCGTTCTACACCAGCGAGGCGCCCATCGCCGAGCGCTGGCCCTACGCCCACGTCGAGAAGGTGAAACTCGGCGTGTGGATGTTCCTCGGGTCGGACGTCATCCTGTTCGGGGCGTTCATCGGCTCGTACGTCTTCATGCGGTTCAACGCCGGCTGGGTCGAGGGCTGGCACGTGTTCATCGAGAACCCCATCCCGGGGCTGATGAACACCTACCTGCTGCTGACGAGTTCGTTCTCGGTCGTGCTGGCGATGGTCGCCGCCCGGAAGCGCAACACGCCGGGCGTCATCGCCAGCCTGCTGACCACGTTCATGCTGGGGGTCGGCTTCCTGATCAACAAGTACATCGAGTGGAGCCACCTGTTCCACGAGGGCCACACCCCCTCGGCCGGCATCGAAGAGTCGACGTTCTTCCTCACCACCGGCCTCCACGCCCTGCACGTCATCTCGGGGCTGGTCATCCTGCTGTACCTCGCGTGGCGCGCCTGGGGTGGTGCCTACCTCGGCGAGGACGAACCCATCGAGTACTTCGGGCTGTACTGGCACTTCGTGGACATCGTGTGGCTGTTCCTGTTCCCCCTGTTCTACATCCTGTGAGGTGATAGAATGTCTGACACAAAACTCTACACGATAATATACGTGGTCCTGTTCGTGTTCGCGACGGTCCAGGTCGCCGTCGAGTTCGCCGGCGTCCTCGAACCCGAGACCTACATGATCGGGCTGACGGCGATCATGATACTCTCGCTGATCAAGGCAGTGCTCGTCGCCGGCTACTACCAGCACCTCCGGTTCGAACCCCGTGGCCTGACCTACCTCATGCTGGGCGGTCTCGCGGGCGTCATCGCGCTGACCACCGCTGCGGCCTACTCCATCACGTGAACCGCCTCGGGGTCAAGTGGTTCGAGACGCGGAGCGTCTCGTCATCACGGAAATCGAAGATTTCCGTACGACCCCGAGGCACTCGGCCTGTCCCGCCTGTAGACCGGCGGTCATCCCGATTCTCGGCTGTCTTCCCCTTGGTTCCGGTCCGTCGTCCTTCTGGTTCTCCTCTGCAACGATCCGTCTGTTCACGCCGACCGTCCGTCACAACGGTCCAGTGTCGACGAACGCTGGACGGTGTCGACACGCGATCCAGTCCCGAGGCGGACCGGCGGCCTCACGGTGCTGCCGGCGCCGGGATCGCTTCCTCCGGCCACTGGCCCGAGGTTCACTCCGGGTCGGGACCAGTCGGTCGCTAGACGCTCCCGCCGTCGGACTGGCACCGGGACCCTCCAGGGTTCCGCCCGTCCGACCCCCGCGGTCGGAAGCGGCCCCTTGTGACGACGCGTCGGCCCCGGAGGCGACCCGCCTTCGGCGACCGGATCCCGTCGTCGTATGGCACCGAGGACCGTCGAGTCGACTGGCAGAAGGTGAACCGCTCGGTGTGGACGGGTTCCGCCGGTCCGATCGTCGGATACGAACTGGGACGGCGTCGCCGGTCGTCTCAGATCCAGCCCATCAACTGGCCGCTGATGACGGCGAGGACGAGGAGGCCGAGGAGGAGGAGGCCGAGTGCGACGCCTCTCGCGCTCGCGCCGCCACGTTCCCGGACGGAGAAGTACGTGCCGAGGAAGACGAACAGGACGAGCAACCCGCCGAGGATGCCGAGGACGGCCGACCTGAGCAGGCCGGGATCCACCGCGACGAACTCGCCGCCGGCCAGTAGCACCGCGCCGAAGCCGAGGGCGAGTGTGACGACGAGGAAGCCGACCATCCAGGCGTCCAGGCTGTGGGCGAGGCTGGAGGCCGTCCTGGCGACCGCACCCCGTCTCGGGGGAGTCGGGTCGTCCTTCCACTTGCGCATGCGCAACACCGCCGCGACGATGGCGACCAGGAACAGCGCCATCACCAGTCCGGTCGCGTAGAGGGGAAATTCGGCCATGCGTGTATCCCGTTCCTTGTCGGCGTTTCCGCCCGTCGGTCAAAAAAGGCTCCGTTTGTGCTCGCCCACCGGACCTCCCGGTCGCGCTACCGGTCGGTCCCGGATCCCGCCGCCGACTCTCCCCCGGCGTCCCCGTCGCCGTGGCTCCCCGCGTGCGGGTCGTCGATTTCGGCGAGGACTCGCTCGTGGAACTCCCGGAGGGCGGCGCTCTCGTCCTCGGCGAGGACGACGTCCGAGGCCATCAGCGTCGCCAGGCCGAAGGCCAGCGGCGTCGGGGAGTCGACGGTCCGCGCGCTCACCTCGACGTCGCCGGCGTCGATCCGCGAGCAGAGCCACCGGATCCCCGCCAGGTCGAGTTTGTCCTCGATTATCTCGCGGTATGTCTCCTCGACGACGGCGAACTCCTCCAGGTCCTCGGCGAACCCGAGGAGCATCTCGCTGGAGACCTGCTGTTCGCTCGCGGTCTTCTCGTGGCCCTTGTACCGCTTCAGGATCATCAGCGAGCGGGTGGCGTTGATCCGGAAGTACCGCTGGAGGAGGTCGGTGTCCGAGATGGCGTCCCGGAGCAGTCCCCTGAGTTCCCCGGGGTCGAGTTCGCGGAGGATGCCGGCGACGTCGACCTTCCGGTTGAGCGGCATCGAGAGGCTGAACCCGTTGTCGGCGACGGCCACCGTGACGCCCGTCGTGGCCTCCTGGGCGCACCGGTAGGCCAGCACCCGCGAGAGGCCGTCGTTGAACCGGCGGCCGAAGGGGGCGTGGACGTAGTAGTGGCGCTCGTAGTTCTCGCGGTCGCGCTCCTGTTCGACGACGACCCGGCGGTCGGTGGCGACGCCGCCTGCGCCGACGTACCGGACCTGGCGGTCGAACATCCGCGCGACTGCCCGGGCGGTGTCGTCGTCGACGGGGAACTCCCGCAGCCACGCCCGGACCCCTGCCGGGCCGTCCCGGTCGAGTCGGTCCAGCAGTTCCCCCTGGAAGCGGGCTATCTCCCGGCCCAGGTCGAACGAGAGGGGCAGGCGCTCGGAGAACCACGAGGGGACGGTCGGTCGACTGCTCGTCGGGTCCACGTACACTTTCGTCCCCCGGCGGAACTTGTACTCGTAGCGGTCGCCCCCGAGGACGAACACGTCGCCGGGTTCGAGGGTGTCCAGGTAGTCCTCGTCCAGGTCGCCCACCCACTCGTCGCCGGCGCGGGTGAACACGTCGCAGGTGAACGAGTCCGGGATCGTCCCGATGTTGGTCATGTATATCATCCGGGCGAGCCGACCCCGCTTGCCGACCAGGGGCTCGCCGACGTCGAACTCGGGGTAGTGGTACTCTCCATCGGGCGGGTCGTTCTCGTCGCGCCAGACCTTCGCGTAGACGTCCCGGTCCTCCATGCCCTCGTAGCCGGCGGTGAGGTAGCGCATGAGCGACTCGAACTCGCCGTCGGTGTAGTCGCGGTAGGGCCAGGCCCGCCCGAGGACCGCCCGCACCTCGCGTTCCGGCCGGATCCGGTTTATCGCCATCCCGTAGACGTGCTGGGTGGCGACGTCCTGGGCGCGTTCGGGCATCGAGACGCTGTCGACGAACCCCTCCTCGGCCTTCTTCAGCATGACCGTACACTCTATCAACTCGTCGCGGTCCAGTGCGATCACCCGTCCCGTAACTGTCTGGCCGACGCGGTGGCCCGCCCGCCCGACTCGCTGGAGGAGGGCCGCGACGGACTTCGGACTTCCCACCTGCACGACCAGGTCGACGTGGGGCATGTCGATGCCCAGTTCCAGGCTGGTCGAGGAGGTGACCACGTCCAGGTCGCCGCGCTTGAGTTGCTCCTCGACGGCCTGGCGGCTTGACTTCCCCAGACTGCCGTGGTGACAGCCCGAGTTGTCCTCGTCGTAGCGGCCGGGGAACCGCTCGCGGAGGTTGTGCAGGACCCGTTCTGCCCCCGACCGGGTGTTCGTGAACACCAGGGTGTTGGTGTGCTCGCGGACCAGGTCGTCCAGTTCCCGGTAGAACCGCTCCTGGACGGCCTCGCGCGGGGTGTTGATCAGGTCGTCGGTCGGGCAGTGGAGTTCCAGGTCGAACTCGCGGGCGAAGCGTGCGTCGACCACCTCGCAGGGTCGAGGGTCGCCGCCGGGTTCCGCCAGACCGACCAGGAAGTTCGCCACCTCGTCGAGCGGTTCGATGGTGGCCGAACACCCGATCCGGGTCGGCGACGTCTCGGCCATCTCCTCCAGGCGTTCCAGGCTCACCGACAGGTGGGTGCCCCGCTTGCCCTCGGCCAGCGAGTGTATCTCGTCGACGACGACGTACTCCACCGTCCGGAGCTTCTCCTTGAACTTCGGGGAGTTGAGCAGGATGGCCAGCGTCTCCGGGGTGGTGTTGAGGACGTGTGGCGTCTCCTCCAGCATCCGCTGGCGGTCGGCCGAGTCGGTGTCGCCGTGACGGATAGCGTGCCGGACCTCGACGGGGTCGCCCCCGTCGGCCTCGATGCGGTCCGCGATGCCCGTCAGGGGGAGTTCGAGGTTCCGGTGGATGTCGTTGGCCAGGGACTTCAGCGGCGAGACGTAGAGGCAGTACACCGAGTTCTCCAGCCCCTCCGATCGCTGGCGGGCGAACAGTTCGTTGATGATCGCACAGAAACTCGCGAGCGTCTTGCCCGACCCCGTCGGGGCCGCGACGAGGGCGTTCTCGCCCCCGTGGATCAGCGGGATCGCACCCTCCTGTGGCGGCGTGAACAGGCCGTCGTTCTCGGGGACGAACTCGCCGAACTGGTCGACCCACCACTCCTGGACCGGGGGCTCCAGCAACTCGAGGACGTCGCCGTCCTCGACGGTCACCGCGTCGGGGTCGTAGTCCGGGTCCAGATCCGATAGCAGGTCCCGGACCCTGCCGCTTGCCATCGATTATCCGGTGGGCCTCCGGCGGTAAGTGGCTTCCGGAGGGGGAACCCCTCCTCACGACCGGGGACCGGGATCGACCCCCTCAGCCGGGCGGTTCTCGGGTCTCTGCCCGTCGGGCGAGTCCGCCAGCGTTAGTGTCCCCGGACCCACGGATCCGGGTATGCGGATCACCTTCCTCGGAACGGGATCGGCGATGCCGACCGGCGAGCGTGCACAGACCGGGATCCTGCTGGAGGGCGGCGATCGGCCCCTCCTGATCGATTGCGGGAGCGGCGTCCTGAACAACCTGGCCCGGACCGACGTCGGCTACGAGGGCGTCTCGACGGTGCTGCTCACCCACCACCACCTCGACCACGTCTCGGACCTGCTGGCGCTGTTGAAGGCCCGGTGGCTGGCCGGCGAGGACCACCTCGAGGTGGTCGGTCCCCGGGGGACCGAGGATCTCGTGGAGGGCCTCCTCGGGGTCCACGACTACCTCCAGGGGCGGGTCGACCCGTCGATCCGCGAGGTGGAACCGACGGACGGGGGCGACGTCGACCGCGAGGCGTTCGAGGTGGCCGGCTACGAGGTCCGGGCACTGGAGACGCGTCACTCGATGTACTGCCTGGCGTACCGGCTATCGATCCCCGGGGAGCGCGAACCGGACCGGGACCCGCCGGCGTTCGCGTTCAGCGGTGACACCGAGGCGTTCGAGGAACTGGTCGAGTTCGCCGACGGGTCGGCGGTGCTGGCCCACGACTGTTCGTTCCCGGACGGGGTCGACGTGGACAACCACCCGACGCCCTCCGAACTCGGCCGGGTCCTCGCCGGGGCCGACGCCGAACTCGGGCGGGTCTACCTCACGCACTGCTACCCGCACACCGAGGGCCGCCACGACGGGATGCTGGCGTCGATAGCGGAGCACTACGACGGTGACGTGCGCTTCGCAGCGGACGTGCGGAGCCTCACCGTCGAGTGACCCGTCCGCCGACCCAGGGGGGGGGGCGCGGAACGACGGGTCACCCACTCGTGGCCCACGCCTGGATGATCGCCCGGAGTTCCTCGGTGGTGTACTCGCCCTTGGCCCACTTGCCGATGGCGTCCCCGAGTTCGTCCGTGTCGATGTCGCCGTCGTCGTCCTTGTCCGCCTCGTCGACGGGGTCCTCCGGGTCGGGGTCCGTGTCGGAGTCGGATTCCAGCCCCTCGAAGACGTACGCCGACCCGGACCCCGGGCCGTTGGGGTCCTCGTCGCGCCAGGCCCCGACCAGCCCCCTGTCGCCGTCGAGGTCGACGTCGGTGCCGAAGTTGTCGCCCTCGTCGCCGTCGTCAGCGGCCAGTTTGGCCGCCCGGGTCCACCCCTCGTCGGTCCGTTCGAAGACGTACGCCGAGCCCGCTCCGTCGCCGTTGGGGTCGTCGTCGTTCCAGGCACCGACGAGCGCGACGTCGCCGTCGACGGCCGTCCGGACGCCGAAGAGGTCCTCGCCGCTCCCGTCGTCGTCGGTTAGCTTCGCCGCCTGGGTCCACTCGCCGTCGGACCGCTCGAAGACGTAGGCCGCGCCGGCGTTCTCCTCGTCGGACGCGTCGTGCGTGGGGGATCCGACGAGGGCGGTGTCGCCGTCCAGGGAGACGGCGAAGAAGGTGTCGCCCGCCTCGCCGTCACCGGCGACGAGTTTGTCCCCCTGGGCCCACTCCCCGTCGGACCGCTCGAAGACGTAGGCCGCGCCCGCGTCCTCGCCGTTGGGGTCCTCGTCCCTGTAGGCCCCGAGGAGGGCGGTGTCGCCGTCAATTGCGACCAGGGTCCCCAGCTCGTCGCCCTCGTCCCCGTCGTCGGCGACGAGCTTGTCCCGCTGTGTCCACTCGCCGTCGGAGCGGTCGAAGACGTAGGCCGCCCCGGCGTTCTCGCCGTGGGGATCGCCGTGACCGCTGGCCCCGACGAGGGCGGTGTCGCCCTCCAGTGCGACCGAGATCCCGAAGAGGTCCTCGCCGCTCCCGTCGTCGGCGGTTAGCTTCGCCGTCTGGGTCCACTCGCCGTCGGTCCGCTCGAAGGCGTACGCGGCGCCGGCGTCCTGGCCGTCGGGGCCGTCGTGGAGGTAGGCCCCGACGAGGGCGGTGTCGCCGTCCAGGGCGACGGACTGTCCGAACCCGTCGAGGCTGTCGCCGTCGTCCGCGGCGAGTTTCGCCTGCTGGGTCCAGGTTCCTCCCTCGTTCACGAACACGTACGCGGACCCGCCGCCGGGGCCGTTCGGGTCGTCGTCGCGGACGGCCCCGACGAGGGCGGTGTCGCCGTCGAGGGCGACCTTCCAGCCGAACCGGTCGCCCGTGTCGCTCTCGTCGACGGACAGCGTCTCCTCCCGGGTCCACCCGTCCCCGGACCGTCCGAAGACGTGTGCCGCCCCCGCGTCCTCCCCCTCCTCGTCGACGCGGGGCGCGCCGGCGGCGAGGGCGTCCCCGTCCAGGCCGACGGCCCACCCGAAGAAGTCGTTCTCCTCCCCGTCGTCGTCGACGAGTCGGGCTCCCTGGCCCCACCCGTCGTCGGACCGCTCGAAGACGTAGGCCGCGCCCGCGTTCCCGTCGTGCCCGTACGCCCCCAGGACTGCCGTGTCGCCGTCCAGGGAGAGCGACCTGCCGAAGAAGTACTCGTCGTCCCCGTCCGCCGGGGCGAGTTTGTCCTGCTGGGTCCATCCCCCGTCTCCCCCCTCGAAGACGTAGGCCGACCCGGCGCTGGACCCGTTGGGATCCTCGTCGGTGGGGGCCCCGACGAGGGCGGTGCCGGCGTCCAGTTCGACGGCGTTGCCGAACCCGTCGGACGCGTCGGCGTCCCCGGCGACGAGTTTCGCCGCCTGGGACCACGCCCCGCCGGACCGGTCGAAGACGTACGCCGAGCCCGCACCGACCTCGAACCCCACGGTGTCGGTGTCTGCCCCGACGAGAGCGGTGTCGCCCGCCACCGCCACCGCCGATCCGAACCTGTTGCCGGGGGTGCCGTCCTCGGCGGCGAGTTCCGCCGTCCGGCTCCACCCGTCGTCACCGCTCTCGAAGATGTACGCCGACCCCCGGGTCTCCTCGTCGGCGAACCTGGCCCCGGGGGCCCCGACGAGGGCGAGGCCGCCGTCGAGTGCGACCGCCGTCCCGAACTGGTCGGCCGGATTCCCGCCGTCGGCGACGAGTTTCGCGGCCTGGGTCCAGCCGTCACCGGACCGTTCGAAGACGTACGCGGAGCCGGCGTCCTCGCCGTTGGGGTCCTCGTCCGCGATGGCCCCGACGAGGGCGGTGTCGCCGTCGAGGGCGACGGACCAGCCGAACAGGTCACCGGTGTTGCCGTCGTCGGCGACCAGTTTCGCCTCCCGGCTCCACCCCTCCCCGGTCCGCTCGAAGACGTACGCCGCGCCCGCGCCCTCCCCGTTCGGGACGTCCTCGGTCCGCGCCCCGACGAGCAACGTGTCCCCGTCGAGTGCGACCGACGACCCGAACAGTCCGCCCGGATCCGGGTCGTCGCTCTCGGCGGCGAGTTTGGCCGTCTGGGTGGGCGAGAGCGTCGCCGGCGCTCCCACGGAACCGTCGGCAACCGCCGGGGTTGCGCCCCCGACGCCCGCGATGCCCGCCGCGCCCGCGGCACCGGTCCACCGGAGGAACCGTCGCCGGGAGGGTCCCGCGGTCGGGTGCTCGTCGGTCATGCGTTACCCTCCCGTCCGTCGACGGTCCCGTGGTCGTTGTACGCCATCGTGTTGGCCACCTTACCTTCGGTCCAGTTATTAATTTTGGGAATTAGAGCGAGGATCTTTCTCCACCCCGTCTCGGTGAAAACGGCCACCGGTGTCGCGCCGTGGGTCGAGGGGGCCCGTCTCCCGGGACTGGGAGGGCGACCCGGGACTGCCGGTCCCGTCGCGCGGTCGTCCGGCGACGGATCGCCGCCACCACAGGACGTTTCCGTGCCGGCCGTCCGGATCCGACCATGGCGACGGACGACGCCCCGGACTACGCCCTCGGGTACGAATCCGTCGGGACGGAACACTCCGGGGTGTACCTGCCGGTGGCGGGATCGTTCCCGGGGTGGCTCTCGGGGACGTTCGTCCGCAACGGTCCCGGCAAGTTCGAGGCCGGCGGGACGGCGTTCGAGCACTGGTTCGACGGCCTCGCGATGCTCCGGCGGTTCGGGTTCGACGACGGCGTTACCTACGCCAACCGCTTCCTCCGGACCGAGGCCTACCGCGAGGCCGCCGCCGGCCGGGTCGACGCCGCGGGGTTCGCGGCCACCCCGGACCGCGGTCCGCTGGATCGGATCCGCGACGCCCTCTCGCTTTCCCCCACCGACAACGCCAACGCGGACGTCGTCCGGATCGACGGGCGGTACGTCGCCCTGACCGAGTCGCCGCGGGCCGTCGCGTTCGACCCCGACACGCTGGCGACCCGGGGCCGGTTCGAGTGGGCCGACGACCTCCCGGTCGGTCACACCACCCCGCACCTCCGGCGGGACCGCGAGGGCGGGGTGTGGGGCTACCTGACGACGTTCTTCCCCCGGGCCGCCTACCGGCTGTTCCGGGTTCCACCCGGGACGCGCCGGCGCGAACCCGTCGCGACCGTGCCGGTCGACGAACCGGCCTACATGCACAGTTTCGGCCTGACCGCCCGGTACGCGGTGCTGGTCGAACAGCCGTACGTGGTCGCGCCCTGGCGACTGCTGACCCCCGGGGACGAACCGTTCGTTCGGCGCTACGAGTGGAAGCCACAGCGACGGACCCGCTTCCTGGTCGTCGACCGCGCGTCGGGGGAACTCGCCGCCGAGCCACGGGTCCCGCCCTTCTTCACCTTCCACGTCGTGAACGCCTTCGAGGACGGCGGGGACGTCGTCCTCGACTGCGTCGCCTGGGACACCCCCTCGGTGCTCAACGGCACGTTTCTGGACCGCCTCCGATCGCCCGGCGGGTCGGGCGGCGGCGGGGAGTTGCGCCGCTACCGCGTGCCACTCGACGGCCGGTCCCCGGAGTACGAGGTCCTGGCCGAGGGGGTCGCGCTCCCCCGGTGCGACGGCGCGCGCGAGGCCCGCCGCCACCGGTACGTCTACGCACAGGACGCCGCGGCGTCGGGACCCCCCCGCGGGATCGTCAAGGTAGACGCCGAGACGGGGGAGGAACGGACCTGGCGCGACCCGGACGCCTACGCGAGCGAACCGGTGTTCGTCCCGCGCCCGGACCGGGCCGACCCCCCGGACCCGGCGGCGGAGGACGACGGCGTTCTCCTCGTCGAACTGCTCGTCCCGGGGGAGGACCGCGCGGCGGTCGCCGCCCTGGACGCGGAGACGATGGAAGAACTCGGACGGGCCCCGACCCCGGACCCGATCCCGTTCGGGTTCCACGGGCAGTTCTACCGCGACGGGGCGTGAGAGGCGCCGGGGACGGTCCGGTCCGGCACTCTCGTCAGTCCTGCCGGGGCCAGACCGGGTCGATCGGAGCCTCCAGGTACTCCACCTCCTCGTCGCTCAACTCGACGGCCACGGCTTCGAGGTCGTCCTCCAGTTGCTCGACCGACTTCGGGCCGACGATCGGTGCGGTGACGACGTCCTTGTGGAGGAGCCACACCAGGCTGACGGCGACGGGCGAGGTGTCCTTCTCGTCGGCGAGGTCCCGCACCACGTCCAGGACGTCCCAGTGGGCGTCGGGGAACCGCTCGGTGACGGGGTCGTCGCCGTCCTCGGCCAGGCGACCCTCGCCGCCCGCCTCGCGGTCGTACTTGCCGGCCAGGAAGCCGCCGGCCAGGGGCGACCACGGGATGACGCCGATCCCCTGGTCCTCGCAGACGGGGAGGAGGTTCTGCTCCTCGTGGCGCCGCACCAGCGAGTACTCGGGTTGCTGGCAGACGAACCGCTCGTAGTTGTTCACGTCGGCCTCGTAGAGGGCCTTCGTGAACTTCCAGGCCGGCATCGTCGAGGCCCCGACGTAGTGGACCAGTCCCTCCCCGACCAGGTGGTCCAGCGCCGACAGCGTCTCCGTGGTGGGCGCGTCGTCGTCCCACCGGTGGATCTGGTAGAGGTCGACGTAGTCGGTGCCTAGGCGGTCCAGGGAGGCGCGGGCCTGTTCCAGAACGTGCTTCCGGGAGAGGCCCGACCCGTTCTGCCGGTCGGCCATCTCGCCGCGGACCGTGGTGGCGACGACGAGTTCGTCGCACATCCCGTCGATGGCCTCGCCGACGGTTCGCTCGGACCCCCCGCGGGAGTAGACGTTCGCGGTATCGAGGAAGTCGATCCCCCGGTCGATCGCGGTGCGGATCACGTCGACCCGACCGACCGGTCGAATCGAAGCCGCGACGGTGTCGAGGCGTTTACAGTACGGTTACTGTAACCCGTCGGGTCGACCGTTGCCGCGGATCGGGCCGACCCCTCGACCGGCGGGTCCGTCCGGTCCCTGCGACCGGCGTCCGCCCGAAACCGGCGGTCCGACCGCCTCAGGGACTGGGCGAGAGTTCCACGCCCTCGACGTCGTCGTCCGGGTCGAACCCGAACACGCGGCCGTAGAAGTCGAGTTCGGCCTCGAGGGCCCGTCGGATCGACTCCGACCGGCGGAAGCCGTGCTGTTCGCCCTCGAACTCGACGTAGGCGTGGGGGACGCCGTTCTCGTCGAGGGCGTCGGTCATCCGTTCGGACTGTTCGGGCGGGACGACGGGGTCGTCCGAGCCCTGCAGGAGCAACAGCGGAGCCCCGATCCGGTCGGCGTGGTGCAACGGCGAACGATCGCGGTAGCGGTCCTCCGCCTCGGGGTAGGGCCCGACCAGGGAGTCGAGGTAGCGGGACTCGAACTTGTGGGTGTGTTCGGCCAGGGCGACCAGGTCCGACACCCCGTAGTAGGAGGTCCCGGCGTCGAAGTCGTCGTGGAACGCCAGGGCGGCCAGGACGGCGAAGCCCCCGGCCGAGCCACCGCGGATCGCCGTCCGGTCGGGGTCGCCGAGTTCCTCGCCAGCGTCGCGGGCGGCGTGGGCGCAGTCGGCGACGTCCACCTCGCCCCACTCGCCCTTCAGGCGGTCGCGGTACTCCCGGCCGTAGCCGGTCGACCCGCGGTAGTTCACGTCGAGTACCCCGATCCCGCGGGTGGTCCAGAACTGGGTCTCCAGGTCGAAGGTGGGGTGGGTCTGGCTGGTCGGCCCGCCGTGGACGGTGACGACCACCGGCGGGTCGTCGTCCATCGGCGCGGTGACGTCGGGGTTGTGCGGCGGGTAGTAGAAGGCGTGTGCGATCTCGTCGTCCCCGGTGGCGAAGTCGACCGCCCGTGGCCGGGAGACGTAGATGGGGTCGAGGTCCACGTCGGACGACCACCGCAGGACGGTCGGCTCCTCGCCGGGCGTCCACCGTACCAGGCGGCTCGGCCGGTCGAAGCTCCCGGCGAGCATCGCCGCCGCCTCGCCGTCGGAGACCAGGTACGTCCGTTTCGCGGCGCCGAAGGGGAGGTCCGGGTAGCGCAGTTCCCAGGGGGTCTCACCGTCCCACCCCGCCCGGTCGCCGTCGGGCGGGGAGAGCACCGCGAGGCTCCCTTCCCCGGACTCGACGACCAGGACGGCGATCTCGCCGTCGGGGAGGAACGCGTACGTCGAGAGGCCGAACACCCACTGGGGGACGCCGAACTCGGCGCTGGCCCGGTAGAGCGGGTCGGGGTCACCGCCGTCGGTGTCGACCCTGTAGAGGTTCCACCACCCGGTCCGGTCCGAGACGGCGTAGAGGTTTCCGTCGGGCCCCCACTCGGGCTGGAAGACCGACTCGGCGGTCCCGCCCATGACCGTCCGCTCGTCGGCCAGGGCTCCGTCATCGGCCACGCTCGCGACGTGCAGGGTCGTCCCGTCCCAGGGCATCGACGGGTGGTCCCATGTCGTCCAGGCGATCCGTTCGCCGTCGGGGGACAGCCTGGGGAACGAGTAGAAGTCGTGACCCTCGGCGACCACCCGCGGGTCGCCGTCGCCGTCGGCGGGGAGGACGACCAGGGCGTTCTCCGGTTCGCCGTCCCCAGCCGGGTCGTGACGCTCCCGGACGCAGTAGATCCGTTCGCCGTCCGGGCTCACGTCCACGTCGGCGTAGCGCAGTCCCTTCTCGACGTCGGGGTCCGGTGTCACGGGTTCGGGGTCGCCGTCCCGTTCCTGGCGGTAGAGGCGCTGGTCCCCGAAGTTGGCGTACCAGACGACCCCGTCGTGGACCGCGAAGTCGCCCCCGCCGTACTCGTGGACGAGCGTCCGGACGTCGACGGACTCGCCGGTCCAGTCCGAGCGGTTCCCCTCCCCGTCGGCGTGGACGACGACCCCCCGGCCGTCCTCGACACCGGGGAGGGCCACGTTCCGAACCGCCTGGCGTCCTCCGTCATAAACGTGACACAGTGCGTCGGGCTCCCCCTTCAACGTGGCGTCGCGTCCGACGGGGGTCGGACCCGGTGATTGTGATCTGATATGTGTCAGATGTGACTGGTGTCGGAGAGCCTACCCTCTCCGGGCCGGTGACGACGACCCCCCGGTGTCGCCCCCGTCCGGCCGCCTCGCTCGTCGGGAGTCAGGCGATCTCGTAGCTCACGAGGTCGCTCTCGGGTCCGCAGTGCGGACAGGATTCCTCCGTCGCGTCGACGGTCGTGCCACAGCGACGGCACTCCCGCACCACATCCGTTGCGGTCCCCCCGAACAGCGCCGAGACGGCATCAGGTAACATCTGACAACCCCTTCCGAACGTTGCTAACGACGTCATCACGTATAGAACCAACGGCTCTCGCGCCGGAAAATATAACTGGAGTGTACCGGTTCCGGGTCGTCGCGGCCCGGTCGTGCGGTCTCTTCGTGTGGCTGTGCTGATCGATACCTGTCTCCTGGGTCCGGAGATCGCCCGACTCCGCCGGCCTCGCGGAAAAATTTCGCCGGCGACCGGAACGGGAAAATCCGTCGCAAAGCGGCACCGTTAAGTGCGACGTGTGCTGTTAGTAGGATAGTAACAACATCTCTGCCATGACGACGAGCCACCGATCCGCCGACGGGAGGGGTCGCCGGTGAACCCCGGCGAGTGGATCACGACGGCCGTGACCGAGTACAGCAAGTCGGTCGTGCTGGCGTTGCTGATCGTCACCGCCTTGATCGGCCTGGGCGTCGGCGAAATCGACCAGTCCTCCTCGACCGACCAGTTCGAGAGCGACACGCCCGAGTCGCGGGCGCTGGACTACGTCGAGCAGAACTTCTCGCGGGGGGACGAGAACGTGACGACGGTCCAGGTCATCGTGCGCAACCGCGAGGGGAACGTGCTCACGCGCGAGTCACTGTTGCGGTCGTTGCGCTACCAGAAGTCGATCCGCGAGGACCCGCGGATCGCGGAGACACTCACCGAGGAGAACCCGGTGATCGGCGTCTCGAACATCGTCGCCATCACCGCGATCCGGCTCGACCAGTTCGGGAACCTCTCCGAACGGGCGGAGGAACTCCGGGCGCGCAACGAGTCGCTGACCGAACGCCGCCGACAACTGGAGCAGGACCAGCAGGCCCTCCAGGAGCGCTCCCGCGAACTGAACGCGACGGCCGAACGGCTCCGGGGTGGACTCGACGAGGTACGGGCACTACAGGCCCAGTACGACCGGTTGAACGCCTCGTTCGCCGCCGATGAGATCGACGAGGATACCTACCGGGAGCAGGCCGCCGGGATAGAGGCCGACATGCAGGCCGCGGTCGCGGACGCGAGCGAGGGACTCGACGAGGAGCAGCGGGGAACCTACGTCCGCGCCGTCGGCCAGGTCCGGGTGCTCCAGACCGAGCTCTCTGCGCTGAACGCCTCCCTGGCGAACGGGAACATCACGGAGGCGACCTACCGCGAGCGCGCCGGCGAGGTCCAGCAGGGCTTCGAGGAGGCCTACCGCCTCGGGACGCGGGGCGTCCTCGCCGACGAGTTCGAGGCGCTGGAGGAGGACGCGGCCGAACTCGAACGGCGCGGCGAGGAACTCCGGGCCGACGGCCAGGCCCTCCGGGAGGACTTCGAGCGCCTCCAGGAGCGCCAGCGGGAACTCGCCGAGGCCGGTCAGCCGCCCCTCGACGAACAGATAGCGAGGCTGGAGTCGATGGACGACGACGAGGTCCGCGAGATAGTGACGGCGGTGCTCTCCGAGGAGGGCGCTTCGTCGCTGTTCGAGGGTCCGGCCACGGGCGGTAACGGGGGCGACGGCGGCGGGTTCGGCGCCGGGGCGAACGACGACTTCGCCTTCCGGCTGATGGAGACGGGCTACACGCCGGGATCCCCGGAGGCGAACGCCCGGGTGATGCTCGTCCGGCAGTCGACCGACGGCGGCCCCGTCCAGGGCGGTCCGGGCGGTCCCGGCGACGACATCGTCGACGCCCAGCTAGCGATGGAGGATCTCGGGACCAGCGAGGGCGGCGAGGAGTACCTCGTGTTCGGCTTCGGGAAGATAAGCGACGAGATCCAGCGCTCCCAGAACGACAGCCTGAAACTGATCTCGCCGCTCGCACTGGTGTTCGTCCTGGTCACCCTGCTCATCGCCTACCGGGACCCGCTGGACATCCTGCTGGGCTTCCTCGGCATCGCGGCGGTCCTGGTCTGGGCCTTCGGCGCGATGGGCTGGATGGGAATCACGTTCAACCAGATCATGGTGGCGGTGCCGGTCCTGTTGATCGGCCTCTCCATCGACTACGCCATCCACATCTTCATGCGCCACCGCGAGCAACGGACCGAGACCGGCGAGGGGACGCGGGGGTCGATGCGCATCGCCATGGCCGGCGTCGGCGTGGCGCTCCTGTGGGTCACCGCGACGACGGTCATCGGCTTCATGTCGAACGTGATCAGTCCCCTGCCGCCCATCAGGGACTTCGGGGTCGTCTCCTCGGTCGGCATCGTCGGCGCCCTCGTCGTCTTCGGGGCGCTGATCCCGGCGATGAAGGTCGAACTCGACGCCCTGCTGGAGTCGTTCGGCCTCGACCGGAAGAAGCGGGCGTTCGGCACGGGTGGCGGCGCCCTCGCCCGGGCGCTCTCGGTCGGGGCGGTGGCGGCCCGGCGTGCCCCCGTCGTGGTGATCGTCCTGGCACTGCTGGTGACCACGGTCGGGGTCTACGGCGGGAGCCAGGTCGACACCTCGTTCTCCCAGGAGGACTTCCTCGCGGAGGACCCGCCGGCGTGGATGGACGAGTTGCCCGAAGCGATCCGGCCCTCGGACTACAGTGCGAAGGCCGAACTCGACTACGTCAACAGCAACTTCCGGCGCGAGGACTCCCAGGTCCAGGTGCTGATACGCGGGGATATTACCACGCCGGAGGCGATGGAGCGGATGGAACGGGCCGACAGGCGTGCCGCCGAGAGCGACGTCACGATCCGGCTCTCGAACGGCGAGGCCTCCATGGAGAGTCCCCTGCGGACGATGCGGTCGGTTGCCGCACGGAACGAGTCGTTCAACGCCACCGTCACCGAGGCCGACACCGACGGCGACGGCGTCCCCGACCGGAACGTCAGGGCGGTCTACGACGCACTGTTCGAGGTCGCCCCGGACCGCGCCGCGAACGTGATCCAGCGCGAGGACGGCGAGTACGTCGCCGCCCGGATGGTCGTCGGGACGAAGGGCGGCAAGTCGACGACCGAAATCACCGAGGAGACCCGCGGCTTCGCGAGCGAATTCGACGGCGACGGCCTCCGGGCCCAGGCCACCGGGTCCCAGGTGGTCAACGAGGTCGTCCAGCAGGACCTGTTCGACAGCGTCATCCAGTCGCTGATCATCTCGATGGCCGCCGTCTTCCTGTTCCTGATGATCGCCTACCGGATCACCGACGGCTCGGCCACGCTGGGGGCGGTCACCCTGTTGCCGGTCCTGTTCTCGGTGGCGTGGATCCTCGGGACGATGTTCCTGCTGGGGGTGCCGTTCAACGTCCTCACCGGGACCATCACCAGCCTCACCATCGGCCTGGGGGTGGCCTACTCCATCCACATCAGCGAGCGGTACCGCCTGGAACTCGAACGCCAGGGCAACGTCACCGACGCGATGCGGACCGCCGTCACCGGCACCGGCGGGGCGCTACTGGGGTCGGCCGCCACGACCGTCGGCGGCTTTGGCACCCTCATGATCGCCATCCTCCCGCCGCTCCAGCAGTTCGGGCTGATAACCGCCCTGACCATCGTCTACGCGTTCCTGGGGAGCGTGCTGGTGTTGCCCTCCCTGCTCGTGGTCTGGACCCGCCGGGTCGAACCGGAGGTCCCGACCGACCCCGAGGCAGAGCGGATCGCGGGCGGCCCCGAGGCCCAGTCCGAGGTCATCGGGGACGACGAGACGGGATCGACGCCGGACGACGGGGACTCGCCGTCCGGAACGCCGGACGACGGGGTCACCTCGACCGACGCCGACGACGCTTCGACCGACGACGAGGCCGACGAGGTGACGCCGCCCGATCCGGTCTTCGGGGACCTGGACGAGGCCATCGACGACGACTCGCCCGCCGACCCGGGAGCCGACGCCGGGGACGGCACTGACGCCGACCGCGAGGACGGAGTCGGGGCCGACGCCGGGACCGACGGCGACGACCGGGCCGGGACCGACGCGGGGTCGACCGACGGGCCGGATCCGGCCTCGGACATCGGCCTGGACACCGACGGTACCGCCGAGGAAATCGACTTCGGGTTCGACGAGGACGACCCCGGCATCGGGGCCGACCCCGACGCCGACGACCCGGGGATCCCGGCCGGGGACGACGGGGCAGGTCCGGCGGACGACGCGGCCGAACCGGCGGACGACGGAGCCGGGCCGTCCGACGACGGGTCGGAACCGGGTGACGACGCGGACGAGTTCCAGCCGTTCGGCGGCCAGGCGAAGTCCGTTCCGGACGCGACGGACGAGGATCCGCCGGAGTACGGACCGTTCCCCGAGGAGTCCGGTGACGGGGCCGACACCGACTCCCCGGAGGTGGATCGGGCCGACGAGGAGTCGGCGAACACGACGGACGCGGCGTTCCCGGACGCCGGTCCCGCGGGGGAGGAGGCCGACGCCGACGCCACCGGTGAGGCCGCCCACGGGGAAGTGCAGGACCGGACCGCCGGTCACGACGCCAGTCCCGTTGCGGGTTCGACCGATGACGGGTCGTCCGCCGATCGGGAACCGGTGACTGCCCCGGACGACCGGGCCGCACCCGCCCCGGCGGCCGGCACCGGGACCGACGGTCGGTCGGACGCGGCGGGGTCGCCGGCCGACCCCGTCCGGCGGGTCCAGCCCCGGGCCCCGGTGCCGGGCGAGCGGATCCGGGTGGGGATCAGGGTGCCCGGCCTGGCGGGGCGGGCGATGCTGGTCGAACGGCTCCCGTCGCCGCAGGCGGGCATCGTGGCGCTGGAGCCGGAGCCCCTCAACTACGCCCGGGTCGACGACGTGGTCTACGCCCTCTGGGAGTTCGACGCACCGACCCCGGTCGAACTGGAGTACCTGGTCCCGGTCCCCGAGGACGCCGCGCCGGGCCAGGAGTTCGTCTTCGAGGGCCGGGTCGAGACCGACCGCGGCGAGGTGGCCGTCGGCGGCACCGGCCGCGTCGGCGTCATTACGGAACTGGAAGCCCGCGCCCTCGACGGCGGCCGGATCACCCTGGCCGACCTGCAGGTCGCCGGTCGTCGGGCCGCGGACGGCGACCTCCCGACCGACCGCCTGGAGTGGCTCTACCGCCAGTGGCTGGCCGGCGACGACGCCCCCGTCGGCCCCTCGCCGGTCGAGTTCGACCCGTCGAGCCGTCGCTCCGACGGTCGCGGGGGCGAGGCCATCGAGGACGACCGTCGATCCGTCGACGGCGCCGACCACCGCCGCGGCGACGGGGGTGGACCGGCACGGAGGGACGGCGATGGACGCTGAGGACGTGACCGAGGAGGAGGCCGTCGAGGCCTTCGAGCGCCTGGGACTGACGGGCTACCAGGCGAAGGTGTTCATCGCGCTCCACCGCCTGGGGTCGGGGACGGCCCGGGACATCTCCCGGGTGACCGACGTTCCCCGCTCGCAGGTCTACAGCGCCGCCGACACCCTCGCGGACAAGGGGCTGGTGGGGATCCAGCAGTCCAGTCCGATCCGCTACCGCCCGGTGAGCCTGGAGGCGGCCCAGTCGACGCTCCGCGAACGGTTCGAGCGCGAAACCGACCGCGCCTTCGAGTTCGTCGACTCCGTCAGGGGCGAGGGCGACGGCGAGGAACGCGAGGAACTGTGGACCCTCCGGGGCCGGGACGCCGTCTCGGACCGCGTCGCCGAACTCGTCGGCGAGGCCGACCGTCGGATCGTCTACGGGACGGGTCACGCCGACCACCTGACCGAGGACCTCGTCGGGACGCTGTCCCGGCGAGCGGAGGAGGGACTGGACGCCGTCCTGGTCACCGAGTCGGAGGCCGTCCGGGAGGCCTTCTCGGGAAACGAGGGGATCCTCACCGTCCGGATGCCGCCCAAGCAGGCCGAGAACGACCGGACCGGCCGGGTCCTCATCGTCGACGACGACGTCATCTTGCTGTCGGTCGTCGATCCCGGCGACTCCTCGGCCGAGGGCGAAACGGCCGTCTGGAGCGCCCACACCACCTTCGCCGAAGTCCTCGTCCAGTTGGTAGAGGCGAGTATCGAATCCCCCGAGTGACCGGTCGTCAGTCGATCGGGTACCGGAGCAGGGCGGCGACGCCCCCGAGGTTCGATAGCTGGCGGCCTGGGTCGAACTCCTTCGAGAACACCGTCACGTCGCCGCCCTGTTGCTCGACGGTGCGGATCAGGTCGTCGGGGTCGACGGCCGGTTCCGCGTCGGCCTCCGCGGTACCGTCACCTTCTCCCCCCGACGATCCGCTGCCGGCGGACCCGCCGCCGGACGATCCCTCGCCGATCGCCTCTTCCTCGGCGGTCAATCCGCCGTCGCCGGATCCTCCCGACTCCGCCTCGCGTTCGGCGCGGAACTCCTCGGGGGTGATCCGTTCGCGGCCGTTTCGCCCCTCGTCCTCGTCGCTCCCGCTCTCGTCGGCCCCGTCGGCGTCGTCCCCGGCGTCCGCCCGGTCCGACCCGTCGAGCCTGGACTCCCGGAGCCACTCGTCGACGACCAGGAGGTGCTCGACGGCGCCGTAGTCGGCCGCCTGGCGCACCCGGTCGGGTCCGTACGCGACGGCACCGTCGCCGGCGATCCCTGCGGTGAGTTCGTCGATCAGTTCCGCCTCGCGGGCGATCCGCGTCTCCTCCTGTATCTCGTCGACGGCGCCGCGCTTGAGGGCCTCGTGGACCCCCCGGTCGCCCACGGAGGCGGTGTCGACGATGGTTATCTTGGCCGCGAGGTCGCGGTCGTTCTCCTCGATGTAGTCAAGCGCGTCGTTCTTGGTGAACCCCGGCCCGGCGAGGACGATGGCGTCCACCTCCAGGTGCTGGAGGGTCGACAGGAGTTCGGCGAACAGCTCCGACCGGGGCCGGGCGTACTCCCCCTTCCCGGTCGTCCCCGTGATGGACGCGTACTCCTCGGTGCCGTGCTGGGCGACGGTGTGGACGTGGGCCTGCCCCTCCTCGACGGTGGCGATGGCGACGTCGGGGTTCTCGGCGGCCTCGACGGCCTCCTGGAGGCGCTCTAGCTGGTCGGGCTTGAACCGCTTGGTGACGGTCACCTCCTTGCGAACCTCGACGTTCAGCGTGTGGTGGTGGCCGAGCTGGTCCTCCCGGGAGCAGTCGACGATCACCCCCGATATCCGGAGGCGGTTGGCGAACCGGTGGAACTCGACGTCCTCGACCTCCAGGGTGGCGTACATGTGCTCGCGCTCGCCGCCGGTGTCCCGGAGCCGGTCGTCGTCGCGGGTGACGCGACGGTGGGTGTCCCCGCCCACCCGGTCGCCGGGTTCGACCACGTACTGCAGGTGCCACAGGTCGTCCACGCTCTCGGGCACCAGCGTGATCCGTTCGGTCCCGTCGTCCCGGCGCTCCCGGCTCTGGATCCGCATGCTCACGGCTCGGGATTCGACGGGTAAGTGCCCTGCTATTCACCGAGCCGGGGGTGGTCACCCGGGGGGGGGTCGCAGCGTTGGAGACCGTGCCCGGGGTCACTCGTCGTCGGGGACGTCGATCGGTTCGTACCCCTCGGTCCGGGCCTCTTCGCGGGCCTCCTCGGGGTCGATGTCGGTGGGCGTGCCGTCGATGAGGACCGTCTCGGGCCGGACTTCGACCAGTCTGTCGTCGTGGTCGCGCCAGAGTTCGCGGTGGACCGTCGTCGCCCGGAGGTCGTGTTCGTCCAGCAGTTCGTCCGGCGGCCGTCGCCGGAGGTACGCCACCTCGACGGGCCCGCCCCCCTCCGGACGCTCGGTCCGGACGAGGCCGTACTCCTCAAGGGCCATCTGGGCCGTCAGCGGTATCGGCCGATCGGTGGAGACGACGCGGACCTCCTCCGGTCCGTCACCCTCCCCCGGGTCGGCGTCGGCGCCGGTGGGCATCGTCCGATTTACCGGCCGCACGGGGTTGAATCCATCGGCAGTCCGACCGTCAGCGGTTGGACACCGTCGCCCGTCAGTCCCCGTCCCCGACCATCCGGCTCCCCCCGGGCGGCAGGAAGTGCTGTATCCGGTCGGGGCTGGCGACCTTCCGGACGAACCCGGTGTCGGCGAACCGCTCGCGGAACTCCCGGTAGATCCGCTTCCCGACGTCGGCCTGGGCGTACCGGCCGGGTTCGACGCGGACCGCGGTGACCGCCCGTTCCTCGACGGGGTCGGGCGGCCCGCCGATCACCCGGGTGTCCGGCCGGCAGGTGATGCCGACGGCGACGCCGACGGGCGTGTCCTCGTAGTAGGTGCGGTCGCCCCGGACCGCGAACCCGCCCTTGGCGAGGTACTCGCCGCTCTCGGGGGTCTTCGTCACCTGATCCGGGCGGGCCATGTAGACGTCGCCGCTGTACTTGCCCTCCTTCCAGACCGACGAGTACGAGACGGCGAACTGCGCCGCCTCCTCGCGGCTGCGTTCCGGGACGGTAACGTCCCGGGCGGACTCGCTGGGGTCGGCGGCCTTCAGCACCGTGACCGGGGCACCGTGGGCGTCGGTGTGGAAGAAGAGGTCCCCGGACTCCATGTACTTCTTTACGAGTTCCTCGTTGTCGTCGGCGTCCCGGCCCCCGAGGACGAGAAAGCCGTCGCTCGTCCGGAACCACCGGAACCGCTCGTACCACTTCTCGTCGCGCCTGACCGGGATCGACGGCTCCGAGAGCCAGTCGCGGTCGGCGAACTCGTCGTCCTCCTCGTCTTCCCCGTCCTCGTCCCCGTCGTCGGCGTCCCACCGGTCCCGCCGCTCCCGGATCTCGTCCAGTTCCTCGCGGGTTTCCTGGACGGCCTCGAGCGCACCGTCCCGCTTCTCCTCTATCCGCTTTGCCTCCCGGTAGAGCCTGTCCGCGTTGTGCTCGACGCCCTCGGTCGGGTCGAGTTCGACGCGGGTCCCCTCCACGTCGAGGGTCACGGTGCCCTCACGGTCGTCGACGCCCACGACCGCCTCGGCGGCAGCGATTCCCCGATCCTTGCCCTCCTCGAAGCGCTCCTCGATTTCCGCCCAGGGAACCCCCTCGTCCCTGGCCGACCGGACCGTCGATAGTACCTCGTCGACCAGCCCGTAGTTGGCGTACAGCAGTTCCGCACGCTCCCGCTCCCGTTCGGCCTGCTGCTGGAAGTCCTCGATGGCCCCCTCCTGTTGCTCGATGATCCGCTCGCGCTTGGCGATTTCCGCCTCGAAGTCCGGCCGGTCCCGGGCCGTGTCGGGTTCCTCGTCGGCCTCGTCCAGCAGGTGGAAGTACTCCTCGACGGCACCGTCGAACGTCTCGTGGGCTGTCGCGGGCAGGTCCGACCGCTCCGCCAGCGCGAACGGTGCCACGTCGACCGGGTGCCCCTCCGGTGTGCCGTCCGGACCACCAGCACCGTCGCTGTCGTCGGATCCCCCGCCGTCGTCCGGGTCATCGGCGTCGGATCCCCCGCCGTCGTCCGGGTCATCGGCGTCGGATCCCCCGCCGTCGTCCGGGTCATCGGCGTCGGCTCCACCTCTGTTCTCCCCGTCACCCGGTTCGAAGTAGATCCGGGGGTCGAGGTTCGCCTCCCGGAGGTCGGTCGCGAGTCGCCCGACGGCGTCGTACAGCGCCTCGTAGTCGGCCTCGTCGGCCTCGGAGATGGACCGGGTCTTCTCGACGCCGGCCCGCGTACAGAGTTCCTCGGCCCACAGGCCGCCGAGGTTCAGTTGCGTCGCCAGGGTCCGCACCAGGTCGGTGTCGGAGTCCTCCATCTCGGCGGCGAACGCCTCGTAGTCCAGCGCCATCGGGGTGACGCGGCTGGCCGGGAACTCGTAGGCCGACCCCGGGACGACCGTCCTCGACTTCAGGCGCACGGTCTCCAGGCAGTCGACCACCACGCGGTCGCCGTCCAGCGCCGCGACGTTGCCGTCGCCGAACAGTTCCGCCACGATGGTCGTGTCCCCGTCCGGGCGCTCGAAGTGGAACTGGAGGATCCGGTCGAAGCCGTACTGCTCGACGCCGGCGAACTCCCCGCCGGCGATCCGGTTGCGCAGCATCTTCGCGAACGCCGGCGGCCGCTCCGGGGCGTCGGGCACCCGGTCTGGCGAGACGACGCCGGCGCGCTTCCGATCGCCCACCTCGATCAACAGTTCGGCCCGGCCCCGGTCGGGGTCCCGGAGCTTCAACCGGACCAGGTCCGGCGGGTAGAGGTAGGCCTTGTCGACCTTCGCACCCTCGTAGGCCCCGAGTTCGCCCACGAGCGCCGCGAGGTCGACGCTCGAGAGTTCCCGCTTCTCGTCCATGGTCGGGATCGGTCGGGTTCCCGGAAAGGGGTGTCGCTTGGCGGTCCCGCGGATCCCGGTGTTAGCACTGTCCGTTCCCGCGTCCACGTAGCGACGACTAAATACAGAGATACAGACATACATTTATAAATCGAAAGGGCCGATCCCGAGACGTGCCGATCAGCATCGACGAGTTCGAGTCCCACGACCCGGACGACCGCGAGACGAACGCGGAGCGGGTCGTCCGGTTCCTGGCGCGAAACCGGGACAAGGCCTACAAGGCCGTCGAGATCGCCGAGGGGGCGGGCGTCGGCGAGAACTCGATCCACCCCGTCCTGAACCGACTGGAGGACCACGGTCTGGTTCGACACAGGGAGCCGTACTGGGCCATCGGCGACCTCGAGGCGGTCCGTGACGCGAGGATGCTCGGATCGACGGCGGAGTTCCTCGACGACGTGCTCGGTGCCGAGAGTCGGGAGGAGTGGCTGCGCGCGGCCGAGGACGACGCGCCGGAGTGACCGTGACCGACTCCACGCCAACGTTCGACGACCTCCAACGCGGCCACGTCGTCCTCGCGCCCGACCCGTTCAAACCGGACGAGGACGCGACCAGGCCGTGGGTCGTCGTCAACGACGAGAGCCACCCCTTCGACAAGCGCCAGTACGTCGTCATGGGACTGACGACCAGGACCTGGTACGACGAGCGGATCCCGCTCGACGCGGAGGACTACCGTCACCGCTCGGCACCGCAGGATAGCTCCATCGTCCCCCACGCGGTGGCGTCGCTCCGACCGCGGTTGATGACCGACTACGTCTGCCGGATTCGCGACGAACCGGTCGACCGGGCAGTCGAGGAACTCATCGGGTACCTGTGATCGGGTGCACCGGGCACGACCGGGGGATCCACTACTGCTGACCGGTCGCCATACCCGGGCGACCGACACCGTCCACGGGTCTCGACACAAGACACTTATCAGCCCCAGTGAACGTCCCCGGCATGAACAGGCGTCGTCGCCGGATCCTCCGGGTTGCCGGACTCTCGCTCCTGGGTGGGGTGGCCGGCTGTCTGGGGGGCGGCGACTCCTCGAACGGGACCGGGGAACCGACGGACGGGGCCGGGACGACCGATCCCGGCGGGACCACGGCCGACCGGAGCACGGCCGATCCCGGCGGAGCGACGGAGACAGCCGCGACGACCGGGGGGAACACGACCCCTCCCCCGGCGTCGCTCGGCACGACCCGGACGGTCCAGGGTAACCCGGTCAGGATCACCGAGACGACGGTACGGGACTCGGTGTTCTACCTCGAACACCCCGACGAGTTCGGGGTGAAGGACCCGGGTGACGGGCGTTACGTCTTCGCCAGGGTCGGGGCGCCCGACGGGGGTCCTGCCAGGGGGGAGTTCGAACTGGCCGCCGGCGACGAACGGTTCTACGGCGGCCTCGATCGGTCCCGGCCGTGGGGCGGAGACGTGCGGCCGGTGTACGGCGGTACCGACGGCACCAGCGGATGGGTCAGCTTCTGGGTGGCGGCACCCCTGGAGGCCGACTCGGTCCGGGTCGAGGTCGGGGACGACGCCTGGCGACTCCCCGACGAGGACGTGAAGGCCCTCCGGCGTCCCGCGCCGACGTTCGAACTCCAGGAGTTCGCCGTGCCCGACGCCGTCGAACCCGGGCAGCGCTTCGACGTCGCGGCGACGTTCCGGAACACGGGCGACGCCCCCGGAACCCTCCGGGCGGTGATGCCCGTCCACGGTGCTGGATCCCCCTGCTGTAACGGTCCCAAGCGGGTGGTCGAGGTCCCCGCCGGCGGTCGCGAGACGTGGCGCGAGTCCATCGGCGACCCCGACACGTCCCTGTCCTGGGGCGAGGAGGTAGCGATCCGGCTCAAGTACCCGGGCGGCCGCCGGGAACGGACGGTGTCGGTGAACGGGGAGAGGACCACCGACGACGGGTAGGCCGTCGGTGGGTGGATCGGCTGGGGGGTGGACCGGCTGGGGAGTCGATCGGTCGGGCGGTGAACCGGTCGTCACTCCTCGAACCGGTCCAGCACCGGGATCTCCTCGCGCCGTTCCTCGGAGAGCAGGTCCCAGTCGATCCCGCCGGGTCGTCCGCCCGACGCACCGGTCCGGATCGTTCGCCCGGGCGTGACCACCAGGTCCATCGGCACGTCGTGGGCCTCGACCGGCACCTCCTCGTCGACCACCTGTCGATCGTGGACGGTGGTGGCGACGGCGGTGTCGGCGTCCACGAGGCCGAGTTCCCGGAGGGTCGCGTACTCCAGGTCGCTGTAGCCCTCGCCTTTCCCCACCCGGGCGCCCGCCTCGGTGACCGCGACGCTGCCCGACACCACCAGGTCGATCGGTTCGACGGCCTCCGGTCCGACCTGGCCCCCGAGTTCTGCGGACCCTCCGATGGTCGTCGCGTGGTCGTAGTCGTCGATCCGGTCGGGGTCCAGTTCGAGGAAGGGATCGGGGTCGGCCAGGCGCGGGACGGCCATGTAGACGGTCTTCCCCGCTTCGAGGGCCCGTCTGCGGACGGGTCGCTGCGGGGAGTCGGGGTTCGCCTTCACCGCGTCGGCCTCGTTCCACTCGGGCGCGTCGGCGAGGCGGTCGGCGGCCCCGTCGGCCCCGTTGAAGTTGGGGATCCGGCCGTGGGGCGGGAACGGGAAGCGAGCCTCGCCGCTCTCCTCGAGGTCGTCCCACACCCGGTCGCGGAGGTCCTGCTTGTTCATGTCTCAAGCTTCGGGGTCGGGGGTGTCAACCCTGGCGACTCCGGGATCCGAATCAGTCGATCCAGTTCTCTCGCGTGGTACAACCCGGGATCCGAATCAGTCGATCCAGTTCTCTCGCGTGGTACAACCCGGGATCCGATGAGGACCAATTGAAAGCCCCCGGCCCCTTTCGTTCCGCCCAGACGCCACGATCCTCCCCAGCCGATTGCGCTTCTCGCCCCCTCACTCGCGTTGCTCGTTCGGGGACTGCGATGCTCATCCAGCGGAAGACGCGGAGCGTCTTCCTGGCTCTCGCCTCCCTTCGGTCGGCGAGAACCTCGCGCGAGGCCGGGCCTGGCGGCCCGGCCCGCGCGCCACGTTGCTGACCGGATCAGGCCGTCGTGCACCCTTTCTCCGGTTGGTTTCGGATGAGGGACCCCGAGCCGATCCGGTCCCTGCGTCCCGCTTCCGGTTGCTCCCGGTTACTGCTCGGCGGACCCGATCCGTTCGGTTTCGGACCGGCGGGCGCCCAGGATGGCCGAGAGGAGCTTTCGCTCGGCGGTCCGGAGGTGCTTGTGGACGGTGGGCGGCGAGACGTCGAGGCTGTCGGCGATGTCCTCGCCGGTGGACTCCCGGGGCCACTCGAAGAAGCCGCTGTGGTAGGCGACCTCCAGGACCTCCCGCTGGCGGTCGGTGAGTTCGGCGGTTACGTCGCCCTGGAGGTCCTCGTGGTCGCCCTCGACGGCGCTGCGCTGGGCGAGCACCTCCAGGTCGGGGTAGGCCCGCCCGAACGCCTCGACGAACCCGCGGACGTCGGCGGTGCCGGGCAGTCCGATCCGGACGGTGATGCCGTCGGCCTCGGCGGTTATCTCCTTGATGGTGGCGCCGTGGGTGGTCACCGACTCGAAGAGGTCGCTCTCGGCGAGGTGGAGTTCGAACCGGCCCCGCTCGGGGTCGATGGCCCGGGCACCCAGGGCCGCGGTCGACCGGTCGGCGAGCCGGGTCACCGCGTCGACGAGGTCCTCCCCGGCGTCGTCGGCGTCCTCGACGCCGACGTAGGTCAGGTAGGTGCCCTCGTCGCCGGGGACGATTCCCTCGACGGCGACGCGGCCGCCGGTCTCGGCGGAGAGCCGGGAGAAGAACTCGTCGGTTTCGCCGATCCGGACCTCCAGTTCGGGGCCGGTCTCGGCGACCAGCGCGCGTTCGCGCTCGATGGCGTTCAGCGAGTAGGCTATCATGTCGGCCAGTTCGGTCAGCACCTCCCGCTCCTCGCCCCCGAAGGCGTCGGGCCGGTCGCCGTACACCTCCAGGACGCCGTACTCCCGGTGTTCGTGCTCCAGGGGGATGGACGCGACCGACCGGAACCCCTGGTCCAGGGTGACGGTCCGCCAGCTCTCGTCGTCGTGGGAGGCGACGACGTCCTCCGTTACGACGACGGTCCCCTCCGCGAGGGCGCGCTCGGCGGGGGTGTCGGTGAACGGCCCCCGGTCGCCGGCGGCCCGCACGGCCTCCAGGTAGGACTCGCCGTCGGTCGCCGACGACGCCTCGGCCCAGGTTCGCGGAACGATCCCCGGGCCGGTGACCTCCCGCTCGCCCACCCAGGCGAACTCCCAGTAGCGGACGTCGGCGAGTCGCTCGCAGACCTCCCGCTCGACCTGTTCGCGGGAGGTCGCCCGGACGAGCAACTGGCCGATGTCCCGGACAACGGCGTCGATCCGACGGAGGCGGTCGAGTTGCTCGTTCTGCTCGCGCAGGCGTTCGGTGCGCTCCATGACCGTCGCCTCGCGGGCCGCCCTGTCCAGGGCCACCTCGGTGTTGGTCGCCAGGGTGCGCGCGAACCGGCGGACGGTCTCGTCGAACTCGTCCGGGGCGGTGCCCCCCGCGACGAACACGCCGTGGTCGCCCAGCGGGATCGCCAGCCCCGAGCGGATCGGTCCCTCGGAGTCGCCGTCGGGGAGGTCGGTGATCAGGCGCTCCTCGCCGTGGACGAACACGTCCCAGGCGACGTCGACGTACTCGTCGACCGGACTGATCCCGGCCGGGAGGTCGATGACCCCCGATGCTGAGGCCGCCTGTTCCAGGGTCCCGGCGTCGCGGTCGTAGAGGTAGATGGCGACCGACAGGAGGTCGAGCACGTCGATGGCCGTCTCGACGGCCAGCCGCGCGATGTCGTCGCGGTCCTCCGTTCGCATCATCTCCCGGGTGGTCTCGTGGAGGACTGTCAACTGCCGTTCCCGGCCCCGCCGTCCCTCGACGTCGACGACGGTCGCGACGGCGTCCACCTCGCCGTCCGGCGGCGCAGTCGCGTGGAGTCCGACCTCGACCTCGGTCCCGTCCTTCGCGAGGCCGGTGAACGTCGCCCGGGTGACCTCCCCGTCACCGGGGTCGAGAGCCGCCACTATCCGGTCGCGGTCGTGGTCGGCCACCAGGTCCGCGAGGTCGGTGCCGACGAGCATCTCCGGGGCCGTCGCGAACAGTTCGGCCAGCCTGTCGTTGGCGTAGCGCACGGTTCCGCCGTCGAGCGCACAGGTCCCCACCGGAGCGTGCTCGACGAGGGTCTCGAACGGCACCGCCGGGGCCGACGACTCCCCGGCGTCGGCCCGTTCGCAGGCCTCGACCACGCGGTCGACCGACGCCTCGTCCAGGCGTCCGTCGCCGTCCACCGGGACGTACTCGTCGGCCCCTGCCGCGACGGCCTCGCTCGCCAGTTCCTCGTCGCCGTCCCGCGCGTAGAGTACGACGGGGACCGCCGACCCGCCGCGGAGGTCCCGGACCAACTCCGTCCCGGTCCCGCCCTCCAGCGACTGGGAGACGACCACCAGGTCCGGGCGTTCGCTCCGGGCCCGGCCGACGGCCTCCTCCAGGCTTCCCACGACGCTCGTCGTCCCCCCGAGCGCGTCCGCGACCCGCCGTCCCGCCTCGGCCGTCCCGTCCGCGACCAGGATCCCCCCGCCCGCCGATTCCGGCGTTGCGGAATCGTCCTCGGTCATTCGTTCCGTTCGATGGTTCCCCTGGGGTTTAGTAGCTTGCGTCGCCTCGGCTCCCGGGAAAATTCAGGATCGCTGTCAGCCTGCATCGCGTGCGGCGGAGGCGGGGGTATTTTGGCCCGACGCCCCCTCGCTCCGACATGGCGAGCGATCCACCAACCGTCGTCGGCGTCGTCGGGAGTCTCAGGGACGCGTCCGTCACCCGCGATGCGGTCCGGGTTGCCCTCCGGGCGGCGGAACGGACCGGCGGGGAAACCTCGATGCTGGACCTCCGGGAGTACGACCTGCCGGTCTTCGACCCGGACCACGACGACGCGGGGGACGCCGAGACGGTCCGCCGGACCCTCCGGTCGGCGGACTCGGTCGTCGTGGGGACTCCGATGTACCACGGTTCCTACTCCTCGGCGCTCAAGAACTGCCTGGACTACTGTGGCTTCGACGAGTTCGACAACACCACGGTCGGCCTGCTCGCGGTTTCCGGCGGCCGGTTCCCCGTTACGGCTCTAGAGCACCTGCGGTCGGTCTGCCGGTCGGTCAACGCCTGGGTCATCCCCCACCAGGCCGCCGTCCCGAACTCCAGCGACGCCACCTACCAGGGCGAGTTCACCGACGAATCACTGGAGGACCGCGTCGAGACCCTCGGCGAGGAGGCGGTCCGGTACGCACGGATCGAGCCCGACCCCCGGTCGTTCGAGTCCACCGAGAACGTCGGCGCCGAGCACTGATCCGCGTCACTCGATCCGGAACGCCGGTTCCTCGACGGCCTCGGACTTGCACTCGGGACACCGCGAGGGGCGGTTGAGGGGGTCGTCGTAGTCGGAGAACCCGCAGTCCTCGCACTCCGGGGGGGCGACCATCATCCGTTCGTCGGTCGGTTCGAGCGACCGGGCCACGTGGCGGACGTGCGAGACGGCGTCGGCGGCGGTGACGTCGAACTCCCGCGCCAGTCCCGACGGCGACGCCGCACGCTCCCGGAGGTGGTCGGTGATCCGTTCCCTGGTGGTCGATTCCGCCTCGCGCATACCCGTCGTTGGGTACCGACCGGTATACGTCTTGAGGGGGCGTGGCCATGGAGTAGAACGTGTCGCACCGTCCGCGACCCGAGAGCAGGACGTGTCGCGGCGTCGAAGGAACCGGGTCCCCTTCCCTCCCCGTGCCGCCGTTGGGGGGTCTGCGCCCCGGATCCCACCACCAGAAAAAATTAATTCTATCCGTAGTAAAGGTTTTGGGCCTGGAGCCCCTCCGATCTCGTATGGCAACGAGCACGCCGACCGACTCCGCGGACCTCCTCATCGACGGGCGGTGGGAGGGCACCGAGGACCACATCGAGGTCGAGGACCTGGCGGAGGGGGGTACCGTAGCGCGGATCGCCGCGGCGGACCCGGACGACGCGCGGGCGGCACTGGCGGCCGCCCAGGCCGCGACGGTCCGGACCCGCGAGAGCACCGTGGTCGAACGGGCGAAGTGGCTGGACCAGATCGCCGACGGCATCGAGGCCCGCAGCGAGGAACTGGCCGAGATAATCGTCCGCGAGGCCGGCAAGCCGATCAGTAGCGCCCGCTCCGAGGTCGCGGCCGCCGCCGAACGGTTCCGCCGCGCCGTCGAGGAGGTCCGGAACCTCGACGGCGACTACCTGGAGGGGACCACCGACGGCCACGAGGGCTGGCGGGCCATCGTCCGCCCGGAGCCGATGGGGGTCGTGCTCTGCATCTCGCCCTACAACTACCCCCTCTCGACGACGGCGCTCCAGGTCGCGCCGGCGCTCGCGGCCGGCAACGCCGTGGTCCTCAAGCCCGCGAGCCAGACGCCGGTCAGCGCGGCCGTCCTCGCCCAGATAGTCTCGGAGACGGACGTCCCCGACGGGGCGTTCAACTTCGTGCCCGGGCACGGGAGTCGGATCGGGGACGTCCTCTCGGGCGACGACCGGGTCGACGCCATCGCGATGACCGGGTCGTCGGGCGCGGGCAAGCACGTCGCGGGCGAGAGCGGCATGGTCGAACTCCACATGGAACTGGGCGGCAACGCCCCCGCGATCGTCTTCGAGGACGCCGACCTGGACGAGGCGGCGGCCGCCGCCGCGAAGGGGTCGTTCAAGTACGCCGGCCAGCGGTGCTCGGCCGTGAGCCGGGTGCTCGCCCACGACTCGGTCCACGACGAGGTCGTCGACCGGATCGACGCCGAGACCGACGACTGGCAACCCGGCGACCTCTTCGACGAGGACACCGCCATCGGCCCGCTCATCTCCGAGTCCCAGGCCGAGTGGGTCGAGACCCTCGTCGAGGACGCCGTCGCCCGCGGCGCGGAACTGGTGCGGGGCGGCGAACGCGACGGCAAGGTCTTCGAACCGACCGTCCTCGCGGACGTGCCCCACGACGCTCGGATCCTCTCCGAGGAGCAGTTCGGCCCCGTCGCCGCCGTCGCCCGGTTCGAGGACCGCGAGGAGGCGATCGAACTCGCCAACGACACCGACCTCGGACTGGACGCCTCCGTGTTCACCGCCGACTACGACCGGGCCATGGAGGTCGCCGACCGCGTGCGCGCCGGCGCAGTCCGGATCAACGGTGCTCCGTCCCACGGCCTCGGCGACATCCCCTTCGGCGGCGTGAAGGACTCCGGCATCGGCCGCGAGGGCATCGGCTACACCATCGAGGCTTTCACGACCACCAAGTCCATCGTCCTCTGATCGGCCACCCGCCGACGGGACGTTCTCTTCGGCAGTCCACCCGTTGTCTCCGGCATTTCGTCCGTCCTCTCCCCGTCCCACCGACCGAATAGCCGACGCGCCGGGCCGAACGTCCCCCCGGCGCGCGAGGAACGCGCGAGGGACGACCGACCGTCGAGCGGGGGTCCGACCGAAGGGAGTGACCCCGGGAGACGGGAGGGAGTCGGCTGGGGAGGGCGTGGCGACGAACCCGACGTTCGTCACCGGATCGGCCGGTCGCCCGATCGGTCGGTAACCGTCAGTCGCCCCCCGACTGGTCGCTCACAGGTCCAGTCGTTCGCAGGCCCACTCGTGGTGGGCGAGGAGGGCCCGTTCGCCGGCCTCGGTGAGTTCGTACCGGTCGTGGATCCCGTCCGCTCGTTCCGCGACGTGGCCAGTCTCGACCAGGGTGTCCAGGGCGCCGTAGAAACTCCCCGGCGAGACCCGCTCGTCGTAGTGGTCCTCCAGGGCCGCCTTGCACTGCTGGCCCGTCGGCTCGCCGAGGTCGTACAGCACCACGCAGACGTCCCGGCGGAGCCCGCTCCGTAGCCACTGTCCCATGTCGATCCGGGGTACCAGCGGGTCCGTAAGTCCAGTGGATCCCGTGGCGATCGTAAGCGGATCCCGTGGCGACGACAACCCGGACGCCTACTCCACCACGTCCCGGAACTCCTCCAGCGAGACGTCGAGGACGTGGGCCTGGTGGTCGCCGCCGAGGTAGGCGTTCTTGTCGTCGCCGCCCTCCTCCGGGGAGAGGCCCTCCTGGAGGTCGTCGGTGAGGTAGTAGTGGCCGCCGCCGCCGTGTTCGCTGATCTGTACCGCCTCGCTCAGCATGGTCCCCGGGTCGGTCCCCTCGACGATCACGAGGTCGTCGCCGTCGGGGAGTTCACCCGTCTCCCGGTAGACCTTGGCGTAGGCGTTCTCGCCGTGGTCTTCGACGAGGGCCCGGCGTTCGGGTTCCGAGAGGTCGCCGAAGGCCGCCTCCCCGCCGTCGCGGTCGAGCGCCTGGAAGTCCACCACCCCCTCGACGGCGAAGTAGCCGATCAGGTACCGGTGTTTCGCGCCGCCGCCCTCGGGTTCGAGGACGCTGTAGAAGGCGACCCCGTCGCCCGGTTCCAGCGAGCGTAGCGCCTCGACGAACGCCTCGTCCTCGCCGGTCGCGCCGTAGGTCAGCGAGACGAAGTTGGGGTTGTAGTGGAGCGGCCAGTTGTTCAGGTTCACGCCCGTTATGTCGGGGCCGTCGTCGCCGAGCGGCTTGATCGATTCCAGGAACTCGCCCATCACGCTGTCCTGGTGGCGGAGCCTCGTGTTCCCGAATGTGCGCCGCTCGCTCGTTCCCCCGGACCCGCCCGGGGAGGGCGCGGGGATGAACTCGAAGGTCCCGTCGTCGTACAGCGGTGCCACCGGGTCGGCGTTCGAGGCGTCGGCACCGACTCCCACGAGCGCTACGGTCATTGTCGGTTCCGTACCCGATCTCGGGTAATAAATCCGTGTGTTGGGACGCTTATGAAAAAAACCGGTGGGATCGTGGAGTACCCGTGGACTCGTGAACTACCCGTGGACCCGTTCGCCCTCTTTGAGGACCGTCCGGACGGTCGTCTCGCCGAAGTTGTAGGGGACGTACCGGTGGGAGGGGGCCGAGAGCACCGCGAGGTCGGCGGGGGCGCCCTCCCCGAGGGTCCCACGCCCGTCGTCCAGGTCGAGGGCGGCGGCCCCGCCCCGGGTGGTGGCGAGCACCGACTCGGCCGGGGTCATGCCCATCTCGACGCAGGACAGCGAGGCGGCGAAGCCCATCGCCCGGGAGTAGCAGTTGGGGTTGAAGTCGGTGGCGACCGCGACCGGCGCCGCCCCATCCCACGACGCGCCGTCGAGGAACCGGCGGGCGTCGGCGTACTCCGCGCCCAGGCCGAAGGCGGTGCCGGGCAACAGCACGGGGGTAACGCCTGCCTCCCGGAGAGCCGAGACGTCCTCGTCCGTCGCGTGCAGGAGGTGGTCGGCGCTGGTCGCGCCCACCTCGGCCGCCAGCTGTGTACCGCCCAGGTGGGTCAGCTCCTCGGCGTGGACCTTCGGGGCCATTCCTGCCTCGGCGCCCGCCGCGAGCACCCGGCGGGACTCCTCGACCGAGAAGACGCCCTCCTCGCAGAAGACGTCGCAAAAGCGGGCGATCCCCTGGTCGGCGACCGCCGGGATCTGGTCCTCGACGACCCGGTCGACGTACTCGCCGGAGTCCAGTCCCTCCGGGACCGCGTGGGCGCCCATGAACGTCGGGACCACGTCGACGGGGTGCCGTCGGTCGGCCCGGTCGATTACGTCGAGCATGCGCAACTCCGTCTCGACGTCCAGTCCGTACCCCGACTTGACCTCCACCGTCGTCGTCCCCGCCGCGAGCATCCTGTCGAGGTGGGTCAGCAGGTTCGACAGCAGGGTCCCGTCGTCGGCCGCCCGGACCGCCCCGACCGTCCGGAGGATCCCGCCGCCCTCGGCGAGGATGTCCTCGTAGGTTTTCCCACGTAACTTGGCCTCGAACTCGTCGGACCGGTCGCCCGCGAACAGCGCGTGGGTGTGGGCATCGACGAACCCGGGAATCACGGCTCCGCCCGCCGCGTCGACGGCCTCGGCGGCGTTCTCCGGCGGGTACTCGCGGGTCACCGCCTCGGTCGGCCCGGCGGCCGCGACCCGCCCGTCGACCACGGCGACGGCGGCGTCCTCGTGTCGTTCGAGGAGTTCGTCCGCCTGAGGGGGTGGAGCGCCCGCCTCCGCCCCCGCACCCTCGGCGGGCCCCACGACCACCTCCGCGGCGTCGTGGACCACCGCGTCGAGGTCGCCGGTCGATCCCGGATCGCTCACTGGGCCTCACTCCCCGAATCTTCCACCGCTTGGGTGCCTCCGGAGGCCCCGTCGACCCCCCTCGCGGCGAGGACGTGAGCGACCGCCCGGGCACCGACCCTGGACGTCCGGTCGCCGGCGTCGAACCGGGGAGCGCACTCGACGACCTCGAAGCCGGCCAGGCGGTCGTCCGCGGCGAGCACCCGGAGCATGACGAACAGTTCCCGGGGCGGGACTCCCCCGGGTGTCGGGGCGCTCACTCCGGGGGCGGCCGCCGCCGCGACGACGTCGAGGTCGACGCTGGCGTAGAGGACGTCGACGTCGCCCAGCGACTCCAGCGCCCGGTCGACGGCCTCGACGGGGTCGGTACACTCCTCGGCGGTGACCACCTCGCCACCCTGCTCGCGGAAGTAGTCGTGGTAGGCCGTCGACGTCTCGAAGTGCCGGGCGCCGACGACCGCGAGTTCGTCCAGGCCGGCCTCCAGCAACTGCCGGTAGGGGGTTCCGCTGGAGGGGCCGTCGTGGAGCGCCCGGCAGTCGAGGTGGGCGTCGAAGTTCACGACGCCCGTGGTCGGATCGTCCCCCGGCCCGCCGCCCGCCTCGCCCTCAAGGAGCGGGGCGACGTTGGCGTAGCTCAGCGAGTTGTCGCCGCCCAGGAACACCGGGAACCCGCCGGTCCGGTGGACCTCGCCGGCGGCCGCGCGGACGGACTCCTGGACCCGGCCGACGGAGCGGTCGTAGTCGCCGTCCCGCCGGCCCCGGATGTCCACGTCGCCCAGGTCGACCGGCGCGTCGACGGGGCCGGCGTCGAAGTGGTGGGTCTTGGTCCGCGCCAGGGCCGCCCGGAGTGCGGCCGGCCCCTTCCGGGCGCCCCGTCGGCCGATCACCGCGCCGTCGTACGGTTCGCCGACGAGGACCGCCTCCCCGTCGACGTCGCCCACCGACCCGCGGGTGACCACGTCGCCGAACGTCTCGTCGTTCGGGTCCGCCGAGTCCTCCCACCGGAAGGGGTGGGCGAACCCCGGTCCGTCGGTCATCGCTCCCCCTCCCGGGCGGTCGCCGGAGTCGGATCCGATCGGGTGGTCGCCCGCGTCGGACCGGGCCGGATCATCGTCCCTCCTCCGGGTCCATCGGCACCTCGACCCCCGAGCGTTCGGCCTCGTCGATGGCCGCCTCGTAGCCGGCATCGGCGTGTCGGACCACGCCCATCCCGGGGTCGGTGGTGAACACCCGGCGGGCCTTCTCGGCGGCGAGGTCGGTGCCGTCAAGCACCACGTGGTTGTTGGCGTGGAGGGCGTTACCGATGCCGACGCCGCCGCCGTCGTGGACGCTCACGATGTCCGCGCCCGCCGCGCAGTTGAGCAGGGCGTTCAGGATGGGCCAGTCCGCGACGGCGTCGGACCCGTCCTTCATGGCCTCCGTCTCGCGGTTCGGCGAGGCGACGGACCCGGCGTCGAGGTGGTCCCGGGTGACCACGACCGGGGCCGCTATCTCGCCCTCGGCGACCAGTTCGTTGATCCGGAGGGCGAATCTGGCTCGCTCGGTCAGGCCGTCCTCGTCGTCCCCGCTCCGGTAGCCCAGCCAGCACACCCGGGAGGGGAGGCCCTGGAACTCGACCTGCTCCTGGGCCAGGTCGATCCACCGGTGCAGGGCGTCCTTCCCGGGGAACAGTTCCGTGACCGCCTCGTCGGTCCGGTGGATGTCCGCCGGGTCGCCCGAGAGGGCGGCCCACCGGAACGGACCCCGCCCGCGACAGAACATCGGGCGGATGTACGCCGGCACGAACCCGGGGTAGTCGAAGGGGTCGTGATCGGTGCCCGCGGTCGTCGTAATCTCGCCGTACTCGTCGTCGACCTGCCCGCGGATGTTGTTGCCGTACTCGAAGGCGACCGCGCCCCGGTCCTGGAGTTCGAGGATGCCGGCGACGTGGCGGCGCATCGTCTCCATGGCCGCCTCCCTGTAGGCTTCTGGGTCGCGCTCCCGCAGGGCGTCGGCCTCCTCGACGGTGTGCCCCGAGGGGTAGTAGCCATCCAGGGCGTCGTGTGCGGAGGTCTGGTCGGTGACCACGTCGGGGACGAACCCGCGGTCTATCATCGCCTCCAGCATGTCGGCGGCGTTGACGTGGACGCCCACCGAGTAGGGTTCGCCGGTCTCGGCGGCCGCCTCGGCCCGGCGGATGGCCTCGTCCACGTCGTGCACCTTCTCCTGGCAGTAGCCCGTCTCGATCCGTCGGTCGATCCGGTCCTCCTCCACCTCGGCGGCGATGCACACCCCGCGGTTCATCGTCACCGCCAGGGGCTGGGCGCCGCCCATCCCGCCGAGGCCGCCCGTCACCACGATTCGCCCCTCCAGGTCCCCGTCGAACTCCCGGCGGGCCAACTCAGCGAGGGTCTCGAAGGTCCCCTGGATGATGCCCTGGGTGCCGATGTAGGCCCAGGACCCGGCGGTCATCTGGCCGTACATGATCAGCCCCTTCGCCTCCAGTTCGTGGAAGTGCTCCCAGTTGTCCCACTTGCCCACCAGGTTCGAGTTGGCGATGAGCACCCGCGGCGCCATCTCGTGGGTCTCGAACCGCCCCACCGGCTTGCCCGACTGGACCAGCAGTGTCTCGGTGTCCCCCAGGGATCGGAGTTCCGCCATGATGGCGTCGTAGGCGTCCCAGGACCTCGCCGCCCGGCCGGTGCCGCCGTAGACGACCAGGTCCTCCGGTCGCTCGCCGACCTCCGGGTCGAGGTTGTTGTTCAGCATCCGGAGGGCGGCCTCCTGTCGCCACCCCTCGCACTCGATGTCCGTCCCCGTCGGCGCACCCTGGTACTCGTACCACTGGTCGGACGGTTCCCCGACCGTCGAGTCGGACGTCTGCTGTTGCATCGTCCGGGGGTTCGGGACCGATCCCCTAAGAGGTTCCCACGACTGCCCGTCCTCGTCGGACCCTGCCGGTCCCGCGCGATCAGTCGAGGTCCACCGGATCCCCTCACCGTCCGGTCAGTCGAGGTCCACCGGATCCCCTCACCGTCCGGTCAGTCGAGGTCCACCGGATCCTCGTAGACGTAGGTCGCGGTGCCCGCGGGGTCGGACCGCTGCCAGGCCAGGAAGTCGGGGCCCTCGATCCCCAGGGCGTCGTGGACTTCCTCGGGCGTCCCCGTCTCCTTTTCGTCGAGACCCGCCGTCGACTCCCACTCCGCGAGTTCGTCGCCGGACGGTGCCGGCCGCCGGATCCAGGTCGCGCGCCAGTCGCGGACGGTCCGTTCGACGCTCACCGGGCCGTCCCCGACGGCGTCGTCGGTCGGCCGGTCCTCGACCGAGGGCGCGAGGACGGCCGAGGTGGCGTAGGTCCAGTTCCGCTGGTCGACGACGACGAGCGAGAACCCCTGGAGGCTGGCGTCCTCGACGTCCTCGTAGCGCATCGCCCGGTCGCGGGCGTGTTCGGGGGCGTTCATCGCCAGGAGCATGTTCCGCAGGTCGTCGAAGTCGTCGAACGACAGCCCCACCCGGTACCAGTTCGGGTCGCCGAACACGTGTTCGAGTTCCACGAGCCGGTCCCCCGGCCCGTCGACGAGGCCGTCGAGGACGTCGCCGGCGTTGGGGCCGAGCATCCGCCGGACCTGATCGACGAGTTCGCCGACGAACGCGTCGTGGTCGTCCGGGGCCGCGACGCGATACCCAAGCGCCCGCCCGGTCGGCGCGGCGAGCCACGACACCGACTCCGGTCCCGTTCCGAGGAGGCCCCGGAGGTCGGTCTCCAGCACCTCGGCCGGCCAGCCGTCGAACTCGCTGGCCGGGAACAGCGATTCGAAGTCCGCGACCGCCCCGTCCGGCCCCCGCGACCCGTCCCCTGCCATACCGTCGGCTTCCCGGGGTGAGCGGTTAAATGTGCGGGTCCTCGCGAGGGGCAGTGTTCGGAGCAGCGACGTTCCGGGATACAGTAAACTTACTGTAGATCGATCGGGGGCAGAAAACGGAGTTTCGGACAATGTGACGGACGTTCCCGGGCAGGCGGCGTGCCGGAATTTTGCTGTTCGAGTTCCCGGTCGGATCCGACCGGTGACTGGGGTTCCTGGGGACGACTACCCGAAGACGAACACCGCCGCCAGGACGCCGATCAGGGCGAGGAGGATCCACAGGGCCACGCCCACCCCGACCAGCAGTTCCAGGGACGCGGGACCGAGACCGGTCAGGATCCCACCGCCGGCGAGTGCGAAGCTACACCCGACCACCCCCAGCGCCGGTGCCGCGCCGGGGTAGTCGAACGCCGCGGAGACGGCGACGGCCCCGGCCAGCAACACGAGTCCGATCCCCACTGCGCCCCCGCCGATGGCCAGGGACCGCTGTTCGACGACGCCCGCGTGGCCGAGGGCGACGGCCACCACCGATCCCCAGGCGGTCAGGACCGCGACGCCCGCGCCGACGCGTTCGGGTTCGACCTCGGGCACGGGTACAGAGTGGTCGATGGGGCCGAAAAGGGTTGTGCCAGTTCCGTCGCGGATCGGTCGCTACCGACGGATCCGAGCGATTGACCCGGGGCTGGTCACCTCGGGAATCGAAAACGGTTGGTGGGTGTTACGCGAACGTCTTCGAGACGCTCTCGTCCTCGTCGTCCTCGGCGGTGACCTTCTCCCAGGCGTTCCGGAAGTCCTCCATGTTGATCTCGGTGCGGTCGTCGCGGATGGCGAACATGCCGGCCTCGGTGCAGACGGCCTTGATGTCCGCGCCGGAGGCCTCGCCGGTCTCGCTGGCCAGCGCCGCGAAGTCGACGTCGTCGGCGACGTTCATCTCGCGGGTGTGGATCTGGAAGATGAGCTCCCGGCCCTCCTCGTCGGGCTTGGGTACCTCGATGAGGCGGTCGAACCGGCCCGGGCGGAGGATGGCGCGGTCGAGCATGTCGAACCGGTTCGTGGCGGCGATGATCCGGATCTCGCCGCGGTCCTCGAAGCCGTCCATCTCCGAGAGGAGTTGCATCATCGTCCGCTGGACCTCGGCGTCGCCGGAGGTCTTCGACTCCGTGCGCTTCGAGGCGATGGCGTCGATCTCGTCGATGAAGATCACTGCGGGCTCGTGGTCGCGGGCGACCTGGAACAGGTCCCGGACGAGCTTGGCCCCCTCGCCGATGAACTTGTGGACGAGTTCGGAGCCGGCCATCTTGATGAAGGTGGCGTCGGTGTGGTTGGCGACGGCCTTGGCGAGCATCGTCTTCCCCGTCCCCGGCGGGCCGTAGAGCAGGACCCCCGACGGCGGGTCGATGCCGACGTCCTCGAACATGCCCGGCTTCTTCAGCGGCATCTCGACGGTCTCGCGGACCTCGCGGATCTGGTCCTCCAGGCCGCCGATGTCCCCGTAGCTCACCCCGGGGTTCTCCTCGACCTGCATCACCCTCGCGCGGACGTCCGTCTCGTCGTCCAGGCGCTTGACGATGGACAGCGAGTTGTTGACCGCGACCCGGGAGTCGGGTTCGAGGTCCGTGTGGGTCTCCTCCGTGACCTCGGTGACCGCCTCCTGGTTGTTGCCGTGTTGCTTGATGATGACGCCCTCGTCGGTCATCTCCTGGACGGTGGCGACGAACAGCGGCGACTGCTTGAGCTTCTTGTTCTCGTGGGTCAGCCGCTCCAGCTTCTGCTGGTACTTGTTGTTCTCGGCGTTCGCGTCGAGGAGCTTGTCCCGCATCTCCTCGTTCTGGGCCTCCAGCACCTCCAGGCGCTCGCGGAGCGCCTGGATCTTCTCCTGCATCGACGCCCCCTCCTCGCTGTAGGGAAGGTCGGCGTCGTCCACAGTGTCGGTCATTACCGACTCCTAGGGCGGTGGCTCTTAAAGGGCTTCGGGTCGCAACAGCCCCAAAATTCACGTCCGATCCCGACGCTCGCTCCGGGTATCCGCGTCCAGTCCGGACGCTCGTCTCACTGGCGAGTCGGCCCCAGAGACGACCGTCGTGCGTCCTCGGATCACCGGCCATCGGACCCCGGATCGGTGGAACCGGCGATCCGTATTAATTCCTGATAGTTATAAGAAGAAAAGGAAATTATTAACAGGCTGTATCCACAATGGACGGAGGCATGAGTACGACCGGAACGACCGCAGAGACATCGAGCGGATCCTGGGAGGACGTCCAGGACTTGCCCCCGAGCGCGAAACTGGTAGCGAAGGTGCTCGAACACGAGGATCGGCTGACGCAGTCGGAACTGGCCGAGGAGACCCTCCTCTCGCCCCGGACGGTGCGGTACGCCGTCTCCAGGCTGGAGGAGGTCGACGCGGTGGAGTCCCGCTTTTCGTTCGCGGACGCGCGAAAGCGCATCTACATTCTCAAGCTGGACTGAGATCCTCGCTCAAGCTGGACTGAGATCCTCGCGGCGGACTGCGCTTCCCGGGACCGGACGGTATCCCGTCGGGAGCGACTGCCCCCCGACATTCCCGAAAACGATCCGCGGACACCCGCGTGATCGCACTCCACTTTCACTGCGGTCGCGGAACGGATTTAAGCGGGGACGGCGAATCACGGTCCGATGACACGGGTGATCCACACGGGCGACACCCACGTGGGCTACCGGCAGTACCACTCGCCCGAGCGCAGGGAGGACTTCCTGCGGGCGTTCGAGGCGGTGATAGACGACGCCGTCGCCGACGACGTCGACGCGGTCGTCCACACCGGGGACCTCTTCCACGACCGGCGACCTGCCCTCCCCGACCTCCAGGGCGTGGTGGGGGCGCTCCGGCGGCTCGACGACGCCGGAATCCCCTTCCTGGCCGTCGTCGGCAATCACGAGGGCAAGCGCGACGCCCAGTGGCTCGACCTCTTCGAGGACCTGGGACTGGCGACGCGACTGGACGACGAACCGCACGTCATCGGCGACACCGCCTTCTACGGGCTGGACTTCGTCCCCCGGTCGCGCCGGCCGGACCTGGACTACGAGTTCGCGCCGACGGACGCCGACGGGACCGCCCTGGTCTCCCACGGCCTGTTCGAGCCGTTCGACTTCGCCGACTGGGACACCGAACGGCTCCTGGCAGAATCGACCGTCGACTTCGACGTCCTCCTCCTGGGCGACGACCACGAGCACGACATGGTCGAGGTGTCGGACACCCTCCTGACCTACTGCGGGTCAACCGAGCGAGTTAGCGCCAGCGAGCGGGAGGACCGGGGGTACAACATCGTCACCTTCGAGGACGGCGTCGACGTCACCCGCCGCTCGGTCGGGTACGGCCGGGAGTTCGTCTTCGTCGACGTCACGCTCCGGGAGGGCGAGGGGACCGAGCGCGTCCGCGAGGCGGTCGGTCAGCACGACGTCTCCGAGGCCGTCGCGCTGGTCACCGTCGAGGGCGAGGGCGACCCCGTCACGCCGGCCCCCATCGAGGAGTTCGCCGCCGAGCGCGGGGCCCTGGTCGCCAGGGTCAACGACCGGCGGGAGAGAGAGGAGGAGGTCGCGACGGACGTGACCTTCGCCGACCCCGACGAGGCCGTCCGGGAACGGATCCAGGAACTGGGCCTCTCCGAGGCCGCCCGCGGCATCGACGAGACGGTCCGGGCATCGAAGGTCGCGGACTCGAACGTCCGCGAGAGCGTCGAGGGCCGGGTCCGCGAGCGCATCGAGGAGGGCGACCTGGACGCCTTCGAGTCCGCGCCCGACGCCGGGAGCGAGGACGGATCCGGGACCGACGACGCGACCACTGGCGAGGACGACAGGGCTGTCCCGGAGGACGACGACGGGGCCACCGGCGAGGGCGACGGGACCGCCACGGGAGACGAGGACGGGGCCACCGGCGAGGGCGACGGGACCGCCGCAGGTGACGACGACGGGAGCGATCCCCAGGACCAGGCTTCGATGGAGGAATACCTGTGAGGTTCGAACGGATCCGCCTGGCGAACTTCAAGCCCTACGCCGACGCGGACCTGCGCCTGGACCCGGGCGTCAGCGTCATCCACGGCCCGAACGGCAGCGGGAAGTCCTCGCTGCTGGAGTCGTGTTTCTTCGCGCTGTACGGGTCGGCGGCGCTGGACGACGCCAACCTGGAGGACGTGATAACGAAGGGGGCCGAGGACGCCGAGGTGGAACTGTGGTTCACCCACGCCGGCGGGGAGTACCGCGTCGAGCGACGGATCCGCCGGACCGACGACCGCGCCCGCACCGCCCGCTGTGTCATGGAGACGCCGGGGGGCACCGTCGAGGGGGCGCGGGACGTCGAACGTCGGATCACGGACATGCTCCGGATGGACGCCGACGCGTTCGTCAACTGCGCGTACGTCCGCCAGGGGGAGGTGAACAAGCTCATCCACGCCACCCCCTCGGAGCGCCAGGACATGATAGACGACCTCCTCCAGTTGGGAAAGCTGGAGGACTACCGCGAGCGCGCCAGCGAGGCCCGCCTGGGCGTGAAGGACGTGCTCTCCGGCCAGCGCGAGGTGGCCGAGAACCTCCGGGACCAGATAGCCGAGAAGGAAGAGCGAAACCTCCACGCCAAGTCGAACGACCTGGAGTCCGAGCGCAACGAGGTCGCGGCGGAGATAGCGAACCTGGAGGAGAACCTCGACACCGCCCGCGAGACCTACCAGGGGGCCGTCGAGGTACTCGACCGCCACGAGCGAAAGCGGGAGGAACTCGCCGACCTCGACGAGGAGATTGCGGACCTCCGGGACGAGATTGCGGCCACCGAGCGAGAGCGCGAGGAACTCGCGGACCGGATCGACGGCCTCGAATCGGAGCGCGAGTCCAGACGCGAGGATCGGGCGGACCTGCTGGCGGAGAGCGACCGCCTGGGGGAGGGGGACCCGTCCGGGGACGGCGAGGCGGCCGTCGACGCCGCCCTGACGGACCTCCGCGCCGAGGACGACCGGCTCCGGGCCCGGATCGAACGGCTGAACCTCGAGGTCCAGGATCGGACCGGCGACGCCGACCGGCTCGAGTCCCGCGCCGAGGAACTCGACGCCGAGGCCGAGGAGAGACGCGAAACCGCCGCGGACCTGGCGGGGTCCATCGAGGACGACGAGGCGACCCTCGACGAGCGCCGGGAACGCCTCGAATCGATCGAGGCGGAGATAGCCGACCTCGAGGCGACGTTCGAGGACGCCCCCGTCGACCGCGGGGACGCGGAGTCCCACCTCGCCGACCTCCGGCAGCGACGGGACGACCTGGCCGACGAGGCCGGCGACCTCCGGGGCGACCTCCGTGCCCTGGAGGAACGGATCGAGGAGGCCGAGGAACTGCTGGCGGCCGGCAAGTGCCCCGAATGTGGCCAGCCGGTGGAGGACTCGCCCCACGTCGACCGGGTCGACGAGGACAGGGAGCGCGCCCGGGACCTGAAAAGCGACGTCGAGGACCTGGAGGCCGACGTCGAGGACCTGGAAGACCGGATCGACGAGGCCGAGGACCTCCTGGAGACGGAGCGGGAACTGGAGAGCCGGGAGTCCACGCGCGAGGACGTCCGCGAACTCGTCGCGGAGACGGAGTCCTCGCTCGCGGCGGACCGGGAACGACTCGCGGAACTGAGGGAGGAGGCCGACCGACTGACCGAGGAGGCCGAGGAACACCGGGAGAAAGCGGCGGAGCGACGGGACGCGGCCGAGGCGCTCCGGGAGGGCATCGCCGACAGCAACGCCGAGCGGTCGACCCTGCGCGAGCGGATCGAACGCGTCGAGCGGATCGGCGAGTTGACCGACCGGATCGACGAACTGGGTGACGAGGTGGACGGCCTGCAGGAGCGCCGGGAGAGCAAGGCCGAGTTGAACGACGAGCGCCGGGACCGCCTCGCCGACAAGCGCGAGCGCCGGGAGACCCTGCGGGAGGAGTTCGACGAGGACACCATCCAGGAGGCCCGCGAGGAGAAGAACCGCGCCGAGCAGTACATCGAAAAGGCCGAGACGAAACTCGACGACCTCGGGGAGCGCCGGGAGGAACTCGACGAGCGGATCGGCGGCGTCCGCAACGAAATCGGGGAACTGGAGGACCTGCGCGACCGGCTCTCGGCGGTCGAGGAGCGACGGGAGGCCTTGGAGGACCTCCACGACGAGGCCGAGGAACTCCAGGAGACCTACGGCGAACTCCGGGCGGAACTCCGGCGCAAGAACGTCGAGACCCTCGAACGGATGCTCAACGAGACCTTCGAGCTCGTCTACGAGAACGACTCCTACGCCCACATCGAGCTCGACGGCGACTACGAACTCACGGTCTACCAGAAGGACGGCGAACCGCTCGACCCCGACCAGCTATCCGGCGGCGAGCGCGCCCTGTTCAACCTCAGCCTCCGGTGTGCGATCTACCGCCTGCTGGCGGAGGGGATCGAGGGGACGGCCCCGCTGCCGCCGCTGATCCTCGACGAACCGACCGTCTTCCTCGACTCCGGGCACGTCTCGCGGCTGGTCGAACTGGTCGACCACATGCGGGACCTGGGGGTGGAGCAGATCGTCGTCGTCACCCACGACGAGGAACTCGTCGGTGCCGCCGACTCCGTGATCCGCGTCGAGAAGGACCCCACCACGAACCGCTCGTCGGTCGAGCGCTCGGGGATGGACCTGGTGGCCGGGGACTGAGGTCCGTCCAGTCGGCCTCCCCGTCGGCCCGCGGTCAGTCCCGGAGTCGCTCGACCGCCCGCTCCCCGTCGGCGGTCGCCTCGTACCCGCGTTCGCCGGCGACGCGGGTCTCCGCTATCAGTCCGGCCGCCCGGAACTCCGCCAGGAGGCCGTGGAGGTCGCTCTCGCAGAGGTCGTAGTCTGCCAGCAGGGTCCGGACCCCGACGGGCCCCCGGTCGACCACCTCGACCAGCAACCCCAGCGCACGTTCGTCGTGGGCCGCCAGCACCGCCCGGCGCGTCGGCCCGGGGACCGATCCCGCGGCGGCCGACAGCGGCGAGTCCTCGACCGTCTCCAGGCGGTCGTTCGGGACGTACCGCTCCTCGCCCGTCGCCGGATCCCGGACCAGGCTGGACTCCCCCGACCGCTTGACGAGGAGGTACCGCCGACCGTCCCCGTCGCGAACCGTCTGCACGGACCGGGATAGGGGACGGGATCGGATAGGGGTTGTCCCCTCGACGCCGGCCCGTGGCCGGACCGCGTCTCCTCGGCGGCCTCACTCCCCGTCGGCCGTTCGGTCCCCGTCGTCGGCCGTCCGATCCTCGTCGTCGGTCGTCCGATCCTCGTCGTCGTCGGTCCGATCCTCGTCGTCGTCGGTCCGATCCTCGTCGTCGGTCGTCCCGTCTTCCTCGTCGTCGGCCGTCCGATCCTCGTCGTCGGTCGCGTTTTCCGTCTCCCCCTCGTCGGTTTCGCGGTTCTCGGCGTCCGGTCCCGAGACGACGATCCCGTCCGGGTCGTCGCCCGGGGCTGCGCCGGGGTCCCGGGGTTCGATCGCGAACTCGTAGCCGACCGTCTCGCGGGCCTCCTCGAGTGCGTCCTCGACGGTGCGGACGGTCCCAGGGTCGTCCAGTCGGACCCGGTGGGGTGGCTCGACGGGGTCGGTGAAGGAGCCGAGTCCGGCCACGAGGACCCGGGCGGCGCTCCGGACGAGTTCGTTGTCTATCTCCTCGGCGCGCTCGGCGTCGGAGACCCAGTCGAACACCACCTCGGACCGGTCCTCGTCGACGACGACCCGCCGCATCCTGTCCAGGTCGAGCGCTTCTCCGGCCAGGCGGACCTCGTCGGTCAGGACCGCGTACTCGCCGTCGTCCCACTCCACCCGCGGTTCGGTCGGGGCCAGCGCCGACGGGAACTCCGACAGCGCCGCCGACGCGGCCTCCGGGAACGAGGGCGATGCCTCGGCGTTGGCGTACTGCTGGCCCTCGTGCGGGATGGAGTAGTAGACCCACTCTCCGTCCAGGGTCACCAGGAGGTCACGGATCCCCCAGACCCGCCAGGACATCTCGCCCGCCGGCCCGGTCGACTCCCGCTCCTCGTCGGGAACCGCCAGGACTGCCAGTACCGCGTCCGCTCCCTCCGGGAGGTCGACCAGGTACTCCCGGTCGGCCGACCCCGCGGCGGCCTCGCCGGTCCGTTCCTCGGCCAGTTCGGCCAGGCGCTCGACCGCCTCCGCGCGGTGTTCGGTCACCCACTCCTCTATCGCCAGCGAGGCCCGGTCGCCGGCCTCCAGGGCGGCCTCCGCGAGTCGGTTCTCGGCCTCGATGCGCTCCGCGTCCGTGCCACGCTTGGTCAGGCGGTGGGTCGCGGCCCCCGTGTCCGGCCGCGACAACCCCGCCGGGTCCTCCCCCGTCACTCTCTGGCGATCCGTCTCCCCGCCGGACGAAAGGCGTTGTGGAACGGCCGCCGTCAACTGCTTACGGTAGACTTACTGTAAAACGGCGGACCCGGTCGGGGGGCCGCCGTGGGTCGTCCCTGTGGGGGATCGATCGTGGGTCGTCCTGGTCGTGGGTCGGCCCGGCCGGGGATCGGTCGTGGGTCGTCCTGGTCGTGGGTCGGCCCGGCCGGGGATCGGCCGTGGGTCGGCCTGGTCGTGGGTCGTCTTGGTCGTGAACCACCCCGGTCGGGGATCGGAGGTGGTCGTGTCCACCGTGCGGTGGCTCACCGGTACGGATTGGTGCGGTACTTGTAGTAGCCGTAGACGAACAGGACGCTCCCGGCGAACAGCAGGCGACCGCCCAGGTCGAGGTTCCCCTCGAAGGCGACGAACAGGACCCCCAGCCACAGCGCGAGGAGGGCACCGTTGAACACCAGGACCAGCCACCAGAACGAGAGGCGAAGGCCGTCGGGGATCTCCTCGGGGTCGGGACTCGGTGGTTCGGGGATCGACGGCAACTCCTCGGCCGGGTCGTCGTACTTCGACTCCGGGTCCTCGGGCTGGTACTTCGACGCGTAGTCGGGGATCGGGTCCCCGCTCTCGCCGTCCCCGCTCCCGTCGTCACCGTCGGGTTCCGGACCCTGGGAAGCGCCGTCGGGTCCGACGTCGTCCCGAATGTCGTCGAGTACCACTGGCTACGGGCGAGTGGGGATCGCGGGGCAAAAGGGTTCTCGATCGGTTCGCGCCGGGATCGGGCGGTCGAGAAGTTCGTCGGACGATCGGCCGGTCTGTGGTGTACTCAGGCGTGCTCGCGTAGTGTGACGGCCTCGGTAGCCTCGACCCACGCGAGCGGGTTTCGGGCGTCGTAGAGTACGACGGCGTCGTCGTCCTCGTAGGCCTCGATCGATCCCACCCCCTCGGGCTCGTGGTTCGGACGCTCGTCGTCCGGGCTGTCCTGCCGGCCGCGATCGCTCGCGTGGTCGGACATGGCCATCACCTCCGTGGGAGGGTTTGACATGGGGAGTTATATGCTTTATTGCCGCGGCCCGGTCGCGCGTGAAAAATCGGGGAGGGAACGTACCCCGGGCGGCGGTCGTGGACCGGCCGCTCCGGGCCCGACCGGTCGGATCGCGCCCGGGAACCCCGCGGACGGATCCCGCCCCGCGCACCACCGGGGCCTGGACCCTTCCCCGGGATCCACGGACCTTTTAGGCAGGGGGACGGATCCCGAAGACATGACCGAGGAGCCGGGACAGACGGGGCTGGGGGAGTTCGCCGGTGGCGAGCGTCCCGCCGAGGAGGCCGAAGCGATCGCCGGTCCCGAGGGGAACCACGCGGACGCGGTCGTCGACCCCGAGTGTGCGGGCCTGTCGGACGCCGACGGTACCGTCGAACTGGCGGTCACCCAGGTCGACTACACGGTCGAGGGAAGGGGCCGCGACGAGGAGCCCATCGTCCACGTCTTCGGGCGTACGCCCGACCGCACCCTCGAGCACGTCAGGGTCAGGGGCTTTCGCCCGTACTTCTACGCTCCCACCGACACCCTCGACGACGGCGACCTCGACCGCGACCGCATCACCGGGTACGAGGACGGCTACGAGTCGATCCGGGGCGAGGAACTGACGAAGATATACGGCCAGACCCCCCGCGACGTCGGGTCGATGCGCGACGAGTTCGACCACTACGAGGCCGACATCCTGTTCCCCAACCGCCTGCTCATCGACAAGGACGTCCGGGGCGGGGTCCGGGTCCCCGAGCGCAGGGCCGAGGACGGATCGATCGCCGTCCCTCACCGGGAGGTCGAACCCGCCGACGTGAGTGCGGATCCCCGGGTCCTCACGCTGGACATCGAGGTGGACGACCGCCGGGGCTTCCCCGAGGACGGCGAGGAGCCGATAGTCTGTCTCACCACCCACGACTCCTACGACGACGAGCACGTCGCCTGGCTCTACGAGGCACCGGAGGGCGAGGGCGTCGCGCCGGGGGACCTGGACGGCTACGAACCGATCTCGGCGGGCAGCGACGTCCGGGTCGAGACGTTCGACTCCGAACCCGCGATGCTGGCGGCGCTTCTCGCCTACGTGGAGGAGAAGGACCAGGACGTCCTCACGGGCTGGAACTTCGACGACTTCGACGCGCCCTACCTGCTGGACCGCCTGGAGCGCCTGGACGACTGGCCCGACCACGACCACGACCTATCGATCGAACGGCTCTCCCGGGTGAACGAGGTCTGGCGGTCGGACTGGGGCGGCCCCGACGTGAAGGGCCGGGTCGTCTTCGACCTCCTCTACGCGTACAAGCGGACGCAGTTCACCGAACTCGAATCGTACCGGCTGGACGCCGTCGGCGAGATGGAACTCGGCGTCGGCAAGGAGCGCTACCCCGGCGACATCGGCGACCTCTGGGAGGACGACCCCGAGCAACTGCTCGAGTACAACCTCCGCGACGTCGAACTCTGCGTCGAGATCAACGAGGAACAGGACGTGATCCCGTTCTGGCTGGAGGTCGCCGCGTTCGTCGGCTGTCTGCTGGAGGACGCCACCACGCCAGGCGACGCGGTGGACATGTACGTCCTCCACGAGGCCCACGGGAAGTTCGCGCTCCCCTCGAAGGGCAAACAGGAGTCCGAGGAGTTCGAAGGCGGGGCGGTCTTCGACCCGATCACCGGCGTTCGCGAAAATGTCAGTGTACTAGATCTTAAGTCGCTCTATCCCATGTGCATGGTGACAATTAATGCGTCACCGGAGACGAAAGTCGACGACGAGGCGACCGACGTGGAGACCTACCGCGCCCCGAACGGCCAGCAGTTCCGGAAGAAGCCGGACGGCATCATCCGGGAGATGGTCGACGAACTCCTGACAGAACGCGAAGAAAAGAAGTCCCTGCGGAACGATCACGAGCCGGATACACCGGAGTACGAGCTCTACGACCGGCAGCAACAGGCCGTCAAGGTGATCATGAACTGCTTCACCCCCGACACCGAGGTATTGACGCCCGAGGGGGTCCGCCGGATCACCGCCCTAGACGAGGGTGACGAGGTCTACTCCCTGGATCCGGAGACGATGGAGGTGGAGACGAAGTCCGTCGTCGAGACCCACTCGTACCCCGACTACGACGGCGAACTCGTCGACATCGAGACCAGCCAGATCGACTTTCGTGTGACGCCGAACCACCGGATGCTCGTCCGCAAGAACGAGACGAACGGGATCACCGAGGACGAGTACCGGTTCGTGGAGGCGGGCGAACTCGACCGCGCCACGAACTACGAACTCCCCCACGGGTGGACGGGGCCGGACGGAGAGGAACTGGACCACGTCGACCTGACGGAAATCGTCGACGGCGAGTACGAGGTGTGGATCCGGCCGGAGGTCCACGGCCACACCTTCGCCGCCGAGATCGGGTACTACCCAGACAAGGTCCTGAAAAACGACATCGGGGTTGAGGGCTACGTCTTCTCCGCCGAGGAGTTCGAAGAACACCGGGAGTACCTGGAGGACGTCGCTGAACGGAGCTTCGTCCACAGGGAGTCCGGGCGCAAGTGGATTCCCCGGACCTTCGACGGCGACGATTTCCTCCAGTTGCTCGCGTGGTACGTGACCGAGGGGAACGTCTACACCTCGGAGGAGAAGCAGTTCGGTGACAAGCTCCGGGGGTCGGCGACGACCGTCAAGATCGCCCAGAACGGGCCCGCCGTGACCGACGGCGGGACGAGCGACCACGCGTCGATCGGCGAACTCCTCGACCGGATGGGGTTCGACTACTACGTCGACGATCGGTCCTACCAGTTCACTTCCCGGTTGCTGGGCGAGACCCTGATCGACCTCTGTGGCGGCGACAGCTTCGAGAAGCGGATCCCGGAGTTCGTCTGGGAGCTCTCCGAGCGCCAGAAGCGCCTTTTCCTCGACGCACTGATCGACGGTGACGGCGACAGGCAGGTCGACTCCTGGCGCTACACGACATCCAGCGAGCGTCTCCGGGACGACGTGATGCGGCTCTGTGTCCATCTCGGACTGAACCCCAAGTACACCCGAGACAGCAGCTCCTGGCGGATTCACGTCGACGAGAACGCGAAGAACACGCTCCGGATGCACCGGAGCGGGTCCACGACCACCGCCGAGGACGGCGTCTACTGTGTCACAGTCGAGGACAACCACACGCTGATGGCCGGGCGGAACGGACGCTTCCAGTTCGTCGGGCAGTCACTCTACGGGGTGTCGGGGTGGGATCGCTTCCGCCTGTACGACAAGGAGAACGCCGCCGCCGTCACCGCGACCGGGCGGGAGGTGATCGAGTTCACCGAGGAAGTAACGGGTGAAATGAATTATCGGGTAATTTATGGAGATACCGATTCAGTCATGCTCGAACTCGGTGGCGACGTCTCCGAGGAGGAGGCAATCGAACGGTCGTTCGACATCGAGGACCGGATCAACGCCAGTTACGACGAGTTCGCCCGCGAGGAGTTGAACGCGGCCCAGCACCGCTTCCAGATCGAGTTCGAGAAGCTGTACCGCCGGTTCTTCCAGGCGGGCAAGAAGAAGCGTTACGCCGGCCACATCGTCTGGAAGGAGGGCAAGGACGTCGACGACATCGACATCACGGGCTTCGAGTACAAGCGCTCGGACATCGCGCCCATCACGAAGGAGGTCCAGCGGGAAGTGATCGAGATGATAGTGACGGGCGAGGACATCGAGGAGGTCACGGCCTACGTCAACGGGGTCATCGAGGACTTCCGGGCCGGGGAGTACGACCTCGACGACGTCGGCATTCCCGGCGGCATCGGGAAGCGCCTGGACGCCTACGACACCGACACCGCCCAGGTCCGCGGGGCGAAGTACGCCAACCTCATGCTGGGGACGAACTTCGGCCGGGGCTCCAAGCCAAAGCGCCTCTACCTCGCGGACGTCCACCGGAGCTTCTTCGAGCGCATGGAGGAGGAGAAGGGCCTGGACCCCCGCGAGGACCCCGTCTACGGCGAGTTCAAGGTCGACCCGGACGTCATCTGCTTCGAGTTCGACGACCAGGTGCCCGAGGAGTTCGAGGTGGACTGGGACAAGATGCTCGACAAGACCCTCAAGGGACCGATCGAGCGGGTGCTGGAGGCCCTGGACGTCTCCTGGGACGAGGTAGTAAGCGGCCAGGAACAGAAGGGCCTCGGCGAGTTCATGTGAGCGGCGGGGTTTCGGCAGGTCGTCGACGCGACCGCCGTCCCACTCCGATCGTCGACGGTCCTTCGCACCGGAGTCGAGGCTCCGACCGGGACTCCCGATTCCGGCGGCGATCCGACGCGTCGAAGCCCGGGTTCCGCGGATCCCGTGCGAGGTAACAGGGCGCCCTGCCGACCCGGCTATTTCCGATATACAAAATCGTTTTTCCGAGCGCAAAAATCGAATGGGGACGATACGAAAGCATTATAGGCGGCACGACCGTGGTTTCGGACGACCTAACGATGGCACGACTAGAGATACGGAACCTCCACGCGGAGGTAGCGGACGACGAGGAGGAGACGATCCTCGAAGGGGTCGACCTGGCGGTCGAGTCCGACGAGATCCACGCCCTGATGGGACCGAACGGGAGCGGGAAGTCGACCCTGGCGAAGGTCGTCGCCGGGCACCCGGCCTACCGGGTCACCGAGGGAGAGGTCACCCTCCACCTCGACGGCGACGAGTTCGACGAGCCGATCCCCGAGGACAAACGGACCTGGGACCTGCTGGACCTGGAACCCAACGAGCGGGCGGCGCTCGGCATCTACCTGGGCTTCCAGTACCCCGCGGAGATCGAGGGCGTCACGATGGTGAACTTCCTCCGGACCGCCCTGAACGCCAAGTTCGAGGAGCGCGAGGAGCTGTTCGAGGACGAAGAGGACGAGGAGGAAGCGGAGGAGGCCGGCTACGACACCTCCCCGATGGAGGGCCCCGCCGACGAGGGCGAGGTCGGCGTCGCCCAGTTCCAGGAGATCCTCCGGGGGAAGATGGAACTGCTGGACATCGACGACCGGTTCGCCGACCGGTACCTCAACGCCGGCTTCTCCGGCGGCGAGAAGAAGCAAAACGAGGTGCTCCAGGCGGCCGTCCTCGAACCGGAGATCGCCATCCTCGACGAGATCGACTCCGGGCTGGACATCGACCGCCTGCGCGACGTCTCGACCGGCATCAACGCCCTCCGCGACGAGGAGGGGTCGGGCGTGCTGATGATCACCCACTACCAGCGGATCCTCGACTACGTCGAACCCGACCGGGTCCACGTGATGCTCGACGGCCAGGTCGTCATGGAGGGCGGTCCGGACCTCGCCGAGAAGCTCGAGGACAAGGGGTACGACTGGGTTCGCGAGGAGACCTACGGGACGGCCTGAGGTAACCGAGAACGGTTACGCCAGGACAGTATAATAAACCTCCAACCCAAACCCGAAACCAACGAAACCAACAATGAGCTCAGAACAAGAGGACCTCAAAGAGACAGACACCGAGGAGCGCTTCGCCTTCAAGAAGGAGGAGAGCTCCGCGTTCAAGACCGAGAAGGGCCTGACCGAGGAGACGATCCGCCTCATCAGCGAGGACAAGGACGAGCCCGAGTGGATGCTGGAGCGCCGCCTCCGCGCGCTCCGGCAGTTCAAGGAGATGCCGATGCCGACCGACTGGCCCGGCCAGCCGGACCTCTCGGAGGTCGACCTCGACGAGATCGTTCCCTACATCCGCCCGGACATCGACACCCGCGGCGGCGTCGACGAGTGGGACGACCTCCCCGAGGACATCCAGGACACCTTCGACAAACTGGGCATCCCGGAGGCCGAGAAGAAGGCCCTCTCGGGCGTCGGCGCCCAGTACGAGTCCGAGATCGTCTACCAGAACATGCAGGAGCGCTGGGAGGAGAAGGGCGTCGTCTTCTGTGACATGGACAGGGCCGTCCAGGAACACGAGGAGATCGTCCGGGAGTACTTCATGACGAAGTGCGTCCCGCCCAGCGACAACAAGTTCGCGGCCCTGCACGGGGCCATCTGGTCGGGCGGTTCGTTCGTCTACGTCCCCGAGGACACGACCGTCGACATGCCCGTCCAGGCGTACTTCCGGATGAACTCGGAGGGGATGGGACAGTTCGAGCACACGCTGATCATCGCCGAACCCGGCTCGGAGGTCCACTACATCGAGGGCTGTTCGGCCCCGCAGTACGCCGCGTTCAACCTCCACAGCGGGGGCGTCGAGGTGTTCGTCAAGGAGGACGCCCACGTCCAGTACTCGACGGTGCAGAACTGGTCGAAGAACACCTACAACCTCAACACCAAGCGCGCCATCGCGGAGAACGGTGCGACCATGGAGTGGGTGTCCGGGTCGATGGGGTCGAAGGCGACGATGCTGTACCCCTCGACCATCCTGAAGGGCCGCGGCGCGACGGACAACCACATCACCATCGCGTTCGCGGGCGAGGGCCAGGACATCGACACCGGCGCGAAGGTCTACCACAACGCGCCGAACACGAAGTCGACCATCGAGTCCAAGTCCATCGCCAAGGACGGCGGCCGCACCAACTACCGCGGTCTCGTCCACATCGCCGACGGCGCCGAGAACTCCTCCACGTCCGTCGAGTGTGACGCCCTGATGTTCGACAACGACTCCACCTCCGACACGATGCCGTACATGGAGATCCAGGAGTCGAAGGTCGACGTCGCCCACGAGGCCACTGTGGGGAAAATCGGCGACGAGGACGTCTTCTACCTCCAGTCCCGCGGACTGGACGACGACGACGCCAAGAAGATGATCGTCGCCGGGTTCATCGAACCCATCACCGAGGAACTGCCCATCGAGTACGCGGTCGAACTGAACCGCCTGATCGAACTCGAGATGGAGGGGAGCCTCGGGTAACTCCCGGGAGGTCACAATGAGCACGCAGGTACACGCGAACCTCACCGAGGAGCAGGTACGAGCGATCTCGGACGAACTGGACGAACCGGAGTGGCTGCTGGAGACCCGACTGGACGCGCTGTCGGCGCTTTCGGACCTGGACATGCCGAAGGTGATCCGCACGCCCGGCCGGGACTGGACGAACCTCGACGCCCTGGACTTCGAGTCGTTCGTCGACCCCCTCGAGGGCGCCGAACAGAAGGAGCGCGTCACCGCCGAGGGCGCCGAGGTCCTGGAGTGGAGCGAGGCCGTCGCCGAGCACGAGGCCCTCGTGCGCGAGCACTTCGGGTCGGTCGTCGACACCCAGGAGAACTACCTCACCGCGCTGTCGACGGCGCTGTTCTCGACCGGGACGCTGGTGTACGTCCCCGAACGGGTCGACGCCGAGGACGTGAAGATCCGGACGACCGTCGACTCCCGGTCGCTGTTCAACTACACGCTGGTCGTCACCGAGACGTCCGCCTCGGTCACCATCCTCGAACGCCAGTCCACCGGCGACGAGGTGGAGGGCGATCGCTACTACTCGGGCATCGTCGAGGCCGTCGCCGGCGAGAACTCCCGGATCCAGTACGGCGCGCTCCAGAACCTCAGCGAAGAGACCTACAACTACACGCTGAAGCGGGGCCGGACCGACGTCTACGCGACGATCAACTGGATCGACGGCAACATCGGCTCGCGGCTGACCAAGACCGAGGTGTCGACCGAACTGGCCGGCGACAGCTCCGAGACCCAGATCGTCGGGGCCTTCTTCGGCCACGACGACCAGCACTTCGACCTGGACTCGAAGGTCTGGCACTACGGCGAGCACACCACCGCCGACCTGGTGATGCGCGGGGTCGTCGACGACACCGCGCGCTCGGTCTACGAGGGGGTCCAGTACGTCGGCGACGACGCCTGGAACACCAGCTCCTACCAGCGCGAGAACACCCTCATGCTGTCCGACGAGTCCGAGGCCGACGCCTCCCCGAAACTGGAGATCGACAACCACGACACGGAGGCCTCCCACTCGGCGACGGTCGGACAGATCGACGAGGAGGACCTCTTCTACATGCTGACTCGCGGGATCGACCGCGAGAGCGCCCGCAACCAGCTCGTCGAGGGCTTCTTCGTGCCCGTCCTCGACGAGGTGGAGGTCGGGGAACTCCGCGCGGATCTGCGGGAACTGATCGCGGCCCGGCTCCGCGAGTAGTCCCCACGTAGCACCTCGATTCTCTCGCTCGAACGACCGGCCGAGCGTCGCGGATCGGCCGATCGATCGGGAGTCGGGGATCGGTCGATCCACCTGCCGGGGTCCGATGATTTCGGTCGTGACGGCGAGCGCGGGGCCACACTTTTTATTATAAAACGGGCACCACGAAGGAGCATGGCCCTTTCTCCCTTCGCCCTCGCACTGGCCGTCGCCTCGGTCACCGCGACGGTCGCCGCGGGGCTGGCCTGGTACCAGCGCCACGAGCCGGGTGCCAGGCCGCTGGTGGTCTTCAATCTGGCCGTCGCGCTCGGGACTGGCGGCTACGCCGTCGACGTCGCCTCGACGTCGCTCTCGACGCAACTCCTCTTTACGCAGGTGTGGCTGATCGGTCAGGCGTTCACGGCGACCACGTGGGTCTACGTCGCCATCGAGTACACCGGTCACGGGCGCTGGGCGTCGCCCCGGACGGCCGCGCTGGTGGCGGCCGAACCGCTGGCGTTCGCGGTCGCGGTCCTCGTCCCCCCGCTCAGGCGGGCCCTGTTCACGGTGACGGTCACCGAGGGAACGGGGCGGTCGCTGTTCTACCAGGGGATCGAGCCGAGCGGGCTGTTACTCGCCCACCTGTTCTACCTGTTCGTCGTGGCCATCGTCGGGAGCCTGCTGTTCGTGCGCCTGTTCGTCCGGTCGCGGCACCTCTACCGGACCCAGGCGACGGCCGTGCTGGTCGCGGCGATAGCACCCTGGACGACGGTGCTCGCCCAGAGCCTGGGGCTGGCGCCGAGTTCCGACCCGAGCGCCCTGACCTGGGCGCTCTCCGGCGTCGCCCTGACCGCCGGCCTCTTCCGGTTCAAGACGCTGGACCCCGTTCCGACCGCCCACGAGTCCATCGTCGCGGAGATGGGCGACGGGGTCGTCGTCCTGGACGAGGACGGCACCATCGGCGACATGAACCCCGCCGCCCGCCGCCTGCTCTCGCCGGAGGGCCCCGACCCGGTGGGTCGCCGGGCCGACGAGGTGTTCGGGGACTGGGACCGCGTCGACATCGCCGCAGACGGGGACGACTGGCAGGAACTTTCCGTCGAGGTGGACGGCGACCGGCGGTACGTAGAGGTCCAGGTCTCGTCGTTCACCGACCGGTTCGACCGCCTCGTCGGCCGCCTGGTCGTCGTCCGCGACGTCACCGAGCGGATGCACCGGGAACAGACCCTCGCGCGGTACAAGACCATCTTCGATTCCGTCCGTGACCCGGTGTACGTCCTCGACGCCGACGACCGGTTCGTGATGGTGAACGAGCCGTTCGCGTCGCTCGTGCGACGGGACCGGGCAGACCTGGTGGGGGAGCCGTTCGCGTCGGTCCTGGCCGACGGCGACGGGCCAGTGGGAGTTCCCCGGTCCGCCGCCGAGGCGGACCCGTCGGCGGACGGGTTCGAGATAACCATCCGGACCGCGGAGGGCGGGACGGTCCCCTGCGAGACCCGGCGGGCGCCCATCGAGTTCGAGGGCGAGGCCGGGGGGACAGTGGGGTTCGTCCGCGACATCAGCCGCCGCAAGCGGATCCAGACGGAACTGGCCGAGACCACGGAGCGCCTCGAGACGCTCGTGGAGGCGTCACCGGTCGCCATCGTCGCCGTCGAGGAGGCGGGAACGGTCGAGGTGTGGAACCCGGCCGCGGAGGAACTGTTCGACTGGCCGCGCGAGGCGGTCCTGGGCGATCCCCTGCCGATCGTCCCCGAGGAGCACCGCGACCGGATCCGCGAGCAGTACGACCGGGTGCTGGCGGGCGAACGGATAACGGGGTTCGAGGTCGAACTCCAGCGACGGGACGGGGGGCTGGTCGAGACGGACCTCTCGGCCGCACCGCTACACGACGCCGATGGCGAGGTTGACGGGGCGGTGGCGGTCATCCGGGACATCTCGGAGCGCAAGGAACGCGAGCGACGGCTCCAGCGACAGAACGAACGGCTGGACGAGTTCGCCAGCCTCGTCAGCCACGACCTCCGGAACCCGCTCCAGGTCGCGACGGGGAGCCTCCAGACCGCCAGAGAGACCGGCGACGAGGAATGGATTGCGGACGCTCTTTCGGCCCTGGAGCGCATGGAGACCATCATCGAGGACAGCCTCTCGCTGGCCAGACAGGGGAGCGACGTCGACGACCCCGAACCCGTCGAGTTCGAACTGGCGATCCGGCGGGCCTGGGGAACCGTCGTCACGGGCGATGCGACCCTGGAAGTCGGGGAGATTCCCACGACCGTCCGGGCCGACGACCCGCGCCTCCGTGATCTCCTGGAGAACCTCTTCGCCAACGCCGTCGATCACGGTGGCGACGGAGTGACGGTCACCGTCGAGTGGGACGACGCCGTCGACGGCTTCTACGTCGCCGACGACGGGGCGGGGGTCCCGGAGGAGCGCCGCCAGGAGGTCTTCGAGTCCGGCTTCACGACCACCGAGGGGGGAACAGGGTTCGGCCTGGCCATCGTGAACCGGATCGCGGAGGCCCACGGCTGGACGGTCCACCTGACCGACAGCGAGGACGGGGGCGCACGGTTCGAGGTTCGGGGCGTCGAGACCGCCGTGCCAGTCGGATCCGGGGAGTGAGCTTCGTCGACCCGCCCACCGGGTCCCGGACTCAGTAGTCGCCGGCCCACCGTACCGCGACGGCCTCCGGATCCCGGTCGGTCGGCGTCTCCGGGAGGTCACCGTCGACGCCCGCCGGATCGGCCCCGTCGACCGACTCCCGGAGACGGGTCCGGTCCCGGTGGACGGTGACGGCGTCCGCGAGGTGGCGATCGCTTCGGGCCAATACCGATGCCGAGTAGGGACCCTTAAGTCGACGGGGGACCGTGGTCGGGACATGAGCCTTGGCCAGCGCGTGGCCTCCGACCGGGAGCTGACGCGCCTGCTCCAGATCGGTGTCGTCCTGGAGGAGGTCGTCGAGGCCCGCGCCAACCGCCACATCGAGTCCATGTCCGAGGAGGAACGGGCGGCGCTGGACGAGGAGATACGGGACCTCCTCGAGGACGCCGCCGCCGAGTCGGCGGACCACCGGGCCCGCCTGGAGGAACTCATCGACGACCTGGACGCGGACACGGTCGGCTACGAGGAAATCGAGGCGCTGGTCCGCGAGCACTACGCCGCCACCAGCCCCGAGGACTTCGACGGGGTGCTGTACGACCAACTGTGCAACGAAGAAACCGCCTACAAGTTCTACGACGACCTGATCACCGCCATCGAGGAGGGGGAAGCGGAGTTCGGCATCGACCGCGATCGCGTCCTCTCGACCCTGCGGCGGATCCGCGCCGAGGAGGAAGAGGGCGTCGAGGAAGTCACCGGGATCATGGAGCGACGGGAATGACCGGGAGAACCGACGCGCCGACGGCCAGGCGACGGCACCGACTCGGAGCGGTATCGGGGAGGGGATCGCAGTGAACACCGCCGACCAGTACCTCAAGGCCATCTACCTCGCCGAGCGGATGGCCGACGGTCCGGCGGCGACCGGCGAACTCGCGGAGCTACTGGGGGTCAGCCCCGCCAGCGTCAACGAGATGGTCGGGAAACTGGAAGAGCGCGGCCTCGTCGAACACGAGAAGTACAAGGGCGCGACCCTCACCGACGAGGGGAGCGACCGCGCCCGGGAGGCCCTCCGGAACTACTGCATCATCGAGCGTTTTCTGGCGAACGTGCTGGAGGTCGAGGAGTTCCGCGACGAGGCGCGGGCCCTGGAGAGCGTCATCGACGACACGGTGGCGGAGCGACTGGACACCATCATCGACCGCCGCTCGGAGTGTCCCGACTGCTTCGACGCCGAGGCCGACGCCTGCGTGTACCTCGACGTCGAGGCGGGCAGCGCGGACTGAGAGGGGTCCCGTCGATCGCTCTTGCCGTCGCCGGGATCAATCGTCGAGGCGTTCCCCGCAGTGGGGACAGTAGGAGTACTTCTCCCTGGGATCCTCCTCCCTGCCCCTGTTCTTCCGGTCTTCCTCCGACGTGTCGCCCCCGACGTCGTCACCGGCGTTCTCGGTGGCCACCTCGACGAACCCCGACGCGAGGATGGACGCCGGGAGCGCGAACATCCCGATCCCGAGGACGGCGACCACCGCGGCGAAGAACTTCCCGACCGGCGTGACGGGCGTAACGTCGCCGTACCCCACCGTGGTCAGGGTCGCCACGCCCCACCACATCGTCTCGGGGATCGACCCGAACGCCTCCGGCTGGGCCTCGTGTTCGACGTAGTACATCACGGAACTCGCGAGTATCAGCATGAGGCTGTTCGCGAACAGTGCGATCAGGAGGTCGGGCTTCTTGTGCCTGAGGACGACCCCGAACGCCCGGATGGACTCGGAGTACCGGGCGAGCTTCATCAACCGGAGCAGGCGAACCAGCCGGAGTGCCCGGAGGAACCGCAGGTCGACGGCGGGCCCGATCAGCAACAGGTAGAACGGAAGGATGGCCAGGAAGTCCACCATCACGAGGGGACGGAACGCGTACCGGATCCGTCCCCAGACCGGGTGCTCGTAGTCCCCGTTCTCGACGGCGGCCCAGACCCGCGCGACGTACTCGATGGTGAACACGACCACCGAGAACAGCTCGAACTGCCAGAAAAACGCCTCGTACTGCATCCGCAGGGGGTCGACCGTCTCCAGCATGACGGCCGTGACGTTCGCGAGGATCAGTATCAGGATGAACCAGTCCACCCACCGACCGACCTCCCCGCCGAGTTCCGGGGTGAACAGTTCGTAGGTTTCCCGGCGGACCGATCGGTACATTCGGGTCTATCCTACACGACCGGACGATAATATATTGTTCGGTGCGGGCATGAGGAACGAAACCCTCCGGGAGCCGGATCCCTGCCCGGGCTATCACGGGGCGTCCCGGGACGGTAACACTATTGTGGTCCGAACGGCTACGTTCCCCTGCCCCGAGGCGTCGCAGTCCCGTGGTGTAGCGGCCAATCATAAGGGCCTTTGGAGCCCTTGACCCCGGTTCGAATCCGGGCGGGACTACTAAAAAATATTATATAATCCAAGCGGGCGATCCGCGAGTGACGGCTTTCGCAGACGGATTCGAACCCAGCTGTCACGGTCCGCCAGCCGGTTTTCGCATTCCCGATGGATCGACCGGCACAGTAACGGGTCCGGTGACCTGGGCGGTCACTACGCCCGGCCCGGTCCGGAGCGGCGATCAGGCGTCCCCGTCGTCCGTCGAGTCCCCGCCCGGCGAATCGGTGCCGTCGCCCGTCGACTCCTCTGCTTCGGCCGACGTTCCCCCATCAGGATCGGAGTCGGAGCCCGACGTTCCCCCATCAGGATCGGAGGCGGTCTCCGACGCTTCTCCCCCGGGATCGGCGGAGTCCGACGGTCCGTCTTCGACGTCCTCCTCGGTGACCGGTTCCCCGGTTTCGAGGACCACGACGGCCGCCGCTCCGCACTCCGGGCACTCCTCCTGTGCCGTGTAGAGGACCGTCTCGCAGGCGGTACACCCGTACTCGGCCTCCTCCTCGGCGGCCTCCTCGGTGGCCTTCTTGAACTTCTCGAACCGTCGGCCCGCCTTCTCGAAGAGCCCCATCGGTCCACTCCAGGGGACACGGCCCCAAAAGGATTCGCGCCACGCCCCGTCCGGTGTCGGCCACCTGTTGGCAAGTGCACGATTGCGCCGGGTCGGCCGAAAGACCGGTGGCTGGATCCATCCCGGGATGGGCGATCCGGTGCTACACCGGCCTACTGTAAATTTACCGTAAGGGTTCCCGGTTCCCACGTCTTCCAAACGACAGCGAGCGACCGGAGATCACTCCCCGACCGCTTCGTTCACTCCCCATACGGCCCCCGCGCCGGCGAAGAACCCGAGCACCATCACTGCCGTCCCCAGCAGTCGCATGTCGGGGTGGCACCCCGTCATTTCCCACAGGCTGTTGCTGACGTTCTCCGCCAGTATCTGTTCGCAGGGGGTGACGGCCTCGAAGAGGAACCCGAACAGCCACATTGACGCGAGTATCACGACGACGGACACGGCCTGCCAGTGCAACCGCATCGGACGGAATACGCCGGTGCCGGAAATAAAGGCGGGGATCGGTCGCCGGACGACCGTCGTTTGCGACCGGCCGAGGGCAACCGTCACCTGCGAAGGACGGATCGTCGTCCGATCGAATACGTATACGGGAGAAATACATACAATATTTCGTATAAGAATGTATTATAGACGAGAAATAGACACTTTCGAACCGGGGAGTCGTTCGCAGAGTCCGATTCACCTGCGTTCGCGCACCGGTCGCGGAACGTCGTGGTCGACGACTGGCGACGGCGGGAGATCCGGGCGAACCGCCGACCCGTTCGTCGAACTCGTCCGGGATCCGTTCCTGACGGCAGTGGTCATCCAGCATCCTTCGTGTTCGCCGTCGGGGTGTCGTTCGAGGTGCCACCGGTAGTTCGTTCGTTCGCCCTGGAGTGTTCCCACCGTCACGTTCACGGACGCGGTGCCGTTCGATCGTTCGACCGGACCGTAGGTAACCGTCTCGGACTCGAGGAGGGGCCGGAAGTCCGCTTCCATCAGTTGAACGTACCTGGGGAAGGGACCGAGTGCCCACCGGTATCCGGGAGCGTAGAACGCGTAGGCAGTCCAGAGCCCTCGGTCGTCGGCACCGTCGTTGCGCAGGGCGCCGACCTGAACGGCGACGACCAGCGACGGCGGACGCTCGCAGCTCGGTCGTAGGCCGAGGTACCGCGGTTCGGAGCCCCGCACTACGCCGTCGTCGCGTCCTGCGGCGCCACTGCTTCCGGCCGCGGTCGTTGTCCCGTCCACCGTCGGCGTCTCTGGAACGCCGTACGTGCGACGGTCGGTATTGTCGAACGGCCCCGAACAACCGGCGGCCAGACAGAGGCCGACAACCAGGAGCACCGCGATCGTTTCGGGACCCCGTACCGGTCCACGTCCCATGCCCCTCAAACGGTGGCCTGGCGTTAAGTCGTTGAGGTCGGGGCACGAATCGGGACTATCCGTGATTAACTATATTATCTATATCAATTATTGGAAATCTATATGAATTGGAATATACTTTTCTGATGGTATTACTCCTACGGCCTATCGGTAGCAGTCGTTGACCCGTCCGGCCCGGCGTTCAGGGCCGATGGGGGTCGTGTGCAACCCGCCAGTCCACCCGCCTGAGCACCTCACGAGCGTTCTCGACGAGGGGCCACGAGTGGAACCCACCGGGGCGGAGGTCGGGCTGTGCGAACACCCACGCCGAGCCGAGCATGGGCGAGATCGGTCTGACGATCCGGGACGGGTCTCCGATGGCCATCAGGGAGTACGGTGCGGTGTCGGCCTCGTTGAGCCGGAGGTGGCCCTGGATGGTATCTACGGCCTCGTCCATGTCCCGATCCACCCCGACTATCTTGCAGAGGTCCGCCCCGCGATCGGTCATGCGCTCCGCGATGGCGACGGCGTCGTCGGGGTCGAGGTGGCGGTAGGTGTGGGCGGAGAGCATCACGTCGGCGTCCCGTTCGTGGACCGCGTCGACGAACGCCCGCTGTCGCTCGACGGCGTCCGGGTCGTCGGAGACCTGTGCCAGCGGCGCGTCCGGGTCGTCCGCGTACCTCCGGATCGCGCCGGCCGAGAACTCGTCGGGGCCGCCGGTCGGGTCGAAGGCGTCGAGTTCGACGTCGACGCCGTCGAACCCCGCCTCGACGGCGTCGAGGAGGACGCCCGTTCGTTCGGCGTCGGTGAGGTCGACGGAACCCCCGGCACCCAGGAGTTCGTAGAACGTCCCGCGCCGGCACGTGGCGTACATCGGCGCGGCCGTCGCCGCGGTCAGTTCGGCGATCACCTTTCGGTCCGGGACGTCGAGGAGCGGGAGGTGCACCTCGAAGGCGCGCGCGCCCTGGTACTCCGCGCGCTTGAGCGACGCGATAGTTTCCTCGACCGAGCGATCGGCGAGGCTGGTGCAGATGAACGGGCGTTCGAGGTCGGACAGGCGCATCGCGTACCGATGGATCCCGGGCCGACATAAGGATTGTCCGTCTCCCGGACCGGGTCGGACGTATCGGCGGGGACCGCGAAGCCACCCGGACCGACCGGGAACGCCGATCCCAGGGGAGGGGAAAACTACATTGTGCCGGGAAACACTTCTCAATGCGATCCGCATGGAGATCACAGACGTTCGCCTCTACACCGTAGAGGAGGGTACGCAAGGACAGCTCGGTGCCGAGGAGGGCGAGTCACAGTACTGGGGCGGTGGGTGGCAGACCGAGGCGCTCATCGCGAACCCGATGTCGCTGTACCCCGAGTACAAGGAGGAACGCACCTCCTGGATGGGTCCGGGCCAGGACCCGTTCGTGGTGGAACTGGAGGCCGCGGACGGCACCACCGGGTTCGCAGCCAACTACGGCGGCGGCCGGTACGCCTGCGACGTCGTCGACACCCACTTTCGGCGGTTCGTCGAGGGTGCGAACGCGTTCGACATCGAACGCACCTGGGAGCGGATGAACCGCGCACAGCTACCGTACGGCCAGCGTGGGCTCACGATGATGGCCATCAGCGGCGTCGACCTGGCGATGTGGGACCTGGTGGGCAAGCTGACCGACCAGCCGGTGTACAACCTCCTCGGCGGGAAGAGCAAGGACTCCATCGACTGCTACGTGACCACCCACGCGGACGTCATGGAACACATGGCGGACGAGGGGTTCCTGGGCGTGAAGCTGGCGGCACCCTGGAGCCAGGAGGACGGCTACCGCGAGGGCCTGCGCAAGACCGAGGAGATGGTCGCCGAGGCCCGCGACCTGTACGGTGACGACGCCGAGGTGATGCTGGACTGTTACATGGCCTGGGACAAGGAGTTCACCATCAGGGCCGCCGACCGCCTGAAGCAGTACGACCTGAAGTGGCTGGAGGACCCGCTCCACCCGGACGCCGTTCACGAGTACGCCGACATCCGGGACGAGATCAAGCCGATCCAGATGGCCATCGGCAACCTCGCGTTCGGCTACGAGCACTTCCACCAGTTCCTGCAGGCGGGCTCGGGCGACATCATCCAGCCGGAAGTCCAGTGGGCCGGCGGCATGACCGAGGTCCGACGGATCGCGGAGATGGCCAAACCCCACGGGCTCCCGGTCGTTCCCCACGGTGCGAGCGTCTACAACTACCACTTCGTCGTCTCGCACACCAACGCGCCCTACGCCGAGTACCTGACCGTGAGCGACGGCCGCGAAGTCCGTCCCGTGTTCGACGCCATCGAAGGGGAGCCGATCCCCGAGGACGGGACAATAACCCTGTCGGACGATCCCGGGTTCGGCGTCGAACTGAACCGGGACATCGTCGAACCCTACGAACCGGCGAACTGACGCCGGGGCACGGGGATCGCTCGACGGCCGCCGCCCTGTGGGGGACACTGGTCCCCGTTCGCACCTTCCCCGTCGTGGACCGCCGGGCGGACCGCGACCGCGCTGCCACGGACCGGTCCCGTCCGCGTGCTCTGCCCCCGGGAAATCCGTTCGCCACTGTCGGGTCGACGTACGGTAATGGCGAACGAACGTTCCGGCGATCCGGATCGCCCCGGAGGGCCGGAGGACGCGCCGGAAATATATTACAGTAGTACTATCGTAAGAAACTGTGTGGTCCGACGTGGCAAACGGCAGACCCCGATCTCCGGGCGATCGGGTGTGGGCAGTGGCGCAACCGGCCAGGTCCGGGTGTGGTCGGCCCGGCGACGATGACGCCCTAGCCGTTTCCACGGGGTACACCACTCTCTGACGACTACGAACCTGCGTCCGGTCATGGCGAACGGTGGGTCGTGGTGGTCTCGCCTCCACTGCCCCCCTGTGGCGACCGGACGTGCCGTGAGGGAGCGACCGGCCGCGCGGGTCGGGACGCGGGACCCGTCGTCGCGATCTTGATGGTCGCGGCGGTGGTGGCTGGTCACATGCGCTTCGTCCGCTACGACCGCGACGGGTCGATCGACTGGGGCGTCCTCCGTGACAGTACTATCCACCGACTGAGCGCGTTTCCCGAGGGGGAACCGGACCTCGCCGACGTCGCCAATCCGGGGTACCGGTCGGCCGTAGAGCGGGCCGTCGAGACGGGGCCCTCCCGACGCTCGACCGGTCTAGTGTGGACCTCCTCGCTCCGGTCCCACGGCCCGGGAAGATCGTCTGCGTCGGGCTGAACTACCACGACCACGCCGAGGAACAGGGCGAGGATCCGCCGGACCGGCCGCTCCTGTTCGCGAAGGCACCGACGAGCGTGACCGATCCCGGGAAGCCGATCGTCCACCCGCCCGAGGTCGACCAGGTGGACTACGAGGTAGAACTGGCGGTCGTGATGGGACGGACGGCACACCGGGTGTCGGCCGACGACGCCCGCGACTACGTCGCCGGATACACGGTCTGCAACGACGTGAGCGCGCGGGACGCCCAGTTCGCGGACGAGCAGTTCTTCCGGGGCAAGAGCTACGACACGTTCGCGCCGCTGGGGCCGACGCTCGTCGCCGAGGGTGCCCTCGACCCGGGCAAGCTGGCCGTCGAGTGTCGCGTCGACGGTGAGGTCCTGCAGGAATCGAGCACGGCGGAGTTCATCTTCGGGGTCGAGGAACTCGTCGAGTACATCTCCCACGCCATGACGCTCCGGCCCGGCGACGTGATCAGCACGGGGACGCCCGGCGGCGTCGGCATCTTCCGGGATCCGCCGAGGTTGCTCGAACCGGGCGACACCGTCGCGGTCGAGGTCGAGGGGATCGGAACCCTCCGGAACCCGGTCGTCGCCGGGGACTGATCCCCGGGCAATCGACGCGGGGGACTGGACCCCGGTCGCCGGGCCCGGAGCGGAGGAAGCCCCGGGCGTCGGCCCCGGTCCGTGGGAAAGGTTCGTCCGCGGGCGCTGCGATGGTGACACGAGATGTCGTCGCGAGCCCTGGAACGGTTCGAGGAGACCCTGTCGTCGCTCCCGGTGACGTCGACACGGACGACGGCGGACGAGTTCGGATCCACGATCGACGACGTGGTCGGGGCACCCGCCGTCGGCGTCGAACCCCCTTTCGAGGGAGCGACGCTGGCCGGGACCGACGTCACCCTCGACCCGACCCCGGCCGAGTTGCGCGAAGCGAGGACCGGCGTGACGGCGGCCGGACCGGCGATCGCCGAGTACGGCTCCGTCGTGATCCAGTCCGGTCCCGAGGGGGTGAGCCTCTACCCCGGGAGACACGTGGCGGTCGTCGCCGCGAGCGACGTGGTCGGGACCATGGCCGATGCGATCCCACTGCTCGGGACGTCGATCCGGGACGGGACCACGAGCGCCGTCGTCGCGACCGGACCGAGCGCCACGGCCGACATGGGTGAACTGGTACTGGGGGCCCACGGACCCAGGGACGTCCACGTCGTCGTCCTGGAGGGGGAGTGAGATGGTCCGGTCACGCGAGGGGACGGCCCGGCGGATCCGCGAACTGCTCTCGACCGAGGGTGGCCCGGTCGAGGAGAACACGCTTGGATTCAACGAGTACCTCGGCGACCGGATCGCCGAGGCCGACGTCGGGGTGACCGGCGCGAACTTCGTCACGGCCGACACCGGAACGCTGGCGCTGGTCACGAGCGAGGGCAACGCCCGCAAGACCGTCGTCGCGCCGGACACCCACGTCGCGGTTGCCGGCGTCGAGAAGGTCCTTCCCACGTTCGAGGACCTGCGTCCCTTCGTCGAGTTGATCGGTCGGTCGGCGACGGGCCAGGACATCACCTCCTACGTCTCGTTTTTCACCCCGCCGGTCGACTCCCCGTCGATAGCGTTCGACAGGGCCGACGCGCCGATTAGCGAGGATCCGCCCGACCGCGAGTTCCACCTCGTCCTGGTGGACAACGGCCGGATGGCGATGCGCGAGGACGACGACCTCCGGGAGACGCTGTACTGTATCCGGTGTGGGGCCTGTGCGAACTCCTGTGCGAACTTCCAGTCGGTCGGCGGCCACGCCTTCGGCGGCGAGACGTACACCGGCGGGATCGCTGGCGGGTGGGAGGCCGGCGTCCACGGACTGGACGCCGCCGCGAACTTCAACGACCTCTGTACCGGCTGTTCGCGGTGTGTCACTGCCTGTCCCGTCGAGATAGACGTTCCCTGGATCAACACGGTAGTCAGGGACCGGATCAACCGAACGGGCGACGATTCGAACGTGGACTTCCTCGTCGAGGGACCGACCCCGCGGGTCAGCTGTAGGTGAGGTTCACTTCGATGACGTTCGCGGTTCCCTGGACCTGGTTCGGGAGGGTCTCGCGGAACCGTTCGCCTTGAACCTGGTTCTTCGGTGCCGAGACGCTCACGGCCCCGACGGCCTCGTTGTCGGAGTTCGTTATGGGCGCGCCGATGCACCACATCCCGTTGACGCGTTCCTCCTTGTCGGTCGCGTACCCCCGCTCGCGGATCGACGCGAGTTCCTCGAACAGTTCCTCGCGGTCCGTGATCGTCCGGTCCGTTATCGCCGGCATTCCGTGTCTGTTGAGGATCGCTTCGACCCAGTCCCGGGGCGTGTACGCGAGGATCGACTTGCCCAGCGCCGTCGTCTGCAGGTGGACCTGCCGCCCGGCGTACGTGTCCAGGCGGACCGTGTTCTCGCCTGCCGCCGTGTAGAGGAAGACCCCGACTCCGTGCTCTTCGATCATGAGGTTCGCGTGCTGGTCGGTCTTCCCGGCGAGCGTGTCCACCTGCGGCTTCCCGACCTCGAACACCGTCATCTGGTTGCGCGCGTAGCCGCCGAGTTCCAGGAATCCCGCACCGATCCGGTACTCGTCGCCGGCGGTGGTCACGTAGCCGAGTTCCTCGAGCGTCTTCAGGTGGTCGAACACCGTGGTCTTGGGCGTGTCGATGTGTCTGGCGACCGCGGAGACGCCGGCACCGTCGAGTTCCTTGAGCGCCTGGACGATCTCGAACGCCGTCGCCGTCGCTCCCACCCGGACTCCGTCGTCGTCCGCCGTTCGGTTCATACACGACGTTTGTGGAACACACACAAGTATTTTCGGTCATACCAAACGGTCGTGTCTCCCGGGGCGATCCCGGATCGACGTTTCGGGTCGTACACGGGTCGCTCACGAACCGGTCCCGACGCCGGAGAGCGTTCGAACGATCGTTCGTCATGACCGTGACCCCTCTCCACGTGTGGACTACTCGGTTCGGTAATCACGTACCTTCGCACGGGCGGGGCGGCGTCGCCCCCGTGGGTCCAGGCGCCCGAGTTACGTGCCGGTCGCGCCGGTTTCCCGGGACAACGGCGTCTCTCCCGGGAGGTGTCGGACGGAGTCCACGACCCTGCCCGGCCGTTTGTCATCACCGGACGGGGAACCGGCACCACGAGGCGGGTTTCGTCCGCCGTCCGGGGTGTGATCCACCGACACACTTAATATATATCCCTAATAGAGATAGGTATCGAGGCCAATGAGTGACCGTTCACAGAGGCGCCTCAACAGGCGCCGATACGTCACTGGTGTCGGAGCGGGAATAGCAGCGGCGATGGCGGGCTGTCTCGGCGACGACGGCGGCGGAGACGGCGGAGACGACGCCGGGAGACAGAACCTGGATTTCTGGGTTTTCGGGGGAATTCCGGCAGAACGGGACTACATCAGTAGTCACTACCAGAACTACGGCGACCACGACGTCAGCTACGAGCACCAGGAGTGGGGACAGAAGTACCAGATCATCGCGTCCGCGGCGGCGAACAACAACCTCCCCCACGTGATGGCCGGGCAGTGTCAGCAGATCCCGGACTACGTCGAGGCCGGTGCACTGGAGCCGCTCGACCGGAGCCAGTTCCAGGACCGCCTGGCGGACATCAAGGAACCGTTCGTCGACGCGAATCACCAGGTCAACACCTACGAGGGACTCGGCGACACGGAGGGCGAACATCTCTGGGGCCTGCCCGGCGGTTACGCGGACCTGGGGCCGTTCGTCGACATCCGGACCGACTACTTGGAACGGACGAGCTTCGACCGGCCGCCCCGGAACTGGGAGGAACTGCTGCAGGTCGGTAAGGAGATGCAGGAACTCGACGAGGTGTCTGCCGCCATCACCGCGTCCGGGACAGATTTCGGACTGACGACCGGTTACTTCATCGGCTTCGTCTACGCCAACGGCGGCCGGTACTTCGACCCCGACACCGGGGACGCCACGGTCGACCAGCCCGGGTTCGTCGACGCGGTCAAGCTCTACCAGGACATCGCCGAGGCCGGGCTGTTCCCCGACTCCGTCGTGGAGAACAACCACATCGACGCCGGGCGGCTCCTCCGGGAGGGCGAGTCGGGCATCTTCATCACCTACTCGCACGCGAACGCGGTCTACCAGACCATCGACGCGCCCCAGCCGTTCCTCGACGGCGAGGGCCACGTCGTCACGCGCGCACCGCTACCGGACAGCCCATCCGGTTCCTTCGACCCCAAGGACCTCCTGTTGCAGAACGCGCAGGGACACATGCTCGCGACCGGGAGCGGGAGCGACGCCGAACGGGAGGCAGCGTTCGACTTCATCGAGTGGTGGAGCGATCCCGAACAGCTCGCACCGTGGACGTACGCCGAGGGTGCCGACGTCGGGATCCGTGGGCGGGTGCCGACCCTCGAGAGCGCCTTCGAGGACCCGTCGGACCTGTTCATGAGCCAGTTCGGCGACCTCGTCACGCTGTACGAGAACGACGACCTGTTCACCAGGACCTCCAGTTTCCCCTCGTTCCCCGGCATCGCGTCGGTCCAGAGCGAGATCAATACCCAGGTGCTCCAGCCGGTGATGCTCGGGAACAAGACCGCCGAAGAGGCCTGTAGCGACGTCAACTCGTCCATCCAGGAGATCCTCGACGACAACCTGTAGGGCGGACCGCCGGACGGCAGCGGGCCCCCGCTCCACGCGGTCCGTCGGGATCCCTCTGGTGGGTGAACCGTAGCGGGGGAAATACTTTTGCGGAAGTGCGCGAAAGCCGGTCACCAACCACGACACAATGAGTTACGCAGACCAGGCACTGTCCTCGTACGAACGCGCCCTGGGCCGGGTCCCGGACGGCGTCCGGGTGTACCTCCCGATCCTCCCGGTGCTGGCGCTCGTCGGGGTGTTCATCCTTTACCCCATCGCACAGGCGATCTGGACGAGTTTCACCGACAAGCACCTCCTCAGACCCGACGAGGCGGAGTTCGTCGGGGTCGAGAACTACGGGGAGGTGTGGACGAACCCGCAGATCCACGAGGTCCTCTGGAACACGTTCGTCTGGGTCTCCGTCGGTAGCATCGCGGCGATCGTCATCGGGTTCGTCCTGGGCTGGCTCCTCCACGAGAAGCTCCCGTACACGAGCGTCGCCAGCGCCATCGTCCTCGTGCCGTGGGTGCTCCCGAGGGTCGTCGGGGCCTCCATCTGGAAGTTCATGTTCGGCGGATCCCAGGGGATCATCAACGAGTTGCTCGTGCAACTGGGCGTCATCGACGACTACGTCGTCATGCTCGGGTCGACGGAGCTGTCCCTGTGGCCCCCGATCGTCGGGATGGTCTGGCGGCTCGCGCCGCTGTTCGCACTGCTGACGCTCACGTCACTGAAGGGGATCGACAGACAGCTCTACGAAGCGGCCCGGATGGACGGGGCGACCCCGTGGGAGCAGTTCCGGTACGTCACGCTCCCGATGATGCGGTACAACCTGGTCATCGGCTTCCTCCTGATGCTCATCTACAACATCAGGAACTTCTCGATGGTCTGGGTGATGACCAGGGGCGGGCCCGGCGTCTCCAGTAGCACGCTCCCGGTGATGATCTACCGGGCGGCGTTCGTCGACTTCCAGGTGGGCTTCGCGTCGGCCCTCTCGATGCTCCTGTTCGCGGTCCTGCTGGTCTTCTCGTACTACTACATCCAGGTCTACGACAAGATCAGGGGTGAGTTCTGATGGCGGCCGACACCACCGACCCGGCAGAGGAGTTCGGGTCCAACCGGTCCTGGCTGTACGACACCACCCCGGGATTCTACCTCAGGAAGGTCCTCATCTGGGGGACAACCCTGGGTCTGTCGACGTTCATCCTCTTCCCCCTGTACTGGATGGTCGTGACGGCGTTCAAGACGACCTCGGAGATCCAGCAGATCCCGCCGACCGTCGTTCCGGAGACCCCGTCGCTCGAGGGGTTCCGGCTGGTCGTCGAGTCGTCGCTCGCCGCCGGCGGCTTCGACTCGTTCCTCGGGTGGGACATCTCCTCGGCCATCGACATCGATGTCCTGTTGCTCATCGCCAACAGCCTGAAGGTGGCCGTCGGCGCGGGACTCATCGCCCTGGTCTTCGGGACCATCGCGGCGTACGTGCTTTCCCAGCAGGAGTTCCGGGGGAAGAACGCGATCATGAGCCTCCTGCTGGCCTCCCTGATGTTCCCGGGGACGGCGATCATGGTCCCGGAGTGGGAACTGATCTCGACGCTGAACCTGTTCAACAGTCACCTCGCGCTGATACTCATCTACGGGGCGATGACCGCGCCGTTCGTCGTCTGGCTGATGAAGGGGTTCTTCGACGACTTCCCGGACTCGATACTCGACGCCGCCAGGATGGACCAGTGTACGCCGTACGAGTCGTTCCGGTACGTCATCGCACCGATGGCCGTCAACTCGCTCATCGCGTCGTTCATCTTCGCGTTCCTCCTGGCCTGGAACGAACTGGTGTTCGCGCTGACGCTGCTGAACCAGTCGAAGTTCACCGTTCCCCCGGGCCTGTTGACCTTCGTGCAGGGGTTCAACACCCAGTGGAACGTCGTCGCCGCGGCGTCGATACTGGTGTCGCTGCCGGTGCTGGCCGGCCTGGCCTACATCCAGCGGTACTTCGTCCAGGGGCTGACGGGCGGCGCGATCAAGGGGTAGGTGGGCGCCCCCGACCGCCCCGGGACGCGACCGAGGGGCAACCGGTCGGTTCCGGGAGTCCCTGCCGGTCGATCCGGCCATCGCCGGCCCGGCCCCTTCCCAGTCGGCGACAGTAATTTTAATACGGGCGGTCACTTGCCGTCTACCATGACTACCTTAGAGCTAGACGGTGTCACCAAGACGTTCGGTGCCCCCGACGCCGGTGGGGTCGTCGCCGTCGACGACGTCTCCCTGACCGTCGACGACGGGGAGTTCCTCGTACTCCTCGGGCCGAGTGGCTGTGGCAAGACGACGACGCTCCGGATGATCGGTGGGCTAGAGACCCCGACGGAGGGTGTAATCTCCTTCGACGGCACCGAGGTGAACGAGGTCAAAGCCCGCAACCGGGACGTCGCGATGGTCTTCCAGAACTTCGCGCTGTACCCGCACATGAACGTCAGCCAGAACCTCGGGTTCGGTCTCCGGCGGGAGAACGAGGACCGGTCGAGCGAGGAGATCATCGACCGGATCGAGGCGGTCGCCGAGATGCTGGAGATAGAGGGACTGCTAGACAACACGCCCGCCGCGCTGTCGGGCGGCCAGAAACAGCGGGTCGCGCTGGGTCGGGCCATCATCCGGGAGCCGCGATTGTTCCTGTTCGACGAGCCCCTGGCAAACCTCGACGCGAGCCTCCGCAAGACCATGCGAACCGAGATCGACGAACTCCAGTCGGAGGTCGGGATCACGTCGGTGTACGTGACCCACAACCAGGAGGAGGCGATGTCGATCGGCGACAAGATCGCCGTCATGAACGACGGCCGCCTCCAGCAACTCGGCACGCCCAGCGAGGTGTTCAACGAACCGAGCAACCAGTTCGTCGCCCAGTTCGTCGGGAGCCCGGACATGAACCTCTACGAGGGGACCCTCACCGAGAACGGGGACGTCTACCGGGTCAACGTGGGGATCACCGAGTTCGATCTCCCGTCGGGACTCGTCCAGGCCGGCGACGACGTCCTCGACGTCGTCGTCGGGTTCCGTCCGCAGGACCTCTTCCAGTCCCGGACCCGGCAAACCGGTGGCCCGAAGATCGAGGCCGACCTCCGGGTCGTCGAACCGCTGGGGACCGAGGCGATCCTCTACGGCGAGACCGAGGGACGGGCAATCAGGGCCACCGACACCCAGTTCCACGACCTCGACGAAGACCAGTCGGTGACGCTCTCGATCGCTCCCGAACACATCTACCTCTTCGACGCGAACACGGAGGAACTCCTCAAGGGACGACTGATGACGGAACGGGAGGATACCGGCGTCGGCGAGGTCGAGGTCCGAGACGGGGCAGGGGCCGAGGTCCGGGACGGGTGACGGGCCGGAGTCCGGCGCGGATGAACGGTGTCGAGGTTCGACCCCGACCCGGTGTGTCGGGGACTCGACGCAGTGCCCGGAGACCTGGAGGGGGGTCCGGAGCCTCGAAGGAGCGACCCGAGACTCAGAGATCCTCGAACCGGAACACCGGCTTGACCGCCCCGGAGTTCAGGAAGGACTCGAACGCGCTGCCGGGGTCGGTGATGCTGTAGGAGTCGTCGACGATGTCGTCGGCGTCGATCGTTCCGTTCTCCATGAGGCGAAGCGCCTGCTCGAAGTTTCTCCAGGTCGACCCGTAGGAGGTGGTCAGGTCGACCTCGCCCCTGACCAGCGGGGTCATGAACAGGTCGCTGGACTCCCCGGGGAGGCCGACCACGACGACCTGCCCGCCCTTTCGCACCTGGTCGGTGGCCATCTCGACGCCGGTGTGGTGGCCGGTGGTGTCGAACACGACGTCGAACCCGACGCCGCCGGTAAACGCTTCCGGCCGGTCGTCGATGTTTCCGGACTCCACGTTCACCGTCTCGATGCCGAGTTCCTCGACGACCGGCAGACGGGCCGCCTCGTCGGCGTCGAGGCCGGAGACGACGACGTTGGCACCCATGGAATCGGCGACGGCGGCGACGAGGACGCCGATCGGTCCCGGGCCCTCCACGAGGACGGTGTCGCCGGGCGTGACCCGGGACTGGTCGAAAACGGCACGGGTCGCGATGCTGGTGGGCTCGGTTATCGCCGCGCCAGCCAGTGGGACGTCGTCGGGGACGCCGTGGAGGTGGCGCGGGTCGACGACCGTGAACTCGGCGTACGCCCCGTCGGTGTGCATCCCGGTGATCGAGAAGTTCTGGCAGACGTTTGGCTGGCCGTTCTTGCACTGGAAGCAGTGGCCACAGTCGTGGATGGGCTCCTCGATGACCCTGTCGCCGGGTTCGAACCCCTCGACGTCATCGCCCACCTCGGTGACTGTCCCGGAGTACTCGTGGCCCATGATACGGGGCATCTTGATCCACTCGTAGCCCCCTTCGTACCGGTACGCGTGGGCGTCGCTCCCACAGAGGCCGGCCGAGTGGACCCGAACGAGCACCTCGTCGTCGTCGGGGACCGGAACCTCGTGGTCCTGGAGTTCGACCTCCTCCGGTCCAGTCTGGACTATCGCTCTCATAGATGGCTGGCTACGGAACTCGCGTTTTCCGTTGGAAACCGGTTCGGTACAGTGGTACAAAGCTTTTTGGGAGACGGGAACCGGCGACGCCCGACGGGGCCAGGGTAGTCCCGCCGGTCCTCCATCGAGCGGGAGGGAGGTACGGATCCTACAAAGCTTTATGATGGATTCGGGGATAGTTCACGGTGCACGTCCGGAGCCGTCATCCATGCAAATAACCGACATCGACGTCACGATGGTGAGTACGGACTCGTGGGGGGAGTTCGTCGAGTTCCCGCTCGTGACGGTCATGAACAAGTACGAGGAGTATCGCAACGTGGACGGGTCGAACCCCGAGGCACGCCGGAAGTGGATGGGCCCGGTCGGCGACGTCGTCGTCGAGGTGGAGACGGACGCCGGCATCACCGGCGCCGGGCACGGGACCTGGGCCACCGGCGCCATCGCGACGATAATCGAGGAGACGCTGTCGAAACTGGTCGTCGGCGAGGACCCCGGGCGTCGCGAGGAACTGTGGGAGAAGATGTACCGCGCGACGATCCCGTTCGGGCGGAAGGGCGCCGCCATCGAAGCCATCAGCGCAATCGACATCGCCCTGTGGGACATCGCAGGCAAGGAGGCGGGTAAACCAGTCTACGAACTGCTCGGCGGCCCCACGAAAGAGGAGATACCGTGCTACGCCAGCAACCTCCACCCCGTCGACCACGAGACCCTGGAGCGGGAGGCCCTCGACTACGTCGAGAAGGGCTTCGACGCGATGAAGATGCGGTTCCTTCACGGGCCGGAGGCCGGTCGGCAGGGCATGAAGGAAAACGAGGAGATAATCGCCACCGTCCGGGACGCGGTCGGCGACGACGTCCAACTGGCGGCCGACGCCTACATGGGCTGGACCGTCCGCTACGCGACGGCGATGGTCCAGCGTCTGGAGCCCTACGACCTCGCCTGGGTCGAGGAGCCGGTCATCCCGGACGACGTCGACGGCTACGCCGAGGTCCGGGTGGCGTCGGACGTCCCCATCTCCGGCGGGGAGCACGAGTTCACCCGCTGGGGCCACCGGGACCTACTGGAGGCGGGCGCCGTCGACGTCCTGCAGCCCGACGTCCACCGTGTCGGCGGGATCACGGAGATGAAAAAGATCATGGACATGGCCGAGGTCCACGACGTCCCCGTGATCCCCCACGTCGGGACGAACCCGACGCTACACGTCATCGCGGCGTCGACCAACGCGCCGATGGCGGAGTACTTCCCGATCCCGGAGTGGTACAGGGAACAGCAGGACAAGGAGTCGACGTACTCCGACGCCATCTACCAGCACCCGCCGTCGCCCGAGGACGGCACGATACCGCTCCCGGACCGGCCGGGTGCAGGCACGGAACTGAACAGGGACGCACTGGACCACTTCGAGTACGAGGGCGAGGACTGACGCATGAGCGGCGACATCTCGTTCGAGTACAACGTCCCCGTGTTCGCCGGGGCACCCGACGAGGGGAGCACGGAACCGGTCCACCGGGACACGCCGTGCTACGAGTCGCTGGACTGGAAGACGACTCGCCGCGGGGTTCTGAAGGCGGAGGAGCTGGGCTTCGACGCCGTCTGGGCGCCCGACCACCACCTCCTCGGTCGCGACCACGCCGAGTACGAGTGCTGGACCCTGTTGAGCACTATCGCCGGCATCACTGACGACGTCGACGTGGGGTCGCTCGTCCTCTGTAACGACTACCGCAACCCCGCGCTGGTCGCACAGATGGGTGCCACCCTGGATGTCCTTTCGGAGGGTCGACTGCAACTCGGCATGGGCGCCGGGTGGCACGAACCGGAGTACGAGGCCTACGGCTGGGAGTACCGCGACGGGTTCGAGCGACTGATGCGCCTCGACGAGGGGATCCGGATCATCAGGAAGATGTGGACCGAGGAGGCCCCCAGCTTCGACGGCGACCACTACGCCATCGACGAGGCCTACTGCGCGCCCACGCCCGTCCAGGACGACCCGCACCCGCCGATCATGGTGGGGGGCACCGGCGAACAGGTGACCCTGAAGCTCGTCGCCAAACTCGCGGACATGTGGAACACGGACGTGTTCAACGGCGACGTCGAGACGCTCGAACACCTGATCGGCGTCATCGAGGACCACTGTGACACCGTGGGGCGCGACCCGGACGAGATAGAGTACTCCTGGGACGGCCACGTCATCTGCACCCGCGATGAGGAGAAGTTCGAGCGACTGGTCGACCTCATGACCCCGATCCAGTTCGAGGAGGAGTACACCGACCAGCCCGACATCACCCGGGAGAACGCCGACGACTACTTCATCATGGGCGAACCCGAGGAGTGTGCCCAGGCCATCGAGGACCGCATCGAAACGGGCGTCACGAAGTTCCAGTTCTGGTTCCTCGACTTCCCGGACCTGGAGATGATGGAACTGTTCGCCGACGACGTGATGAGCGAGTTCAGCTGACCGGGACCGAATCACGTACCCGACCAGCATACACGACCGATACTTCCAACCATTACCGACCATGGAACGGATCGCATTCCACCTGCACATCAGGGACGGCAAACGCGAGGCGTACCGCGAGGAACACGAGAGCGTCCCCGAGGCGCTCGAGGAGGCCTACCTCGAATCGGGGGCGGGCCTCGAAACCTACAGCGTGTTCGAGAAGGACGGCCACGTCTTCGGGTTCATGGAACTCGAGGACTCCGAGGTCATCGAGGAGGTGATGGAGCAAAGCGAGGCCCAAGCCGAGTGGGCCGAGGTGATGGACCCCATCCTCGAGGACGAGGACGACATCTGGATGGACGAGGTCTACCGGATGGTCTGAGCCCCGGATCGTACGGGAGAAATTATAAGTCGGATTCCGGTGTCTGTTCCGACGATGGTACTCGACATCCACACCCACGCCTGGGGGCCGCCGACTCCGGACCACCCGTGGACGAACGGACCGCTCGTCGAGGACTTCACCAGCCACTTCTCGACGGATATCATCTACACGGCGGACAGGTTGCTGGCCGACATGGACGAGGCCGGCATCGACGAGGCTGTCGTCGTCGGCTACCCCATCACCGACTGGACCGACAACTGGTATACGGTGAAAGCGGCCGAGGAGAACGAGCGACTGTACGCCGTCTCGATGATTGACCAGTTCGCCGACGGCGCGGCCCGGACGCTCCGGGAATTGATGAGCCACGACCGGATGCTGGGCTTTCGTCTCGGTGCCGTCTGCCCCTACGACGAGATGTGGGAACGGTTCGACTACGACCGGACCTGGCTCCGGGACGCCATCGACGAACGGGCGTTCTGGAAGGCGGCCAGGGAGACCGACGCGCTGGTACAGATCCTGGCCCACACCAGCCAGGTCGACCAGGTCGTCGAACTCGTCGACACCTACCCGAACCTGGCCTACGCCCTCGACCACTACGCGCACGCCGACGCGGCAGACGATCCCGCGGACAGTTACGAGGGGTTCGAACGACTCGCGGAGTACGACCGGGTCGCGGTCAAGGTCTCCGAGGTCGCACACCTCTCCAACGAGGCGTACCCCTACGAGGACACGTTCGACCACCTCCGGTGGTTGCTCGACACGTTCGGCCGGGAGCGCGTGGTCTGGGGGTCGGACTTCCCGAACGTGAGCCACCCCGAGTTCGGCGGGATGACCTACGAGGAGACCCTCTCGTGGCTCGACGAGGTGCCGTTCCTCTCGGACCGCGACCGGGAGTACCTCACCGGCGCGGCGTTCCGTGACCTCGTGGACCTGTGAGACCCCGATTGACTCCCGATAGCCACGGGACCGGCCGAAACGTACTCACTCGCTCGTGTACCCCGCGTCGACGTTGATCGCCTCCCCGGTGATCCACTCGCCTTCCTTCGAGAGCAACAGCACGGCGACGTGACCGATCTCCTCCGGTCGACCCATCCGATCCAGTGTGTGGCTCTCCAGTGCGTCGTCGAGGACCTCCGCCTCGGCACGGTCGCTCTCGGCGGCGTGTTCCTCGAGCCACTCCTGTACCATCGGCGTGTCGACGGTCCCGGGATTGATCGCGTTGGCCGTGATGCCGTGGTCGCCGAGTTCCTTCGCAAGCACCTTCGTGAAGGCGACGACGCCGGCCTTCGAGGCCGCGTACGCGCCCTGCCCAGGGAAGGCCCGGACCGCGGCCGTCGACGCGACGTTGACGATGGCGCCGTTCGTGCCCTCATCGACCATGTGTCCTGCGACCGCCTTCGAAACCAGGAATGTCCCCTTCGCGTTCACGTTCATGTGGAAGTCCCAGTCCTCCTCTGTCGTCTCCAATATCGGGATCGCCCGTTGGACGCCAGCGTTGTTGACGAGCCCGCCGATCGGTCCCAGCTCGGAGACGGCCCCGTCGAGGCCGTCGGCAATCGCCGCTTCGCTGGAGACGTCGACATCGAAGATGGCGGCCTCGCCGCCCGAGTCACGGACCTGTGCTGCGGTCTCCTCGGCGGTCCCTGGCCTCGTGTCGAATATCGAGACGTCCGCACCGGCACGGGCGACGCGGCGTGCTATCCCCGCCCCGATCCCTCGCGCAGCGCCGGTCACGAGGACGTGGCTATCCGCGAGTCTGTCGTCTTCCATTGTCCACAGTACTGTCTGTCGAGGAGTCGCATAATTCAGGGGGGTGGATCCGCCAGCGGCCCGGGGTCGGGGTCTCCGGCGTCCGTCTGCGGGGAGACGGTACCGACGCGATCGGTCCGTCACAGCGCCCCCGCACCGGTGCGAGGGAACTTCGGGGACCCCTCCTGGTGCCCCAAAATATAAAATATACAGGTTATAATTTGAAATGGTATTTAGTACTCAGTCCGGTTCGTCTGCCGGCCAGGACCTGGGCGGCGGGACCGATCCAGTGCCAACAGTCGATCGCCTCTCGATGGACAGTACAGGCGGCGAGGCGAGCGTCTACGGGACAGGTCTCGGCGAACCGCCAGTGCTTCCTCGGAAACGGTGATCCCTGGTCGATCGGGACGAACCGTCCACCGGCCACTGTTCCCGCCTTCCCCAGCCGAATCGGTTTCAGGGACGCCTGCACCGTTGGATTCGTGGACGGTCGGTCAGGTCGATCGTCTCTCTTGGTGCTCTCCAGTCGTCGTTACAGCCCGGATCGACCGCGTGTTTCGACGGATTGCGTCGGATCGGGTCGGGCCGGTGGCCGGTTGGCGAAGTAGTCCGCCGGAGATCCGGAGTGGGCTACGAAACCGCCCCTCGATCCGGCAGTGTGACGGGGCCGGACCCTCTGGCTGTGGACAGATCCTTACTGGTTCGCGTTCACAAATATATAATTATATTAGTAATAATGGAATAGTACCAGACAGTATATTATTAGAGCAGGTCTCGGCGGATTACAAACGGGCTCTCCAGTCGAGCCTCGGCGAACGGACGTCCGCCCCGCCCGTGGAGACGCCGCGAGAAGGCGCGCCGACCGGGGATCGATCCCGATGGCGACACGGTCCGGCTCGCTTCCTCATCTCTCCCGGGGTGCGTCTTGCGTGGACCTCTCCTGCCACCTGCCGCTCGCGGAGTTGCTCGCCAGAAACATGCGTCGATCGGGAATTGAACCCGATGACGAGACGGTCACGGTCGCTTCCGGGCTGCGACTCGCGTGGTTCAATTCCCTCGTGGCGCGTTCTCGGCTCATGGAATTGCTCGCCGAGAAGTGCGCCGACCGGGAATTGAACCCGGGCTATGAGCTTGGGAAGCTCATGTCCTACCACTAGACCACCGGCGCAGGCACCCGAGCGTACTGGTGCGGCGCACTTGAACGTGGCGCTTCCCCGCCGGTGCCCGCCCCCGGACGCGATCTATCGTCCCGCCCTTCGCCGTCACGGGCGTGATCGAACGTCCGGAAACCAGCGGACGGTGGGTAGATACTTGTCCGTCACGGACGGAGATCCGGACGGATGGTTGACCTGCGATTCTCGGAGGCGGAACTGGAGCGACGCCGGGAGAACGTCGTCTCGTTTATCGACGACGTCGTCGACCGTGCGGGTGCCGACGGTGCCGTCGTCGGCCTCTCGGGGGGGATCGACTCCTCGCTGACGGCCTTCCTGGCGGTCGAGGCCCTCGGCCCGGAGAGCGTCCACGGCCTCGTGATGCCCGGGGAGGTCAGCGACGAGGACAACATGAGCGACGCCGAGGCCGTGGCGGTCGAACTGGGGATCGACCACGACGAATTGGCCGTCGATCCGGTGGTCGACGCCGTCCTGTCGGCGTATCCCGACGCCCAGGGCGACCGGGTCGCGGTCGGGAACGCCCGGGCGCGGGTGCGGGCGGTGTTCAACTACCTGGTCGCCAACCACGAGGACCGGGTCGTCCTCGGGACGGGCAACAGGAGCGAGGCGCTGGTCGGCTACTACACCAAGTACGGCGACGGGGCGGTCGACTGTCACCCCATCGGCAACCTCTACAAGACCCAGGTGCGACAGCTGGCCCGCCTGGTCGGGGTTCCCGACCGGATCGTCGAGAAGCCCCCGACGGCGGGCCTCTGGGAGGGACAGACCGACGAGGACGAACTCGGGATGGACTACGGGACCCTGGACCGGATCCTCGCCCTGCACGTGACCGGGGACTGTTCGGTGGCGGCGACGGCCCGGAGCCTCGACGTCGAGGCGTCGACGGTCGGGCGGGTCCGGGAGATGCACGAGCGGTCGGCCCACAAGCGGGCGATGCCGCCGGCCCCCGACCCGCCCGATCCCTGACAGCGATCGGTCGGATCCCGATGTCCGGTCACCGGACGGGGTTCTCCGGACCGCGGCCGATGTACTCGGCGATGAACGCCCTGACGACCTCGGGGTCGTAGTCGTCCATGCGGAGGCTGTGTCGCCACGCGGTCAGGACGTAGGTCGACTCGGGGTTCTCGACGGGGTTCTCCACGACGACCACGCTGGCCCAGGGGTCGGTGTGCTGTGCGGCGAACTCCCGGAGGCTCTGTTCGGCGTCGTCGCTCGTGCTGGCGGGGTCGTAGTAGATGACGATCGCCCCGTGCTCCAGGGAGTGGACCAGGTGTCCGAGTGCGGGCGTCTTCTCGTAGAAGCCCGGGAACGCCGGGGTCCGGTAGTGGTCCCCGGAGGTCGGCGGGAAGTCGTAGTCGGGATCCGTGCTCTCCGGGACGTGGTCACCGCCCTCGGAGGGGTGTGACTCCACGTCCTCCAGGAGCGACGGGTTCCCCGAATTCGGCAGGGGTTCGGCCTCTATCCCGTCGGGGTTCGCGCTGGTGTCGGCCCCCGCTGCCCCACCGCCGCCGCCCGAGAACAGGTACGTCGCGCCCAGGACGCCAGCGATCGAGATGCCGAGCACCAGGGCGATGACGATCGGCCCCGCCGCGATCCCCCCCTCGTCGTCCTTCCCTTCGACGCGGCGTCGGTCGATCAGCCCGAGTTCCCCTTCGTGTTCGTCGCCGAGGTGGTCGAGGTAGGCGTCCTCGTCGTCGAACTCCGCGTCACAGTAGTCGCACTCGTGCACGTTTCCCGGGTGTAGCGACCGCGCTCTCATATGCCTTCCGAGGAGACGCCACTGGCCGTCGATCCCTCGTGACCGCCCCGGGCGGCGCACTCCCAGCCGCCACTGCTGGTGCGCACTCCCGGCCGCCACTGCTGGTGCGCACTCCCGGCCGTCAGTCCCGGTCGGTGGCGTTCCGACGTTCGATCAGGTCCGCGAACGCGGCGGCCTCGCGCCGTTCGCGGGTTCTCCTGTCGGCGTCGTCGCGGAGGCGGCGCTTGAGCGTCCGGAGGGCAGCGGGGTCGTTGTCGGCGACTTCCTCCGCCACGGTCATCGGATCGTCGACGACACGGGAGACCAGACCCGTCCGCTTTGCGCCGTCCGCGTCGACGGTCCGCCCGGACAGCGCCAGGTCGGCGGCGTCGGCCCACCCCAGTGTCTCGGGGAGCCGGACGGTCCCGCCCCAGGCGCCGAACAGTCCGATTGCGACGCCGGACTCGGCGAACGTCGCGTCGGGGGTCGCGACCCGCAGGTCACAGGCGAGCGCCAGTTCGACGCCACCACCCCGTGCGGCGCCGTCGACGCCCGCGACGACGACGGCGTCGGCGTCCGCGATGGCCCACGCAGTCCGTTGACCCAACCGTGCGAACCGTGCGGCCTCCTCCCGGTCGAGGTCGTCGACCACCGACAGGTCCGCGCCGCCACAGAACGCCTCCCCCGCGCCGGTGAGGACCACGACCGGCTCCGGTGCGTCCGCGACGGCGGCTCCGAGGTCGGCCAGCCCGTCCGGAGTGAGGGCGTTGGCCCTGTCGGGGCGGTCCAGGGTGACGACCCGGACCGCCGGATCGGTTCGACGTTCGACGGTTATCATGGGCGGGGTGGGCGTGCCGTTTCCAAAGGCCTTTGGCTTTGGTTCTCCAAAACTGTTGTAATGGAGGAGGCCGCCACGTGCCGGCGGGCGGTGAGGGACGCCATCCGGGACATCGCTCCGAGCGACCTCCGGACCGAGATGGGGGACGTGATAGACGGGACGTCGCTCGTCCCGGGCGCCCTCACTATCGTGAGCGCCCGCGCCGCCGGCGGTGACCCCGACCACGTCACCGAACGCGCCGCCGGCGTCCAGCTAATCTACTCGGGCCTCGGGCTCATCCGGAAACTGGCACGGGAGGACCCCTGGGCGGGCAGGGTGACCCTGGAGGGCGACGACGTCGAGGTCGAGGGCGACCTGACCGAGGCCGACATGGCCATCCTGGCCGCCGACGTCCTCGTCTCGCGGGGGTTCTACGTGCTGGCCCACACCGACGCGGCCGGCAAGGCCGTCGAGACGGTCCGCAACTTCGGGCGCGACCAGACGCTCGCCCGGTCCAGCGAGGACCCCTCGGAACTCGACGCCAACCTCGAGGTTGACTGCCTCGAACTGGCCGTCATCGCGGGGACGACCGGCGTCGGGACCGACCCCTCGACCGAACTCGTCGAGGCCGCCCGTCGGATCGCCCGCGAGGCCGGGGTACCGCTCGGGGACGCCGAGGACGTACTCACCGACCCGGACCTGGGCGAGGACGCCGACCCGCTCGTCGACGTGGCCGGCACCGACGCCGAGGGTGCCGCCCGGACCTCGGCCAGCGACTCCTGACTCGTGGGACCAACTCGTTCCTGGATCCTCGGGACCAACTCGCTCCTGACTTCCCCGGATCTACCCGTTCCTGGATCCTCGGGACCAACTCGCTCCCGACTGCCCGGGAACCTACTCGCCCTCGGACCCGATCCGCGGGTCGAACGACCGGGCCACGACGTCCTGCAGGAGGTTGCCCCCGATGCCCACAGCGACGGTGACGACGGTGACGCCCATCACCAGTTCCGGGTCGCGGTCGCTGGCAGCCTCCAGCAGGAGGTTCCCGAACCCGGGGAGGTCGAACACCACCTCGACGGCGATGACCGAGAGGAGGACCACCCCCAGGAGGTCGGAGACGAACAGCGAGACCAGGTTCGTGGCGGCGTTGCGGGCGATGTGACGGCCGACGCTCCACGTGCTCGCCCCCTGTGCGCGGACCAGTTTCACGAAGTCCTCGTTGACGTACTTCACCGACTCCGAGCGGACGTGTCGGATCTGGACGGCCACCATCCCGACGGCCACGACGGCCGACGGCGCGACGAGTCGCTGGATGTTGTAGGCCGACCACACGTCCCGTTCGGGGTCGAAGTACGGGTACAGCCACCCGATCTGTGACAGGAGAGTGTACAGGACCATGATGGCGAGGAAGAAGGAGGGGATAGCGAACCCCACGTAGGCCAGGAGCCGCCCGGCGCGGTCGGCCAGCGTGTCGTGGCGGAGCGCCGCGTGGAGGCCGACGAGCAACCCGACGACGTAGGCCACCCCCAGCGCCGGCAGGAGGTAGGTCAGGGTCAGCTTCAGCGCGTTCCAGACCTTCGTCGTCGTCGACTCGCCGGCCATGGGGCCGCCGCTCCCGTACGACCAGTCCAGCGTGGTGTACTTCACCAGCCACGTGACGTATCGTTCGGTCAGGGGCGTGTCCGAGTCCCGGGGCGACCCGTCCGGCGGTCCGGAGTCCATCATCGCCTCGCCCATCGACCCCGGCAGGTCGGGGAAGAAGGCGACCAGGAAGAACATCACCGTCAGGACGAGGTACATCGCGAAGACGGCGAAGGCGACGCGCTTGGCGAGCCACCAGCCCCTACTCACGGCCGGTCACCTCCCGGGAGTCGACCGGATGCTCTCGACCGTACCGCTGGCGCGCATCGATCCCGCTCCGGCATCGTCGGTCGTACCGACGACCGTCCGGTGCAAAAGTAAACCGGAGACTGAAATCCGGATTTGATCCTTTGGTGGATTTTTATAGACCGCCCTCGTCGGCTTCCAACGCCAACGGCTCTCCAGTGGGGGTTTCAGGACGTGGCGACAGGCACCGACGACGACTCCGAGACGCTCAGGTTCGAGGACGTGGACTGGGACAGTTACGGGGGACGGGACCTCCGGCCCTCGGCCCCGACAGCCTCGTTTCTGGTGCTGTTCGGCGCGCTGGTGGCCTTTTACTGCTACGACGTTTTCGTACTCCCGTCTGGCGAACCGACCATCTGGATCGTCGCCAATTCGTGGACGAACGACGTCATCTGGGACGTAACGCGGGTCGACTGGCTCTCGCTGTTCGTCGGTGTCCTGGTCGTCTCGTTCGCCGTCGTTCCGGCGGTCGGGGAGCCCGCGAAGGTCCGTAAGTTCCGGGAGACCTACCCCAAGGATCCCCTCTCGGTGGTGGCGCTCGTCTACGTCGCCGGCCTGGCGCTCGTGGGCCTGGTCGGGCCGGTCCTCCTGGACCAGCCCACCCTCCAGTTCGACCAAGCCCGCCAGCCCCCGGTCTACACGAGCGTCGCCAGCAAGTACGTGACCACCTGCGTCGGCCCGGTCGTCGACGGGCACTGCCAGGGGACGTGGGCGACGCCGCTGGGGACGACGATGGGCGGCGAGAGCATCCTGGTCTGGCTGGTCTACGGCACCCGGACGGCCCTGCAGTTCGCGCTCATCTCGGCCGTGCTGATGGTGCCCATCGCGACGGTCGTCGGTACCTCGGCGGCCTACGTCGGCGGACGGTTCGACGCCCTCGTCATGCGCTACGTCGAGGTCCAGGACGCGGTGCCGACGGTCATCGTCTACTTCTTGCTGGTCATCTTCGTCGGCCCCACGCTGTTCATGCTCATCGTCGCCTACGGGCTGTTCAACTGGAGCGACATGGCCCGCCTCGTCAGGGGGGAGGCCCTCTCGCTCAAGGAGGAGGAGTTCGTCTCCGCCGCCCGGAGTGCCGGCGCCGGCCCCCTGACCGTCGTCCGACGACACCTGATCCCCAACCTCGCGAGCACCGTCGTCGCCACCCTCAGCATGATGGTTCCCAAGTTGATCCTCGTCGAGGCGCTGTTCTCGTTCATCGGGTTGAGCGGCGACCAGTCCTACTCGTGGGGTCAGCTCATCCAGCGGGGACTGATCGACGGGTCCCTGGACGGGACCACCGCAGTCGACCTCACCGGATTCGAGGGGCTGTGGTGGATCCCGGTCCTCCCGGCGCTTCTGATATCGGTGACCGTCCTGTTCTTTTTCGTCTTCGGCGACGCCCTCCAGACGGTCGTCGACCCCCGCGAGGGGTGAGCGACCCCGAACCGCGTCGCCGGCCTCGCTGCCCACGGGACCGGAGCGGAACCGACCGTGCGGAAAACCGCGGGCAGGGGGACCGACGGGGATCGAAACGGATAAACGGGACACCCGACAACCGGGTGATGCGGGCCTGGGTAGCTTAGCGGTAAAGCGCGTCCTTGGTAAGGACGAGAGCCCGGGTTCGAATCCCGGCCTAGGCTTCGCGTGTTTCAGCGCCTCTCTCGCCATTTTACGCCCTTCTTGGGAGAGAACAAATGGAACTCAAGAACGTTACGTTTCACTACACGGTTCTCCCCGTGCCGTCTTGCGATTCGCGTAGTTGTCAGGGCACCATACGGTCAACCACCACGCTGTCCCATGATTCGGAGGGTGAACAGTACCGATGAACCGGGCTGACCCACTCGACAATCTCGGTCGCTCTTCGGTAGACTGGCGGAACCAGGAGCATTAGTGCCTCTGGCCCGGCAGAAACGGGTATGCATGAGAACCGTCCTGCCTTCGGCCAGAGGCTATC